>JBFJXR010000015.1:0-48137 GCA_041622995.1 Nevskiales bacterium
AGCGGCACCGACACCTTCACCTTCAAGGCCAACGACGGTCAGGCCGATTCCAACGTGGCAACGGTGATTGTCACTGTGGCAGAGGCTGATAGTGATGAAGACGGGATTCCTGACTCAGAGGACGCCTGTCCCGATATAGAGGGCGTAGAGGATAGCGCGGATGGTCCGGGTTGCCCGGCTACCTAGAGTAGTAGAGCGCGGCAGCGTCTCAAGATTTACAGCCCCGGCATTGTCGGGGCGTTTTTATTTATTGATTAATCAACTTCTATGTAGCCCAACTTCAACTCTATCCTTAACTGATTACCCCTTACAAAAGGAACCGTCACAGCCTGTTATTAAGATATGTCATATGGGATGCACCTTTCTAAAGCTTTGTAGACGCGAGTCGATATATAGGCAGGAGGTGCGTAATGGACAGAAAAAGACAGAGGCATCACGTAAATTTCCACTCAGTGATATAAAGAGCGTGTTGCGATAGAGTACATCGCAAACCATAAGTCTGGAGACATGTCAT
Source organism: Nevskiales bacterium (assembly GCA_041622995.1). GTDB lineage: Bacteria > Pseudomonadota > Gammaproteobacteria > Nevskiales > CAJXLF01 > CAJXLF01. The sequence goes on from JBFJXR010000015.1 coordinate 515, forward strand.
TGGTCGTCCACCAATGCAGAAGCAACGAAATATCACAAAACGAGCCTAAGAAGAATATTTAATAAATTCAGAATGATAGAGCGTAACATTAACGCAAGTAAATTCTTTAAATGATTGTTTCACGGGCATGGAATACTAAGGCATGGAATACTAACTTCTATTTGCTCGCCAAGTAATATCATCAAAAATTCATGCGAAAACAACGAATTTCAGCAAATATTCCTGTACTTAGATTTCTTCATCAATCAGTCGTCCACATATATAAAGGAGAACCTATACTCTGTAATTTATTTAACATAATATACATTATGCACATATGGAGTATTAAAGAAAAAAGACTAATATAGGTCTAATGTTGAGTTATTGCTAAGATATGCTTCCGGCTATTCACATGGTGTGTGATGCATAATCCTTATCTCTCATGCCAGCTACAATCGTATCTATTTTCTTTTGCGTTACGCCATTATCTTGCGTGCTGAACTGAATTCCGATGCCGGGTGTCCGTTTACCTTGAGCACCTGATGGTGTAATCCATATGACTTTACCGGCGACTGGCAACCGTTCGTCCTGCTCAACCAAAGTAACCAGTGCAAACACTTCGTCACCAAGTTTGTGTGGTCTTGTCGTTGGTATAAATAACCCGCCGTTCTTTATAAATGGCATGTACGCAGCATAAAGAGCTACTTTGTCTTTAATATTAAGTGTCAGAATGCCTGGTGCGGCTGATCCGGCTTTTGCACTCATTTAAGTTCCTAATAACGGGTTCATTTGTCTACTTTACCCAATACTGCCATTTTATGGCAATTAACAAGGAATGCTTCCCAAATCAGTTTTGAATTTACTGTCGTGTGAATTATCCCCGCTATATAATTGATATTATTATGTATTTCCAATACCGAATTCATGTCATAACCTGACTTTATGAGTTCTGCGTTCACTGCTGATGGATCGTTAGCGCTATTAATAGAATTCAAAACCCTGAGCGCCAGCAGTATCTGATACTGAAACCAATCAATGATCAGTTGCTCATTACCGGCATCTGACCAACTTTGAGCTATATTAAGTGCTGATTCGTTCCCAAGCATTACTGACACCCATTGCTCGGTGATAGCTTTGTTCAGAAGCTGATAATTAGTTTCTTCGTCACTCCAGGCTTCTAGTGCCCTGAGCGGTGTCTCAAGCAATAAAGGGTGCTCTGCTGCCGGATATTGTCCTTTGGTTGCTTGATTAAGCCAGTGAGTCGAAATTTCTGGCTTAACAGTAGAGAACCGTAACAACTGACATCGACTGCGAATAGTTGCCGGTAAACGCCCCATAGACTCTGCAATCAGGATAAAGACTCTGTCTTTAGGCGGCTCCTCGAGACTTTTAAGTATTGCATTCGATGCATTCCTGTTCATTCGGTCGGCCGGATCTATGGTCAGAATTTTTTTACCACCCTCCGTGTTAGATGAAAATTGTATATAATTCAATATATTGCGAATATCATCTACAGCTATTTCTTTTTTATCTTCTTTGGGGCTAAGCGTTCTTGAGTCGGGATGAGCTGCCAAAAGAGTTTTTTCACAGGCTTTACAGTTATTGCATGCTTCGAAAACCTGCCACTTTGGATTCTGGCAAAGCAGTATCCTGCTCAGCTGACTTGCAAATACCCTTTTCCCTACCCCGGCTGGGCCGGTCAGCAATAAGGCATGAGGAAACCGGTCATTACTATGCGCCTGGGAAAGCTGATTCCATTGTTTCTTATGCCAGGGTAATGGCTGATGCAGATCCATATCAGACCTGATTCACGCTGATGAATGTGTCTATTAAAACGTTAACCTGATCCGTAACCTTATCCAGTGACTGATTCGCATCAATGACTGAATATTTTTCAGTATTTAATCTGGCACGATTCAGATATTCGTTTCGGATTCGATTAAAGAAATCCAGTTCTTCCAGTTCAAATCTGTCCTGCTCACTTCTGGCTTTGGCACGTGCCAATCCGGTTTTCACAGGTATGTCGAAAATTATCGTTAAATCAGGGGTTAAGGACTTTTGCACAAATGATTCTAGCGAGGCAATTATTTCCTTGGGAAGTCCCCGCCCTGACCCCTGGTAGGCAAAACTCGCATCCGTGAATCTATCGCAGATGACCCATGCACCATTATTTAATGCGGGGAGTATCACTTCCCGAATATGCGATGATCTCGCAGCAAACATCAAAAGCAATTCTTCTTCTGCGCCTACTGTATAGCGTGTTGAAAGCAGTAAGTCACGTATGCCTTCAGCCAATGGAGTCCCACCTGGTTCACGCGTAGTACAGACTGTTATGCCGGCGGACTCAAGCCTGCTTTGTATAGTTTTGATCTGGGTGCTTTTACCCGCGCCTTCAACACCCTCAAGTGTTATGAACCTGCCAATATCTGGATTTCCGCTCATTTTTTTAACTGATACTTTCTAACAGCGCTGTTATGTTCTTTAAGTGTGCTGGAAAAATAATGGCTTCCGTCACCACGCGATACAAAATATAAACTGTCACCATCCAATGGATGCAGGGCGGCATTAATAGCTGCCCTGCCGGCTGCTGCAATAGGAGTGGGAGGCAATCCCGCTCGAGTGTAGGTGTTATAAGCGGTATCTTTTCTAAGATCTTTTCTTCTTATATTGCCATCAAACTTTTTACCAATTCCGTAAATAACCGTTGGATCCGTTTGCAAAAGCATGCCCCTACGTAAACGCCTTACAAAGACGCCTGCGATTTCAGGCCTCTCACTCCCCAATCCGGTTTCCTTTTCTATTATTGAAGCCATAATCAGAGCTTCATAGGGCGATTTGTAAGGTAAATCGGGCGCTCTGCTCTCCCACTCTTCTGAAAGAATCTTTTTGGCAGCCGTATAGGAAATTTTCAATATTTCTACATCAGTTGTTTTATTGGCGAATTGATAGGTATTTGGGAAAAACCAGCCTTCAGGATGACCTTCCTCTATACCAACCAATTTCGCAATGACTTCAGGGTCATCACCTTCAATGGTTTTAGCAATACCCTCATGACTGTGCAGGGCATTTAATATCTGCCGGTAATTCCAGCCTTCCAGGAATGTAATTGATTGCTGTAATACTTTTCCAGACACCATTACGGAGAATAGCTGCCTGGGGCTGGTACCTTTCTTTACGAAATAATCACCCGCCTGCAGACTATTCGCCTCACTGCGTAATTTTGCATAGATAACGAGATAGTAGCGATCCCTTTTGGCGCGCAATAAATTATTTACCTTTAATGTTTTTACCAGCCCTGTAAGCGATGTACCGGCAGCCATTTCAAGTTGAATATCTTCATCCAGTGCAAGTGGCAACAACAGCGCCCTGTTGGCGTCGAGTATGAGAGCAGTGACCAGTAGCGAAGCCAGTAGTAGAAGATATTTCATGTATTTTCTGGAATACGTGGATGTTGAATCAGATGTTGTAATTTACTTGTTAATGGCCCGCGTCGCCATTGCTTTTGTCCAATACTTCTAACGGGCCAAATTCCAATGAGGCTATTGCTGACAAACACTTCTTCAGCGGCATCAATTTGTTGCAAATGGATGTGGCCTGTATTCAGACTCAGTCCGGATTCACCGGCACAGGTCTGGATTTTATCAAGCATAAAGCCGCGCACACCTGACAGCTCTAACGAAGGTGTTGTTATCGAGCCGTTACTTACAAAATATATATTGGACATGGTGCCGGATATGACTTGATTATCAGTGTCGAGCATCAGGCCTTCCTGAAACTCATTACCGAATTCATTTCTTGCGAGCACCTGTTCCAGACGGTTGAGATGTTTGATGCCTGATAGTGCTGCATTTTTGCCCAGACGAGTCGTACATACAAACAAATCCACGCCTTTGGTCCAGTAACTATTCGGTACATCTGACAGTTCAAATATTGAGACTATTCGTGTTGCATCTGCCTTGGGGTCGTAGACATACCCCCGGTTACTGTTGCCTCGTGTCAATATTATTTTAAGTGCAGAAAAACCCTGGCATTGGTCCAGAAGCTTATGAATATCATCTCGCAGGGTTTCAGGGGATATTCCTTTAATACCAAGCCGGTTTGCATCCGCATACAATTTATCAAGCTGCGCCGCCATGTCTACCACCTGACCATCAGCGACCAGCATGGTGCGAAACACACCATCTCCGTACTGGATGCCTCTGTCAGTCAAGCTGATCTTATCTGCAGGCGTTCCATTGACGAGTGAGCGTGGATGGTTATTCATGCTGCATTCAAGGCAGAGAGTAGACCACGTGCCTTGTGCCTCGTTTCGAGTAGCTCATTTTCCGGAATGGAATCTGCGACGATTCCTGCTCCGGTTCTGAATCGAACAGTCTCACCATCACGTTCAAGGCAGCGGATCAATATATTAAGATCCATATTGCCGCGATGATCGAGGTAGCCCATGGCGCCTGTGTAATAGCTCCTGCCCTCGCCTTCAAGTTCAGCAATGATTTCCATGCACCGAACTTTAGGACAGCCTGTTATGGTTCCGCCTGGAAAAACTGCACGAATGACGTCTCCAGCTGCGATATTATTTCTTAATTCTCCCCGTACATTCGAAACGATATGATGTACATGTGTATAGCTTTCGAGAACCATAAGCTCATTCACATCTACTGTTCCCGGTGTGCAGATTCTTCCCAGGTCGTTTCGCTCCAGATCTATGAGCATAATGTGTTCTGCACGCTCTTTCGGGTGGGTAACCAGCGCATTTCGTTCACCCTCATCTGCTTCTTGTGATTGGGTTCTTTCACGGGTGCCGGCAATGGGTCTGGTTTGAATCTGTTTACCACGTACCTCAACAAGACGTTCCGGAGAAGAACTGAATACAGTACTGTTTTGCCAACACATCATTCCTGAAAAAGGTGCTGGATTTGCATTTCTCAATTGTCGATAGATGGATGCATTACTGATTTCAGCAGCCACTTTACCTGACCACGGTCTGGACAAATTTACCTGGAAAACATCGCCATCGAGAATATATTGCTTAATCTTATGAACTGCGGAAATAAAACCTTCTGTGTCCCCCTCAGTAAGGTCAGTTATTTCAAAATTATTCCTTACTTCACTGTCTTGTGGATGAATATCGTCGATATCCTCAAGCATAGCGTCCAGCAACACTTTAGTCTCTGCAACTAACTGCGATGTTTGTGTAACCTTGTCGTAAATAATGGCAGCCGGACATCGTACTGCCAGAGCGATGGGCAGGTGCCCGGGAGCTTCGGGTAAATCCAGGCTTGGTTCAACCTCTTTTGCCAATTCATATCCCAGATATAAAAACCAGCCACCGATAAACGGCATGAAGTTATCGGGATCAGACGAATAGTTTGAGCTTGTCCAAAGATTCAAATTTTCAATAAAGGATTTACTCGTGTCCAGCGTGCTGCAACTTCCTCCAATTCCGTTTTCGGAATCAAGTTCGAGATATTCATCTGAGGAGTAAAACAAAAAGTCGTATCGGGATATACCAGTATCGCCTTCGCTTGACTCCAGTAAAAAGGGGTATCGGCCTGGTTTTGATTCGCACAGCGTCAACAAATCAACTTTGCTGGCGACACTTTGGGTAAATAAAGTATGGGACGGGTCAGAGTTTTCCATGAACCGACCCGCAGGAACTACACACGACGAAACATTATTGTGCCGTTAGTTCCACCGAATCCAAATGAATTAGAAAGTGCGACTTCGATATTCATTTGCCGCGCTTCACCAGGTACGTAATCCAGATCGCAACCTTCGCTTGGGTTTTCCAGGTTAATGGTTGGCGGGGCAACCTGGTTTTTTATGGCGAGTATCGTTAAAACTGCCTCACAGGCACCCGCAGCGCCGAGCATATGCCCAGTCATCGATTTTGTAGAACTGACTGCGAGTTGGCTTGCTGCATCTCCAAATGCTGATTTAATAGCCTGGTTTTCGGCGATATCACCCGCCGGTGTAGATGTGCCGTGAGCATTTACATACTGCACCTGATCTGGATTGACTCCCGCATCATTCATCGCATTGACCATACAGCGCCGAGCCCCATCACCACCCTCTGAAGGCAAGGTAATGTGATAGGCATCGCCACTCATACCAAAGCCAACAACCTCGGCATAAATTTCAGCACCACGATTTCTGGCGTGTTCATATTCTTCAAGCACCAGAACTCCGGCACCATCACTCAAAACAAAGCCATCACGGTCTTTATCCCATGGTCTGCTCGCGCCTGTCGGATTGTCATTATTGGTGGAAAGCGCACGGGCAGCACAGAAGCCAGCCAACCCTAATGGATTAATAGCCATTTCGGCACCGCCCGAGAACATGACATCAGCATCCCCATAGGCGATTGTACGGGCGGCCAGACCGATGCTATGAGTGCCTGTAGTGCAGGCTGTCACAACGGATAGATTGGGGCCTTTCAGACCCAGTAATATCGACACATACCCGGATACCATATTGATAATACTGCTTGGCACGAAAAAGGGTGATATCCGTTTGGGATTGGCCTTTTCATGAAGAATTCCATCCTGTTGATGGATTGTGCCAATACCTCCGATTCCCGAGCCTATCGATACACCTATGCGCTCTGCATTCGTATCATCAATTTCCAATCCCGCGTCACTGAGTGCTTCATAGGCTGCGGCAGTACCGAAATGAATAAAGGGGTCAGTTTTTTTTACTTCTTTAGGCCCCATGATGACCGAAGGATCGAAGTTACGAATTTCACCGCCAAAGCGGGTTGTGTAATTCGAGCAATCGAAACTATCTATGGGTGCAATGCCACTACGGCCCGCGAGAATTCCTTCCCAGCTGTCCGCTACGTTCAGACCTAAGGGTGACACAAGGCCAAGGCCAGTCACCACCACGCGTCTTTTGGTCACGGGTAGTCTCCGAAATATGACAGATAAATAAAAAGTGGCCCCCAGACGGGAGCCACCTAAACCTTATTCAGCGCCGTTATGCGCCTTGATGAAGTCAATTGCGTCCTGCACGGTCACAATCTTTTCAGCTTCTTCATCGGGGATATCAGCTTCAAACTCTTCCTCGAGAGCCATGACCAACTCAACAGTGTCTAAAGAGTCGGCGCCGAGATCATCTACGAATGATGCGCTGTTCGTTACTTGCTCATCGCTGACGCTCAATTGCTCTGCAACGATTTTCTTTACACGTTCTTCAATGCTACTCATTGGGTCTTACTCCCTCATAATTCATCGGCGCCCATTTAAAGGCTGCGCGCCATTGTAGTGAAGCTTAATAGCAGTCTACAAGTATGACTGCAAAAAAGCCTGATTAAAAAAACATCCCGGGTTCCAGACAATACGTCCGGAGCCTAGGCCATATACATCCCGCCATTTACATGTAATGTCTCGCCGCTGATATAAGCTGCCGAATCAGATGCTAAAAACAGTACTGCTGCCGCAATATCTTCCGGGCTTCCAAGTCGACCCAGTGAAATTTGGGTCAATAATTGTTCTTTCGAGTTTTCAGGTAACTCTTTGGTCATATCGGTATCAATAAAACCCGGCGAAACAGCATTCACGGTAATTCCTCTGGAACCCACCTCTCGTGCGAGGGATTTAGTCAGTCCCAGCAACCCCGCTTTAGCTGCGGCGTAATTGGCCTGCCCCGGGTTACCAGTGCTCCCGACGACAGAACCGATATTAATAATTCTTCCGGCTCTGAGCTTCATCATGCCACGTAGCACGGCTTTACTCATGCGAAATACGCCCTTGAGATTGGTGTTAATGACTTCATCCCACTCATCATTTTTCATTCTGAGCATCAAATTGTCGCGTGTGATGCCGGCATTATTGACAAGAACATCAATCTGTCCGAAATTTTCATTCACCTGTTTAAGAGTTGTACTGACATCTTCATCATTACAAACATCAAGCTTTATACCCATCCCCTTAATGCTACGGGCAGCAAGATAAGCCGAAATTGATTCTGCGCCGGTTTCACTTGTTGCTGTACCTATAACTGTTGCGCCTGCCTCACCCAGAGTTATGGCAATAGCCTGACCAATACCCCGTGATGCCCCTGTAATCAGGACAATTTTATTTTCAAGCGTCATGATTTTTCCTCTAGGAATTACCGCGGGCTAATTCAAGCGCCTGTGCAAATCCGGCAGAATCGTGAAGTGAACCACCCCGCAAGCTGCGATCAATGCGCCTGGCCAACCCGGTCAGGACACGCCCCGGCCCACATTCAATGACAGCGGCAATTCCATGCTGAAGCAAATACTGGATTGTTGGCACCCAAAGTACCGGGCTATGTAACTGGGCAACAAGTGCATTACGAATATCATCGACATCACTTCTCGGGCGGGCATCAAGGTTATGCAGCACAGGATGAATTGGTGTTTTAATATCAATTGCTTTAAGGTCTTCAGCCAGCGTAAGCGCAGCATCCGTCATAAGCGCACAATGGGAGGGCACACTCACTGGAAGCAATTTAGTCATTTTCGCCCCCCTGTCCTGCGCAAGTGCTATTCCCTTATTAACCAATTCAGTTTCACCGGCAATAACGACCTGTCCGGGCGCATTAAAATTGACGGCCTCCAGAACGCCATCTCCTGCAGTCTCTGCACATATTGAGCGCACGTCCTCATCATTGAGTCCGATAATAGCCGCCATTGCTCCCTGACCACTTGGAACTGCAGATTGCATTAGCTGCCCTCGCCGACGAACGAGTCGGACACCATCAGCCAGTGAAATGGATTCTGCACACACAAGCGCCGTGTACTCACCCAGACTATGCCCTGCCATGAAAGCTGGCATGGGCGCGCCAAGTGCCCTCCATACGCGCCAGCAGGCCACGCCAGATGCCAAGAGTGCTGGCTGGGTGAGCTCAGTTTGATTTAACCTGTCGTCCGGACCGGATGTAACAATTTCCCACAGGTCGAACCCCAGTGCAGCACTGGCCTCAGTAAAGGTCTCTTCGACAAGCGGATTACTTCCAGCAAGTTCGTCTAGCATTCCCACGGACTGTGATCCCTGACCGGGAAACTGCATTGCATAGGACATCATTGTTCCTTTTCAATTAACCAATTCTTTGACTGGTTGTTTGTTGCGGCGGGAATGATAGCCATGTCAGGACAGAATAACTAGCCCCACGGAAACCATCGTTATCCATTGACTGTCTGATATTATCCACTGCACACCTTTAGTCCAGTATTAACATTTATCCAAAGGAAAAAACATGTGTTTACAAAGCCGTAATAAATTATTGGTCAACCGGCGACAGCGCGGGTTTACATTGATTGAAATTATGGTTGTAGTTGTAATTCTGGGAATACTGGCGGCTATCGCCGTACCAAGAATCATGAATAGACCAGATGCCGCACGTATAACCAAAGCCAAGCAGGACATTCGCGTTATGGAAGGCGCGCTTAAATTGTACCGTCTGGATAATTTCAACTATCCGAGCACAGATCAGGGACTGCAGGCGCTTGTCGCACAGCCCGCAGGTGATCCGCCTGCTAAGAACTGGAAGGATGGCGGATATCTGGACCGCCTGCCCAAAGACCCCTGGGGCAATCAATATCAGTACCTGAGTCCGGGCGTTAAAGGTGAACTCGATATTTTCTCTATGGGCGCTGATAATCTCCCCGGTGGTGACGGCCCGAATGCCGACATCGGAAACTGGAACCTTAACGAATAATTCAAGTGGCATACTCCATATTTCGAAAGGATCCAGCGAAAACGCAATCAGGATTTACCCTACTCGAATTGCTGGTAGTGCTGTTCATTATTGGTATCACGGTCACATTTGCGACGTTGTCATTTTCTGGACGGTCCGCAGACGATCGATTGGACAATGAAGCCAGACGGCTGCAGGAAATAATGCGGCTTGCCTCAGAGGAGGCCGTATTGCAAGGCATCGAACTGGGCATGCAAAGTGATGGTGAAAAATACGGCTTTCTGGTTATAACAGACGAAGGCTGGGCGCTTTATGAAGGCGATACCCCTCTAAAGGAATATGCACTGCCTTCCGGAATTACACTGGAAGTCACCGTAGAGGATTTTGCGCTGGAAGTGCCTGAGGAAGAGGAACTGTTACCACAAATAGTTTTTCTATCCAGTGGTGAGTTGACGCCTTTTAATCTGGACATGCGTGCAGAATCGGCAAAAAACTATTATCAATTTACAGGCGCCCTCACGGGAAAGATTGATCTGGAAAAGCTTGATGTCAAAGATTTTAAATAATTACGCATCCAGATCTCGTGGATTTACCCTGATCGAAGTGCTCGTTGCCGTTGCGGTGCTGGCACTGGCCATGGGCGCAGTTCTGGGAAGCATAGGGCAATACACCAATAACGCCATATATTTAAGGGATAAAACATTTGCATCCTGGGTTGCACATAATCTTCTTAATGAGTGGCATATCCAGGAAAAATGGTCCAAGCCCGGTAAAGAAGAAGGTGAAACTCAAATGGCCGGGCGCAACTGGTACTGGAATGCTGAAATCACTAAAACGCCGGATCCCCAGGTTCGCAGAATTGACCTGAGCATCTCAATGAAAGATGGTGATGATGCCCCTTCCCTACTGACAGTATCGGCCTTTCTGGTGCCGCCCAAATGAGTATACGTACTGTGAAGCAAAGAGGATTTACTCTCCTTGAACTCCTGATAGCTCTGGGTATCTTTGGCATCATGTCTGTGATGGCTTACGGGGGTTTGTCTGCAGTGGTTGATACCCGCAATCAGGTATCCGCATCCATGGTCAGATTGGCTGACCTGCAGCGGAGCATTCATCGCATTCAGTCAGATATTGAATCCACTCAACACAGACCTATCCGGGATGAGTTTGGTGACCTGAGGGCGGCCATGCTCTGGGATACTTCGCAGAACGGACTTGAATTGACTCGTGGCGGATGGCGCAATCCTCTTACACTTCCACGCAGCAGCATGGAGCGCGTTGCGTACTTTCTGGAAGAGGACCGGCTAATACGGCGAAGCTGGAGAGTGCTGGACCGTCCTCAGAATCCAGTCTATATCGATACAGTTCTACTTGATGATGTTGAAGGTTTCTCTGTGAAATTTCTTCACAACAAGAACGAATGGGAAGCTGAATGGCCTCCTGCCAATGTCGTCAATGAAAATCCGCCATTACCCATGGCTGTTGAGTTCAACATTGAGACTAAAGACTGGCAAACCATCAGGCTCCTATTAAGAATACCCCCCGGAGCGCTGGAAAGTTGAGTGCCTTACAAAAATCCCGGCAGCGTGGTGTTGCATTGATTACAGCTTTGCTGGTTGTGGCGTTGGCTGCGCTCATTGCTTCAGGAATGCTGAGTGCCCAGAACATCGGCATTCACAGAAGTAGCAACCTCTTACTTGCGGATCAGGCCTGGTGGTATGCCGTCGGTGCCGAAAACTGGGCAGGTACCGTATTAAAGAGAGATGCGGAAGATAATAATTATGATGACCTGAGTGAGCCATGGGCCCAGGCACTTGATTTTCTGCCTGTTGAAGGTGGATTTCTTAGTGGCGGCTTGAGCGACATGCAGGGTAAATTCAACTTGAATAATCTTTTGGGCAAAGACCCGAAAGATGCGCTCGAACAATTGGAGATACTGCTGGGGAAAATTGAAGGAGTGGATAGTTATACAGCCCCTGCGCTTAGTCAGGCGATTCTCGACTGGATTGATGCTGATATCGAGGCGAGTTTTCCGGATGGCGCAGAGGATGATTACTACCTTGGTCTGGAACTGCCCTACCGAACACCTAACCAGCCGATGCATAGTCCCAGCGAATTGTTGCTTGTGAAAGATGTGAGCTCAGAAATATATCGCGCACTATTACCCTTCATAGCCACCTTGCCGCCCGGTTCACCCATGAATGTAAATACCGCAAGTGCGGAGGTTCTCGCCACAATTTCACCAAATCTTACAGTAGAGAATATTGCTGCGATCATCGAGACCCGTGAAGAAGCCCCATTTGAAACACTGGATGATTTTTTATCTATCGAAGCTGTGGCAGGAATTGAAATAAATCCGGATTCAATCTCGGTATCGAGTAACTATTTTCTGGTTGAAGCCGTTGCACAGATTGGCAACTCACGCACCACCCTGTACAGTGTGCTGCGACGCGATTCTAAGGGCAAAGTTACTGTTTTCAGACGCACGAAAGACAGCCTGTAAATTCGCAGACAATTCCAGTCAAACTTTAAAGTAGTTAATTCAACTTGGCCCAAACAGTTTATATACGCCTTCTTGGCAATATTTCCGAAAACACCGACCCTCTGGATCAGTTGGTAGAGTGGTGTGTGAGCGATGGATTAGGTCGTCCGAATGCACAACGCGAAGTACTCAGGCCTGTACTTGAAACTGTAGGCAACAGCCCCGTTGTTGTACTGGTGCCTGGTAATGAAGTCGTTCTGACAAAAGTGGACTTGCCGATTCGTCAAAGAGCAAAGCTCATACAGGCAGTGCCCTACGCACTTGAAGAACAACTCGCCGAGGATGTAGAGCAACTACATTTTGCTGTAGGGGAAAAACAGGGAAATGGTGAAACCCCCGTATTTGTAGCATCAGATCTTAAAATGCAAAGCTGGTTAGCCGGATTTGAAGCAGCTGGAATCACGCCCAGAGCTTTGGTACCAGACATTCTCTGCCTGCCCGGGCCGGTAGACGATCAGCACTGGAGCCTGCTTATAGAAGGTGCCAATACCTTAATTCGTACCAGTCCATCTTCAGGTTTTACCTGTGACTCAATTGCTCTGGAAGATTACCTGAGTCTCGCTGAAGCTACAGAGACGCTTAAGCTGAAGGTTGCAACTGTTGAAACAGACTCCTCAATAAGAGTAACTACCCTGCCTGTTCAAAGTGTTGATATAGATAGCAATATCAACTTTGGGCTTGAAGCCATGCAGCTAACGGGTGATTTCAACAGATTCAATCTATTACAGGGAAAATATTCCAGGCAACAAGGATTTGATAGCTGGTTGCAGCCGCTTAAATTCACTGCCGCCCTGGTATTGCTTTCAGTCGTATTGGGCACTTTGTCACTGGCTCTGGATCATTTTAAATTTAAGACTGAACTTAGCAGAATTTCAGCAGAAAATGACGCTGCTATTGCAAGAATGTTCCCTGAAATTAAAACGCTGGTACCTGGAAGTGAGCGAATACAGCTGGAACGACGTTTACAGGAGTTACGCGGTGAGGGTTCCGGTAACGGTCTCTTCAGACCCTTAAGTACATTGTCCCAGGGTCTGGCATCGGTTGGTGGTGTTTCCTTGCAGGAACTGCAATTCAGGGATAACACGCTATTTATGAGCCTGGTCGCCAAGGATATAAGCACCTTGGAAAAGCTCAAATCTCATTTTGAGACTCAGGCCAGCTGGAGCCTTATCGTACAGTCAGCCAACTCCGGTAGCGAAGGCGTTCAGATTCGAGCCAGCCTGGAGGCAACGAAATCATGAAAAACTGGTTTATTAGCAGAGAACCCCGGGAACAGGTGATACTTTCACTCGCAGGGGTCGCGCTGATTTGCATGATGTATTTTCTGTTTGTTTGGGAGCCATTGAAATTAAGCAACCAGAACCTGTCATTGCGAATTAATGAAGCCTCAGAGCTGCAAACATGGCTTTCCCATATAGGGCCCGAGCTGGTTTCACTTAAAGGTAATGCTGTTAATTCAAGTTCCGCAAACAGGGGCTCTGTACTTTCCATAGCAGACAGAAGTGCGAAGGCTTCAGGTCTTGGATCCTCAGTAAAACGTATGCAGCCAGACGGAGAGAACATGTCTCGTGTCTGGTTTGAAAATGCACCCTTTAACTCTCTACTTGCATGGTTGCTCCAACTGGAAAATCAGAACGCCATCTTTGTTACAGAAATGAATATAAATCGCGAAACTCAGGCAGGGCATGTGAAGGCTCGACTTACGCTTAAACGTTAACAGAAAAAACCAGGCACTCACTATTCCATGCGTAAACTGTATATAGCTATTGCGGTCATTGCTTTTATATTTTCACTCATCAGCCAAATACCGGCGAAAGTTGCCTGGCAATGGTGGGGAGATGATGCGGCGGCGAATGAAGTTTATCTTTACGGAATCCAAGACCGATTATTTGAAGGTTCTGCATCACAGGCTTTCGTCGGTCAGCTGGCCATTGATAAACCCTCCTGGACAGCGAAATACCTACCGCTTTTACTTGCTCAGTACCGTGTAGCTGTACGTGGCACTGTGGACGGTTATCCACTACAGGCATCAGCAAGGCTCGCACCCTACGGGTCAACGGCATTATATGATCTAAAGGCGGCACTAAACCTGAAAACGATAATGCCGCTACTGCAGTTACCTCTCATGCCAGCTCAAGGCCTGCTCTCGCTGGACATGGATAAAATCAGGCTAAAGGGCAATGTAGCCAACTTTGCTGAAGGCAAGGCCGAACTAAGAAATGCGCAATGGTTACTCATGCGCCCTTCCCTGGCTCTCGGGACGTTGTCTGCAGAGATATCTACAGAAAATGAAATCATCACTGCACAGGTTAGCAGTGAGGGTCCACTACTCATTCGGGGAAAATGTACATTGAACCCTGATGGACACTATACGACTGATATACAGTTACGAAGTAGTCCTGGCGCAGACCCCAGGCTTGGAAATTTATTGAAAACGCTCGGGCAGCCCAAAGATGGGTGGTATCTTATTAAGATGCAGGGCAACTTGCCGAACTGAGTGATATATGTCCGAAAACCAGTCAAATTGGAAAACAGAAATTACGGTTGCGGCCGTCATTGAACGAGATGCAAAGTTTCTGGTAGTTGAAGAATCGGTGGGCAACCAACTCGTCTACAATCAGCCTGCGGGCCATCTGGATGAACATGAAACCCTGGTTGAAGCCGTTATCCGTGAAACATTTGAAGAAACGGGCTATACGTTTTCGCCTGATTTCATATCGGGCATTTATGTATGGAAGAGCCCACGGCGTGGCACGACGATTATGCGAACCGCATTCTGTGGGCATGTGACTGCTCATGATGATCAGGCACCCCTTGATGATGGCATCCATCAGGCTGTATGGCTTACACGTGAAGAGTTGCAGAACAGCGGTCGACTCCGTTCACCTTTCGTACTGAAATGTATTGATGATTATCTTGATGAAATCCGTCATCCATTAACGCTTGTTAATCATCTGGGCGTTTAAGGTCTTAAATGGGTACGAAAGTGATCGTCGGGATATCCGGCGGCGTAGATTCAGCTGTTAGCGCATATAAGCTATGCCAATCGGGCTATGAAGTTGAAGGACTTTTCATGTTCAACTGGGCCGAGGATGAAGACGGCTACTGCAACGCCGCAGATGATTTTCAACAGGCAAAGGCGGTTTGTTCCGAACTCGGCATCCCTTTACATCAGGCTGATTTTTCCAAAGAGTACAAAGAACGTGTATTTCAGTACTTTCTTGATGAATACGCCGCGGGTAATACGCCAAATCCGGATGTTCTGTGCAATCGGGAAATTAAATTCAAGGAATTTCTGGATTACGCAACGAGACTCGGCGCCGACAAGATTGCAACTGGACATTACGCTGCAGTCGAAGAGCATGCTGGACAAACGCGACTTCTAAAGTCATTAGACCCAAACAAGGATCAAACTTATTTTCTGGCAGCTGTTAACGCGCAGGCGCTTTCAAGAACATTGTTTCCCTTGTGTGATGTGGCTAAAGATGAGGTGCGCAGTATTGCCAAGACTGTTGGACTGCCAAATTATGCTCGCAAGGACAGTACCGGCATCTGCTTTATTGGTGAACGCCCGTTCCAGTCTTTTCTTGCAAAGTACTTGCCTGCCCAGCCAGGGGCCATTTACAGCCTTGATCATGGCAACAAAATCATAGGGGAGCATCAAGGACTTATGTACTACACATTGGGCCAACGTAAAGGCCTCGGTATCGGCGGCGTTAAAAATTCTGAAGACTCGCCCTGGTATGTTGTAAAGAAGGATTTATCTATTAATGGCCTTTACGTCAGTCAGCAATCTGATCACCCTGCTTTACTGAGTAAAACTGTTTTCGTTGATAATTTTCACTGGATTAATGAAGCACCTGAATTACCAATGACCGGCACTGCCCGGATTCGTCATAGACAGGCCGAGCAGCCTTGTCTTGTAAGCCGTGAAAACGCTCAGATTAAGATAGACTTTGATCATCCTCAACGCGCAGCTACACCAGGTCAGTTTGCAGTTCTTTATAACGGAAATGTATGCCTTGGTGGTGGCGCAATGAGCAAAACAGAAAGTATTCAAAATGACGATGCGTGACAGAACCATTGCTCTGACAGCCTGCATTCAGCACGCATGGTGGGCACATAGACTGGCTCAACATGGTGAATTCAGAATTGACCGCCTTAATTATGCAGTGACTAATATCTTATGTACTGACCCAGATGAACTCATGGACGTCTATGGATCGGTGAACGATCTGAAATCAGGGATTCAGATAGCTAGAATTCTTTTGAGTAAAAATGCATCGCAGGACATTAACAGGGCTGAAGTCGCCCTGATTACTGGTTACGTTGGACAATTAATCAAAATATCCTCACGGTTGCTTTCCAGTCAGGCGGCTATACATGAACTGGCGGAACATTTGAAAAAAATATCGGCGGAAATCATTAATACTGAAGATCCGCCCGTATCAAAAATTGCTCAGGCCTACATGGAAACAATCAGTCCGATTGCTCCAAGAATCATGATTCAGGGAAACGGGATTTATTTGCAAAATGATGAATTCGCTGCAGGCATAAGAACTCACTTGCTTGCTGCTGTGCGTTCCGCGGTTTTATGGCGACAATGTGGCGGAAAACTCTGGCATTTCATCTTCCAGCGCAACACTTATCTTATGGAAATTAACAAGTTACAACAGGAAGTTCATGAATAACCCTGCATCTAACGCACTCTCTAGATGCCAGACAAGGCTTAAATTTTATATAATTTTCAACCGTTTTTTTCCATTTGTAATTACACTGGGCAACATAAATTATCAGCTACTGGAGAATACGTGATGACGAACAGCTTCAATGCCCGCAATAAACTATCAGTGGGCGACCGTAGCTATGACTACTACGATCTCAGGGCGCTCGAAGACAAATACAATGTCTCCCGCCTTCCCTATTCCCTGAAAATTCTGCTGGAAAACCTTCTGCGTACCGAGGATGGCATAAATGTCACCCGGGCCGATATTGAAGGACTGGCACAATGGGATTCCCAGGCAGCGCCGAGTAAAGAAATTGCTTTCTCACCTGCTCGTGTAATTCTTCAGGATTTCACCGGTGTTCCTTGCGTTGTTGATCTGGCTGCCATGCGTGATGCCATGAGCAAACTTGGCGGCGATCCTTCAAAAATCAATCCCCAGGTGCCCGTTGAACTGGTGATAGACCACTCTGTTCAGGTAGATAAGGCCGGCAGTGATGACGCACTCGATCTGAATGCACGCATTGAGTTCAACCGTAACAAAGAACGCTATGCCTTCCTGCGCTGGGGTCAAACTTCATTTCATAACTTCAAGGTAGTGCCACCTGACACAGGTATTGTGCACCAGGTTAATATTGAATTCCTTGCTCGTACTGTGTTCGACAACAATGGCATGGCCTACCCGGATACGGTTGTCGGCACCGATTCACATACCACCATGGTCAACGGTATAGGGGTGCTGGGCTGGGGCGTCGGCGGTATTGAAGCTGAAGCTGCCATGCTGGGTCAGGCAGTGACCATGCTGATCCCGCAGGTTGTGGGTTTCCGCATGACCGGCAAACTTGCTGAAGGTGTTACCGCGACTGACCTGGTACTTACTGTAGTAGAAATGCTGCGTGAACTGGGTGTTGTGGGTAAGTTCGTTGAATTCTTTGGTGATGGCCTCGCAGAGCTGCCATTGGCCGATCGTGCAACCATTGCCAATATGGGGCCTGAATACGGGGCGACATGTGGAATCTTCCCGATTGATAGAGAAACTATTCGATATCTCGAACTCACCGGCCGCCCACAAGAGCAACTGGAACTGGTTGAAGCCTATGCCAAGGCGCAGGGTATGTGGCGTGAAGATGGCGAGCCAGATGCAGATTACACCACTGTAATGGAATTGGACCTTTCTACCGTTCAGCCATCACTGGCAGGCCCCAAACGACCTCAGGATCGTATCTTGCTGGGTGATATGAAGACGGCCTATGTGAAGGACCATGAAGCCATGAGTGGCAGCACAGAACAGAAAACTGTGCCGGTGAATCACTATCAGATGACTGACGGTAACGTGGTCGTTGCGGCCATCACTTCCTGTACCAACACTTCCAATCCGGCGGTTCTCATTGGTGCCGGTCTGCTGGCCCAAAAGGCATTGGCGAAAGGCCTGACGACCAAGCCATGGGTCAAAACCTCCCTGGCACCCGGTTCACAGGTAGTGACCGATTACCTGAATAAGGCCAATCTGATGGATTCACTGCGCGGTCTCGGCTTCCATGTGGTTGGTTATGGCTGTACGACCTGTATCGGTAATACCGGCCCGCTGGATCCGGAAATATCAAAAGCCATTCAGGACAATAACCTGATTGCAACTGCAGTATTGTCAGGTAATCGTAATTTTGAAGGCCGTATACATGCGGACGTGAAGATGAACTACCTGGCCTCACCGCCTCTGGTAGTCGCGTACGCACTGGCCGGTAACGTGAATACTGATCTGGTTAATGATCCTATAGGTCAAGATACTGATGGTAATGACGTATTCCTGAAGGATATCTGGCCAAGTAATGCCGAAATTCAGGAAACTCTAGTGAGTTGTCTGAATTCGGAAATGTTCAAATCACGTTACAGCAATGTCTATGCCGGTGATGAGCGCTGGCAGGGTCTGGAGATTCCACAGGGTGAAATTTACCAGTGGAATGATGATTCAACCTATATCCAGAACCCTCCATATTTTGAAGGCATGAGTATGGATATTGATGAAATTCAGCCCATCAAGAGCGCACGCTGTCTTGCGAAACTGGGTGACTCTATTACCACCGACCACATCTCCCCGGCTGGGAACATCAAGGCGGATTCAGATGCCGGCAGCTATCTGAGCAGTAAGGGAGTAGAACCCGCGGACTACAACTCACTCGGTTCCCGTCGCGGTAACCATGAAGTCATGATGCGCGGAACCTTCGCAAACATTCGTCTGCGTAATCAGATTGCACCTGGAACTGAAGGCGGATGGACACGGCATCAGCCTAACGGCAAGCAAATGAGTATTTATGACGCAGCTATGCAGTACAAGGCTGAGGGTACACCCTTGGTTGTTCTGGGCGGTAAAGAATACGGAACGGGTTCCTCGCGTGACTGGGCAGCAAAAGGCACCATCCTTCTTGGGGTCAAGTGCGTAATAACCGAGAGTTTTGAGCGCATACATCGCTCCAACCTGGTAGGGATGGGCGTCTTGCCTTTGCAATTCCCGGCCGGCGAGAGTCATGAAAGTCTGGGGCTCGATGGCAGTGAAACATTTGATTTTGAGGGTCTTGAGACCGGTGCTAAATTCGTGACGGTTAAAGCCACCAGGGAAGATGGTTCAGTTATCGAATTTCAGGGTACAGTTCGCATTGATACCCCCAAGGAATGGGAGTACTACCAGCATGGTGGTATTCTTCAATATGTAATTCGTGAGCTTGCCAAGGGTGGTGACGACAATAAGGCTGCGGCTTAGTCACTCGATTCTTCATAAGCCCGTCTTACATGGATGGGCTTTTTTTCATTTGCAATGTACTGGTTTAAGTTCATTAATATTATTTACATAATGTAACCAATGGCATTAAATAATTGCCTTAATTGCTGGCGTCGGTAATTATGTACTACATGATTTCAGGTACTCTCAGGTGATTGATCTGTGACAGATAAAATAAAGAAGGCGTCTGGCAAGCCGGTTTATAAACGCCCCGGACGTGATGTTGAAGAGGCGGGTTATGTTAGCTCTGATGACCCATCATCAGCCGAGGATTATTATTCCGAAATAATAAATTTTCTTACTGAGGCTATTAAGCAGGATCCTAACCGGCAAGACATCCGTATAAAATTACTGGATGTTTACTACGATACCGGAAACGGGCTCGAATTCGAAAAACTCGCTAGTGAATATGCAGCTCAGATAAAAACAAAAAACGACCCAATGTGGAAAGAAATATATACAAAGGGTCAAAGCCTAAGACCTGAAGCAAGTATATTTGGTGGTGATGATGGCCGTGAAAAACCTATAGAGAAAAAACCCGGCTTTAAAAGGTTTGGTGATAACGAGGACTGCAAGCCATTTCTTGAGAATTTAGCCAAGAGATATCACAAATTACGTACATCAAGCCAGTTTTTCGAAAAACTGGATATTGAACTAATGAAAAACTCAGGTAGGCCTTCTCCCTGGTTACATTGCAAGAATTTATCGGCACAAATCAATGGTGCTCAAATATTTCTCAAACGAGAAGATTTAAATACCGAGCAACCAAGGCTCAGGACTCACCTGACGGGCCAGGCCTGGGTTGCCAAGAACCTTGGAATAAAAAAAGTCATATTTGCTGCCAGTAATGGAGATGAGGCAGTAATAGCCGCACGAGCAGCTGCGTGTGCAGAATTAAAATGCAGCATTTACATATCAGCAACAGACGGTATGTACAGGGAAATTCACAAATTTCAGGCTCAGTTGATGGGATCGGAATTTATCGAAACCATTGAATCAAATAAAACTAGTGGTGTAAGAGAACTTGTACTGGCCAAATGGATTCAGGATCATGAAAACATTTTTATGATGTTGAATCTCAACGCAGGACCACATCCTTACCCAATCATTTCAATCGATATGCAGGCGGCGATTGGTCGAGAATGCATTAGACAAGTAAAAGGCAAGCTTGCAAAAATGCCTATAGCAGTTTTTTCAAGGTCTGAACCTTATGCCGATGCAATTGGTTTCGTAGAGCCATTCCTGGGTTCTAAGGAAACTGAAATTTTCATGATTTCCACAAAAACCTCACCTAGTGATTTACGAATCAGACTTGAATCTGAACAGGATCAGTATCATCTGCTAACTGCTTCCAATGACAAAAAAAGTAAGAGTCTTTCAACTGACCACCTGAACTACCCTCATGTAAACAGGGAGCATTCTTTGCTCAAAGCGACTGGAAGGCTGAAATATGATTCGATTAATTTGCAACATGCGAAATCGATACTAAAGGCAATGGCAAAAAGCGAAGGCATTATCCTTCCAGTTGAAACGGCGCATGTCGTCGCATATGCATGTACCTATGCGAAGCATCAAAGAAATGATGAAGCGATCGTTATTATGCTGGCAGAAAAGTTATCAACTGATTTCCTGTTAGCAGGATCCTGAAGACTGAGATCTACCAAGGCTATTTAAATGAATGACGTTGCTATAAAATCACTTTTATTACATTAGTTAGCAATTATTTTGCGGCTTGTCACTAGGTTACAAATTGACTTCCCTTAAAGGCAAAACCATATTTATTACTGGCGGATCGCGAGGTATAGGTCTCGCTATCGGTAAGCGGCTGGGTAAAGAAGCTGCCAATGTCGTAATCGCAGCCAAAACCGCAGAACCTCATCCTTCCCTGCCCGGAACAATATTCAGCGCAGCCAGGGAAATCGAAAAACTTGGTGGCAATGCATTGCCAGTACAGTTGGATATACGCGATGAAAATCAGATTCAGGAAGCGATACAGCTTGCCGTTGAAAATTTTGGCGGCATTGACTGCCTGGTGAATAACGCCAGTGCATTGAGTTTGACAAAGGCCATGAAAACCCCTGCAAAGCGATATGATCTAATGATGGATTGCAATGCAAGAGGAAGTTTTCTGGCATCACAATACTGTGTGCCTCATTTAAAAAATTCCAAAAATCCGCACATTCTTACTATTTCACCACCTCTAAACATGAATCCTCGGTGGTTTGGCAAGCATTGCGCCTATACCATCTCTAAATACTCAATGAGTATGACCGTACTGGGTTTGTCCCAGGAGCTTGCCCGAGCCGGTATAGCTGTAAACGCGTTGTGGCCAAGAACGGTTGTGCTCACTTCCTCGTTAATGCACGCGCCAAAAGCGCAAGACAAGCACGCCAGAAAACCTGAAATCATGGCAGATGCAGCCTACGAAGTCTTGACGAGCAATAGTCGTGAAAATACGGGTAATTTCTATATTGACGAGGATGTTTTACGGCATTCCGGTGTGACTGACTTTAATGAATACGCGGTCAATAGTGGCCAGGCTCTATTGTCAGATCTGTTTCTAGACTAAAACCAACCAGAGGAGTTCTTAACTAAATGCGTCGTGTCGTTTTCAATCAGAAAGGTGGCGTTGGCAAAACCACAATTGTATGTAATCTAGCTGCCATTTCAGCCGCCCAGGGTAAGAAAACCCTGGTGATCGACCTGGATCCTCAATCCAATTCAAGCCAGTATCTGCTTAGTTCAGGCGAGACGCAGGCGCAGTCTGGAACTGCAGATTTCTTTGAACAGTCGCTTAAAATGCGTATAAATTCAAATGACATGTCGAGTTTCATTACAAAGACCCCATTTGAGAACCTCGATTTGATGGCAGCACATCCAGACCTGGAAGATCTAAGGGTAAAGCTGGAAACCCGGCATAAGATTTATAAACTGAAGCAGGCCCTGGATAAGCTGAATACATACGATGAAGTATTAATTGACACGCCCCCTGCCCTGAATTTCTATAGTCGATCAGCCCTGATTGCAGCACAACGCTGCCTGATACCTTTTGACTGTGATGATTTTGCAAGGCAAGCCCTTTATACCCTGTTCGATAACATCATCGAAATCCAGAATGATCACAATGATGAGCTTGAAATGGATGGAATTGTTGTAAACCAGTTCCAGGCGAGAGCCAAACTGCCGCAGCGCCTGATTGAAGAATTGAGAGAAGAAGGTCATCCCATGATGAAAAGCCATCTTTCTGCCTCAGTGAAAATCAAGGAATCGCATGATAAATCCATTCCCATGATTCATATGCTGCCTAGCCACAAGGTTACACAGGAATTTCTTTCTTTATACAAAGAATTGAAGAAATAATTTAAAACAGATTAGAGAAATATGTGAACAATACTTATGATTTGATTGTCATTGGCACCGGTCCGGGTGGCGAAGGTGCCACCATGATGGCTGCCAAAAATGGCAAAAGTGTCGCCGCAATTGAATCGTTTGTGGATGTCGGGGGGGGCTGTACTCACTGGGGAACCATTCCCAGCAAGGCATTACGACATGCCGTACAGCGATATAAGGAGTTCTCCTCCAGTCAGTTGTTCAACGATCTAGGTAGTTTAAGACGAGTGACCTACCCTGAGTTACTCAGAACAGCTGATGCCGTCATTGCCCAGCAGGTGAGTTACCGGCGCCATTACTACGAACGTAACCGAGTCAGTCTCTACCATGGTCAGGCACGGTTTATCTCGGCAGATACTATTGAAGTCGCTGTAGCAAATGGCGCACATGAACGCCTGAAGGCCGACAAGGTCATTATTGCAACAGGTTCACGCCCTTACCGCCCTGACGACGTCGATTTCAGACATCCGCGTGTTCACGACAGTGACAGCATCCTGCGAATGAATGAAACGCCACACAGCATTACGATCTACGGTGCCGGTGTTATCGGCTGCGAATATGCCTCTATATTCGCCAACCTCGGTGTCAAGGTGAACCTGGTCAACACACAGGATCGCCTCCTGTCTTTTCTGGATGATGAGATTACAGACGCCCTGAGTTATCACATGCGTGATCAGGGTGTCATTGTTCGACATCATGAGGCCTATAAGTCCGTTGAATGCCGTGATAGCGATGTAGTCCTGCATTTGTCATCGGGCAAGCAACTCAAATCCGACATGCTGCTCTGGGCAAATGGCCGTACGGGCAATTCCGAGGACCT
Organism: Nevskiales bacterium; assembly: GCA_041622995.1. Lineage (GTDB taxonomy): Bacteria > Pseudomonadota > Gammaproteobacteria > Nevskiales > CAJXLF01 > CAJXLF01. Next base: position 24,402 of record JBFJXR010000015.1, read on the forward strand.
CGGGCTGGATAGCGTCGGGATAATGCCCAATAGCAGGGGTCAGATAGAAATAAACGAAAATTACGAAACCAGCGTTCCAGGCATATATGCAGTTGGCGACGTGAGTGGTCCACCTGCCCTGGCCAGCGCTGCTTACGATCAGGGACGATTTGCCGCAACACACATCGTTCAGGGCGAATGTAATCACAACCTGTTTGAATACATACCGACTGGCATCTATACACTGCCCGAAATCAGCTCTGTAGGGCGCACCGAACGCGAGCTTACTGATGATGCAATTCCCTATGAAGTGGGTCACGCGCTCTTCAAGCACCTTGCCAGGGCACAGATGACTGATCAGACTGTCGGTATGCTTAAGCTACTGTTTCACAGGGAAACCCTCGAAATACTGGGTATTCATTGCTTTGGAGACCGAGCCTCGGAGATTGTCCATATCGGGCAGGCAGTAATGGCGAATAAATCAGGTGGCAATAGCCTTAATTATTTTGTTAATACCACTTTCAACTATCCGACTATGGCTGAAGCATATCGGGTGGCTGCACTCAATGGACTAAACAGACTTGCATGATCGCCTAGAACTCGGGAATTCTAAGTACCCAAAATTGCGCCCAGGCCCCAATTAATTCAGTAGCAATAATCAAACTAATCATGACCGGAATACCAGGCTGCGCAAGATAGTAAATCAGTAAACAACTGACCCACAACCGGGCCCATGCATCGATCCAGCCAAATTTTGCAAGGGGAAATGCCAATCGGGCCAGTGCCCACACCACCCCCATTGTCCCCATAAGATTGACGAACAACATAGCAAATGCACTGAACTCGGGGATATCAATCGGGTACCCAACCCATCCACTCGAAGCATACATCAGAGTTATTGCGACGCCAGACAGAAATGGCAGCGCAAAGGATGCCGTTACAATCAGGTCAAAACCTGCACACAGTCGAATAACCCTGTCCGAAGTCACATCTAGCTCTTGAATTCATGGGGTTGACTGATAACGCCAACAGTCAACGTGCCTGGTCCAAGATTTACGCCGCCTGTAACACTCATTAAAGTTTTAAGAATCTCTACATCATGCGCCTTCGCAGCCTGCTCAAAATCAGCGTAACCAGGAAGAGTGTCAATTACAGCGGGATCACCAGCATAACTTATGCATACGTAAGGTGATATCAGTTTCCCCGACCGTACCAGCTGGGTCACATTTTTAAATACAGTGTGGACAGCATTCTCCCAGCCCTTGATCTTCGCTACAGGTTTAGTGTCGTCATTATGGGCACAAATAATTGGCTTAATATCCAGTGCGCTGCCCAATGTAGCGCTCAGCCAACCAACACTTTTATCGCCCTTCTTCTTTGCCCTGGAATGAATATAGTAAAGATCAGGAGGCACACCATAGGCGAAGGTGTATGCGGTTAATTTTTCAATATTCAGACGAATATCATTGGCGGGCATACCGGATTTCATCAGGCGTACGGTTTCAGCTGCCAGTACACCCTGCCCTGCAAACAGGTTTTTACTGTCAACCACACGTAATGAAAAAGGACCTTCTACCCCGGCCGCTTTTCTTACCGGCTTGTAACCATTGAGAATACCGAACGAAGCCTTGGTTGCATTTTCGAAAATCGGACTGCGGGTACGCATGATCGTTTCACAAATAACGAAGTCGTAATCAATAACCAGCTGTTCCAGAAATAAACTCTTGATCTGCTCAGTTGTAAAAGGTGCAGATTCTGCATTATGGCCCTTGTCACCAATCTGATTCTTATAGAAATCCAGACTGGGATCAGGTTCCCTGTAATCTACTATTGAATCTCCATCAATATTAATCGTAATCGGTAATAAAATGATGTTATTTTCTTCAATAAAGGATTTTGGTAAATCACAACCGGAATCGACCACCAAGCCCATCCGCATAACATTCTCCTGAAAGGCTTTAGAAGCCCATTTCTATATCAATGCCTGACCTATTGAAACAGCACTTACAATACTTCCGTCAACTTAATTATTCAACTTATTGTTTAAGCTGGGTTTTCATGCCTTTTAAGCTGAAGGCAAAGTTGAAATAACATTCCTGCAGTTGCACCCCAAATATCTACTCCCTGATGTTCAATATGATAAACAGGCAGGTCAATACCGTTACGTTTAATCAGCTTGCACTCATAAGATGTCTCATCCAGTGCATATGCCAGTGGCAAGTGATGAATTTCCGTCGCCTCGATACCATCAGCCTGAATGACATCTTCAGCATTATCACCTATAAATCCAACAATGGGCGTCACTTTATAACCTGTGACCGTCGGGTAATCTGGCAAGTATCCAATCACATCAACCATATGCGTTGGCAGATTAATTTCTTCATATGACTCTCGTAAAGCCGTAAAAACAAGATCTTCATCTGAGTCATCCATTCTCCCACCGGGAAAACTGATTTGACCCGGATGATTCTTTAAAGATTCAGATCTTCTGGTAAGTACAATTGAGAATTCATCATTTTTTTTTAGAATACCAACCAGCACTGCAGCCGGTTTCAGCCTGACGTGACTGAATTCCTGTGCCAACGCATTTCGAGCTTCCTCAGGAATCAGGAGGTCAGCCAAGGGTCTGGGTGAACGCAGGCTGGTATCCGCCAGACAGGTCGACAGGCGCCTGATAAAGTCAGTCATGGGTATTCAGTTTGTTAATTCGTTATTGTTAAGTAACCGCAACGCATGTTTTTTTGCAAGCGAATGAAATCGCGGAGTCAATCCCTCATCTTCAAAAATGGGGTCTCCTTGATCATCATAAGAAACAATCCCGGTGCCCGCCTTATAAGCGAAGGACGCGCTCAGCTCATTCAGAGCCGCCATCAGAAGTTCTGACAATATTTGTTCTTCCGAACGACCAGGATACATTTCCGCAAGCGCTGCAAGTTTGGCCGCGCTGTATACAGGTAATTTAATATGATATTCATTGGATGTTCTGGGTGTGGCCGCATTACGCTCCCAATGATCGATTAGCTGCTTGATATCCACATTCATCCCCAAGTTTCACTTGTTAGTGAATATAGCCTTTTAATAACTTTTCGTCACTCGATTCATTATCTTGCCAGCATGTAATATTGAAATGAAATATTCTAAACTGCATCAAGAGCAATTCGGTGATTACATTAAACAATATAAAGCAAGCTATCTGTCTAATTAAGAATGAATGAATATTTAAGTCTAAAAGAATTGGATAATCAGCTTGGCCAGCCTAAAGGTACCGGTTTTCGTTTATTCAAGGCAAAGCTGCAATCCCTGACTGAAGGAGAAGACTTTATTCTTCTCGATGCAGAGCGAGACGCGGCTACTATTAAGCAACTCAAGGCTGAAGACCGGGTTTACCCACATAGTCGAAACGTCGTGATGCTGACCAAGCATAGTTTTGAAATGCTCAAAACAGTAACCAGATAACAGCCAACACAAATCAGCAGTTGCCCGCGCCGTCAGAGTTCCTATAATGCGGATTCCCAATATTTAAATTTTAGGAATGAGCAATGACTGCTATAGAACTTATTAACAAAATGCCAGAGGCATTAAACGCAGATGCGGCTGCAGGTCTAGATGCCACGATTCAGTATCAGATTTCGACTCCTGCCTACACAACCATCAAAGACGGTGCCTGTACCGTTTCCGAGGGCACAGCGGATTCACCAGATGTGACGCTCATAATGGAAGATGAAGACCTGGTTGCCATGCTCACCGGCGAACTGAATGGCATGACAGCATTTATGACTGGCAAACTTCAGGTTGAAGGCGATCTGATGCTTGCACAACGCATAGCTACATTATTTGACGCCAGTAAGGTTGTTTAAGCTGTTGTCAGAGTGAAATCACCAGAAGCTATTATTTGCACGAGTCCTGAAAAACTCGAATTTGCTAAGAATCTGGCGAAGAAACATAAGCTGCCCCTGTTGGATGAAATACAGGGGCAGCTTTTTTTTGGCATTTCCCTGAAGGTAGGTAATCAAATCCAGATACATGATCCGGAAATTGGTAACCCCCTTGAAGCTGACTTTTGTTCCCCAGCATTTATAAAAAGATTAGGCGCAGGCCGAAAGCAGCCTCTTGGCCGCGCATGCGGACTAAATAAAAACCAGGATCTTAATATCCTTGATTGCACAGCAGGCATGGGGCAGGACATGCTGGCTCTAGCTGCCATGGGTGCCAAGATGACGGCTGTTGAACGAAACGAGTTTGTCTATGTATTACTTGAGGATGCCTACTTTCGGGCTGCAGAACACCCTACTCTGCAGAAAGTACTTGAAAACTGCCCATTGCCGATTAAAGGCAATGCCATTGATCTCATCAAACAATCTGACGCGGGACGATGGGATGTGATTTATCTTGATCCCATGTTTAGTGGTTACAAACGCAAGGCATTACCAAAAAAGTCGATGCAACTATTTTCAGAAGTTTGTGGCACGGATGAAGATGCGGGTGACCTGTTGACGACTGCGCTGGAAAAGTCCGGTAAAAGAGTCGTCGTAAAAAGGGGCAATCAGGCACCTTTACTCAACGGCTTTAAACCAGATCACCAAATTAAAAGCCAACGAGTACGTTTTGATGTTTATATCTCTGCAAACTGAGAACTGAAGCGTTTCGCATTTTGAACATATACCTCGGCAGAAAGTTTTAACTTTTCAATTTCCTGCGTCTCGAGACTGCGAATAACGCGTCCTGGCGAGCCCATCACCAGAGACCCATCAGGAATTTGTTTTCCTTCAGGTATCAAGGTATTGGCACCAATAAGACAGTTTTCACCTATCTCTGCACCATTAAGCACAACAGCCTTGATACCAATCAGACTATTGTTACCAATTTTACAGCCATGCAACATCGCCATATGACCTACCGTCACACCTTCACCTATATCCAGCTTGAATCCAGGGTCTGTATGCAAAATTGAACCATCTTGGATATTGCTGCGTTTTCCAATTTTTATTAACTCGTTATCCCCTCGAATGACCACATTGAACCAGACACTGGAGGCTGGTTCCATAACCACATTACCAATGACTGTTGCGTTATCAGCTACGAAGCAATCTTCAGCCTTCAATACGGGGGATTGTGCATCTAATTTGTAGAGCATGGTTTATCCTTGGGTTAATTACTGTAAATTTATTACTATCAGATACAGATGAAATATCGAGAGCACTATGCCGAATTCTAAATCACGCAAGCAACTTTTTTCCGGATTCCTGCTGAGTACGATAACTATTATCGCATTGCTGATTAACAGTTGTGACAGAAAAAAACCTGTCGTTCTTCCGATGTTGTTTCAGGATGATGTCGTCGTAGCATTTGGTGACAGTCTTACCTATGGCACAGGTGCCCGACGATCAGAAAGTTATCCTGCAATTCTGTCATCACTCAGTAATCGTAAAATAATAAATGCTGGCATACCTGGTGAAAAAACCCAGGAAGGACTTAAGAGGCTCCCCACCGTTCTGAATAAACATAAACCATCAATGGTATTACTTTGCCTTGGTGGTAACGATTTTCTGCGTAAGGTACCTCTGGCCACGACCAGGAAAAACCTGGAGTCCATGATAGGAATTATGAAAAATGAGGGAATCTCAATTGTATTGCTTACAGTGCCCACATTGGGTTTTGGGCTGGACCCACATCCAATGTACAGTGAAATAGCCGCCGAACAAGACCTTGTGCTGGTTAATGATGTTTTTAGCGAAGTGCTAAGTGATAAATCACTTAAATCTGACCCCATACATCCAAATGCAGCAGGCTATCGAATCGTTGCAGAAAAAATTGACGAGGTGCTTAGAAAAAATGGTGCGTATTAATATCACTGAAAATTAATATGTAACTTTGTTTCGTATATATACAGGGCTCACATCAATAGCACTTACCGGATTCGACCCATTTATCAGGGCCTGATTTGCTAACTCAGCGATATATGCAGACCTGGCTATAGAATTGGGATGCCAGTTTCCTGACTTGATTAAATTTATACTGGAACCTTCGCTGATACTTTCTTTTAATATCTGGCAACCATTACCGGCTACCAGCCAGTGAACCTCAGCATCATTAATTCTCACTTCGGTGCCGGGTGAAACCGTTTCAGGTCCAAGGCTCTGAAGTTTTCCATGCTCATCCGAGCGATAGCACCCCCAGTAAAGTTCTCCCATCCGCGCATCATGAACAACCAATACCGAAGACGGTTGATCTGTAAGCTTTATTGCATCATAGGCAATGGCCGATAACGTTGACACACCCATAACCTGTAGATTCTGTCCCAGGGCTATACCCTGAACCAGGCCCGTAGTTAGCCGCACACCTGTGAATGATCCGGGGCCATGACCAAATGCCAGTAAGCTGATGTCTTCCCATTTGGTGCTGTGAGTCTGAAATAACTCATCCAGCATTCCAAGGACAACCTTGCTGGCCTGTGGACCGGTATTCGAAATTGATTCTCCGAGCAAACCACCGTTCCACAGTGCGACTGAGCACATCTCGGTCGTTGCATCTATGGCAAGGATCGTCATGTTTGATCTTCTAATTGCATGAACGCCTCAACTTCACTGTGAGTAGTTACCCTAGGCATTTGCGGCAAACTGTCAAGAAAGGTACGGCCATAGCCCTTGGTGGTTAACCTGGGGTCACAGAGCATCACAACACCCCGGTCATTAACATCTCTTATTAGGCGCCCTACCCCTTGCTTTAAGGCAATTACTGCCTGTGGCACCTGGTAATCAAAAAACGGGCTTCCACCATTCTGCTTAATCGCATCAAGCCTGGCTCGCATCACAGGATCACCTGGGTGCGCAAAGGGTAATTTATCGATAATGACCAGGCGCAGGGCATGGCCCTGAACATCCACGCCTTCCCAGAAGCTGCTGGTACCCACCAGGACAGCATTTCCATCGCTTTTGAATTGCTCCAGCAACGCGTGTTTACCGGCCTCCCCCTGTGCGAGCACCTTCATGCCAAGGCGGGTTCTGAGAAATCCTGTTAAATAATTGACGGCCTGAACACTTGTGCATAGTACAAACGCCCCGCCATTCGCTGATTTGATAATTGGCTGAATGGCATCGGCTACGGACTGCGTATAAGACGGGTGATTCGGCTCCCGGGCGATGCCTGGCAAGTAGAGCAATGCATTATTTTTAAAATCAAAGGGGCTATCAAGCAAGAGGGTACGGGCTTTTTCTGCACCAATTTGAGAAATAAAATGCTCGAAACTCTTATTGACACTTAAAGTTGCCGACGTCAGAACCCATGTGGCATGAGTACTTTCGATGATATTTCTGAAATTCTCCGCCACTTCAAGTGGCGTCAGATACAGTATAAAATTACGATCACTACGTTCAGCCCAACGAATAAACTCAACATTCTCTGATTGTATATCCCTGAAGAATTCCTGCATTTCTGCTACACGTCTACTTGCCTTCTCAAGGCCTTTACTTCGTACTTTCGCAGGTTCCAGAGCTTCACTCAGATCCTCTAGAACAGAATTAAAAGTCGAGACACAATCAACAACTGATTGGTTTCTGAGCATTTCGACCCATGTCGTGCGGGTCTGATTACCTGACAACCGATGTTGCATATCAGCACATGCTTCTTCGTATGCGGTCAGGCATTCACGCAATGCGGGCATATCAACAGCAGTATCCCTAACCTCCGCACGTATATCTCTGGCAATATCGGAAAGCTGATAGAAGCTGAAGCGACGTCCGAAAAACTGTGTCGCAATCTGTGGAAGCTGGTGCGCTTCATCCAGAATCACAGCATCCGCCTCAGGAAGAAGCTCAACAAAGCCTTCCTCTCTTAAAGCCAGATCTGCCAGAAGCAGGTGATGATTGACCACAACAACATCAGCCTCCTGAGCACGACGTCGAGCCTTGATGACAAAACATTCACTGTAATCAGGACACTCGCTGCCAAGACAGTTTTCTGTGGTTGAGGTCACCCTCGCCAGTGGAATCGATTCTACCTTGGGTGCATCAGAGGCATTGAGATCACCATCCTCGCTTTGCAAGCCCCATTCTTTCAATGATCTTAATGTGAGCCACGGGCTCTGGGACTGATTGCTTTTCCTCTTATGTAATCGCGGGTCAGCTATGGCCTGTCCCAGGCGATGAAAACAAAGATAGTTTGCACGACCTTTTAATAGACTCACATTAACCGGACGTTTGATAAGCCTGGTGAGCAGTGGAATATCCTTGTTGAATAATTGATCCTGCAGGTTCTTGGTTCCGGTAGAGACAATTATTTTTCCACCTGACAAAATGGAAGGCACAAGATAAGCAAGTGATTTACCGATACCAGTCCCGGCTTCTACGATTAATGTCTCTTTCTCTTGCAATGCGAGTGCCACCGCCTCGGCCATTTCAAGTTGTTCCTGACGCAGGCTATAGTTTTCGAGCTCCTGCTCCAATGGTCCACCTGTCTCGAACCATTCACGGGTACGAGTGAGAATATCTGTAGCCGCAACTACGGATGCGCCGGATGTGCTCAGGTTATTCGCCAGCAAGTCGTTTTAGCTGATTCGCACGCATCTCAGCTGCATCAGCACTGGCATTCTCGCCCCGCGATCTAAGTGCCCGGGAGATAATAGTCCAGTTTTTATATTGCAGATCCGGTCGTTTTTCAGACAGGCTATTTGAGCGTTTTGCCAGACTCTCAGCTTCGTCAGGTTGTCCCTGTAGCAGCATTACACCTGCCAAGCGAGAATACAGCTCTGGATTCTTGGACTCAATTCTTAATGCTCTTTCCAGAGTAACGGCAGCATTTTGAAAATCTTCATTGGCAATATGATCGTTCGCCTGATTAATCAATGCCTGTACGGCAGGTCCACTTTTCATGATTGATGCAGAATCACCTGAAGATAACTCGCCATCTGAATCGTATCTTTCGTTTACAGTTGCATCAGGTTGGGTTGAAGCTGGGGACCTGGATATGGAACCCTGAAATACAGCACAACCACCTACCGCCATAAACAGGCAGGCAGCAGAGGTGTATGCAAGTATATTTCCTATCATTAATCTTCCTGAAAATTACCTGAATAAATCAAGTAACCAGTTGCCCGTGCTTTTACTATCACGCCGTGAACCTTCTTCACAAGGTTCAATGTCTTCGTCAACAGTACCCCTAATGAACGGAAAATTCATTCTCTGATCACAATCTTCATCATCATGTTCAATTTCACCGGGGTCCAGCGGAATCATCACAACATTGTCTGGCATATTGGGTTCAAAGCTCTCCAGTTCAAGCTGAGCCATAATCCGCGACCATATCTGCAAGGCGCCTGTTGCACCACTGAGTTTTGCCGGGGAATTATCATCCCTGCCAACCCATACAACACCAAGTCTATTACCACTGTATCCGGCAAACCAGCTATCTCTCAAGTCATCAGTCGTGCCGGTCTTGCCGGCCAGGTTGATGTCCTTTGAAATTTGAGAATAGGCAGACTTGCCTGTACCTGCACGCATGACCTGTTCCATAGCCCAGTTCAGTATATAAACCGGCCCATCATCGTAAGCCTGGCGTAGGCGCAATGGATACCTGCTCAGTGGTTCACTGTTTTTACTAAGCACTTCCCGTATTGATAATAAAGGCGTGTAGTAACCGCCCGTAGCCAGCGTGTTATAGATCTGGGCGACTTCCAAAGGCGCCATTTCAAATGCACCCAATGCCAGTGAAGGCACGGCCATTGGCTTGCCCTTGAGCCCAAGTTTGTTCAATGTTTCAACTACGGAAGGGATGCCTACGTCGAGACCCAGCCGTACAGTTGAGACGTTATAGCTCTTGGCCAGAGAGATATAGAGGGGTACTTCATCTCCATGGTATTCCTTATCGTAGTTTTTTGGTTCCCAGGGATCACCATTAGGCTGAATAAGGTATAGGGCTTCATCATTCAGTAGCGTAACGAGACTGTAACGATGCGGCCTTGATAATGCTGTTAGATAAACTGCTGGTTTAACTAAAGAACCAATGGGTCTTCTTGCATCAAGCGCACGATTAAAGCCTGCATAGCTGGTATCACGCCCACCTACAAGAGCCAGAACTTCACCGCCATCCACTGAAGTAATGACTGCCGCAGCTTCTAGTTTACCGCTGGGTAACCCTCTGGATTTCTCGAGTACATTGAGATGAGTTTTAAGTTGCTTTTCAGCTTCCTGCTGGGTTCTTGGATCAAGCGTAGTAAATATCTGTAACCCTTCAGATGTTAAATCCGCCTCGCGATAGTGACCACGCAATTGTCGACGTACGAGGTCTACAAATGCCGGGAAATGGGTCGTGCCCTGAGGGGGTTGTTTAACTACGCCTAATGATTTCTTCTTGCGGGCATCAAGACTTTCGACCTCAATTAGCCCTTCATTAACAAACATCTCCAGCGCGGTATTTCTTCGCTGTGTAGCCCTTTCCAATCTCCGGCGAGGGTCATAGAAGGACGGACCCTTGACCATGCCAACAAGCAAGGCCACTTCTTCAACACGTAATTCTGACAGGGGCTTATTAAAGTAATAGTGACTGGCGAGACCAAAGCCATGAATGGCGCGTGCACCATCCTGTCCCAGGTAAACCTCATTCAGGTAGGCTTCGAGTATTTCATCCTTGCTGTAATGTAATTCCAGAAGTACGGCCATTATGGCCTCTTTAATTTTTCTGGTAATTGTTCTGTCACGAGTTAGAAAGAAATTCTTAACAAGCTGCTGGGTCAGCGTGCTGCCTCCCTGCACGACTCTTCCGGCCTTTAAATTGACAAAAACTGCTCGGATAATTGATTTTGGGTCTACACCAAAATGTCCACGGAAATCCCTGTCTTCAACGGCCATAAGGCCATCGATCAGTAACTCTGGCACTTCACTGATTCTAAGGAGAATTCGGTCTTCACCTTTTACCGGATAGATACTGCCGATTAGAAGAGGGTCGAGTCGGGTAATATGCCCTTCCTTATCGTTTGCCAGATCAATGAGCTTACTAACACGGTCACTGGCGAAATTAATCTGTAATTGTTTTTCAGGCTGCAGTCCATCCCAGAACCTGAACTGTCGGGTTATAACCTTCAAATTATCCTTCGAATCCACGTACGTACCCGGACCACTTAAAGCTGCAACTGACCTATATCCAAGTCTGTTCAACTCTTCTACCAGCACCTTCTGCTTTAAACGGAGGCCCGGATAAATTTCCATTGGCCGGGCATAAACCTTGGCCGGGAGCGACCAGCGTGCGCCTTCAAATTGACTCCTTACCCGATGATCCAGGTAGACGGTATACATAGTGGCCAGCAGGATTCCGATGCTAGCAAGCACCACAAATGGCGGCCATAGCGCACTGCCCCATGATCGTGAGGGTGCCTGTTTTTTCTTCGGGGGGGATTTTTTACGTGCCATTAGGGCGCAATCATATCAAAGCAGATTCTTATAAGTACTACTTTTTTAAGTCTTTTCCGGCAAGGCAACCGTGTAAACTTGTAAAGGTTTAGTATTAATCGTTAAAGTGCACAAAATTCAGCAGGAAAAGTTATGGCCGCCAGTAGTTATCTATCGAGAATATTTGCCCAGTCGCCGGTCACCGGAATAGAGAGGCATATGAGCAAGGCCTATGAAGCGGCTGAGCATCTTGTGCCCTTTATTAAAGCTGTGGCCAACAGGAATCTCGATGAAGTTCGATCCATATATGAGCTTATAGATGATGACGAACGTAAAGCAGATGCCATTAAAAAGGACTTGCGTTTAAGATTGCCCAAGACCATTTTCATGCCAGTTGCCAGGGCGGATTTACTTGAACTTATTAATGCACAGGATAATGTGGCGAACCGCGCTAAAGATATTGCCGGCCTAATCGTTGGACGTCGCCTGGTCATTCCCGAATCAACTGCAGATATGTTCGAACGGTTTGTTCAGCGCGCTGTTGATGCCTGCAAACAGGCGGATAAAACAGTAGGCGAACTCGGTGAATTATTCGAAAGTGGTTTTCGAGGGCATGAAGTTGAGCTCATGGAAGGCATGATTGAAACGCTTGATTCGATCGAGTCTGAAGCTGACGATATCGAAATTGAAATCCGATCCAGACTTTTTGATCTGGAACAATCGTTACCCCCCGTTGATGTCATGTTTTTATACAAAATTATCGACTGGATCGGCGAGCTTGCGAATGATGCGCAGGCCGTCGGTCATAAAATTCAGCTAATTCTGGCGCGCTAAGTCGCATTCGCCTTCATTTACTTTAAACGTCACAGAGTAAAACAATGGAAGACATGATCCTCTACATGGTCCTGGCAGCCGCATTCGGCTTGTTCATGGCCTGGGGCATAGGCGCAAACGATGTAGCCAATGCCATGGCGACATCAATAGGCTCCAAGGCACTGACACTGAAGCAGGCCTTGATAATTGCGGCCATATTCGAATTTGCTGGTGCCGTTTTAGCGGGTGGCCAGGTGACCTCTACTATACGTAAAGGTATATTCGATGCGAGTCTGATGACTGGTCAACCCGAATTACTGATATTCGGCATGCTGGCCGCCCTGTTGGCTGCAGGCACCTGGCTTCTAATAGCTTCCAATATGGGCTGGCCAGTATCAACGACTCACTCGATTGTTGGAGCCATTGTCGGCTTTGCCATTGTTGGCCTCGGGTTCGAATCCGTTCATTGGGGGAAAATAGGCACAATTGCGATGAGCTGGGTAGCCTCTCCTCTCTGCGCGGGGATTATTGCCTATCTCCTGTTTATGACCGTTCAGTCCCTCGTTCTTGAAACCAATAAACCTTTTGAACGGGCTAAACGCTATGTACCGTTTTACATGTTTCTGGCCGGATTCTTCCTTACTCTGGTTACCCTGTTCAAAGGTCTCAAACATGTGGGTCTGGAAGTCAGCACAGCTGAAAGCTATATGATTGCAACCGGTGTGGGTCTCGTAATCGCTATCATGGGTGCAATTGTTATACGTAAGATCGAACTTCCCGAAAATGCCAGTAGAGCGCAGCAATTTGCCAGCGTAGAGCAGGTATTTGCCGTGCTCATGATCGTGACGGCCTGCTGCATGGCTTTTGCCCATGGTTCCAATGATGTCGCCAATGCCGTAGGCCCTGTGGCTGCTGTGATCAGCGTGGCTCAGACGGGCGAGGTCATGCAGAATTCAGGCCTACCCCTCTGGGTTCTGATGTTAGGCGGTGGTGGTATCGTTCTTGGACTTGGTACCTATGGCCGCCACGTTATCCAGACTGTTGGCAAGAACATCACCCATCTGACCCCGAGTCGCGGTTTTGCTGCTGAATTGGCAGCTGCTGGCACGGTTGTTATTGCCTCCGGGACGGGGATACCTATTTCAACAACGCACACACTGGTGGGCGCGGTGATGGGCGTCGGTATTGCCCGTGGTATCGCGGCTATCAATCTCGGGGTGGTGAGGTCCATATTCCTGTCATGGATTATTACCCTGCCAGCCGGTGCCGGCCTGTCTATCCTCTTCTTCTATATTCTTCGTGGCTTGCTGGGATAGACCACAGAACTGAATCAGAAGAGGGCTATCTGCCCTCCTTCAGTTCGCGCGCCATGTCCTCAAGGCTGATATGGCGTACATCCTTACCTTCGACGAAGTAAATGACATATTCGGCAATGTTTCTGGCATGGTCGCCGATACGCTCCAGCGCGCGTACCGCCCAGATGATATCCAGAACCCGTTTAATCGTACGGGGGTCTTCCATCATGAAGGTCATGCACTGGCGTAGTACAGCTTCATATTCACGGTCAACCTTTGCATCTTCCTCGGCGACTGCCAATGCTGCACGGCTGTCCATGCGGGCAAATGCATCCAGCGCTTCACCGACCATCGTTCGCACATGATTACCCATATGCTCTATTTCATGGAATGCACCCTTGGGCGTTTCTTCTGAAGACAAGTTGATTGCCATGCGGGCAATCCGCTCCGCCTCATCACCGATTCGTTCAAGGTCGGTAATGGTTTTAATGATGGCCACTACCAGTCTCAAGTCACTGGCTGTAGGCTGACGCCTGGCCAGGATCCGGCTGCATTCCTCATCGATATGCACTTCAAAGCTGTTCACCTTGATGTCACCCTTTTCGACTTCCTGTGCAAGATCGCTGCGACCCTCGATTAAAGCGGTGACTGCATCTTCTATCTGCTGTTCAACCAGACCGCCCATTGCCATCACGCGTTGACGTACATCTTCCAGTTCTTCATTGAACTGCTGGGAAATGTGTTGACCAAATGTATTCATATCATTCTCCAGTACGGATTAACCGTAACGCCCCGTAATGTAATCCTCGGTTTTTTTCTTTCCGGGATTAGTGAAGATAGAGTCGGTATCGCCAAACTCCACCAGATCGCCCATGTACAAAAAGGCTGTGTAGTCCGAGACACGTGCTGCCTGCTGCATGTTGTGCGTCACAATCACGATTGTATATTTGGACTTTAATTCGTAGATCAATTCCTCAATCTTCAAGGTAGAAATCGGATCCAGCGCGGAGGCTGGTTCATCCAGGAGCAAGACCTCAGGCTGAATGGCAATCGCTCTTGCAATGACCAAACGCTGCTGTTGCCCGCCTGAGAGCCCTAGAGCATTGTCATGCAGGCGGTCCTTGACCTCATCCCAGAGCGCAGCGCCCTTCAATGCCCACTCCACAGTATCGTCCAGTGTCCGGCGATTGTTCATACCCGCAAGCCTGAGCCCATAGGCGACGTTTTCATAAATACTCTTTGGAAACGGGTTTGGCTTCTGGAATACCATGCCAATGGTTCGGCGTAATTGCGCCACATCGACATCACGGTCATAGATATTTTTATCATCCAGTGAAAGACTACCCTCGATACGGACACCGTCCACCAGATCATTCATGCGATTGAAACAACGTAGGAGTGTAGATTTACCGCACCCACTAGGCCCGATGAATGCGGTCACTTTTTTCCGTGGAATATGCAGACTGATACCATTCAGCGCCTGCTTTTCGCCATAGAACAGCTTCAGGTCATCTACCTTCAGAGCAACATCTTCATCAGCAAGACTGACTTTGGAACGTGGCCGTGAAATGCCATCCATGTCCACAACGGTCTTTATAGTTTGTAGGTTTGTCACTGTTTAATCCTCAGTGTTCCAAGGCGCGGTATTTCTCGCGCAAATGATTTCTTATTCGTACGGCTGCCAGATTCAACGCAACGATTACCAGCACCAACAGGAATGCGGTTGCATAGACGAGTGGCCTGGCTGCTTCAACATTTGGGCTCTGGAACCCAACATCGTAAATATGAAAACCCAGATGCATGAATTTTCTGTCCAGATGCAAGAAGGGCGAATTACCATCGATCGCAAGCGATGGCGCAAGCTTCACGACCCCGACAAGCATAAGGGGCGCCACTTCACCTGCGGCCCTTGCAATAGCCAGTATCAAACCGGTCATCATTGCCGGGCTAGACATTGGCAAGACCACTCGCCATAAGGTTTCTGCTTTGGTAGCGCCAAGTGCGAGACTGGCTTCACGTAAGGAACGGGGAATTCTGGCCAGACCCTCTTCCGTGGCCACAATAACGACGGGGAGGGTGAGCAATGCCAGCGTAAGTGAGGCCCATAACATGCCGGGCGTTCCAAACGTTGGTGCAGGAAGCGCATCCGGGAAGAACAACTGATCAATGTTCCCGCCGAGAAAATAGACAAAGAAGCCAAGGCCAAATACACCGTAGACAATCGAAGGCACGCCTGCCAGATTATTTACGGCAATACGAATGGTGCGTGTTACCCAGCCTTGTCGAGCATATTCACGCAGGTATAACGCGG
Source organism: Nevskiales bacterium (assembly GCA_041622995.1). Taxonomy (GTDB): domain Bacteria; phylum Pseudomonadota; class Gammaproteobacteria; order Nevskiales; family CAJXLF01; genus CAJXLF01. The sequence continues at coordinate 40,178 of JBFJXR010000015.1, forward strand.
CCACTACACCGAAGGGTGTAACAAATATCGACATCAGAATGACCATCATTACCGTACCAAAGATAGCCGGAAAAATGCCACCCTCGGTATTGGCCTCTCGAGGTTCATCGGAGACAAATTCCCAGAGTTTCGAGAGATAGAAAATTATCTTATCCAGCAGCGACATCTCATTGGGCCTATAACCACGTACGGCTTTGGCAAATGACTGCTCAGTTAGCAAGCCGGAAGATGTTTCAACCACGTAACTATCGCGGTTTATTTGCTGATAGAGGTCATTCAGACGCGTCTGCAGCGTCAGGTATTCTGTATCCAGCACAGAACGCTTTCCCTGTATTTCTGCATAGGCTGATGTGCCGGTAACGCTTTCCGGATCCTTTCCTTCTGCCTCAAGATCCAGCTGTAAACGACGCGTTTCAAGACGGAGCTTTTCCATCTGATAGTTGACTGCGCCGATTTCATCCTTTTCGATATCCCGGATTTCGGCAAAAAGGCGATTACTACGTTCAAGCGCTTTTTGATAGGCTGGCCATGCAGCATCACCCTGTGCGACCACAGTGCCGGCATGTCTTACTTCTCGTAAGAAACCATACAGATTTCCCCATTCCCGGCGTTCAACAACCAGTGCATCTGAAGGGAAACCGGGAGCGCCCAGCCAGTCTTCAAGTATATAGACAAAATCTGCACCGCTAAGATCTCGATTACCGACCTTGATCAGATCACGTGTATAAGTTTCAGCATCGCCTTCGATTGGCAAACCGGCCGAGCGTAATCTGGCAGCTGATACCTCTTCCTTGCTTGTGATTTGCCCCAAAACAATTTGTCTTGGCACGCCTGGTGGCTGATACACCGATTCCATTACAACAGCTGGCCAGAAATGCCCCAGGCCACGAACTGCAATCAGCATCAATAGTCCCACAACCAGAAGTATGCTGATGGAAACAGCGCCAGCATTCAGCCACACCCAGGGGGCACCACTTTTCCACCAGCTGCTGAATGTACTGTCCGGCTTGTTGCGCAGACCTGTATTGTTTTCTTTTACGAGTTCGGTCACGGCTAAAGGCTGCTATATTTCTCGCGGAGTCTTTGTCGAACAAGCTCCGCCAAGGTGTTGAATATAAAAGTAAACATAAAGAGCACAAGGCCGGCGAGGAACAATATCCTGAAATGTGTGCTGTCCACTTCTGCCTCAGGCATTTCCACAGCTATATTGGCAGAAAGGGTACGCATACCCTGAAATGGGCTGCCATCCATGACTGGCGTATTGCCTGTTGCCATGAGAACTATCATGGTTTCGCCAACGGCTCGTCCCATACCAATCATTACACTGGAAAAAATGCCTGGGCTCGCAGTAGGAAGTACAACCCTGACCAGTGTCTGCCAGGGCGTGGCCCCAAGAGCTAATGAACCATTTGATAAATGTTTGGGCACGCTGAAAATTGCGTCTTCAGCAATAGAGAATATTGTCGGAATAACGGCAAACCCCATGGCCAGACCAACAACCAGTGCATTGCGCTGGTCATAACTGATACCTAATTCGGTATCCATCCACAAGGGCATGCTGCCATCAAATAGCCATAACTCCAGTGGACCACTTAGCGATATACAGAGCCAGCCAAACAGTAGAATCACCGGCATGAGTAATGCAGCCTGCCAACCCTCAGGTACAGAGTCCCTGAGTGCAGCAGGTGCAAGGCTCCAGAGGAAGGCAAATGTGATCAAAACCACAGGCAACAAGAGCAGAATACTAAATAATCCGGGTAAATGGCTCTCAACGATGGGCGCCAGCCACAACCCGGCCAGGAAACCGAGAATCACGGTTGGCAATGCCTCCATGACTTCCACAGTCGGCTTCACCAGGCCACGCATCCTGGGTGCCATGAAATAGGCAGTGTAGATGGCGCCCATAATCGCCAGAGGCATCGCAAACAACATTGCATAGAATGCAGCTTTCAGCGTGCCGAATGATAAAGGCACCAAGCTGAACTTAGGTTCAAAATCATTACTCGCAGAGGAGGATTGCCAGACATAGTCTTCCTCGGCATAGCTTTCATACCAGACCTTGCCCCATAAGGCATTCCAGGATATTTCCGGATGTTCGTTATGAATCCGGAATGGCAGTATGTTGCCATATTCCGATTCTGCTATGAGCCAGTTAGCGCGTGGTGCAATAGCCAGTGTTTTGATGACAGCAGCACCGAGATCATGCGTCAGCAGATGCCGGCCAGAAGTTGCGTAGTAAATACCGATGTGATTATCAGTATCCGCCACCAGAAAGCCTCTCCGCCCTTTCTCTGCTTCGATGACACTGATAGGTGCATCACCCATCTTTTCAAAGTCACGGACTTTCGAAAGCTGATAACGATTGCTTTCATCACGTACCGGGAACCATTGTTCAATATTTCCGGACGAATCACCTGAAATCAGTGATATACCCCCCGATAACAGAGTTAAGGCAGTGAGTTGCTTGCCTGGCCCGGTCAGTTTTACGACATCATTCAGTACGATATTCTCTAAGCGTCGTATATCGTAAAAAGCGACGCGACCATCTCTGGATGCGGCATAAAGCCACTGCATCCCTGGTGTCATGATCAGGCTGAATGTTGATAGCGGGACATTAAGATCCTGAATCTCGCCTGCTTCCAGCGTGATTTCATCATCAAACAGGCTACTGGTTTTGTTAAGCGGATATATCAGCAGCCCGCCAGAAGATGTAATGACCGCAATAAGAACGCGGTCTTCATTCTGCCTTACGGCAAGTGCATCAATGCCGTCGTCCGTGACATGAATCCATTCTTCACCTAAGGGGAATGTCAATTGTGGTGTTATTAATCTGATGTCGTCTGGATAACTAGTTTTGTAGGAATGGCGTACCACCAATACATCGCCCTGATCTGTACCTATTGCCATCAACCCCTTGTCTTCATCAACCGGGGCAATAGCAGTTAAACGTGCATCCGGAGGGAGTTTTATCTGACGCTGCTCACGAACCTTGCCTGATGAAAGGTCATAAAAAATTATTTGACCATCGGTGGCAATGCGCAAGGCAATTTCGCCCTGCTCCTCTATTGCATCATATAACGTGGACTCAGCAGTCCCCGGGCGCGCAAGAGGCTGCTGCGCTTCAATTTCTGCAGAGAGAAAAAGAGGGATAACAATATAAAAAAGGTAAAAGAATATAAGCAGGATCGCAGCTATAACGCCGAGCCCGCCAATGGCCACCGCATGACGGGCCAGCCTGTCCTTCAGGTACCGCCATCGCAAACGCAGTTCTGAACCCTGTGTGGCCACATTAGCCATTGCTCATGAAACCTTTAATTGGATAACTTTCATTCGGGTAGTTTAAACAAGCAATATGACTGTTTTGTGACAGTTTCGGGCAAAAAAAAGCCCCGCAGTGCGGGGCTTTACATTACTAAGGAATCGCTTACTTAAATGCCAGCTGGGCTCTGACCAGGATGGCACCGGGCTCATCCTTGCCACCCGCGCCATCGTCAAAATCGGTCTTCACGTAATTGAACATCCAGCGCATGTTGTCATTCATGTACCAGTTAGCACCCAGTGTCAGGCTGTCAGCCGTCGCACCGGTATCATCGTTTTCAATGGTATTCATACGTCCCACCAGTTCAATAGCACGATTAGATCCTGTTTTCGGGCCTTTAAAAGCACCTTTTTTGAGATCATAATTTCGAGCCTGACCTGTCACGAAGTAACTGACAGCAAGATATCCTGCATTAATATCGTTATCTGTAACCCCGGTTATACCTTCAACTGAAGCCATCAAATACTCTGCCTGCACAGAGAAAGGTCCACGAACGATTGCGCCTTCCAGACCTACCTTGCTGACTGAATCAACACTGCCTGAAGCGAATTTGGCAATCGTCATGCTATCGAATTTAGCATCAACGCCACCTTTAACCTTGAATTCACCGTCAAGCTGTTCCTGCGCTACTGAAAGGCCCAGATGTGAAATGTTGCCGGCATCCTGATGCGGCGCATATACAAATCGCGCACCTAAACCGAGTTCCTGGTCGTTATTGTTGCCGTCGGCGTCATCATCGCCCTGACCATAGACACTGCCTTGCAACAAAGTCTGCTCACCGACTATGTCGTAGCCAAGGCCAATTTTATGGGCTGTAATCAGACCGCCGGGCAAGGCACGCTCCATAAAGGAAATATCGTTAGAACTCGTTAACTCTTCCAGGCCAATCGGCTGCTTGAATTGCCCTACTTTAATTGTGCCGGGGCCAAAGCCCTTGGCCTTGATGTAAGCGTCCTTGACCGATGTTTTATCACCGCCAAAATCAATCTGAACGGCATAGCCATAATCTCCAAAAACATGGCCTTTGGATTCAAGTCGCAGACGGCGGAACTCCGTCTTGTCCGCCTGCTCGGAGGAATCGTCATTGTAATAACGACCATCCAGATGTATGCGGCCGTAGAAACTGCCTGAAAACTGGCCATCATCAGATGACACCTTGATGCCACCCTTTGATTCTGCATTCGCAGCTTGTACTACGCCGGCAGCCATTAAACTGTTGATTGCTATTAAAGCAACGAGCTTGAAATTTTTCATCATGGATTCCTCTCCTGGTGATAAAAGTGTTTTTACATGTTTATTCATACACTCATGCTATTTGAGTTATATGACAGTTATTTGAAATGAATGTGACGTTTTTGTGACACTCACTTTAGCTTTTATGAAGCTAAAAAGAAAAGCGGCATCATGGCCGCTTTCCCACTCTGCTATCCTCATTACTGCAGCTTGGCAAGTTCCTTGGCGGCCAGCGTTGCAGGCAATGGTATATAACCATCCTTAACAACGACTTCCTGTCCCTGCCTGGATAGCACCATTTTAAGGAACTCGCGCTCCAGAGGCGCCAAAGGCTTGTTTGGATGCTTGTTCACATAAACATAAAGCACGCGTGCCAACGGGTAGCTTCCGTTAACAGCAGTTTCTGCAGATGGAATTACATATGGCCCACCATCCTTCTTGCTTAGTGGGACAATTCGAACACCTGATGTTCTATAACCCACACCGGAATAACCGATTGCGTTCAGGGAAGATGAAGCCGACTGCACGACAGAAGCAGACCCAGGCTGCTCATTGACAGTATTCTTAAAGTCACCCTTACACAATGCCTTCTTCTTGAAATAACCATAGGTGCCGGAAACCGAGTTACGACCGTAAAGCTGAATGGGTCGTTCGGCCCATTCCCCGGTAAGCCCAAGCTGGCCCCATCGCGTGACATCTGCGGGTGCGCCACAGGTTCGTGTGGAAGAAAATACCGCGTCTACCTGGGCAAGTGACATGCCTTTCACAGGGTTGTCCTTATTCACAAACACCGCGAGGGTATCAATGGCGACGCCGATTGCCGTGGGTTTGTAACCGTGCTTTGCTTCAAAGGCCTGGATTTCCTTGTCCTTCATCTGACGGCTCATCGGGCCCAGATTTGAAGTGCCCTCGGTCAAGGCTGGTGGTGCCGTTGAAGAGCCTGCGGCCTGCACCTGAATATTCACATTCGGGTAACTGCGTTTGAATTCTTCAGTCCACAATGTCATCAGATTAGCCAGTGTATCCGAACCGACTGATGAAATATTTCCCGATACTCCGCTGGCTTTGATGTAGGCATCCAGATTTGCATCAACTTTATTGGCTAATACCGAACCGCTGACCAGCACTGCGGCGAACCCGGTAATTAAAGTAATTTGTCTCAACATCTTGTTTTTCCTCTTTGATAGATGATCGAGGTGCAGTTTGATCATCCAGCATTAAGACTTTATGAAAAACCTGTGACAGTTCTATGACAATCAACAGGGATCAGGAGGCGGCTGCTTCTCTTACACGTACCCGTGCCATGGGGAAATGACAGCTGAATGTCGTGCCACAATTGGGCTCACTGGCGATATCCAGACTGCCTTCATGATGCTCAAGCGCGTGCTTGACTATCGATAAGCCCAGGCCTGTGCCCCCGGTTTCCCGTGAGCGGCCCGCATCAACGCGATAAAAGCGTTCGGTCAGACGTGGTATATGTTTTGCCTCGATGCCGATACCGGTGTCGGCAACCGTGAAGTGCGCTCCATTTGAATCGCTGCTCCATTTCACCTTAATCTCGCCTGACTCAGGGGTGTAATGAATGGCATTGAATACAAGATTGGAGATGACACTCTGCAGTTCCACGGGGTAACCCAGCAGCATCAGATCATCGTCGCATTCAATATTCAGCACATGCCTGCCATTGGATAAAGCCTGAGCTTCATCCTGAATGATGTTGATCAGCTGTGGCATATCAACGATCGCCTCCTTACGCTGAGCAGCCGGACCTTCTATGCGGGCCAGTTTGAGCAGATCCTCAATAATGCGGCCCATACGTGATGCCTGGTTGCTCATCTCGTTCAGTGGTGCTTTCCATGGCGCCAGGGGCTTTGCCTCGGCACTTTCATCAGCCATCATGTCCAGATAACCACTGATAACTGTCAGCGGCGTTCTAAGCTCATGGGAGGCATTCGCTACAAAGTCTCGCCGTATACGCTCCATTTGATGCATGCGTGAGATATCACGCGCCAGAAGCAGTCGCTGTCCTTCACCGTAGGCAACGATGCGTATCGAAAGTATCAGTTCGTCATTTTCCGGAGAATGAACAACAACTTCGTCTTCGTAAGACCCTCGCTCGAAGTACTCAACAAAGAGAGGGCTGCGCAGCAGGTTGATAACCCGTTGTCCTAGGTCTTGAGGTAACTGTAGACCCAATAATTCCTGTGCCGAATCATTGCACCAGCCGATACAGCCGGCCGGGTCTATGACAATAACGCCATCGGGTAATGCTGCCGTCGAGGCCTGAAACTCGTCAATCATCGCCGCAAGCTGCTGCCTGTCTTTATGGTTGCGCTGCTGATGACGGTAAAGGCTGCCGAACACCTCACCCCATATGCCTGAAGCTTCCGGTACCTCAAGCTCCTCGCGTGACTTGAACCAGCGCACCAGTCGTAATGCTTGCCACAGGTGCCAGCTGGCATAGGCAGTAATGCCAAGTCCTATTGCCAATATGGGATAGCCAGCCAATGCGCCGATAAGCCAACTCAGCAGAATCAATGCTATCAGGCGCAGGATTTCCTCTTGCCAGATAGCGAATGTCGCGCGTTCGCCTGCGCCTTCAGTCATTCAGCGCTGGCCTTGGCTGAAAATCGATAACCGGTGCCACGTACAGTCTGTACGTAATGATCATAGGCAAACGGCGCCAGGGCCTTGCGCAGTCGTCTGATATGGACATCGACCGTACGCTCTTCAACGTAAACACCCTGCCCCCAGACCCTGTCCAGAACCTGTTCTCGGGTATAGACACGTTCCGGATGGCTCATGAAAAAGTACAAAAGTCGATATTCCGTTGGCCCGAGTTTGATTTCCTGATCGCCTGCTGAAACTCTTTGACTGGCAGAATCAATCACCAGGGTATTCAATTTCAGGAGTTCCTCTTCACCCCCCGGAAGGCTTCGGCGTAATACTGCACGAACCCTGGCCACCATTTCAGAAGTCGAGAAAGGTTTGGTGATGTAATCGTCGGCGCCTACGGTTAACCCACGGACTCTATCGTCTTCTTCCACTCTTGCAGTGAGCATGATGAGGGGTAGATCTTTGGTCATAGGGTCTGCCCGTAGTTCGCGAGCAAGCTCAATACCGCTAACACCTGGCATCATCCAGTCGAGCAAAACCAGGTCGGGCCTGTCGTTGGCGATGCTCAGTCGGGCTGAGGGCACATCCGCCGCTTCGGTGACTCGAAAATCAGAGCGTTCCAGTGTCATGCGCAGCATGTCACGGATGGGTGTTTCGTCTTCGACGATCAGTATGTGCTTATCCTGCATGCCGACTTTTCCTGGCTACAAGAGGAGCAATGCCCCTGCAATTACAAACATGATTAGAACATTTCATGTCATCAGTGTCTTAAATTGAGATGACAATTTGATG
>JBFJXR010000016.1:0-47076 GCA_041622995.1 Nevskiales bacterium
CCCTTCCAGCCAGCGATAGAGGAGCCGTCAAACATCTTGCCCTCTTCCAGTACATCGGCATCAATGGTATGAGCAGGTACAGTTACATGTTGTTCCTTGCCCTTGGTATCGCAGAATCGAAAGTCGATAAACTTTACGTCCTGCTCTTCAATGGTCTTAAGTACGTCAGCCGACATGGCCCCTCCTAAGAGATTCTGTTGCATATAAGTGATCAATCGGGGGAGTGCCCCGAAAGTTGGCGAGAAACATTAACGCAGAAAGCGTGCCAGTTGCTAGAGGGGGATAAATCAGGCTAAAAGGTAAATAGCCGAATGAATGCACCGTTATGGTGCGATAGTGCACTAAAATAATACAAGCGCCACTGTGGTGCATCAAATAATGCCCTGTTCCAGGATATTCGGCGCTGGCATCGAGTTGAACTTGCTGCCGCCCGGACAATAAAAACTCCGATGCTGGTTGAGCTAGGTAAGCATTAGTTATACTTGCGCGCTGTTTCTACTCGCCGTACATAATGTGCGGACTTAATAAAGAGTTCATCTAAAGCATGTCCAGTACGACATTAAGTTTCCAGGATCTGATTCTTAAGCTACAGCACTTCTGGGCTCGCCAGGGCTGCGTGCTGGTTCAGCCTCTGGATTTGGAAGTAGGTGCGGGTACCTTTCATCCATCTACTTTTTTGCGCGCCATAGGTCCCGAGCCCTGGAATACGGCCTATGTACAGCCCTCAAGGCGCCCTACAGACGGGCGCTATGGCGAAAACCCCAACCGCTTGCAGCATTACTACCAGTTTCAGGTGATTCTCAAGCCCTCACCGTTGAATATTCAGGATCTGTATCTGGAATCACTCAAGGAACTGGGTGTAGATACGCAGGTACACGATATCCGTTTTGTAGAAGACAACTGGGAATCGCCGACACTCGGTGCATGGGGGCTGGGCTGGGAAGTCTGGCTGAACGGCATGGAAATCACACAGTTCACTTATTTCCAGCAGGTGGGTGGTCTCGACTGCAAGCCGGTATCCGGCGAGATTACTTACGGTCTGGAACGCATTGCCATGTACCTGCAGGAAGTAGAGAGTGTCTACGACCTTGTCTGGTCAAACCATAACGGCCGCATCGTGACCTATGGCGATGTTTTTCATCAGAACGAAGTTGAACAGAGTAAGTACAATTTCGAGATTGCCGATACCGATGCCCTGTTCACTGCCTTTGATGTGGCTGAGCGCGAGTGCAACACACTGGTTGAGGCAAATCTGCCACTGCCCGCCTACGAAAAAGTACTGAAGGCGTCGCATACCTTCAATTTACTGGATGCACGTAAAGCGATATCCGTAACGGAACGGCAGGCCTATATTTTGCGGGTGCGTAGTCTGTCACGGGCTGTGGCACAGACCTACTACTCCGCCCGCGAGGAACTGGGGTTCCCGATGTGCAAGCAGGCAGCTGAGCAGGGAGATCAGTCATGAACGCCAGCGCCGATCTGTTAATAGAACTGGGGACAGAAGAATTACCCCCGAAAACGCTTAAAAAACTTTCGGACGCTTTCAGTGCAGGCATTCTCAAGGGGCTGGGTGAAGCGGAACTGGAATTTACTGTATCAAAATCATTTGCAACGCCACGAAGATTGTCCCTGCTGGTCAGGGACCTGCCACTGGCGCAGGCTGACCGTGAAGTAGAGCGTCGTGGCCCTGCTGTGTCTGCGGCATTCGATGCGGATGGTAATGCCCGGCCGGCAGCAATGGGGTTTGCCAAATCCTGTGGTGTAGAGATTAATGATCTGCAACGCATAAGTACCGACAAAGGCGAATACCTGATGCATAAGGCTCTGGAAGCCGGTCAGCCAACTGCAGATTTGCTGTCTGACATTCTGGATGAATGCATCAAGCGCTTACCTATCGCCAAGCGTATGCGCTGGGGAGATCTGGATGTGGCCTTTGTGCGACCAGTGCAATGGCTGGTGGTTATGCTCGGCAATGAAGTCGTGCCTGTCAATACGCTGGGCGTAAAGGCCGGCAGCTCTACACGCGGGCATCGGTTCCATGCGCCGGACCTCATTAAAATAACCAGCGGCGAGACTTATGCACAGCAATTGGAAGAAGCCTATGTGCTGGCTGATTTCGACCAGCGTCGTGCCCGTATACGAGATCTGGTACTGGCAGCGGCACAGGAGTCGGGTGGCACAGCCATTTTGGACGAGGACTTGCTGGATGAAGTGACTTCGCTGCTGGAGTGGCCCGTGCCGGTGACCGGCAAATTTGACGAGCGCTTTCTGGAGCTTCCCAAGGAAGTGCTCGTGACTGCATTGCAGGAGCATCAGCGATATTTCTGTATCGAAGATCAGAATGGTCAGCTGCTGCCGGCATTCATTACCTTGAGCAACCTGCAGAGTCAGAACCCCGCCAAGGTACAGTCGGGTAACGAACGTGTGGTGCGCCCGCGGCTTGAAGATGCAATGTTTTTCTGGGCGCAGGATCGTAAAAAGACGCTGGATGATTTTGCCTCCGGCCTGGCGAATGTCACTTTTGTTAATGAACTTGGATCAATGGGGGATAAGGGGCAGCGCGTGGCCCTGCTTGCAGCCTCTCTGGTCGGGGCAACTGGAGCCGACTGTGAAAAAGTGGCACGTGCAGCACAATTGGCCAAGGCCGATCTGCTGACTGACATGGTCTTCGAGTTCACTGAATTACAGGGTGTCATGGGTCGGTACTATGCACTTGCTGCCGGTGAAGATGCTGAAGTGGCGCAGGCGATTGATGAACAGTATCAGCCGCGTTTTGCGGGTGACGTCATACCGTCTTCCGGCACAGGCAGGACATTGGCACTGGCTGACAAACTGGATTCCCTGGCGGGAATATTTGCCATCGGTAAGCGCCCTACAGGCGACCGTGATCCCTATGCCCTGCGTCGCGCCACGCTGGGTGTGCTGCGTATTCTGATTGAATCCAATATCAGACTTGATCTGAGTGCAGTACTGAAGCAGGCACTTGATGTACAACCGGCAGAATTCGATAAGCAGGCTGTCCAGGCTGATTTGATGAGTTTCGTACTCGACCGTGCACGGGGTTATTTTGCCGAACAGGGGGTAACTGCCGAAGTCTTTGAGTCCGTTCGGGCCATTGGTGTGACAGACCCGCTGGATATGCAGGCTCGAATTCAGGCAGTTCAGGCATTCCTGCAACGTCCGGAGGCTGAAGCATTGGCAGCCGCACATAAACGTGTGCGAAACATTCTCAAGGAGGCGGAAGCAGGAAACTGTGATCCGGCACTGTTCACAAATGCCGCTGAGACGGGCCTGTATGAAACCACTCAATCGCTTCTATCAGAATCGGGTGCATTAATAGAAAGTGGATTGTATGAAGAAGCCCTTGCAGGCATGGCCATCTTGCGAGAGCCGGTTGACGCTTTCTTCGAAGGGGTAATGGTCATGGATGAAGACATGGCCATACGAAATAACCGACTTGCCCTGCTGGCCGCCCTCGATCGTCTGTGTCGTTCGGTCGTGGATATTTCCTGCCTGCCGGGTTGACCTGTAAAGTGTCAGCATGCCATTAAGTAAAAGCATTAATAACCCCGGAGTTACAGGGGCATTTAGCCAGCGCCTCGTCGTACTCGACCGTGATGGTGTCATTAACGAAGATTCCGAGGACTACATCAAGTCCGCCCAGGAGTGGCACGCCATTCCCGGTAGCCTTGAGGCCATTGCCAGACTGAATCATGCCGGATGGCGCGTAGCCGTAGCCACGAATCAGTCAGGAATCGGTCGCGGCCTGTTCGATTTTGAAGCTCTGGGCGGCATTCACGACAAAATGCAGCGTCAGTTGGCAGAATTGGGCGGGCGTATTGATGCGATATTTTTCTGCCCTCATTCCCCGGAGTCCGAGTGTGATTGTCGCAAGCCAAGGCCGGGCTTGCTCAGGGATATTGGCCGTCGCTTCCAGATGGATTTGACGGCCGTACCGTTAATCGGCGATTCAATGCGTGATTTACAGGCGGCAACGGCCGTCAATGCCAGGCCTATGCTGGTCAGGACGGGTAATGGTGCAGGTAATGAAGATGCCGTTAGAAAAGAAATTCCCGACATAGAGGTTTTTGACAACCTGGCTGTGGCTGTTGCCTGTCTGCTGGAAGGCCGGAAGGGTCAATGAGTCAGCGTTCCGGGTTGCTGTAGTGCAAAAGATATCAAGAGAAAAGTTTGAGGCCCTGATCGAAGGCGCCAAGGTTCTGGAAAGGCAGGAAGGCGGCCTGTCTGCATTACGTACGCAGGATCATCGCATCATAAAAATATGGCAGCGTCGCGCGGGTCTTACTTCTGATCGTATTCGGCCCTATAGCGAAAGGTTCCGGATTAACTGCGAGGAACTCAATCGTCGCGGCGTAACGGCGCCAGTCATTTCAGAGTCCTATGTATTACAGGATACCGGTGAACACGTGCTTTGCTATCAGGAAATTCCTGGCACACCTTTGCGCGAGCTTGCTGAATCATCAAGGTTGCCATTAAAGGACATGGCTGAGTTCTATGCCGAATTGCATGCCAAAGGTGTGCATTTCAGGTCTATCCATCTCGGCAATGTTTTGCGTCTTGACCCTGCAGGCTTTGCCCTGATTGATGTCACCGATACCAGTTTTACCAAGAAGCCGCTGAGCCTGAAGAGGCGTGCTGAGAATCTGGGCTATGCCTGGGCATACAGGACTGACTTTGCCTATTTTGACACGGCTATTCGTAAAAGCCTGCTCAGTGATTATCTGAAAGCATCCGGTCTTTCACCTTCAGATGCAGCACTGTTCAACAAACTACATAACAAGGCGTTCGCACATTACCAACAGCGCCGTAAGGCACGCATGGGGCACTAGGGCATTTTCTGAAAGTTGTCAGGGGGAGAGTATATGTGGGGAGGTGGATCGCGTTCTTCCACGGTGACGACCCTGGTTTGTCCGAGGTAATTTGTACCCTTGTGTTGTAGACGGACTTCCTGCAGAACCGGAAATCCATCGATCTCCCTATAGGCCGCCATCCATTCGGAACCGGGACGCCGGGACAGGCCGGTCATGACCTTCTGGAAAGTCGGCAGATCGATCTTTACATCTTTTGAAGCCCATATCACGATATTCATACCTGCCGTAGCGGATCCAATTATTTCGTATTTTTCGGTGTTCCACTGACCGATCTTGCGTGTTTCCTGATGCTTGATAGCACGCACATCATTTCCAGTAGTTGATGATGTTGGTGTTGGCAGTGGGCTGACCTGGTAACTCTGTGTCATACGGTCGATCGTATAGGTCTTGCCTTCATCCAGCCGGGTTACTACATACAGGTTGCCATCATCTCTTGCGGAGCGCTCTGAGCCGAACCAGTGTAAGGCAGTGGTGGGTAACTGGCCATTGAATGATTCCTCTACTCGCACCATGATGTCTGCCCAGGCGCTGCCTGTAATAAAACAGCCAGCAATGGAAGTCACTGCAAGCCATCGCTTGCAAACGGTGTTCTGCGTCGAAATCATTAAATCATTGTAGCCCTACTTTGCTTATTGAGTAAGCGAATGGCTTGTTATCATGCGGGTTATCTTTAATCAGGCATTGGGTGTCGTTATGCAGGCCAGTATGGAAGTTTGCGTTGTACCTGTTGGTACGGAATCATCGTTATCCGATTATGTCGCCTGCTGCCAGAGAATTTTCAAGTCGGCCGGACTGGAGCCGCAGATGCATGCTTTTGGAACCAATATCGAGGGCGAATGGGATGTGCTGATGGCAGCCGTGAGGGAATGTCATGAAGCCTTGCATGCCATGGGCGCGCCGCGCTTACAGACCAGCATCAAGCTGGCAACCCGGACTGATCGGCAACAAAGCCTGCAAGACAAAGTAGAATCCGTGCATAGAAAACTCGAAATTAATCAGGAATAAAATGCACGTTACCGGAATGGACAAGGTATTCCCGCTCACCAGATGGATGGTGATCCCCCTGCTCTTGCTCGCCCAGCAGTTACATGCGCAGGGTTGGTCGCCGGTGGGCGATACCCCTGAGGCCAAGGGTCAATCCATAGTCGATGAGGCCGAGCGCCGTGGTGAGGGCTTCGGTGATATGACGGCCAGCATGGAAATGATCATACGCAATTCCCGCGGTGCCGAGGCGCGTCGGGAAATCGAGGTCAGAGTGCTGGAAATGGAAGACGGCGCACGTAGCCTGACCATCGTCAAGGCACCCAAGGATGTGCGTGGCACCGCGCTACTGACGCATGCCTTTGACCATGAGGATGATCAGCAATGGCTTTATTTCCCGGCTGTGAAACGGGTGAAGCGTATTGCTGCAACGGGCAAATCTGGCCCCTTTATGGGCAGCGAATTCTCTTATGAAGACCTGTCAGGTCAGGCCTCCGAGAAATTCATTTATCGCTATCTGGGTGAGGAAAAGATTGGCGAGATCGACTGCTACAAGATTGAGCGTGAGCCCAAGCCCGGCGTGGATTCCAGCTATAGCCGGCATGTGTCCTGGGTAGAAAAGGAAAATCTCTGGCTGGTAAAAGTGGATTTCTATGATCACAACGGAGATCACCTCAAGACGCTGGAAGCCCGGGACTTTGAATTGTTCGAGGACAAATACTGGCGTGCGCATGAAGTGGTGATGACCAATGTGCGCACACTGGGGGCGAGTGTGCTGCGTTGGAGTGATGTGAAATTCGGGCAGGGGCTGGTCGAGCGTGACTTCGATCTTGAAAGTCTGAAATCGGCGAGATAATAAATATGACAAAAATACTGGAACGCTATACCGCTTGGGTGCTGGCACATCCCTGGCTCACCATGCTGGCTGGTCTGTTATTGGTGGCGGCTGCTGCAAGCGGCCTGTCCCGGCTGGAATTTACCACCGACTACCGTGTTTATTTCGGTGAGGATAATCCCGAATTGGGCGCATTCGAGGCCATGGAAAACGACTTTGTGCGCAGCGAAGTGGTGCTCATCGGGGTAGAGCCTCTGGATGGCGAGGTGTTCTCCATTGATACGCTGTCTGCGCTCAGGAAAATGACCGAGGCGGGCTGGAAGCTGCCCTATGCAAGGGCGGCTTACTCGATTACCAATGTATATCAGGCCAAGGCTGAGGGCGATGATATTACCGCCGAGCAGATGATGCCGGATATTCCGCTGGAGGAAATCGATCTGGAAGCCCTCAGGCGCCAGGCCATGAGTAATACGCGTTTACGCAATGGCCTGCTGGCTGCCGACGGTGATGTCACCGGTGTCGTGATCTACATTGAAATGCCGCATGAAAACTCCCAGCAGGAAATCCAGGAAGTCGCGGATGCTTCACGTGCGCTGACTGAACAGATTCAGGCCGAGCATCCTAATCTGCGTTTCCATCTCACCGGCGTGGTGATGTTTAACGATGCGCTGTCACAGGCCATTAACAAGGATGGCGAGGAGCTCTACCCGCTTGCTTACCTGGTGATGTTTGCCTTGCTGGTGGTGTTCTTCCGCAACATCAGCAGCATGGTCAGTACACTGGTGGTGGTGCTGATGGCTGTGATGACGGCACTGGGGCTGGCCGGCTGGCTGGGTATTCAGCTCAACACCACCTCCATTGCCTCGGGCGTGATTATCCTGACCCTGGGCATAGCTGATTGTGTGCATCTACTGACGACGTTTACGCATGAACGTCAGTCAGGCATGGACAAGCGCGCCGCCATGGCGGAAAGCATGCGCATTAATTTTCAGCCGATTTTTCTCACCAGTCTGACCACTGCACTGGGCTTTCTGGGCATGAATTTTTCCGACTCACCTCCTAATCATGATTTGGGCAATATCGTGGCCATAGGCGTGCTGGCGGCATGGCTGGCTTCTATCTCCTTCCTGCCAGCTTTCATGCAGGTGATTCCCCTCGGCCCGCCACGCGAACAGGTACGCATCCAGCACTGGATGGAGGCGCTGGCCGAGTTCGTCATTCGTCATCGCAAGACCCTGTTTCTGAGTAATCTGTTATTGATTATCGGTTTGGCAGTTTGTATTCCTCTAAACAGCTTCGGCGATAACTATGTCGAATATTTTGATGACAGTATCCAGTTTCGCAAGGATGCCGAGTTTGTGAATGATCGCCTGATGGGTCAGCAGGTGCTGGAGTATCCGATTCCCTCGGCTGAGCCGGGGGGCGTCAACGAACCGGAGTTTCTGAACAACCTGGCGGCACTGGTGGCCTGGTTCGAAACGCAGCCAGAGACGCGCAAGGCTTCGAGCGTTATCAACCTGATGAAGAACCTGAACCAGACCATGAACGGCGGAGATGAATCGCAGTTCCGTCTGCCGACCTCGCGTGAAGAGGCCGCGCAGTATCTGTTCTTCTACGAGATGTCCCTGCCGGCTGGGGTCGATCTCTCGCATTTGGTCAACATGGATAAATCCTCGGCCAAGCTTACCGTCATGCTCGACACCATCACCTCGGAAGAGCTGATCGCGCTGGACGAAAAGGCCCGCGCCTGGATGGAGGCTAATCTGCCGGATTACATGTACACCAGGGCCAGCAGCATCTCGGTGCTGTTTGCCCATATCGCGCGTCGTAATTTCACCAGCATGATTGTCGGCACCGGTCTGGCCTTCCTGCTGATCTCGATCCTGCTGTTGATGGCATTTCGATCGTTAAGGCTGGGACTGATCAGCCTGGTACCCAACCTGGTGCCGGCCATCATGGGCTTCGGCATCTGGGGTTTGCTGGTTGGTCAGGTTGGCATGAGTCTGTCGGTGGTGGTCAGCCTGACGCTGGGTATTGTGGTGGATGACACTGTGCATCTGCTGTCCAAATACCGGCGTGCGCGTGTGGAGCGTGGCCTGTCCTCCGAGGATGCGATTCGCTATGCCTTCTCCAGTGTCGGTATGGCGCTGTGGATTACCTCTATCGTGTTGGTGGTTGGTTTCAGTATCACCATGGCGTCCAGTTTCATGCTGACGGTGCACATGGGCGCACTGACCGCGATTATTATTGCCTGCGCATTGTTTGCCGACTTCTTCTTCCTGCCACCGTTGTTGATGGGGCTGGATCGTGACAAGGCGCGTAAACCTGTTGCCGAGAGTGAAGTCCTTGCAAGCGGCTGAGTCCTTCGAGCGTACGGCAGCAGCCTACGACCGTGCACGACAGGCGCTGGTGAACTGTCAGGACCTGCTTTATCAGCGGGCAGTCGAGGCGATACCGCAAGGCGCGAAACGTATCCTGGAGCTGGGTGCCGGCACGGGATTGTTAAGTGCCGAGGTCGCGAAGGCATTTCCGGAGGCTGATCTTGTGCTGGTAGATGCAGCTCCGGCCATGTTGGAACAGGCAATGCAGCGGCTGGCCGACTGTAGACAGGTTCAGTATGAACTGCTGGATTATCGCGAAGCATTGCCGGAGGGGACTTATGATGCAGTGCTGTCCTCGTTGTCCATTCATCATCTCACCCATGAGGGCAAGCGTAGCCTGTTCGAGCGCGTCTACGGGGTATTACGTGCCGGTGGCGTTTTCGCGAATGCGGACCAAGTGCTTGGTTCGACGCCGGAAATCGAGATGGCTTATCGGGAAACGTGGGAAATGCAGTCGCGGCAGGCAGGTGCCAGTGAAGAAGACATTCAGGCCTCACTGGAGCGTCAGAAACTCGATATCAGTGCGACATTGGCTGATCAGCTCGACTGGTTAGCTCAGGCGGGCTTCAAACAGGTCGATTGTGTATTCAAGGATTATCGCTTTGCCGTGATGACCGGTAAGCGACCGTAAAAGGGTTGTTTCTGGTAGCTTTTCGGGCCATCCGTTACCATATGCGCCCCTGTCCGGCTAAATAAACCTGCATGTCTGTTTACACCACCGTCACCCGTGAGGAATTAATCGACTTCCTCAAATCCTATCCGGTCGGTGAACTGGTGGGTTTTGAAGGCATCAGTGCGGGCATCGAAAATACCAACTACTTTGTCGATACCACCGATGGTCGCTGGGTATTAACCCTGTTCGAGCGGGCCAAAGATGAAGACCTGCCCTATTTTCTGGGCCTGATGGACCATCTGGCTCATCGCGGGGTACCCAGTGCCAGTCCGCTGGAAAATTCAGACGGTCAGCTGCTCTCACATTTGAACGGCAAGCCGGCAGCACTCGTGCATTGCCTTGAGGGTGGCAGTGTCATGAACCCCTCGCCGGAGCTCTGCCATGAGGTGGGACAGGTGCTCGCTGAAATGCATAAAGCCGGGCAGTCCTTCCCCATAACACGGGTGGACTGCCGTAATCTGGACTGGGCACAGGCCAGTGCCGATCAGCTCATGCCCAAACTGGATGCTGATACCGCAGCACTATTGCAGGATGAGCTGGCCTTTCAGAAGGCACAGGACAACAGCTCACTGCCCAGTGGTGTGGTACACAGTGATCTGTTCCGTGACAACGTGCTGTTTCACGAGGGACGTCTGTCTGGTCTTATAGATTTCTACTTTGCCTGTAATGCGCCATTGCTCTACGACCTCGCCATTACGGTCAATGACTGGTGTCTGATGGAGGATGAAGACCTGGACCCTGCCGGAGCGGACGCCAGATTTTCTGCCCTGCTCGCGGGTTATCAGGAAGTCAGGGTGCTGGGTGATGATGAACGCGCGGCCTGGCCACGCATGCTGCGTGCTGCCGCACTGCGCTTCTGGGTGTCGCGACTGTTTGACTGGCATTTCCCCCGTGATGGAGAAATGACCTATAGCAAAGTACCGTTGCCCTTCGAGCATATCCTGACCCGTCACCGCACCGCCCCGCCAGAATTACCCCGGGTTTGATGTCAGGTTTTATTCAATGGGTGGATAGCGCCAATGCCCGCATTGGTCGCAGTGTTGCCTGGCTCACTCTGGGCATGGTGCTGATTTATTTCCTTATCGTATTGTTGCGCTACTGCTTCGATTTCGGTTCGATTGCGATGCAGGAATCGGTCACCTATATGCATGCGCTGGTATTCATGGGAGCGGCGGCCTATACCCTGCAGACAGACGGCCATGTGCGCGTGGATATTTTCTATAGTCGCTGGTCGGTCGAGCGTCGTGCCCTTATAGATCTGCTTGGCAGCCTCTTGTTGCTGTTGCCCTTTGCCGGGGCACTTCTGATTTTCTCCTGGGGTTATGTCGAGGCGGCCTGGGGTCAACGTGAAACCTCGGCTGAGCCCGGCGGCTTGCCCTGGGTCTATTTGCTCAAGACCATGATCCTGGTGATGTCAGTGCAGTTGATCCTGCAGGCCCTGTCACAAATGGCCAAGGCCATTCATGACCTGCGAGGTAACGCCTGATGGAACTCATGGCACTCGTCATGTTTGCAGTGGTCTGCCTGGTTTTACTGCTGGGCTATCCCGTGGCCTTCACGCTGGGCGGAGTGGCGCTTGCCTTTGGCGGTCTGGGCATGGCACTGGGTGAATTCTCTGTCTCAGAGCTGTGGAATATTTCCAGTCGTGTGTTCGGCATTATGGGTAATGAAACCCTCATTGCAGTACCGCTGTTTGTCTTTATGGGTGTGATGCTGGAGCGCTCACGCATCGCCGAGCAGTTACTGGATTCCATGGCGGTACTATTTGGTCCGTTACGTGGCGGCCTGGGTATATCGGTGGTACTGGTGGGTGCACTGCTAGCGGCCAGTACCGGCATAGTGGGTGCCACAGTCGTGACCATGGGCCTGCTGTCACTTCCAACAATGTTGCGCCGTGGTTACGCGCCGGAAACGGCCACCGGAGTAATCTGTGCTTCGGGCACATTGGGGCAGGTGATCCCCCCGTCCATCATTCTGGTCTTGCTGGGTGATGTGCTGTCCTCTGCCTACCAGCAGGCCCAGCTGGATATGGGCATCTGGTCGACAAAAACCGTGTCAGTGGGTGACCTGTTTGTAGGCGCACTGATACCCGGTCTTTGCCTTGTTGTCTTGTACATTGGCTGGCTGATATTTCAGGCCTGGCGCCATCCCGAACGTATGCCTGCCCTGACTGTAGAAGAGCGTACCGAACTGATGCAGGGTGGGTTTATCCGGCACCTGATCAGCGGGCTTCTGCCGCCATTATTGCTGATTATTGCGGTACTGGGTTCCATTATTAAGGGCATTGCAACGCCCACTGAAGCAGCTTCAGTAGGGGCAGTTGGCGCCATGTTGTTGGCAATATTGCGTCGTCAATTCAGTGTTTCTCAATTAAAAGAAGTCGTTGAGAACACCACCAAAGTGACCTCCATGGTGTTCATGATCCTGATTGGCGCCTCGATGTTCTCTTTGGTATTCAACGCCTTTGGTGGCGATGATCTGGTAAAGAGCCTGTTACAAGGCCTGCCTGGCGGTGTCGTCACCGCCATGGTCGTTGTCATGCTGCTGATGTTTTTTCTGGGGTTTATCCTAGACTTTATCGAGATCACTTTCGTGGTGGTGCCTATCGTCGGGCCGGTGCTGCTGGCGATGGGGCTGGATCCGGTCTGGCTGGGGGTGATGATGGCGATTAACTTGCAGACATCCTTCCTCACCCCGCCATTCGGGTTTGCCCTGTTTTATTTACGTGGTGTGGCGCCCGCGGCAATTACGACACCTCAGATTTACCGCGGTGTGGTGCCATATATTGGCATTCAATTGACGATGCTGGGTGTGCTGGCTTTATTCCCGGCCCTGGCAACATGGTTGCCAGGGCTGGTATACGGTCATTAATCAGCGCGGGCCGTAATTCTTTTTTGTTACGGGTTGCGGAGGCAATCGTTCTTCAGCCGCCAGATTTTCCAGATGGGCTGCATAGGCTGAAAGTTCACCCGGGAAAGTCTTTTCTTCGGTATCCATGAAAGCAGCACGACTTTGACCTGCAAGCTTTGGGTTCTCAGTAGATTTGGCTTGCTCGAATAATACGAGTAAACGGCGAATCTCGGCATCCAGCTTCCTGAATGGTTCGACAAAATCATCATGTACGTGACCGGCATTCAGTGCCATGCCTAAACGCTCCAATGCCAGTGGTCCATCACCCAGCAGATAAATATATTTGGCTGCGCTCAAGATGTTATTGCTGCGTTCGGCTGACAGGGTTCTGGGGTTTTTGGTTGCAGGAACTGCAGCAGGTACTTGTGCAGTTGCACTCTCGTCAGTGACGTTTTGTTCCGCGTTCTTTGAATTATCCTCAGATTTTTCAGCATCGGCATCGACGGTGATCGCCGGTAATTCACCGGAATTTTCAGCTGTTGCTACAGATGCAGCTTCCATCTTGCCGGGTTGGGCAGCTGGTTCAGCCGCTTGGCGGGGTAGATCGACGGCAGCTATTTCTTTTTGCGTTTCCGCTCTGGCAACCGAAGGTTCGGGCTTGGTTGCCACCACTGTTTTGGGTTCGGGAGCGGGCTTGCTGGCTACTATTGGAGACGCTACCGGTGCTTTGGCTTCCAGTGCCGGAACTGCAACAGGCTCAGCGCTGGGTTTGCTGGCTACTAGGGGCGCTGGTACGTCTTCTTTTGCTGCGGTTTTTTCTGCAGGTTTTGTCGCAGGCGCTTCAGTCGCAGCTGCTTTCATGACTTCAGCTTCGGGATCGCCGGATACGGTTTCGTCCTCTTTGGCAACTGACATCAGGTTTGCAGCAGTAGCAACTGCTACAGCTTCTTTCGCCGAGACATCCTTTTCTTCTTCTGGTGTGAGTGCTTCCGCAGTGGGGGCTTCAACTGTTTCCGCTACATCTGCAGTTTCAGTTGTAGTGTCTGGTCCAGATGTTTCTGCGACATCCCCGGTCGTCTTTTCAACATCAGCAGGCAGGCTCAGCAGGTAATTCAGGCTGAGGCCCAGAAGTAATACGGCCGTGATGATTCCCGGAACGCGGTGACTGTCCATCTTGCCCAGAAGCGAGCTATTTGAAGCAGCCAGGGATTCCAGTGGTGCCTTATTGACCCAGGTTGTATTGCTGACCTTTGGCTGCTTCCAGAACGATACGCCCGCTAACAGCGGTGACCGTGGCTGCCGTGAGAGAAAGCCCAGCGGTTCGAATCTGAATGCATAACGCTCGCCAGGGCGTCGCCCTGGAAGCCTGCTTAGCAGACGTTGCAGTAATGGGCGTTCTGGCTGTGCGTCCAGATTCATTCTTTTCAGCAACGGTTCAGGTTGCTGGGCTAATTTATTCAGTAAACGGGCCATGGTGTTGCCTCTTATACAGTCTTCCTAGGAGCGATAATAATAAGCAGTATTCGTACCAACATGCCTATGCAATGGGGTTCTATGTGTTCGATCAATGCTTCAAGGCGTCAGAATATTCAACCTGAATCGCTTGCTTAGTATGTTATCCAGACGCTTTGTGGACAACCAGAGCTTTAGTCTGGGTAACAGGAAGCTGCCATTGCCTATGCGTATGATCGACCCGGGATTGTCAATCATCACCGCAGCGATTAATTTTTCCGAAAATTCCTCAGCCGGGGTGGGGTGCTCTTGGGAAGCGCGGGTGCGGGCCTCTATACCGGCACGCACGGGGGCATATATTGAATCTGCGTCTAGCCAGTCGATGCTGGCAGCAGAGTTGTCACCGAATGAAGAACGAATCGCACCGGGCTGAATGGTGATGACCTTGATACCAAAAGGAGCGAGCTCCATGCGCATGGCATCAGACAAGGCGTGAACTGCCGCTTTGCTGGCACAGTAGGCGCCGGAAAACGGTGTGGTCAGGATGCCCGACACTGAACCGATATTGACGACTTTGGCTGAACCGCGGGATTTGGCAGCATTGCGTAATAATGGCAGGCAGGCCTGTGTCACCACAACGGGCGAGATTACATTGGTTTCAAATTGCTCGCGTAATTTGTCGGCAGGAATTTCAGCTAATGGCCCCATCGCGGCGAAGCCCGCATTGTTGATGAGGACATCGATTTTCCCCTGTTCATCGCCCAGGCGCTGTATCGCGGATGTGATGTTGTCGTGGTTATTCACGTCGAGGGGCAGGGTATGGATGCCCTTAGTAGCCAGATCCTGCAGACTCTCTATCTG
The DNA here is from genome assembly GCA_041622995.1 of Nevskiales bacterium. Taxonomy (GTDB): domain Bacteria; phylum Pseudomonadota; class Gammaproteobacteria; order Nevskiales; family CAJXLF01; genus CAJXLF01. The sequence goes on from JBFJXR010000016.1 coordinate 14,926, forward strand.
CCTTGCACTGGCATATACCGTATAGCCAGCAGCATTAAATGCCAGAGACAGGGCGCGCCCGATACCGGTAGAGCATCCGGTAATGAATACTACTTGACTCATGGTTAGCCCCGGGAGTTCAGGTAGGCACGCTCGGTAAGATTGCTGGAAGCACTTACCTGTTCACGATAGCGTTTGTATGAATCGTAGACTTTCCTGCTGAATTCATCGCCTGCAACCAGTTCCTCCAGAACGACAGCACTACTCTCTTGCATGGCCTGCATCACTTCGTTCGGGAAGGCACGGAGTTCTACATCATGCTCATTAACCAGTGACTCCAGCGCCTGCTGATTGCGCGCTGCATACTCAGCCAGCATTTGACTGCCGGTAGCCTGGCAGGCATTGGACACAATCGCTTTCAGGTCATCAGGTAATTGCTGATACGCGTCCTGATTCACGATGCATTCCAGTGTAGGGCCGGGTTCCTGCCAACCTGGGTAATAATAGTATTTGGCTGCCTTGTGCAGACCAAAGGCAAGGTCGTTATACGGACCGACCCACTCGGTTGCATCTATGGCGCCGGATTGCAGTGAGGTGAACAGCTCTCCGCCGGGGATATTAATTGTGGTGACACCGAGACGCTGTAAGACGTCCCCACCCAGTCCGGGAATACGCATTTTGAGGCCTTGCAGGTCAGCCAGGGAATTGATTTCCTTGTTGAACCATCCGCCCATCTGCGTCCCTGTATTCCCGGCTTCAAACGGGACAAGATTAAACTGGGCATATAACTCACGCCAAAGCTCCATTCCACCGCCGTAATATAGCCAGCCATTCATTTCCTGGGCAGTAAGACCAAATGGCACCGCTGTGAAAAATGGAGTAGCCGGAGATTTTCCTTTCCAGTAATAAGCAGCACAATGCCCCATCTCGGCAGAGCCCCGTGAAACTGCATCAAAGGTTTCCAGTGCCGGTACACGTTCACCTGCACCATATACGGTGACGGTGAGGCGGCCATTGCTCATTTTAGTAATTTGTTCAGCGAGGAAATTGGCGCCAGTGCCCAGGCCGGGGAAGTTCTTGGGCCAGGTGGTATACATTTTCCAGTCGAAAGTCTGGTCTTTTTCGGCTGCGCCAGTCGAAGACTGGTTGGCGGATTCCGGGTTGCGGGAACATGCGGTCAGTGCGCCTGCGACGCCTATTCCGGTTATGAGGGTACGTCTTTTCATGGTTAATTCTGCTATTCAAAAAGTCGGTTATTCAGCGAGGTTCGGGTAAAAGCTTTCATTTTCCTCTGAAGGGCGTCTACGGAATCTTGCATAGGCCCACCAGTATTGTTCCGGCTTGCAACGGACACAAGCCTCCACGCCCTTGTTAATGGCCGTGGCTGCAATCTGTTCATCTTCATTTTTTACATCGACGTGCGCCGGGATAAAGTGAAGTACAAAGCCCCTGCCCCAGGATAATCGCTCGGCATACATGTAAAGGACAGTCGCGCCGGTTCGCCTTGCCAGCCGTTGCAATAGCACGGGCGTATGTGCAGGAATGCCGAAAAAATCAGCGAAAACTCCAGAGCCTTCCGGGGGGTCCTGGTCCGGGAGTATGCCGGCAGTTTCACCAGATCTCAGAGTTGCCAGGAGTTTTCTTACTCCCCCCGTATCGCTGGGAACCAGTTGTGCGCCAAAGCGCTCACGTCCCAGTTTTATTAACTGGTCCCAGGCACCTTTCTGGGTTTTATAAAGACTGGTAATGGGGTGTAAGCGCGAGTATTCCAGTCCGGCCACCTCCCATGCGCCTAAATGCGGTGCGGCAGTGATGACGCCCTTGCCTTCGGCCAGCGCCTCGATGACCAGTTCATAGCCCTCTATGCGCTTTAACAGTTTCAGCACCCGGCGCTCGGGTCCGTGCCATATCAGCGGACCTTCTGCCAGCGCTCTGCCGGCCTGCACCATGGCTTTACGCAACATCTGTTTCTGTTGCCGGTGATCAAGCTCGGTCAGACAACGCTGAATGTTGATTGCGGCGATATCACGGTGCTTGTTGGGAACCAGATACAACAGATAGCCAATGACACTGCCCACTACATGCAGGACAGGCAGGGGCATGCATGACAGAAGCCGGTAAAAGAATGGCGTTTCTTGATTCATGGCCATGGTCAGGTTTTATGTCTACTTTGTTTTAACAGGGGCTTTGCCCTCAGGACAATGACTACCGGGCTGCAATTCCACATTAGACTATGGACATTGGCGAATTCGGGCTTGTATTGCAAGAGCCGCGGTCGTCTGTAATATGTTGAGGGGAAAGGCGTCCTGATCATGTAGTCGCAGGCTCAGGAATGAATGCATTGAAAGGAATCCTTCATAATATGCATTTTACCCGAGACTGCAGGCTATTTATTCAGGGCAAAAAATTGCCCGGTGGGGGGCACCGGGCATAAAGCCATACAGGCTGGAGAACAAGAAGCTCAAATGGGAGGTCGAACTTCTATAGGGAGGCCCATCCATGGGAATTCCACTGCGTATCTGCCTATGCAATCCGTGCATCCCTGTCCATGGCAGATACGATGGAGATATTATGAATTACTTGCCCAGGCTTGAAAGTCGGTGGTTACCGACAACTGCTGTAAGCAATTTCCTACACTATTTTCACGCTGGCACAGCATGATTGGTCTTCTGCAACGTGTTGCCGAAGCAAAAGTTTGTATTGCAGGGGAAACGGTTGGGCAAATCTCGTCCGGCTTGCTCGTTTTGATTGGTATCGAGAAGACCGATGGTCAGTCTCAGGCAGATCGTCTGCTACAGCGGCTACTGGGTTACAGGGTCTTTCCTGATGACGCCGGGCGTATGAATCTGGGGCTGGCAGAAGTACAGGGTGGATTGTTACTGGTACCTCAGTTCACTCTGGTAGCGGACACTGACAAGGGCCTGCGTCCCGGGTTCTCATCCGCTGCGCCGCCATTATTGGCCGAGACGTTATTCGATTACTTGTTGGAAACAGCTCATAAGGTACACAACAATGTTGCAGGTGGTGTATTTGGTGCCGACATGCAAGTGTCCCTCGTGAATGATGGTCCGGTTACTTTCCACTTGAGAGTCGACTAGCAACTAGCTGGCGGCGTCAATTCCTTCGTGAATGATACGCCAGCGACCGTCAGTATCCTTGCGCCAGTATTGCTGCTTGCGGATAAAGCCGCGCAGCCCTTCGTCATTGTAAGCCTGTCTGAAAGTAATGAGGAAAGTGTCCTTTTCATCCGGATATGACATCAGGCTCAGGTTGTCGATATCAATCGCTGTCTGGCCGCGCGATGCACGTGCGCGTTGCTCCAGATCTACGAAACTTGCCAGATTGGCAGATTCCGTTTTGTAGTCTTCGGCGTAGTGCTCAAAAAATGCGTCGCTATCAGCCGCTGCCCAGTCAGACTGCCATTGCTTCAACGCTTCCATGATTTCCAGTTCCCGGATTTTTGCCTGAGATCGTGAAATCCACTCAATGCCGTCACTGAATATCACCAGCGTATGGCCAGGCACGACTTCTTTCAGAAGACGGGTAAAGTCGGAATTTGCCATGGTCACACAGCCGCGACTTGATCTCGGTGGGCGCACATAGGTTTCATCGGGTACACCATGAAGCCAAATACCAGAACCGGTTCTTGAAAGCAGTCGGTCATGCAGGTTCGGATAGTTGATGGGCAGAGCGCCAGCGCCATAGAGGTAGGCATCGTCATCATACTTCTCTGCCAGCATCTCCCGATTCAGATAGCTTGTAATCCGGTAAATACCGACCGGCGTACGTTGATCACCTTCACGTTTTTTACCGGTGCCGTATTTTCCAATGCCTATGTAGTGGTCTTCTAGAATGCGGGGGCGACCACCAACGCTCCACATTAAATATAAACGTGCGGCTCTCAGATCGACTAGCACCGCCCTTTCCTCACGCAGAGCCAGACGAAGCAACACATCAGGAATCGCATCTGCATCTGGCAGTGTCTGTCGTTGGCGCCAGCGAAGTCGGGCTTCATCAATCAGTGCACTGAGTCGCTTGTTACGGGACGAAATTTTCAGCGAATCCGTATCGCCAGCATGAATCTGTAATAGATCACCGTATATGAGCTGGGCCAGGCGGAAATTGGGCTGTTCTTCAACGAGCTGATATATCTCGTTCAGGGCGATATCTGCCTGCCCTTGTGCCAGCCGGTCCAAAGCAGCGACAAGCCGGGCTTCAGGGTCAACAATTTCATCAGGTGGGGAATATGGGTTTGCTGGCATTAGCACGGGTGCAGCCCAGACTGTTTGGGCAAGCAGTGCTGTAAGCAAAAATATTGGAACGCTGATACGTGTCACAGGCTCACACCGTATACAGAAGGCCGGCAGTAATCAGAAGGGTTATTCGGCAACTTCCCTGACGATCTTCCAGCTGCCTTTGATATTTTCCAGATACAGCACTTTCTTGACTGAGTCCTGATAACTGTCTGATTGGTAGTCCTGCTGGAAGTTGGCAATGGCACGACCCTCACCCTTCAGCCGAATGCGTAAATTACGCAGCGTTACGCGAATGTACTTTGGCGCCGTGACTCGGGCCCGGCGTTGCTTTGCCCATTCCGCGTGACTCAATCCGCTCTCCGGACGGAAGAAGCTTGCATAGGCATTTATGTAGCCGTTGGCATTTTTTGCGCGCCAGGCAGCGGCCCAGTTTTCTACAGCCTGGGCAGCCATTTTCGCCTGTGCAGGGGCTATTACCGGTAAGGGCGGAGCGGCTTTTTCTTTGGCTGGCGGGATGACTTTTTCAGTTTTCTCAGGCACTGGTTTCGCCGCTACAGGCTTCGATTCCACCTTGTTCACCGCGGGACGATTATTGCTCTGTTCTTTAACCTTTTCGCCAGTGCCTGTAGCTTCTGCCGGCGCAGTTGAAATTTTCTTGACGGGTTTGGTTTTTGGATCTGGTGTTTTCTCTGCTTCTGTTTTCGCAACAACAACTGGCGCTGCGGGTTTGGGTTTAGCGGCTTTGGCAGGTTCGGCTTCTTGAATGGCAGCAGGCTCGGGCGCCGGTTCCGGGATTGGTTCAGATTTCGGCTTAGGGTCAGGCTCAACCGGTTTTTCCACTTTTGCAGTGCTTATCTTCTTGACCGGTTTAGCTGGAGCAGCGGGCTTAACTTCGACAGGTTCTTTTGCAGTCGGTTTTTTCTCTACAGGCGTGGAAGATGCCGGCTTTGAAGCGCTGGCATCGGGGCTCCATTGGCTTAACAGGTTTAATTCGGGTTTCGGCGTCTCGCGCTGTTCGTCGCGCGCCAGTGCCCGGTTGTAGGCGTCCGCAGCCTGCGCAGAATAAATATCCCCCAGGTTTTTATGAGCAGTGGCATAAACTTCGTTGGTACCCAGCGCGGCTTCGAGTGCTGCACGAGCCTGTTCGTAGTCACCTTCCAGAGCGTATAGAACGGCCATGTTGTTATGGATTTCAGGGTGGTCTGGATACTGCTCTGCCAGGTCTCTGAACTCATTAAGGGCATCATCAGTCTTTCCGGTACGGGCCAGCGCCAGTGCATGGTAGAACTTCAGCTCGGCATCTTCCGGGTTTTTCTCGATGCCACTCGCGGCACGCTCCAGGGCCATGTCGTTGTCGCCCCATTCGAGCAGTTCACGGACTTCCTGTGCCGTTTGTGCAACAGCCAGTCCGGTAATGCCCATCAACAGGGCAACTAATCCGGCAATTTTCCTGTGACTTGTTTTACGCTGAGATGCCTGGGCATCTTGATGTTGCCTGTCTGCGCGGCCCACCATGTTCTCCTTAAAAGCCATGTCTGCCCGGGTCCAGACCGAACCCGAGCGGGCATGATAGCAGGCTATAAGGGCTTTTTGACCCTCCGGAAAATTACAGGCCACCCCCGACAAGGAAGCCGCCATCCACGGTGACGCAGGTACCGGTCATATAACTGCTGGCGTCACTACTCAAAAACAGGATGGCCGGGGCGATTTCGCTGGGCTCTGCAGCACGTGCCATGGGTATCTTCGGCACGACTTCCTTCATGATCTGTTCGTTTTTGGTCAGCGCCGATGCGAACTTGGTGTCGGTCAGGCCAGGCAGTACCGCATTGACGCGAATACCCTGAGGCGCACATTCCTTGGCGAAGGCCTTGGTCATGTTGATAATGGCGCCCTTGGTGACGGAATAAATACCCTGCCACATGCCTGGGTTCACACCGTTGATTGAGGCGGTATTCACCATCACGCCGCCACCTTGCTTGCGCATTAGCTGCCCTGCTTTCTGCGACATATAAAAATATCCACGCAGATTCACATCCATGGTTTTTTGCAGGGCTTCGAGCGGTGTGTCGAGGATGTGACCGAAATAGGGGTTGGCTGCAGCATTGTTTACAAGGATGTCCAGCTTGCCAAATTCGGATTCAATGTCATTGACCAGCGCATCAATGGATGCCGGATCGCCGACATGGCAGGTTTTTACGGTGGCTTTGCCACCTGCCGCCGTAATCTTGTCAGCCACGGCCTGACAGCCTTCTTCACGACGGCTTGACACAATCACATGCGCGCCCTGCCCGGCCAATAATAATGCGGCCTCTTCGCCAATGCCGCGGCTTGCGCCCGAGATCAGTGCAATGCGTCCGGTCAGATCAAATAATGTACTCATGTTTTTTCTCCTTCGATTGGGAATTCAAAATCAGCTTTGGTCGTTTTGAACACACCGCTGGCACGCGCCACTGTGCGGTTGTCGACTATAAATTCGCAGCGTGCGAAAGCAATGCTGCTGCCCTTCCTGTCCACAGTGACGTGGACGGATACCCAATCGCCGATTTCAATGTGGCCCATGAAATCAATACTCAGACTGACGGTGAGAAAGGGTCGCGGGGGTGTTTCACTGAAGGCCATGGTGTAACCCATGGCGATATCGGCCAGCGTGGAAATCATGCCACCATGTGCCTTACCACGACTGTTGCCGTGCTTTTTCTCAAAGCGCATGCCCAGTACAAGATCGTCATCGGTCTTGCGGGAATACAGGGGTCCGATCAGGTCCGTGTATTCACTGAAGCGGAATAGTTTCTCAAAACCTGCGGGTATGTCAGCCATCACAGCTCCGATTTGCTGATGGTCTGCTCGGCTACCTGATTAAGCAGCGTAGCCATCTGGCCAAAGGCGGCGAAGCGCTGATCCTGCGTCTTGCCATCATAAAAACGGCGATAAATCTGCTGCACAATCACGGCCAGGCGGAACAGTCCAAATACGTAATAGAAATCGAAGTTGTCGAGATTCAAGCCAGCCTTGTCGGCGTACCGCTGAATCATTTCGGCGCGGGTCAGCATGCCGGGCACATGGGTTGGCCCCATGCGGGCTGCAAGCAAGGGCGGTGGGTCATCGGCCTGCACCCAGTAGGACATGGTGCAGCCCAGATCCATAAGGGGATCTCCGAGCGTGGCCATTTCCCAGTCCAGTACTCCGATCAGCCGGGTCGGATTGGCTGGGTCAAGTATGACGTTATCGAATTTATAGTCATTATGAATAATGCCCACGGTGCCCGAGTCGCCGGGCTGTTTGTCCAGCAACCACTCGCGTACGGCCGGCGCATCTGGAATGTCATCGGTACGTGCCTTGTCCCAGCGGCCATCCCAGCCTTTGACCTGTCGCTCGACATAACCGGCAGGCTTGCCTAGTTCGGCCAGCCCTGCGGCCTCGTAATCAACGGTGTGCAGGTTAAATTGCACGTCGAGCAGGCTTTCGCTCAGTTGCCGGCACTGGTCCGGGCCAAAGCCAAGATCAGCCGGCATTTCACGGCGCAGGATGATGCCCTTGATGCGCTCCATCACATAGAAGGTCGCGCCCAATACGTCTTCATCTTCACAGTAAGCCAGCGGCTTTGGGGCCTGCGGCAATACCGCGTTCAGTTTCGACAGCACACGATATTCGCGCCCCATGTCATGCGCCGAGGCCACGTTGGCGCCGAAGGGCGGACGGCGCAGTACCAGCTCCGTATCACCGAACTTGATGAGATAAGTCAGGTTGGAGGCGCCGCCCGGGAACTGTGTAACTTCGAGCTCACCCTTAAGTTCGGGCAGGTTGTCTCGCAGCCAGCTATCCAGCTTTGATTCGTCGAGCGCTTCACCCTCTCGTGGCGCCTTGGCTTGATCAATCTGTGTCATTACTCTTTTCCTAAGCCCGGTCTTTCGAACCGAGGTTCAAGTTCGTAAGAGGACTGTGTGTTTCTTTCGTGACCGTCGGCCGCATGGACGCGGCCGTCGAGCTTACATGGATGTATTTACAGCGTGTCACGAAAGAAATATACAGTTCTCATACAGCTAAATGGTTTTCCATCATTTCAATTACCGATTCGGCATATTTTTCAACATCGATATCCCTGCCCCGGTATTTATGTCGCTTCACATACCAGTCCTGCAGCAGCGCCTTCAGCATGGCGGCAGCCATCAGGGCGTCTGTAGTACGAAACTGACCTGCACCCTGCCCGTCTTCAATGACTTTGCAGAACAGGGTCTCGGTGGCCAGTTCGGCATCAACCGCACGCTGCTTTTCCTGGGCACCCAGATGCCTGGCCTCCATATAGGAGAAATAGAACCATGCGCGGAGTATTTCGCTCATGTACAAGTGCGTCCGAATCGCGGCATGCAAGCGTTCACGCGGGTCTGCAATATTCGCAATATGTTCTTTGAGAATGCTTTGCGTGGTTTCGATGCCAAGCCCCTGTATCAGGGTAACGAGGTCATCCTTGCTGCCGATATAGGCATAAAGCCCACCCAGTGACATCCCGGTTTTTTCACTGAGGTCACGCAGGCTCATAGCCGTGAAGCCTTTGCGATTCGCCAGTGTAAGCGTGGCATCTAGAATGTTGCTCAGGTTCTTTACGGCAACAGCTTCTTTCTGCACCTTGAAACGCTCAGAGTTTTTGCGGTACATCTGGCGCGCCAGACCTTGCATGGACAGGCCAAGGTCACGGCGGAATTGGTGCAGGCTTGCTGTCATTATCCCTAGCCTACGCGCCCTGTGAGTATTCTTTTTGAGACTCGCCGTGAACCCATCCATGGGGGCTCGATGGCCGCGTCCTGCGCCCAACGGTCTCAAAAAGAATACTCACAGGACGCCTCCAGTTCTGAAAGTAATTCATAACCCATCTATCTCGCTATTGCCGTAACAAGCGCTTACCGAGTGAGAGCTTGTGCACCTCATCCGGCCCGTCAAAGATGCGGGCGGCGCGTTCATGTCGCCACCAGTAAGCGATAGGTGTGTCATCCGTCATGCCGAGGCCACCATGTAGCTGAATAGCGGTATCGAGAACTTTCTGTGTGACACCCGCCGCATGAAACTTGATCATCGAGACCATGTCGCGGGCTTCTGCAAAGCCGCGCTGCTCAATCGTCCAGGCGGCCTGCAAAATGAGTGCACGAGCGGCCGCGACTTCGGTTGCGCATTCTGCCATCCAGACTTTTACGATCTGTGTGTCTGCCAGCGTTTCGCCTGCCTTTATCTCGCGTTCATTGGCGCGTGAAGCCATGAGTTCGAGTGCGCGGTTGCAAATGCCCATCCAGCGTTGGCAATGATGGATGCGGCCAGGGCCAAGGCGTTTTTGGGCCAGCAGGAAACCCGCGCCCTCCTCGCCCAGCAAGTTGCTTTGCGGTACGCGAACATCCTTCAGCCTGATTTCAGAGTGACTGAACCAGCCGCCGCCGGATTCTCCCATCACCGGAATATTTCTCACCATTTCAAAGCCGGGTGTGTCCGTCGGCACGATAATCATGCTGGCCCGGGAATGGGGGGCGGCGTCCGGGTTGGTTACAGCCATCACGATACAAAAGGCAGCACCGTCGTAGGACGAGGTAAACCATTTGTGGGCGTTGATGATGTAATCATCACCATCTTTAACTGCCGGGGCGTTTAGCAGAGTCGGATTGGAGCCAGCCGTGCCTTTGTCCGTCATGCCGAAGCAGGAGCGCGTATCGCCGGCAGCCAGTGGTTTGAGATAGCGTTCAATCTGTTCGTCGGTGCCAAACATATGCAGCAATTCAGCATTGCCCATATCCGGTGCCTGCATGCCAAAGCAGAAATAGCCGACGGGTGATCTGGCAACTTCCTCGGAGATCAGGGCGAGTTCGGTGAGGGGGAGCCCAAGTCCGCCTACGTCTTTCGGCAAGCCCGGTGCCCACCAGCCCCTGGCTTTGACCATGGCGCGCACTTCCTGCAGGTCTGCTTCCAGTGCCCTGCCGTCGTTCAGGTCGAAGGATGATTCCCGTGGTATGAGTTCCGCGTCTACAAATGCACGGATATCAGCGCGCATTTTCTGTATATGATCAGGGATGGAAAAGTCCATGGCCCCTCCTTATCTATAGGTAATCAGTTCGCTGTCGTCAGCCAGCTTCAGGTGAGTAAAGTTATTGAATCCATTAATAAAAGTACCGGATTCAGAGGTGTATAGTTCGGTGATCGAGGCATTGGCGATGCCCCAGCTCAGCAGGAGGGCATCCCTGGGATTCAGCCCCAGCGTCAGGCCAAAAGCGACGGAGATGGCACCGCCCGAGGTAAACACGGCAACATGTGCTTTGCGGTCATGCTGATCACGGATGTGGTGAAGGCCGTTTTTAACGCGGTCGATAAAAGCAGACCAGCTTTCCAGAGAGTCTTCCCTGTGGGGCGCATCATCGGCCCAGTGTTTGACCACATTCACAAAAGCCCGCTGGAAAATGGCCTTGTCCCTGAACATTTCGCGGTAATCTTCGGCGAGCAGTTCGGCCAGTTCGGGGTCATCCTTGAGGACGCTCGGCATATAGGCACGGAAAATGCCGTCGGAGTCGTATTCGTTAAATGCCGGATCGATCTGCAATGCCGAGGCTTCATGCCCCAGTTTCGCCAGCACTTCTTCTCCGGTTTTTTGCTGACGTTGCATCTCGCCAACGTAAAAAGCATCGAATTCCTGATTGAGTCGACTAAAGTGTTCGCCCAGTACCTGACCCTGTCGATGGCCAATCGGCGACAGGCAGTCATAGTTTTTGCTGCCAAAAGAGGCCTGTCCGTGGCGGATAAGGTGTATATGTGGCATATATCGACTTTCTGTAAACGAGGCAACAGCTTATGGCAGCGGGCATTGGCATGTCAATTACGAACGAACGTTCGATTGATAAATTAAACACAATGTGCTCATATATGGCCATTAACGGAGAATTGAATGAGTCGTTTTAAGGATAAACGTATCGTCATTACGGGCGGTGGGAGTGGTCTTGGTCGGGCTATTGCCCTGCGTTTTGCCAGTGAGGGCTGGCGAATTTGTGTGGCTGATATCAATGATGAAGGTGCTGCTGAAACACTGCATCTTGTGAAAGAGGCGGGCGGTGATGGCATGACTCAGCACTGCAATGTACGTAACTCAGCGGATATACAGGCGCTAGCCCAGCAGTTGCGTAGTGCCTGGGGGGGGGTGGATGTTGTTGTGAACAACGCGGGTATCGCCTCGGCGGGTACGGTAGTCGAGTCTCCCTATGAAGATTGGGACGTCGTCATGGACATCAATCTTATGGGCGTGGTGCGGGGTTGCAAGGAACTGGTTCCACTACTGCTTGAGCAGGGGGCTGGTCATGTTGTGAATACGGCCTCATTCGCAGCCATAGCCACGCCACCTGCAATGGCCTCATACAATGTATCGAAAGCCGCTGTGTTGGCGCTATCCGAAAGTTTGCGTGCCGAGGTGATTGATGAAGGCGTGGATGTCAGTGTGGCTTGCCCATCATTTTTCAAAACCAATCTCGGGGATTCTATGGTGAGTCCGGATCCGTCCATGAAAAAAGTGGTTGAACTGATCATGGATAAAATGACCGTAACGGCCGAGGAAGTGGCGGCGGATATTTATGATGCCGTCATGAACAGGCGTTTCATGGTGATAACGCACAAGGATTCACGCATGCAGTGGCGCATGAAGCGTGCAGCGCCGGAGTTCTTTTACAAGATGGTGCGTGAGAGAATGAAATCAACTTTTGCCTGGCTGAAAAAGCAGGCTGACACAGCAGAGAACTGAGTATGTTCAAGTTTATGATTTACGGTGCCAACGGCTACACCGGTGAACTGATCGCCCGCGAGGCAAAAAAGCGGGGCCTGAATCCTGTGCTGGCAGGACGCTCGGAATTAAAGATCAGGCCCCTTGCTGAAGAGCTTGGTTTTGAAGGTCGTTGTTTTGATCTGCAGCATGCCGATGCCAATCTGCGGGATATCGATATCGTGATTCACTGTGCTGGGCCTTTTTCGGCCACGAGTGCACCCATGATTGAAGCCTGTCTGACCAGTAAAACGCATTATCTTGATATTACCGGTGAAATTGACGTGTTCGAGTATGCACAGACCCAGAATGAGCGCGCTAAAGAAGCGGGCATAGTCATCTGTCCCGGCGTGGGTTTTGATGTGATTCCGACGGACTGTGTAGCGGCCAAATTGAAAGAAGCCATGCCGGATGCCACCCATCTGGCTTTGGGTTTCGAGTCCCGTTCCAAGAACTCTCCCGGCACCGCAAAGACCTCAGTAGAAGGATTGGCTGCAGGTGGCAAGGTGCGTAAAGATGGCAAAATCATTACCGTGCCGCTGGGTTACAAGACACGCAATATCGACTTCGGTGCCGGTGAGCATCTGGGCGCCACCATTCCCTGGGGCGATGTCTCCACCGCTTATCACAGCACCGGCATCCCGAATGTTGAGGTCTATATGTCCGTGCCACCTCAGTTGGTTAAAGGCATGAAGGTAGCAAACCGGCTGCGCTGGTTGTTGGCGCTTCCGCCTGTGCAATCCTTCCTGAAGAAGCGGGCAGGCAAGGGTGCAGCGGGTATGGATGCCGAGGCACGAGACAAATATCCCATGTACGTTTGGGGCGAAGTTACCAATGCCAGGGCAGAAACCAAAATTGCCCGGGTGAAAACGCCGAATGGTTACACCGTGACCTTCCATGGTGCGTTAGCGGTTACAGAGTATCTGCAAAAAAACCAGGTGAAAGGTGGTAGCTACACGCCCTCCGGACTCTGTGGATCGGATCTGGTGGAGAAGCTCGAAGGTGTAGGGAAAATTTCGCTCTACTAGAAGTGTTAGATGGCTTGCAGTTTGGCGTAACCCACGACCAGCCATTTACTGCCGGCATTGTTGAAATTGATCTGAACGCGGGCGCGTGAACCTTCGCCTTCGAAGTTGAGGATGACCCCTTCACCGAATTTAGGGTGCGACACGCGTTGTCCCAATGACAGTCCGGCCGTGCCGGTTTCTTTCATGCCGGGCGGCAGGCCGTCGGCGCCAAAGGTTTCTTTCTTTTCACGTCGCCCATAGTTATTGCTGCCGTAGCTGTTGCCGCCATACTGGCCATATGACTGCTGGCTGGAGGGTCGATTGACCTGCACCTGTGGACGAATCTCGTTCAATAATTCCTTGGGCAGCTCACGGATGAAGCGGGAGGGGGTATTGTAGGTTTCGCTGCCATGCATGCGGCGCGTTTCGGCATAACTCATGTGCAGCTTCTGCATGGCGCGGGTCATGCCGACGTAACAAAGGCGGCGTTCTTCCTCAAGACCATCCGGTTGTTCACTGGCACGTTGATGCGGGAACAGTCCTTCTTCCATGCCGATCATGAAAACCATCGGGAATTCCAGACCCTTGGCCGAATGCAGGGTCATCAATTGCACGCAATCGTCCCAGGCTTCGCCCTGATGTTCCCCGGCTTCCAGAGCGGCGTGGGTCAGAAAGGCCGTGAGTGGGTCTAGCTCGGGCATGTCCTCGTCGTCTTCATCGCCGGGATCAGGCAGCTGCTCATAGCCGCGGGCGGCATTGGACAGTTCTTCCAGGTTCTCCTTGCGCGCCTGGCCCTTTTCGCCCCCTTCCTTTTCGGCCCGTTCGATCAGGCCGGTTTTGGCAACGACATGTTCCACTGTTTCTGAAAGTACGGCATCCCGGGTGTCGGCATCCAGCATCTCGATGAGATCAAGAAAGCCCCGGAGCGCGCCTGCGGCGCGTGCAGGCAGTCCTTCATGGGTCAGTATTGCAGCAGCCTTCCAGAGAGACAGGCTCTGGGCGCGGGCAAGGGCGCGAACTTTTTCGACCGTGGTATTACCGATACCGCGTGTGGGTGTATTTACTACCCGTTCAAAGGCTGCGTCATCATTACGGTTCCGCAGCAGACGAAGGTAGGCAAGGGCGTCCTTGATTTCGGCTCGTTCAAAGAAACGCAGACCGCCATACACTCGATAGGGAATGTTTTCGCGTAACAGTAGTTCTTCAAACAATCGCGACATGGCGTTGGAGCGATACAGGATTGCGACTTCATCACGCCGGCCTCCCTGGTCGACCCAGGTGCGGATACGGCTGACAACGTGGTTGACCTCGTCATAACCACTGAAGGCGCCATAGAGTTCAATCGGCTCACCCTTGTTGCCCGCCGTCCAGAGTTCCTTGCCCATGCGGCCATCGTTATTTGCGATCAGTGCATTGGACGCCTTAAGGATGGTGCCGGTTGAGCGGTAGTTCTGTTCGAGACGAATGGTGAGAGCGCCAGGGAAATCCTTGGTGAATTTGTGAATGTTGTCGATCTGGGCGCCACGCCATGAATAGATCGACTGGTCATCATCACCCACCACGAATACCTGTCCGGTCTTGCCGGCCAACAGTCGAATCCAGGCATATTGCAGGGCGTTGGTGTCCTGAAACTCATCCACCAGCAGGTAACGAAAACGTCGCTGGTAATGCTCAAGAATGGATTGATTGTCGCGACAGAGTTCATGGGCGCGCAATAGCAGCTCGGCAAAATCCACCACGCCGGCACGCAGGCAATGTTCTTCATAGGCCGCATAAATGCTGATCATCTGTGAGCGAGCATAGTCGCCGGTTTCAATCAGATGCTGCGGGCGCTTGCCCTCGTCTTTGCAGCTGTTGATAAAACCCTGCGCCTGTCGAGGCGGCCAGCGTTCTTCGTCCAGATCGAGGTTCTTGAGTACGCGGCGAATCAGCCGGTACTGGTCGTCCGAGTCCAGAATCTGGAAGCCCTGCGGCAGGCCGGCTTCCTGCCAGTGCTGTCTCAGCAGTCGATGGGCAATGCCATGAAAAGTGCCGACCCACATGGCGCGTACCGGTACATCCACCAGACTTTCCATGCGGCTGCGCATTTCGGCGGCAGCCTTGTTGGTAAAGGTCACGGCCATCATGCTGAAAGGTGAGGCCTGTTCAACCGACATCAGCCAGGCCAGGCGGTGAATGAGCACGCGTGTTTTGCCCGAGCCCGCACCGGCCAGGATCAGGGCATGACCGGGCGGAGCAGTGACCGCCTCGCGCTGGGCATCATTAAGTCCATCGACAATGGGGCTGACATCGCCCCCGAAAAGGTCTTGCATTGTATTTGCTTACTTTGGTTTGCTGCTGGAGGCTGGCCTATTCGTGACTCGCCGTAAACCCGTCCATGGGGGCTCGACGGCCGCATCCATGCGGCCAACGGTCACGAATAGGCCAGCCTCCAACGGCGGGTAATTACTTGGCTTTGACCAAATCCAAAAGGCATTGTACCCGCATAGGCGACCGTGATTGGATTGCGTAAACTGATTTCTTTACTTGGAAACCTATTCATCTGAGTTATCCTTTCAATATTCGAGCAACTTAGTCCATCTCAGCTTATGAAAACGAAAACCTTACTCTCTGCATCCCTGTTGCTAGCGCTCGTGACCGCCTGTGCCACATCGCCTACCGGGCAGCGACAATTAAAATTGTTTTCAGATTCACAGTTGTCGGAAATGGGTACAGCCAGTTACGCCGAGATGAAGAAAAAAACACCGACCTCCAAGGATGCGGGTGCCACCCGTCTGGTGCAGTGTGTATCCGGGGCATTGACTGCGGTGGTCGGCGGACAATGGGAAGTTACCCTGTTTGAAGACGACAGCGCCAATGCCTTTGCCTTGCCCGGGGGCAAGATTGGTGTATACAAAGGGCTGCTGAAAATCGCCAAAACGCCTGACCAGTTAGCGGCAGTTATTGGCCACGAGATTGCTCACGTGCAGGCAGATCACTCAAATGCCCGTATGTCGGCAGCCTTTGCGACAGACTTTGGTCTGCAGCTGGCATCAGCTGTTTCCGGCGGTACGGCACAAGGGCAGTATGTGATGGCGGCGCTCGGACTCGGTACACAGGTCGGTGTGCTATTGCCTTTTGGTCGGGCGCAGGAATCCGAGTCAGATATTCTGGGCGCCGACCTTATGGCTAGAGCAGGATTTAACCCGAAAGAATCGATTACTCTCTGGCAGAACATGGCGAGTCAAAGCAAGGGGCAGCCGCCGGAATTTATCTCCACTCACCCTTCACATAGCACACGCATCAGTGATCTGAATTCGCATATGCCCAAAGCCATGCAGCTCTATGAGCAGGCGCGGACAGCCGGTCGTAAGCCGAACTGCTAAATGACCTCCGTAAAGATCGAGTGGATGAAATTACCCGTGATAACGTATGTATTTGTAGGCAACGGGTTTCAGGCAGGAAAAAAACGGGCATGATGCGACGTATTGGCTTTACTTTGTTTGCAACAGTATTTGCACTGTCGTTTTTAACCAGTTGCGCGACATCGCCTCCGAAAAATCCTGGTAATGCCTGTTCTATATTTAACGAAAAAGATGACTGGTATGGTGCCGCCAAGGATGCCGAGAAGAAGTGGGGCACGCCGGTCAATGTGACCATGTCGATCATGTATTGGGAATCCAGGTTTGTGGATGATGCAAAACCGCCTCGTAAAACTTTCCTGGGTATTCCTCTGTGGCGCTCCTCATCTGCCTATGGCTACCCCCAGGCAAAGGATGAAACCTGGGACTGGTATCAGGATAAATCCGGGAACAGCTGGTCATCGCGCGATAATTTTGCCGACGCGATTGATTTCATTGCCTGGTACTGTCATCAGAGTCACAAGAGGCTGGGCATTTCCAAGTGGGATGCTTATAACCAATACCTTGCCTATCATGAGGGACAGGGCGGTTACGCTCGTGGCACTTATCGTAAGAAAGGCTGGTTGATCAAGCGCGCAAGGCAAGTTGAGGCGCAGGCTGCACGTTATGCTTCACAGCTTTCTTCCTGTGAGAGTGATCTTGATGATGGTGGCTGGTTCTTCTAGTTCGGGGTTTGTCCGGGGCAGAACAGCTTATTAATCTGATGTGGTCTGATTCTTCAGTTCGAAGTCGGCATCGATCAGTCCGGTATTGATCTGAAAATCACCAATTAAAAAGGCTTCAAGCAACTCGCCACGCGCATCCCAGTTTCTAAATGTGCTGGGCATTTTTGTCCGCTCATCTACGCAAAGTTCGGATTGACCCTGAAATGGTGCATTAGGGAGGGGGTTGCGACGCCTGATGCGCACACAGGAAGAGGGGTTGTTAAATACCACAGCCGGTCTGAGTTCTACAATAAAATCACCCGGCCGGGCGTTCTCGGCGGCATCGAAATACTGGTTGGCGTAACGTGCAACCATGCCATAAAGGCCATCATCATCAACAGGACGAAGTACGATTTGCAGGGCCTGCATTTGAGCCGGTGTTAGCGCCTTGGTATTCATTAATGTGCGCCCGCGTTTTCTAACCGGATTACTGTTGTCGGACGTATCACTACAGTAGATGTGTTCCGCGGACTGTCGTGGCCCATCAAGCCATTGCATGTAGGTACAGCTGGGTTCGCGGCGTTGCTTAATAAATATTTCCTCGGGAGTACGGATACGACCGGCAACCCTGGACTGAACAATTAAACGTGCTTCGTAGTCCTTCACGGTGCTCATGGTACCGAGCATGTTCAGCAGGATGGCGTCTGCGCTTTCAGCGAGTCCCGCCGCATTAATATTCGTGGAGAACGCGAGAATAATTGCTATCAGGAAATTATTTTTGATGTCAGCCCCCTCGTCATAAGATTCTATATCAGGCCTGTTTTGTGCAGTGTAATTTTAAATATTATGAAGCGCCAATTCGGGAAACTTAAGTCGTTTGGTCAGGATAATGGCACGCTGCATAGTCACCCTCAATAGTCTTGCGGAGGGCCGGTACCTGATGTGCGCAAAGGTTTTCTGCCATAGGGCAGCGGGTGCGGAAGACGCAGCCACTCGGAGGGTTGGTTGGCGATGGCAAATCGCCTTCCAGTAGCTGAACTTCCCTTTCTCTTTCCAGTTTAGGGTCGGGCAAAGGTACCGCAGCAAGCAGAGCCCTTGTGTAAGGATGTCTGCCACGTTTGAAGAGGCTGTCTTTTGTCGATTGCACCATGACTTTCCCCAGGTACATCACCATCACCCGGTGGCTAATATCCTTAACAACCGCAAGATCATGCGCTATAAAAATCATCGCAATATTGAATTCGGCCTGCAGATCCTTGAGTAGTTGAATGATCTGCGCCTGGATGGTGACATCCAGTGCGCTTACCGGTTCGTCGCAGACCAGAATTCTGGGTTCAACAACAAGTGCACGTGCTATGCCGATACGTTGGCACTGACCACCAGAGAATTCATGTGGATAACGGTTTACCCATTCAGGTTCCAGTCCGACGCGGGGCATTATGTTCAGCACTTTCTGCCAGCGTTGTTGTTCGGAAAATTCAGGAAACAGGTTGAGCAAGGGTTCGGCGATACATTCGCCAACTGTCATGCGTGGGTTCAGGCTGGCTAACGGGTCTTGAAAAACCATCTGAACATCCCGGCGCAAGAGTCGCCAGCCTTCTTCGCCAAGTTGAGAGACGTCTTCGCCATTCAGAATAATCGCACCTTCAGTGGGTGCCTGCAGACCTACAAGAGTACGCGCCAGGGTGGATTTGCCGCAGCCGGACTCACCGACGATGCCGAGCGTTTCGCCAGGCTTTAAATCCAGCTGCACGCCGTCTACAGCATGCAGGATTTGCTGCTCGGCCCAGGGCCAGGGTTTTGGCAGGTGAAAGTCTACCTTGAGCTGTCGTACAACCAGCAACTTGTTCTCGAAACTCATAATCGGGGCACCGCTGACAGCAGCTTTTGCGTATAGCTGTGCTGAGGGTGATAGAAGAGGTTGTCGACATCATTACGTTCGCAGATTTCACCCTCTTGCATAACCAGCGCCCGTTCGCAGTGACCTGCGACAATGCCGAGATCATGGGTAATCAGCAACAGGGCTGCACCGGTTTTCTCACGCAGTTCATCGAGCAGTTTCAGAATCTGTGCCTGCACGGTGACATCCAGGGCCGTTGTGGGCTCGTCGGCAATTAATAGCGCAGGCTCACAGAGCAGGGCCATGGCAATCATGACGCGCTGGCGCATGCCGCCGGAGAACTCATGTGGGTAGTTATGTATTCGGCTTTCGGCATCGGGAATATTGACCAGATCCAGCATTTCGGTTGCCCGTGACAGTGCTGCTTTTTTGTTCATGCCCTTATGTAACTGCAGCACCTCGGTCATCTGGGTACGGATACGCAGGTGCGGATTCAGTGAAGTCATGGGGTCCTGAAAAATCATGCCAACCTGATGGCCGCGAATCTGGTTCAGGACTTTGGAGGGCTGGCCGATCAATTCCTGACCTCGAAATTTAACCGAGCCCTTGGCGACACCATTGGCATCCAGCAGACCGAGTGCGGCGAGCACAGTCTGGCTTTTGCCAGAGCCGGATTCGCCAACAATGCCAAGGCTCTCGCCTTCATCTAGATTGAAGCTGACATCCTTAACCGCTTCCACCGGACCATCGGAGGTGCGGAAGCTGACGTTGAGGTTTTCGATCTCAAGTAGCATGGTCTGTATTCTCCCCATGCATGGTTTCGGTCAGCGGTTTACCTAACCACGAATCGCTGTAAATACAGCCATGTACGCTCCGGCGGCGACGTTCCTGTCGCCGACGGTTCGTGGTTAGGCGAAACCCCTGCCCGAGTGAAATCTGGATTTTCTGAGATTCACCATTGGCGGATATAAGCTCTGGTGAGCCCGTTGGCCGCATGGACGCGGCCATCGAGCCCCCATGGATGGGTTCACGGCGTGGCGATCCAGGACTTATATCCGTCAATGAAACAGGGTTAGTCACTTCCTATCGTCCTCAGCGGTCTTTCGGGTCGAGGGCATCACGTAAGCCATCGCCGATGAAGTTAAAGCAGAACAGGGTGAGTGCCAGGCAGCCCGCCGGGAATATCAGCAGCCAGGAGGCCCGTTCCATTTCCTGTGCACCTTCATTGACCAGTGCGCCCCAGGAAGTAGCGGGTTCCTGAACACCTAAGCCAAGGAAGCTGAGGAAGGATTCCACCAGGATCACCTGCGGGATGGTCAGGGTGACATAGACCGCAACCACGCCCAACAGGTTGGGCACGATGTGGCGGAAGATTACGCGCTTGTGACTGGCGCCGGCCATCCATGCGGCTTCGATGTATTCCTTGTTTCTGATGGACAGGGTCTGGCCGCGAACGATGCGTGCCATGTCGAGCCAGTTGACCATGCCGATGGCGATGAATATCAGCAGGATGTGCCGACCGAAAAATACCATCAGCAGGATGACGAAAAACAGGAAGGGCATGGCGTAGAGTATGTCGACGATACGCATCATCACCGCATCTATACGGCCACCGAAGTAGCCTGCGATGGCGCCCCAGCTTACGCCGATGATCAGGCTGACCAGTGTTGAAACAATGCCGACTAATAAGGAGATGCGGCCGCCCTGACAGACTCGCACAAACAGGTCTCTACCAAGGCTGTCGGTGCCCAGCCAGTGTCCGGTTTCAGCCGATGGAGGCTCCCAGATATGGTCCCAGTCGAGGTGATCGTATTCGTAGGGGCTTATCCAGGGGCCGATGATGACGGTGATCAGCAAGGCGCCCAGCAGTATGACGCTGAGCATCGCGGCCTTGTTGCGAGCCATGCGTCGCCAGGCGTCTGACCAAAGGCTGCGGCCTTTCACCATGGCAACGTTTTGCAGCGCTTCACTGGAGGGGGTCATGAATACTTGACCCTTGGGTCGAGCCAGGCGTAAAGCAGGTCAACGATGAAGTTGAACACGACAATCAGTAGCCCGTAAAACAGCACCACACCCATTACCAGCGTGTAGTCGCGGTTAAGTGCGCCCTGTACGAAATAACGCCCCAGTCCGGGAATGCCGAAGATGGTTTCTATCACCACCGAGCCGGTGATAATGCCGGCCGTTGCCGGGCCCAGAAACGAGACCACGGGCACGAGCGCCGCTGGCAGGGCATGCCGAAACAGGATTAACCGCATGGGTAGACCCTTGGCCCGGGCTGTTCGGATGAAATTGGAGCGCAGAACCTCGATCATACTGCCGCGGGTGAGGCGGGCGATGTAGGCCATCATGGCCGTGCCAAGTGCAAGTACGGGCATCACGTAGTTTTGCCAGCTGCCGAGGCCACCGGCCGGAAGCCAGCCAAGAAATACCGCAAAAAACAGAATCATCAGAGGTGCGAGCACGTAATTGGGAATCGAAACGCCGAGCATGGCAAAGGTCATGAGGCCGTAGTCAGAGAGTCGGTTCTGTCGGAATGCTGCCAGGGTACCTAGCGTTACGCCAAAGATAAGCGCAAACAGCAGTGACAGTACTCCCAGTCGCAATGACACCGGGAAGCCGTCGGCAATCAGCTGGTTGACCGTAAGATCGCGGTACTGGAATGAAGGGCCAAAGTCGCCACGTGCCACATCCCATAGATAGCGGCCATACTGCTGGTAAAGCGGTTCGTCGAGATGATACTTCTGATTAAGGTTGGCTTCGATGGCTGCCGGTAACTGCCGATCGGAATCAAACGGGCCGCCAGGCGCCACCCGTATCAGGAAGAATGCCAGGGTCAGCAGAATAAATAAGGTTGGAATCGCGCCCAGAGCGCGCTTCACCGCATATGCAAGCATAAGGTCTTTCAGGTGTTGTCAGCTGTCTAGCTTATTGCATGCCCGCCTTTTCTGCACTGCCTGCTTTCGTCGCTGCCTCAATGCGGAAATGCTTGCTGTAAAAATGCCCCATGATATTGCCGACGAAGCCTTTCAGATAGGGTTTGACCAGTCGAGTGCCTACGTAGTGATAGATGGGTATCACTGGCTGATCTGCGATCAGTAACTGCTCTGCCTGCTGCATGAGGGTGCGACGTTTGCCGGCATCACTTTCCATCGAAGCCCTGTCGAGTAATGCGTCGTAGTCTGGATTGGCGTAGCCGGTGCCATTCAGGCCAAAGGCCGAGTGCATCAGCTCCATAAAGGTATTGGCATCGTTGTAGTCGCCGACCCAGCCGGAGCGATAGACCTGCGTTACCTTCTTGGTGTTCACGTTTTGCAGGAAGACCTTCCACTCCTCGTTCACCATGACCACTTTGGCGCCAAGGGCGGTTTTCCACATGCTGGCGACGGCGGTGGCGATCTTCTTGTGCCCTTCGCTGGTGTTGTAACGCAGCTCTACTTCCAGAGGGTTCTCGTCGGAGTACCCGGCCTCTTTGTAAAGCCTTTTGGCTTCGGCCAACTGTTTGTCGCGGGGCCAGGTCGCATATTCCGGGTTCTGGGGCTTGTAGTTATTCACGCCGGGCGGCACCCAGGCGTAGGCCGGGATTTGTCCGCCACGGGTCACTTTCTCGGTGATGATGTTGCGATCTATGGCCAGCGATAATGCACGGCGCAATTTGGGGTTGTCCTTGAAGGGCTCGCGGGTCAGGTTCAGGCCGTAGTAATACACAGCCAGTGAAGGGTAGCTCTGGTAGTCGTCCGGCAGGTTCGTTTTCGCCCACTCTATCTGGGGAATGGGTACCGAGCCGGTCATATCGAGTTCTCCCGCGAGGTAGCGTTTGAATTCGGATTCGGTATTTTCAATCGGCAGGTACTTCACTACATCAATGCCGGTGTTGGCGTTATCCCAGTAATGTTCGTTGCGAGTGATGGTGATGTGTGAGGCGACCACCCATTCGCTCATCTGGTAGGCGCCATTGGTGATGTGGTTGCCTGGCTGGGTGAACTGGTCACCATGCTTTTCGATACTGGCATGATGGGCGGGGTAGGCACTGGAGTGGGCGAGCAGGCCGATGAAGTAGGGGGTCGGCGCTTTCAGGTGTATCTCGAGTTTATGGTCATTTACCGCTGTGACATCGAGCGCTTCGGGTGGTAGTTCACCACCGATTATGGCCTTGGCATTGTTGATAGGCGTCAGGATCTCGGCATACACCGAGCCGGTTTCCGGGTCCACGCAGCGTCGCAGGCCGTAGACATAGTCTTTGGCAGTGACGGGGTCGCCATTGGACCAGCGCGCATCCTTCCTCAGGTAGAAGGTGTAGGTTTTGCCGTCGTCACTGATTTCCCAGCGTTCGGCGCCACCTGGTATCAGCTCGCCTTCGGGGGATTGGTTGACCAGCCCTTCGTAGATGTCACGCAGGATATTGGAGGAGGTCACGCTCTGGGCACGATGCGGGTCGAGGGTTTCCGGTTCGGCGCCATTACCGCGGCGAAATACGGTTGAGCCATCCGCAAGCGTTAACGGTGAGTTGCGCGAGGCCTGGTTTGGAACGTCTGCCGAGTTGTTGTTACCGCAGGCGGTCAGTGCCGCCATGATCAGGAGTCCAATGATTCCCTTGAAGTGCATTCTTTACATCCTGTGAAGGTTTCGAGTCATGATCTTACATTCAGTCGCAAAGTTGTTATACCTTGCGACGAATCGCTGTGAATACATCCATGTACGCTCCGGCGGCGACGTCCATGTCGCCGACGGTTCGTCGCAAGGTATAACAACCCCGCTTAAGCGCTGATCGTGACTCTACTGGCGGGCATGAGTATACGAATATGATCGGCAACACGCAGGGCGATTGCAGTCGAGTCCTGATCGGTGGTGACTATGCGAAGTCAGGCACTGCGCTGTAGTCTGGCGCCTTGGCGTTTGAGGGCAACCAGCAATAATGAGATAGCCGCAGGTGTCACGCCGGAAATGCGACCTGCTTGCCCGAGAGTGGCAGGGCGGTGGTCGATGAGTTTCTGCCGTACCTCGTTCGACAGACCCCGGACTGTGTTGTAGTCGAAGTCTTCCGGCATGTCGGTATTTTCATACCTTGCAGTGCGTGCGATATCGTTCTCGGCACGGGCGATGTAGCCGGCATATTTAGCTTGGATCTCAACTTGCTCTGCCACGGCGGGGTCATTAACGCCTGGTGCTACACCCGCAATCTGTGCCAGCTTGGCGTAGTCCATTTCCGGACGTTTGAGTAATTCAACGGCGAGCTGGTCCTTGCTCATGGCACCGCCCAGAAAGGCTTCCTGTTCAGGCAGGATATCGCGTGATCGAACCGTGATAGAGGAAATTCGCGTATTTTCGGCGGAGATGGCGTCACGTTTAGCACAGAAGGTATTCCAGCGCTCATCGTCTACCAGGCCCAGTTCGCGGCCCTGTTCGGTGAGGCGGAGGTCGGCGTTGTCTTCTCTCAGGATCAAACGATGCTCGGCACGTGAGGTAAACATACGGTAAGGCTCGATGGTGCCGCGGGTAATCAGGTCATCCACGAGCACGCCGATATAGGCTTCATCGCGTTTCGGGCACCAGGCGTCACGTTCCTGCACCTGCAGGGCAGCATTGATGCCGGCCAGCAGACCTTGTGAAGCGGCTTCTTCATAGCCGGTGGTGCCGTTGATCTGACCGGCGAAGAACAAGCCCGGCATGGGCTGTGTTTCCAGGCTGGGTTTCAGTTCACGCGGGTCAAAGAAGTCGTACTCGATGGCATAGCCGGGCCGCGTGATATGCGCATTTTCGAAACCGGGAATGGTTTGGACCAGCGCCTGCTGGATATCGAAGGGCAGGCTGGTGGAGATGCCGTTGGGATAAACCTCATGGGTATTGAGGCCTTCCGGTTCAATAAAAATCTGGTGCGAGTTCTTGTCAGAGAAGCGTACGATTTTGTCTTCGATCGACGGGCAGTACCGTGGCCCGACGCCTTCAATGACGCCGGAGTACATCGGCGAGCGATCCAGTCCGCCACGAATGATTTCGTGGGTCTGTTCGGTCGTGCGGGTGATATGGCAAACCGCCTGCTCGGGATGATCGTCCAGCGAGCCCATGAAGGAGAACACT
Organism: Nevskiales bacterium; assembly: GCA_041622995.1. Classification (GTDB taxonomy): domain Bacteria; phylum Pseudomonadota; class Gammaproteobacteria; order Nevskiales; family CAJXLF01; genus CAJXLF01. The sequence goes on from JBFJXR010000016.1 coordinate 39,905, forward strand.
GGCCGCGGGTCATCACCGGGCTGCGCCTGCAGCGCAGAGTAATCGATGCTGCGGCCGTCGATACGTGGCGGTGTACCGGTTTTGAGCCGGTCAACCTTAAAGGGCAGGGCGCGCAAACGCTGCGACAAGGCGTTGGAGGGCGCATCGCCGGCACGACCACCCGCGTAGTTCGACATGCCGATATGTATCAGGCCGCCGAGGAAGGTGCCGACCGTGAGCACCACAGTGGGGGCACGGAATTCGAGCCCCATTTGCGTGATCACTCCAGCGACTCTGCCGTTTTCGACAATCAGGTCTTCAACCGACTGCTGGAATAAATCCAGTTTCGGCTGGTTTTCCAGCATCTTGCGGATCGCCTGCCGGTACAGCTGGCGGTCGGCCTGAAAGCGGGTGGCACGCACAGCCGGGCCTTTGCTGGCATTCAGGCGACGGCAATGGATGCCGGCCTGATCAGCAGCTTTGGCCATGAGGCCGCCCAAGGCGTCAACTTCACGCACCAGGTGACCCTTGCCGATGCCGCCAATAGCAGGATTACAGGACATCTGACCGAGCGTTTCAATGTTCTGGGTGAGCAGCAAGGTGCGTACACCCATGCGGGCTGCTGCTGCTGCTGCTTCGGTGCCAGCGTGTCCGCCGCCCACGACAATGACGTCGTAGCGTTGGGAATCATTCACGTTGATTAATGACCCGGACATGGCCGCACTCGCAGGCAGGAAAATCAGAACCGCGCATTTTATCCCATTAATCAAAGGCCTGACAGTTTTACTCTATCCTTTGTTTGTCACAGTGGTTAGCCACAGTGACTGATATAATACCGCTCAATCCAACGCCCTTCGTTACAAGAGACACGTCATGTCGAATCCAGATCAGGATCAAAAGCCGTTTGCCAGCGATTCCTCCGTTGAGTACTACGAAAGCAAACGCTACAAGAGCAGTCTTCAGCGAAAGGTCGATTACCGTGAGCAGGACACGCTACGTGAACTGCTTCGCCGGCATGTTGGCGAGGGCGGCAAGAAGGCGCTGGATCTGCCCTGTGGGTACGGGCGTTTCATTCCGGTTTTCCACAGCCTTGGCTACCATGTGAATTCGATGGATATCTCCAAGGCAATGACAGATTACGTTGCAAAACGTCCTGATTTTGGCCCGAATGATTCTGCCGAACCTGCCGATGTGCGTGAGGGACTTCCATTGGAAGATGGCAGCATTGATATCACCTGCTGCATTCGTCTGTTCCAGCATTTCCACTACCCGGAATGGCGTCAGCAGGCGCTCAGGGAATTTGCCCGGGTAAGTAACCGCTATGTGATGGTCACTTTCTACGACAAGGCCTGTGTGCACTACTGGACAAAATCATTGCTGGCACTGATCAAGCGCAAGCCCATGCGTGTGCAAATGATTTCCAGGAAAATGTTTGAGGAAGATGCCGCGGCAGCGGGCCTGAGAGTGGTTGAATATTGTCCGTGGTTACCCAAAGTGCATGCGCAGACGTTCACCATGCTTGAGAAGATCTAAATACAAAGGCGTTCCGGCTACCGGGCGAGTGTTTCGTTCTACGTCATTCCGACTGAGCGAATGCGATGAGTGAGTGGAGGAATCTCAGCGATGGAGATTTTCCATTGCGTCATTGCATGTCGCCAGTCGAATTGACAGATGCAAGCTAAAATTTAATTTTGCCTGACAGCATATCCTTATACATCACCCAGTCACCTATCAGGCTGTAAAGCGGATATTTGAACGTCGCCGGCTTGTTTTTTTCGAAGTAGAAATGTCCTACCCAGGCAAATCCATATCCGGCCACCGGCATGGCCAGTAACCACATTGGATTAAAGGTGATCAGAAAGTAGACGAAAATTGCGAGCACCAGAGTCGAGCCTGCAAAATGCAGTCTGCGGCAGGTGCGGTCGCTATGCTCGCTTAGATAATAGGGGTAGAAATCTTCGAAGGTTTCGAACTGTTGCTGGGCTTCAGTCGCCATTGAAGGCATGCCCTCCATTGAAATGTATTCCGAGTATAGTCGTTTTTATTTGATAGACACAGTGAAGAGTATGGGTGAAGTAGAACGCTGTAGCTGGTGCCTGGGCAGCGAGCAATACAGGCAGTACCACGACAGGGAATGGGGCGTGCCGGTCCATGACGACCGCACGCTGTTTGAATTCCTGATTCTTGAAGGTGCACAGGCCGGGTTGTCCTGGTCCACGGTGCTTAACAAGCGTGAAAACTACCGCAAGGCATTCGACGGTTTTGATCCGGAAAAAGTCGTGCGCTATACCCCGGCGCGATTACAGAAGATGTTGCTGGATCCGGGCATTATCCGGAATCGACTGAAGGTCGAGTCAGCCGTGAGTAATGCCTTCGCCTTCATCAAGGTGCAGGAAGAGTTTGGAAGCTTCGACCGTTATATCTGGGACTTTGTCGACGGCGAGCCGATACAGAATAACTGGAAGTCCATGAAGCAGGTTCCGGCCACCACGGATATATCCGATCGACTCAGCAAGGATCTCAAAAAACGGGGTTTCCGCTTCGTCGGCAGCACGATTTGTTACGCTCATATGCAGGCCACCGGCATGGTGAATGATCATGTGGTGAGTTGTTTCAGGCATCGTGAGCTGGGCGGTGAGTCCTGATCATGGTTGCTGAAACTGGCAGTTTGCATTGTGACCCGCTCTTTTGCGGAGTATCCTGTGCGCCCGTACGCAATAATTTGGAATGAATCGCTATGCAAGGCCGCTCGGCTAGCGTTAAGCGCGACACTTTAGAAACCCAGATTGAGGTCACCCTGAATCTGGACGGCACCGGAGTTGCTGAACTCGATACCGGTGTACCCTTCTTCGAACACATGCTCGATCAGGTTGCCCGCCATGGTTTGTTTGATATCAAACTCAAGGCCAGGGGTGATCTGGAAATTGATGCGCATCACCTTGTGGAAGATGTCGGCATTACGATTGGCCAGGCCTTTACCAAGGCGATTGGCGACAAGAAAGGTATTGTTCGCTACGGACATGCCTATGTGCCGCTGGACGAGGCCCTGTCACGCGTAGTGATTGATCTCTCTGGACGCCCAGGCATGGAATATCACGCCGACTATCCGCGAGCTCGCGTGGCTGATTTTGACGTAGACCTTATTCATGAGTTTTTCCAGGGCTTCGTGAATCACGCTAATGTCACGCTGCACATTGACTGTCTTCGCGGGCGCAATGCGCATCACATCGCCGAAACCATCTTCAAGGCATTTGGTCGTGCAATACGCATGGCCTGCAGTGTGGATGAACGCATGGGTGACATTACGCCCTCCACCAAGGGGTCTCTTTGATTCCAACTGAACCATTGCGCTGAAACTATGGCAATCATTGGTGTAATCGACTACGGCATGGGTAACCTGCACTCCATTGGCAAAGCCATGGAGCATGTGGCGCCCGGTCAACGTGTGGAAATCAGCTACGACCCGGATCAGCTCCTGCGGGCTGACCGTCTGGTGCTGCCCGGTGTCGGCGGTATTGCGCATTGCATGAAAGAGCTGCAACGCCTTGAGCTTGATGAACTGGTGCAGGAAGTGGCCGGTACCAAGCCATTGTTAGGCATCTGCCTGGGCATGCAGGCCATGTTGACCTTTAGCGATGAAAATGACGGTGTTGATGCACTGGATGTATATCCCGGTCAGGTGAAAAAATTCAGCCAGCCTGCGGATGGCAGTCGCCTGAAAATCCCCCACATGGGATGGAACCAGGTGCGCTGGGAATACGAGCACCCGTTATGGCGTGACGTGCCACAGGACAGCTGGTTCTACTTCGTGCACAGCTTCCGCGCCGTGCCAGACAGGCCCCAGCACGTGGCGGGTACCACCGAATACGGTTCACGATTTGCGTCGAGCCTGTTGCGCGACAATGTGTTCGCGGTACAGTTTCACCCGGAAAAGAGTCAGGCTGCAGGCCTTGCCCTGTTAGCGAATTTTGCGCTATGGGATGGTCAGGCCTGATGTGTTCAACGAGCGATAAAGGTTAAAAAGTGCTGCTCATTCCTGCGATTGATTTGAAAGATGGTCACTGTGTGCGTTTGCGCCAGGGGCAGATGGATGATGTCACCGTGTTCTCTGAAGACCCTGCGGAGATGGCCAGAAAGTGGGCCGATCAGGGTGCCGAGCGCTTACACGTGGTTGATCTGGATGGTGCCCTGAATGGCACCCGCGCCAATGCCGCCGTGATTGCGGATATTGTTGCAGCCTGTCCGGGCCTGCCCGTGCAGGTCGGCGGGGGTATACGTGATGAAGAAGCGGTGCAGGCCTATCTGAATGTGGGTGTGCAGTACGTCATTATCGGCACCTCGGCCATTACGCAGCCGCACCTGGTGGGTGATCTTTGTGTTGAATTTCCCAAGCACATCATTATTGGTCTGGACGCCAAAGACGGCAAAGTCGCCACTGATGGCTGGTCAAAATTATCTAAGCACGATGTCATCGATATTGCCCAGCAGTTCGAACAAGAAGGTGTCGAGGCTATTATCTACACAGACATAGGCCGGGACGGCATGATGAAAGGCTTTAATACGGAAGCCACACGCAAACTGGCAGACGCCATCACCATCCCGGTAATCGCTTCCGGTGGTGTATCCAGCATGGAAGACATCAAGGCATTGATGGAAATTGAAGAAGACGGTGTGATGGGTGCCATTATTGGCCGCGCCTTGTATGAAGGCTCGCTCGATTTTAAAACATGCGTGGCCGAGGTTAAAAAGAATGCTGGCTAAGAGGATTGTTCCCTGCCTGGATATCGACAAGGGTCGCGTTGTAAAAGGCGTTAAATTTGTCGACATCGTCGATGCAGGGGATCCTGTTGAAGCCGCGCGAAAATACGATCAGCAGGGTGCAGACGAGCTGGTTTTTCTCGACATCACTGCCAGTGCCGAGCAACGTGAAACATTATTTTCAGTAGTCGAACAGGTTGCCAGCCAGGTATTTATTCCCCTGACTGTTGGCGGTGGCGTACGTAAACCCTATGACGTTCGACGCCTGCTGCAATCGGGTGCTGACAAGGTTGCGATCAATACCGCTGCCGTTCAGGATCCTAATATCGTCAGCGAATCCGCCACCCGCTTCGGTGCCCAGTGCATCGTGGTGGCTATTGACGCGAAACGCGTCAACAAGAAAAAAGAAGACCCCCGTTGGGAAGTATTTACCCACGGCGGTCGCAAGAGCACCGGCATTGATGTGGTCGAATGGGCCGCACAAATGATTGACCGTGGGGCCGGCGAAATCCTTCTGACCAGCATGGACAAGGATGGCACCAAAAGCGGATTCGATATCGAGCTGACCCGCGCCGTAAGCGATGCTGTCAATGCCCCGGTAATTGCATCAGGCGGTGTTGGCAGTCTCCAGCACCTATATGAAGGCCTCGATGCCGGTGGTGCCGATGCTGTATTGGCCGCCAGCATTTTTCACTTCGGTGAGCACAGCGTGGGTGAAGCCAAGGCCTATCTTAGAGAACGTGACGTTCTGGTACGGGGCGAATGAACCTGCCTTCCGGTGAAAGCTGGCTAGAAGATGTTAACTGGAACGACGACGGCCTGGTGGCGGCTGTCACCCAGGACAAATTCACCGGCCGGGTACTTACACTGGCGTGGATGAATCGTGATTCGCTTAAAGCCACTGCTGAAAGTGGTTATGCCACTTACTGGTCACGTTCTCGCGGCAAGCTATGGCGCAAGGGCGAGCAATCGGGTAACTGCCAGAAAATCATATCCATTCAGCTGGATTGTGATGCGGATGCCATCGTGCTTTACGTAGAGCAGGAAGGCGGCGTTGCCTGTCACACGGGCCGGCACAGCTGCTTTTATCGTGTACTCGGCGAGCAGGGCTGGGAGATACAGGAACCCGTGCTGAAAGAACCCGAAGAAATGTATGGAAAGTCCAATGGCTGAGCAGGCAGACATACTGCGCCAGCTGGGTGAAACCATCGCATCACGCAAGGGCGGTGACCCGCAGGATTCCTATGTCGCGAGCCTGTTCGACCGGGGCGTGGATGCCATTGCAGCCAAGATTCAGGAAGAGGCTGGCGAAGTTATAGAAGCAGCACGTAATGAAGGCGACGAGGCTTTGGTGCACGAAGTGGCAGATCTGTGGTTTCACAGTCTGGTCATGCTGGCACATCGTGACCTGCCACCTGCTAAAGTATTGGAAGAACTGGCGCGTCGTTTCGGCGTATCCGGGCATGCCGAAAAGGCTGCACGAGACGATAAATAGAGCTTAGGAGATTGTCATGGGATTAGGTGGAATCAGTATCTGGCAGTTGTTGATCATTCTGGTCATCGTCATTCTGCTGTTTGGCACCAAGAAGTTGCGTAACCTCGGCAGTGACGTGGGCTCGGCAGTTAAAAATTTCCGTGGCGCCATGAAAGAGGGTGAGCAGACCCAGGCCGACGACGACATTAAGGCAGAAAATCGTGATCCAGAAGTCATTGAGGGCGAGGTAGAAAAAGAGACCTCGTCTGCTGAACAGAAAGAAAACAACAAGGTCTGACCGACGCCGGCAGATGACTTCGAATGTTCGATATCGGTTTCTGGGAAATATTTCTCATCTTTGTGCTTGGCCTGCTGGTGCTGGGGCCGGAACGCCTGCCGCGTGTAGCGCGAACCGTCGGGCAGTGGACAGGGCGAGCTAAAGGCTACGTACGTCAACTGAGTACCGAGCTCGACCGTGAGCTGCAAACCGAAGAACTGAAACGCCAGTTCAAGGAAACCAACAAGGCCGTACAGACCTCGATGACTGACTTGAAGTCGTCCATCAATAATCCCCTGGAAGTTAAACAAGAAGCCAAAACAGAAGATAAGGCAGCAGAAAAGGCAGAGCAAAAGCAGGGCGACCTATGAGCCTGATGGATTCCGAGCAACCCCTGGTCGCCCATCTGCTGGAACTACGTCAGCGACTGTTGCATGCCGCCATTGGTGTGCTCGTGGTCTTCCTGCCATTGGCATTCTTTGCCCAGGAGCTGTTTACCCTGCTGGCCGGCCCGCTGATGTCGCACATGCCGGACAACAGTCAGATGATTGCCACCGAAGTGGCCTCGCCATTTCTCACCCCATTCAAACTGGCCCTCATGCTGGCACTGATCCTGTCATTGCCATGGGTGCTTTATCAGGTATGGGGCTTCGTTGCACCGGGCCTGTATCACAACGAACGCCG
>JBFJXR010000017.1:0-45679 GCA_041622995.1 Nevskiales bacterium
AGTTTCTGGCTGGCAGGCGTCAGCGTGTTGCGGTTATTGGCAGTCCAGTCGGCGTTAATGACATAACGGTTGGACAGCCAGGCAAGCATGCCGGCCACGACCAGGATCAGGGCAATACTGATTAAGTGCTGTAAACGATTTGTTTTCATGGCTTGCGTCATTGTCTCAATGGCGTTCCATGTCCAGGCGCTGAATGGTCAGCGTCAGGAACACGGCACAGAAAAGCAGGTAATAGATAACGTCGGCGGTATCAAACAGGCCGAGCAGGAAGCTGTCGAAATGATTGGTCATCGACAGATAGGCAAACGGGGCGCCCACCGCAAGGGTTTCACCGCCGAACCATGGAATGGTCCATTCCGAGAACCAGCCCACCAGCCATAGCAGTAGCAAGACAACGAGGCTCACCACAGCCGCAATCACGGGTTGTTCGGTCAACGAGGAGATGAAAATGCCGGCCGCACCAAAGGCAGCCATCATCAACAGTAATCCCAGCAGGCCGGACAGCAGTCTGCCCAGATCAAGCGGCGTGGCGGGCAGCATGGCCAAAGGCATGATGCTGACCAGTGCCAGCAGCACGACCAGGAAACCGAACAGCCCGAGGAATTTGCCCAGCACCAGTTCGGTGAGAGAAATCGGTGCCGACAGGTAGAGGTCAAGGCTGCCGGTGCGGCGCTCTTCACTGAACATGCGCATGGTCAGCAGCGGCACCACCAGCAGGAACAGCAGCGAGCCGAATCCAAACAGGCTGCCGCCGATGATTTCGGTCACGCCGACGGTTTCATCCATCAGCATCATCGGGTTGGCCAGCAGGTCAACGATGGTGAGCAGAAACACCACACCCAGCATCAGCTGGATGACGGCGAGAATGGCCCAGGCCAGCGGTGAGACAAATATGCGGCGCAGTTCATGCTGCGCAATATGTAAGGTATTCACGCGGCCTCCTTGCTGATGGTGATATTGCTGTTGTTGTCCGAGGTGGTGAGTTCCACGAAGATTTCTTCCAGGGTTTTGCGTTCGCTGGCGAGTTCCACCAGGCCCCAGCCTTGCTTCACGGCCAATTCAGCCAGAGCTTCACGAGGGTCGGCACCGGCTTCGGGTTCGATGCGGAAGCGGCCATCTGCCATCAGGGTGACGGTGGCTACCCCTTCGATTTTTAACTTATCTGCTTCTGGTGGATGACGCAGTGCAATGAGGATGCGCTCGGCCATTGCCGTCGCGGCGAGCGCTTCGAGGCCTTCGGAGAATACAATGCGGCCATTGTTGATAATCACGACACGTGAACAGGTGGCCTGAATCTCGGAAAGAATATGGCTGGAGAGGATCACGGTGTGATGCTCGCCGAGCTCGGTGATGAGTTTGCGTATTTCGCGGATCTGGATCGGGTCGAGGCCAACCGTGGGCTCATCAAGAATGATCACTTCCGGGCGATGGATAATCGCCTGCGCAATGCCGACACGCTGCTGATAACCCTTGGACAGGTTGCCGATAATGCGGTGGCCGACCTTGTCCAGGCCGCAGTCACGCTTGGCCGAAAGCAGTGCACTGTGGCGCTCGTGTTTTTCTACGCCATGCAGTTTGGCGCAAAACAGCAGATATTCGTCCACGCTGAGTTCGGCATATACCGGCGGGCGCTCGGGCAGATAGCCGATGGCGTCTTTGGCCGCCTTGGCATCACTGCCAATATTGACACCATTGATCTCGATCTGGCCGCTGGTGGGGGCGAGGCAACCACTGAGCATTCGCAGTGTGGTCGATTTGCCGGCACCGTTGGGGCCGAGTAATCCAAGAATCTCGCCTTTGCGTAATTCCAGGTTTAAATCAGCCACCGCATGATGGCTGCCGTAGCGTTTGTTTAAACTGTCCGCTTTAATCAGTACTTGTTCAGTCTTGGGTTGTGTCATCGTATTCAACCAGTTCGACAATGTTTATGTATAAAAGCCAATGAGCAACACTCCGGAAAATGACCAGAGCACTGGTTCAGCTGACTGTCTCCTCGGAATCGATACCGGCGGCACCTTTACCGATTTTGTCCTTTTTGATGGGGGTGGGCTTGAAGTTTTCAAGTGCCTTTCGACACCCCCCGCGCCGGAAGACGCCATCATACAGGGTGTTGAGGCGCTTTCGGGTAACCGGCAAGCCTTGGGACAACTACGCATTACCCATGGTTCCACCGTTGCCACCAACGCCGTGCTTGAGGGTAAGGGGGCAACCACCGCCTATATCACCAATCATGGCCTGGCCGATGTGTTAACCATCGGTCGACAGGCAAGGCAGGAATTGTACAACCTGCAACCCAGACCTCAACCCCCGCCGGTGCCAGCGGCGCTTTGTCTTGAAGTCTCGCAGCGACTCGCGGCCGATGGTTCGGAAGTTCAGGCGCTGACTGAGCAGTCACTTGATGCACTTGTTGAGAAATTAAAAGAGCTCAAACCGGATGCCTGTGCAATCAACCTGCTGTTTTCATTTCTGGATGACAGCGCCGAGCGCGCTATAGAAGCCCGCTTGCTGGACGAGTTTCCGGATATGTTTGTATCCCGTTCCAGCGAAGTGCTGCCTGAATATCGTGAATACGAACGCGGCATGGCGACCTGGCTCAATGCCAGTGTTGGTCCGCTGATCGGGCGTTACCTGGAGCGTCTTCAAGCTCGCTTGCCGGTTAAAAATATTGCGATTATGCACAGTGCTGCGGGTACGGTCGGTATCGAGCAGGCGAGCCGCCGCGGTGTGAATCTGCTGCTGTCCGGCCCGGCCGGTGGTTTGCTGGCGGCTCGTTATCTTGGGCGACGGACTGGTAATGAAAAGCTGCTGACGTTTGATATGGGCGGTACGTCTACGGACGTGGCGCTTATCGACGGGGATATCCGACTGTCGAGTGAGGGTCGTATTGCCAACTGGCCAGTCGCCGTACCAATGGTCGATATGCACACCATAGGTGCAGGCGGTGGTTCACTGGCAAAGGTGGACGCAGGCGGGCTGATGCAGGTCGGGCCGGAATCTGCCGGCGCTCAACCTGGTCCGGTGTGTTACGGGCAGGGTGGCACACAACCGACTGTCACCGATGCCAATCTGGTGCTTGGTCGCTTGCCAGCCAGTGCGGCATTGGGTGGACAGTTGGCGCTGGATGTTGAAGCGGCACAACGGGCATTCAAACCGCTGGCAGATGCCTTGGATGTCAGCATTGAACAGGCAGCTGAGGGGGTGATCCAGATTGCCAATGAGCACATGGTGCAGGCGCTACGCGTAATATCCGTTGAAAAAGGCGAAGACCCGCGTGACTTCGCCCTGATGTCATTTGGCGGTGCGGGCGGACTGCATGTCTGTGCTCTGGCCGATGCCATGGGTATGGAGCGGGCCATCGTGCCGATTTACGCTGGTGTGTTGTCTGCTCTGGGCATGCTGGTGGCACGCCGCAGCCGCCAGCTTTCCCAATCCGTGCTGTTGCCTGTATCTGAAATGATGGACCGGGATGTGGCCGAGATATTGGCGAAATTACAGGCGCGCGGTGCAACCGAGCTGCTGGCAGAAGGTGTATCAGAGCAGAAGACGAGCTTCGAAGCCTCGCTGGACCTGCGATATGCCGGTCAGAGCAATGCCCTGAGTGTTACCTATGATTCCCTGGGTAAATCGGCAGCTGATTTTCATCAGCTACATGAAGACCGTTATGGTCACCGACTCGATATACCGGTTGAGTTAGTGAATATTCGCCTGGCAGCGTTAGGGCCCGAGCCAGAATTGAGTTTGCCGGAATTAAAGGCAGGGTTCGGAGCACCAGAGGCAGTTAGTGAAAGTCGGATTGTCGGCTGCGATGAACCGGCTCCCCACTATCGGCGTGAGGATTTTTTGGCAGGACAACAGATTGCCGGGCCGGCAATTGTGCTTGAATCTGTATCGACGACATTTATCAACGAGGGTTGGTTGGCCGAGGTTGATAGATATGGAAATCTACTTCTGATTAAAGACGCAGAGGAGTTGGGCCGGAATAGATAACCTGCCGTGCCAACGATAAATAATCCTAAAACGAAAAAACCCGCCAAAAGACGGGTTTCGTAAACAGAATGCTTCAGTCTGTTTATTTGATCTTGGCTTCCTTAAACATCACATGTTTACGAACGACAGGATCGTATTTCTTGAACTCAAACTTGTCAGGCGTATTACGCTTGTTCTTTTGAGTTGTGTAGAAGAAGCCGGTACCAGCACTGGAAACCAGTCTTATCTTCTCTGCAGCCTTTTTGTTCTTGGCAGCCATGATCTATTCCTTAAACCTTAATGCCGCGACCGCGAATTTCGGTCAGGACTGTATCAATACCTTTTTTGTCGATAATGCGCATGCCTTTGGCAGATACGCGCAGACGTACAAAGCGATTTTCACTCTCCACCCAGAAACGGTGGTGATGAAGATTCGGCAGAAAACGTCGTCTCGTTCTGTTTTTAGCGTGTGACACGTTATTACCCACTGCTGGGCCTACGCCGGTCACCTGACAAACTCTGGACATCTTAAAAACCTCAGGAAAATTCTGAATCTGACACGTCCTGAAATGTGGCAAGGACGGCCAAAGAGCGCGACTTTATACCAGAGAACCCTGCAACGGGCAATCATTGCCCGGCAAAGATGTGTCTGCCCAGGTGCAGTAAAAGTATGAATGCTGTTATTTTCCCGGGCTGTTATCCCAATAGTTGGCCCAGTCGTTGATTGGGGATAAATATTTAGATAATTCAATACCTTGTGGTGCCAACTCATAACCCTCGCCGGACTCATGTCTGACCAACGCGGCTTCGCGAAGCTCTCTCAGGCGGGTATTGATAACGCTGGGGGATGCGCCATCACAGGCCTGCTGCAGATCGCGAAAGGTGCGTGGTCCTGCGCGCAGCTCCCAGAGGATTCTCAGGGCCCAGCGACGGCCTAAAAGATCGAATAAGGCCATGATGGGACGGCCGGTTTCTGATCCGCGAACTTTCTTGCCGGGTAAGGGAGTTGATTTCGCCATAAATTGCTACTAATATCGAAGCGTTGCTATTTAAATCGTAGCGTGAATTTATGACAAATGCAGAGAAATTAAAAGCATTGGTCGCGATGAGCCGTCAGGAACTGGATGAGGTGCATGCAGGCGGCGAGTGTCCAGATCCGGATGATTTGCAGGAGTTGGCACAGGGCAAAGTATTTAATCTGCCTCTGATGTCACCTTTTCGACTGTGGAAGGGCAAGGTTTTTCAAAGAAATGCAGAGGGTCAGGTCAGCGGGCTGAACAGGATAGGCGTTGAGCCACTGGAAATCCGACGCTACCGGTTTGTAGTGCGTATTGGTGATTCTGCGTTCGGTGATCGTCGAGTGGCTTTTCTGGATCATGATCTTGACGGTAACCCTTATCAGTACAGGATATTTCATGACGAGTTGATCAAGCTGCAGCATGATCTGTGTCTGGCAAGCTCACACGTCCGCAGGAAAAATGGCAGCCTGAAGTATGTCTGCCATTTTGCGCTAGATTTCAGTTAGGGGGATTAATATGACAACACTACAACTGATTCATGTTTTCGCGGTGGCATTCTGGCTTGGCTGTGTGGCGACGGAGATAGTGATTGAACAGGTCGGCTTGCGTACAGCGGCTTTAAGGTCATCGGTTCCGCAGTTTCATTTCTATATAGACCGGTTTGTGGAAATCCCCGCTTTTTCGACGGTACTGGTCACCGGTATTCTGATGTTTAATTCAGCGCAGTTTACCGGCGACTGGGTCTATGCCACCAAGGTCATCTGCGGGCTGCTGGCTGTGGGCGCGAACATAGTGTCTATCTACCCCGTCATCATGCGTAAACGTATGGCAGACCTGCAAGACAGTGCGGGCGTTAAACGTTACGGCAAGATGATCGATATGACCGTGCCCATCGGTCTGCCTGCCGCAGTTATCGCACTGGGCATAGGTATTTACTGGCTGGGGCGCTGGTAGACGTTATTTGCGTCTTTTCTCGTCCAGCTCTTTTGAGACCTTGTCGATATTGCCGGATTTCCACTGCGCAGCACCCAGAAACAGCATTAGCGCCTGCTTGGTCATGTCTGAAGACATATCCTGTGCTGCTCCCGGATGGTTATCGGGCAGGTCCAGCACATCAGGAACGGCATTAACAGCCATCTGAATGATTAACCCGGCCAGCAGATAGTGGTCATCTCTCGTCATGTTCGGGAAAGCGCCCATAAGCTGGATGTCTGAGGCCAGTTCGGTTGAGAAATAGGACATCTGGTTGCGGATCGCGGCTCGCATTCGTGCGGAGCCTCCGGCACGTTCCCGACTCAGTACCAGGAATTTTTCCCGATTTTCGTTCACAAAGGTAAAGAAGGTGCCTAGCGAGCCACTGATCATCTGGCGTGGGTCACCCACCTTGCGTACTTCACGCAGCATACGTCTGAGCATGTCGCCGATTTCATCCAGCATCGCCAGGCCGAGTTCTTCCATATCCGAGAAGTGTCTGTAAAAGGCTGTCGGGCTGACACCGGCTTCCTTGGCAACCGCTCTCAAGCTGAGTCCTGCAAGACCAGCCTTGTCGGCCGCCATCACAGTCATCGCAGCATCGAGCAGGTTCTGACGGGTATCACCACGCTTACGATGGGACGCCTCATCTTCGCTGCCCCTGTGCTTGCGGCGCGTGCGACTGCTGGATTTGAAGCTGCGTGATTCTCTGGTTTTATCTCGTGACATGACTTCTCCTGTTAACGATTGTATACACATATCCTCTCTGTATGCCATGAACTCGTTAAAATTGCGCGGTTTTAGAGCAGGATTAACGCCATAAATTACCATTTTGTTATCATCCGTATATTAAAAAATAACTATAAATTCAATATATTAATAAGTAATTTGCAAAAATATTAACAAACTATGTTTACAACCGTAAACTTTATGTATACAGTTGTAAACATAACGCAATCAAGGCGACGAACGAGGAGGCCTGAAATGCAGCAAGCAAATACACACGCACAATCAGGTATTGGTCACTCACCAGTACGTGAATTCTTTAACCCACTGCTGAGCCATGAAGGTTTGAGCTATTACCTGGAGGACATCAACCCTCTCTGGTCGCTCACCGACCTGCGCGCTCGCGTGTTATCCGTTATTAATGAAACCCATGACACGAAGACGTTTGAGCTGAAGGCCAATCGTCACTGGAAGGGATTCACTGCTGGACAGAATATCGGCGTAAACGTCGAAATTAATGGCGTAACTCACAAGCGTCGTTATTCCATGTCTTCGGTCATGAGGGCATCGCGTACATTCACTATCACAGTTAAGCGCGTGCCCGAGGGCAGGGTGTCTAACTGGCTGCATGACAATGTCGAAGCAGGCGATGTGCTGAATCTTTCGGCTCCTGCAGGTGACTTCGTATTACCGGCTGAATTACCGGAAAAGTTTTTGATGCTGGCGGCTGGCAGTGGCATTACGCCGCTGATGTCACAGCTTCGTACTCTGCTGGCCAATGGCTATCAGGGTGATATCGAATTTGTGCATTACGTGCGCAGCCCGGGGGATCACATCTTCGGTGCACAACTCAAGTTACTGGCCGCAGAGCACAGCAACCTGAACGTCATGTGGTGTGAGGAAGACGATGAACTGGATTCGCCCGCCGAACGTTTCAACCCGGAACAGATCATCGGGCGCGTCCCAGATTACCAGCAGCGTCACACCATGTTGTGCGGCCCGGCCGGTTTTATGGCTGCCGTGCGTGAACACTGGGAAGCCATCGAACTGACGGATCAACTGCAGTTTGAATATTTTGGCACACCTCCGATGGTACGGCCTGAAGGCGAAACCGATTTTGAAGTGGAAGTTAGTCTGGGCCGCAAGGCCAGCATGCTGACCGCCCAAAGCAGTCAGTCCCTGCTTGAAGCACTGGAAGGCGCCGGTGAGACACCTGCCTACGGTTGCCGCATGGGTATTTGCCATGAGTGCAAATGCAGGAAGACCTCAGGCGTGGTGCGAAATGTGCTGACGGGCGAACTGTCAGCCGACGCCGACGAAAACATCCAGTTATGCATCTCCGTCGCCGAAAGCGACGTAGTGCTTGATTACTAAATTACCCGTTACGTTATTTCGATCGACACTGCAGTCCGAGTGGGAAAGTTTAAATAGGATTTCCACCAGTAATGCCGAATTAACTCGAAATGACTAACCCCAAGGAGATTAAAATGAGCTATACAACTCTCTCTGCGGCTGAACTGGAACAGTTCGGCCAGGAAATCGACGCCATCCGCGAAACCGAGGTCGCTGATCTGGGTGAGAAGGATGCGAAATATATCCGCCGCGTGATCAAGGCCCAGCGCTACCTGGCCCTGACTGGCCGCGCGTTGCTGTGGTTTGGTTTTATGCCGCCGATGGCTATCGTGACATGGCCGCTGGGTGCACTTGCCCTGGGCCTGGCCAAAATTCTCGAGAACATGGAGATCGGTCATAACGTGATGCACGGCCAGTACGACTGGATGGGCGACTCCCGGCTGCATTCCCAGACTTATGAGTGGGATACCGTCTGTGATGGCGACCAGTGGCGTCATTCGCATAACTATATGCATCACACCTACACGAATGTGCAGGATGTCGATCGTGATCTTGGCTATGCAATTCTACGTATGGATGAAAACCAGCCCTGGCGCCCGATGTTCTTCTTCCAGCCGCTATCGAATGCCATGCTGGCGTCTAACTTTGATGCGGGCGTTGGTCTGCATGATGTTGAATTCGAGAAATACTGGAACAAGGAATACGATACCAGGGAGCTGTTGCATCGCCTGAAGCCTTTCGCCAAAAAGGCATCACGCGTGTGGTTTAAAGACTATGTGCTGTTCCCGTTGCTGTCGGGTCCGAACTTCCTGGGCGTTATCGCCGGTAATTTTGTGGCCAATCTGATTCGCAACTTCTGGTCCTATGCCATCATTTTCTGCGGTCACTTCCCGGAAGGTACCGAGATATTCAGCTACACCGAGGAAGAGCTTAAGAACGAAACCAAGGGTCAGTGGTACCTGCGACAGATTCGCGGCTCGGCGAATATTACCGGCGGCAAACTGTTTCATGTCATGAGCGGTAACCTGAGTCATCAGGTTGAGCATCATCTGTTCCCGGATGTGCCTGCCTATCGTTACCAGACCATGGCGCCGAAGGTGCAGGCGGTTTGTGAAAAGTATGGCGTGCAGTACAACACCGGTAACTTCTTCAAGCAGCTGTTCAGTGTGCAGAAGAAAGTCTTCAAGTTTGCATTGCCACCCCGTACATCGGCTGCCGTTGCAGCCTGATCCAGGCTGATTGAGGTATTCGCCATGAATCCGGAAATCGATAAAACAGCGTTAATGAATCAGCGACTGGAGATTGCGACACGCATCGCCAGTCGTACTGCCGGCCTGTTGCATCTTGGCAGTGGTTTGGCGGCGGAGATTGTCGATGTGGTTGAGCGCATGCACGGCACTATTGAACGATTTCCTTCGCCAACCGGAAAAGTTGAAAGTGACCGTACCACCGGTATCACCGGGATTGTGTATCGGGGTATTCGGCGATGTTTTGACATAGTGTCTGATGCCATGGGCAGTGGTGCCCGCGGTTTGACACGTATTGCAGGAGAAGATAATAGCCAGGCATGGCTGACGACCCGCGGCATCATCAACGGAGTTTGTGGTGATGCCCTTGAAGCCCGGGGCAATCCGCTTGCCCAGACAATGCGACTGGTTGAGCGTAGAGGAAATACTGATGCAGAAACTCTTGTAGTGTTTCTGCATGGGTTGTGCATGACGGAGTTGGGCTGGCTACGGGGAGAGTTCGCAGAATTCGAGGCCTGGTGTCGCGACGAAATCAATGCCAAAACGGCCCATGTCCGTTACAACAGCGGCCGTCATATCTCAGTCAATGGTCGCGAGCTTTCGGGCCTGCTGGAAGCTGTCGTCAAGAATGAAAATGTAAACCAGCTGATCCTGATTGGACACAGTATGGGTGGGTTGCTGGTTCGCAGTGCCTGTCATTATGGTCGAGCACTGCCATGGGTAGAACGACTTACACATGTTGCGATGTTGGGCACGCCGCACCGTGGCGCACCTCTGGAGCGACTGGGTAATTTCGCAAATGGGCTGTTGAAAAAAACACCTTACACTACGCCACTCGCGCATCTTGGTGATCTGCGTTCGGCGGGTATCAAGGATCTACGCTTTACCAATCTTGTCGATGAAGACTGGGAAGGACGCGCACATGATCAATCAAGCCCTGAAGGAAAGCGGGATGTGCCTTTGGTGCAGCATGTAAATTACCTGATGATTGCGGCTACCCGTTCAGAAGAGGTGTTCGAGCCGGTCTGGCGCAGTAAGGATGACCTGCTGGTGCCGGTTGCAAGTGCCTGGGGATTGTCAAATGAGGGTGAAGATCGCCTTAATCATTCCCGCATACGTCGCGAGTTAATAGTGGGTCTGGACCATCTGTCGCTAATGGGAAATCGCGAGGCACTGGGCTATACACGGATCTGGTTAACAGCAAAATAATTTTGCCGGGCATTACACGCGGGTCAGGTTAAAGCACGAGTAATTCTCTGGTCTGTTCCGAATGGGCGTGCAGTTTCTGTACGCCTTTCTTTATTGTCTCTAGAATGCACTTCAATTCGGTTAGACAGAAAATGAGTGGCTATGCCTGAAAGTATGTCCGGTATCTATTTTGCCGCAGCAATCATTGCAACAATGATTGTGATTGTCGCCCTCAAAGGGGTGGCACATCGTTTTGGGTTGGTGGATGCGCCGAATGAGCGTAAGCATCATGAAGGCGTTATCCCGATTCATGGCGGTCTTTGTATGGGACTCGTGATTGCAGCCAGCGGCGTACTTTTGTATGTAACCACGGGCCTGAGTGACGCAGAATGGTTTCTGGTGCTGGGTGTTAGCATCTTCGGCATCATGGGTTTTCTGGATGATCTGTTCGAGTTGGCTGCATCAATTCGCCTGTTAATTGAGTTGGCAGTGTTGTGTGTCATGATGATTTTCTTTGATTTTCATCTTGGCAATCTTGGAAACCTTGTCGGTCTGGGAGATGTGGAACTCGGCATCCTGGCCATTCCATTCTCCATATTTGTGATTTTCTGCGTGATCAACGGTGTCAATATGCTGGATGGCGTTGACGGACTGGCAGGCGGGATTGTATTTGTAGCGCTGGGTTGTTTTTTGGTGGCCGCAGCTTTGCAGGGGGCAGTCGTAAGTCCAATCCTTCTGGTCGTAGCAGGCGCAATTATTGGGTTTCTGTTCTTTAATGCACGCAGTCCATGGCGGAAGAAAGCCAATGTATTTATGGGAGATGCCGGCAGTCTCATACTTGGTTTCACACTTTGCTGGTGCAGCATTGCATTTACCCAGGGAGGTGGCGAAAACGGGCAGGTAATCATGTATCCGATGACAGCTGTCTGGATTCTTGCATTACCAGTAATAGATACCGTTTATGTCGTAATTCATCGCGCACGGGAAGGTATCGGAATATTTACGCCAGGGCGTGACCATATCCACCATCGGCTGCTACAACTTGGATTCTCGGAAAGCATAACTACGTATTTGCTTTGGCTGGTTACTGCCATTCTCGGAAGCGTAGGGCTGGCAGCGAATTACGCTAATGTCCCCGAGATTGTCATGTGTACCACTTTTGTGGGCATGTCGGCGCTGTATTATCTGGTCGCTTCAAGAATGCAACGCAAAAACGCTATAGCTGAATAATGACTGGTAAGAAGGCAGTTCGCAGGGGCGTCGTTCAATCCAATGGCATTAAGCTTTGTTACGAGGATTGGGGGGCAGAGCAGGACCCTCCGGTAGTGCTCATTATGGGTCTGGGTGCCCAGTTGGTTGGTTGGCCTGAAGAATTCTGTCAAATGCTTGTGAATGGCGGACGGCGAGTGATTCGTTTTGATAATCGCGATATCGGTCATTCAGAAAAGATCGAGACGGCACATGCCAAAATATCGACCAAGGTGGCCTACATAAAATCCCGTCTTGGCCTGCCGGTACATGCGCCATACAGTTTGAATGACATGTCAGACGATGTCTTGGGGTTGCTGGATGGGCTCGAAATTCCTCAGGCCCACCTTGTTGGGGCCTCAATGGGCGGAATGATCGCCCAGATTACAACAGCCAGTCATCCGACACGCATTAGCAGCCTGACTTCAATCATGTCGAGTTCAGGTGCCAGATGGCTACCGCAAGGGAAAATAAGGGCGCTGAACAGATTGGGAATGGCCCCCCGGTCCAATGAGCGTGAGGATATGCTTGATCATTTCGCAACCACCTTAAAAGTGATTGGAAGTCCCGGGTTTCCAATGACTGATGAGGAGCGAAAAGAGAAAGCGGCTATCGGACTGGATCGTGCCTACCATCCAGCCGGCAGTGCCCGACAAATGCTTGCTGTCATGTCGAGTGGCCCCAGAACAAGATTGCTCCGCAGGATCAAGGCGCCTGCCTTAATAATTCATGGCTCGAAAGATCCCCTGGTACCCTTGCGTCATGGTCGACATACTGCCGCCTGTATTCCAAACGCCAGACTTAAGGTGATTCGCGGTATGGGGCATGATTTACCCCCCAAACTTTATGCCCACCTGTCAGAATTAATCCTTGATCACACCTCATTCCAGGATTGAATCAGAACGTATATTTCCTTTGGCAAACAGAAGATTAGACAGGCATTGTCGCCAAATCCACGTTATGCTGAGCACATAGGATTAATCTATGTGGCGTCAGCAAAAAGCGAAAATACTATTCTGGACAGTAGGCCTTCTGGGTCTGCTGGCATCACATGTTGCATTGGCGGCAGAACCGGTCGCGGTTACCGCACGCGCGGCCCAGGAAAACCTGGATGCGACAGAGCTGCGTGCAATTTTTACTTTGAGAAAAAGACGTTGGTCGGATGGACGACCCATACGCGTCTATGTGCTCAGTGATGACGCACCCGCTCACAGGGAGTTTGTAAAGGACCGTCTTCGAATGTTTCCCTATCAATTACGTCAGCAATGGAATCGGGTGGTATTTTCCGGAACAGGTGTTGCTCCCCGTGACTTTGAAGACGAGGCTTCCTTGCTGGCGGCTCTAGTTAATTCACCCGATGCAATAGGTTATGCAAATACTGCACAACTTCCAGAAGGACTGAGCATTATCGAGGTGCAGCAATGAGTGTGATTGTATCCGGGGATTCAGCTAAAAAAATGCACACCGAGCGTTCGCATGGTTTAAGTCTGAGATGGCGTTTGCTGGGACAGGCAGGCGCTGTACTTGTCGCTCTACTCGCGAGCCTGCTCTGGTTAGGGCGGGGCCAGATGCTGGAGCAATACGACGAACTTAGATCCGACATACGCGCCCAGCAGGAAAGGTTGCTGGATACCCTGTTACGCACCACTGCAGATAATCTCGTGTCGATGACAGACCCTGTGAGTGCGTTGATTGGAATTAAAAATTCTGACATGAGCCGCGCGAAGGTCAATGCTCAGCTGAAGGACAATGAAGGCACGCTTGCATTGGAATTCGGTCTGGCCGGGCTATGGGTTTTTGACCGACAAGGCTTGTTCTCAGACCGGCTGTTTTTTCAGGAAACCCGGGCCGAACTGGACTGGGTAGAGGCCAAGGCCATGGCCACTCTAAAAGAAGAAACCCCAATGGCCGATTTACGCTGCGAGCCTGATTGCTGGCTGACGATTTTCGCCCCGATTGTGGGAGGCAACGGGCAAACCCTGGTGATGGTGATGGCCCGTCCAATTGCCCAGATGATTGTTGACCTGGCACGCGTGAGTGGCGCTGAAGTCATGTTGTTGGCCAGTACGGATGGATTTGCCGAGGCCTGGGGCTTTCGAATTGCGGCGGCGACTATTCTCGGGCAGTCACAGAACTGGTTGGTCAGTGCCCAGACTCAGATCAAAACCCTCAAGTCTGAGACAGTGTATGAAATAGAGTTCGAAGGGCGAGCCTATGAGATGCGTATGATTTCTGAAGGCTGGCACGAGGCGGGGCATCATTGGCTCCTTGTGTCAGATGTTACAGAAGCCCGTGCATCAATCGAGCGTGATGTCACGATACTGTCAGCCCTGATGGCGTTGGTGGTGGTATCACTCATTGCGGCGATGTATCTCGTTCTACTCCGGCCAACCCGCGACGCCATGAATGTGGCATCAGCATTACCGGTGCTGGCCGAGCGGGATTACGATGCGGTTCGACGTATCCTGGGTAAAGCGGGAGCAAGACCGCGTGATGAGATCGACTGGCTACGCTCACTTACACTACGTCTGACTGATGATCTGGAGGCCATCGAGGCCCGGCTCAATCGTCAGTCAGAAGAGCTTCTGGAGCGTAACGCTGACCTGTCCGAATTGACGGGTCAATTGGAAAAAAGGGTTAGAGAGCGGACGGCCGAGTTGGCCAAGGCCAAGGATCAGGCTCTGGGTGCGTCCGCATCGAAGTCACAGTTCCTGGCCAATATGAGTCATGAGATCCGTACTCCGATGAACGGCGTACTCGGTATGGCCCAATTGCTGATGAATGCCGACCTGCCCGAAGAGCAGCGTGAGGATGTCAGGGTGTTAAAGGAAAGTGCCGAGGCACTGCTGGCTCTGTTAAATGACATTCTGGACTTGTCTAAAATTGAATCCGGGCACATGTCCCTGCAGGAAGAGAATTACGACTTGAAGGATGTGCTTGATCAGGCTGTTCTTCTGATGAAACCGAATGCTGAACGTTCCGGCATAGCCTTGAAGTTCGATCTGTCCGGCGATGTACCCGACTATGTATACGGTGATCCTGTGCGATTACGTCAGGTAGTACTTAACCTCTTGGGTAATGCCGTTAAATTTACCCAGGAAGGAGAAGTTAAACTCAGCGTTGCAAAAGACCCGGATAATAATGATGCTTTACGCTTCTGCGTCAGCGATACGGGGATCGGAATTTCGGAAGACAAAGTCGAGCATGTATTTGACCAGTTTTCCCAGGCGGATGATTCCAATGCCAGACGCGCGCAGGGTACGGGACTTGGACTGGCTATCTGTCGACAGCTGGTTGACATGATGGGAGGGCGGATGTGGGTGGAAAGTGAGCTGGGCAAGGGGTCCAGATTCTATTTCTCGATACCTTCAAATCCTTCAGAAAAGCCTATCGACGACCTCGGGGAGTCCATCGTAGAGGATGTATCTTCCCATGCCATGCGAATCCTGGTGGCTGAAGACAATCCCGTCAATCGTCTACTCGTGGATAAAATGCTCAAGCGTATGGGGCATGAAGTGAGCATGGCAGAAAATGGAAAGATCGCTGTCGATATGTGCCAGAAGAACAGCTATGACGTCATCCTTATGGATATACAGATGCCCGAAATGGATGGATATGAAGCGACTAGAATAATACTTGAGCAACGTCCGTCCTCAGTCGTTCTCGGGCTTACTGCCAGTGCCACCCCGGAAACCCTTCAGGCATGTAAGGAAGTAGGCATGGAGCATGTTGTGACCAAGCCGATTATCCTTGCCGAACTGGAGCGCAGTATACGCGACGTTTGGTGGCGCAAGCAGAATCAGTAGCAGCTGATACCGTAGCCGTATACCCATTAGTCCCAGCTATACCCTACCGCGACACCCAAGGCGTCGGCTTTATCGATTCCTGTCGTAACGCCGGGGTAATCTCCATCCAGACGATGCCATGTCACACGGGTCGATAGTTGGCCTGTTTCACCCCAGAAGTAAACACCTCCCAACACCAGTTCCTGGGTATCGTTAGTCTCTAAATCCAGCGTTACACCGCTGAGAAAAGTCTGCCACTTATCTCCCGAATAGAGAAAGTTCAGGCTGATGCCTTCAATTTTGGAATTGGAGTCTCTGAACTTTAGTTCAAAGACTTCAATTGAAGGCTGCAAGTTGCCAATCGAGGTTTGTATACCCGCGTTATAGGCGTCGAGTTCAATATTGTTGACTTCCTGTCGAATCCAGCCGGCATCTGCCAGATAGTTGTCACTACGGTAGTCAACTCCAATATAGGCAGCTTTGTTGGTGTATTCATCAACTACAGTGGCCTGTTGAGGTGGTGTACCCCCCAGTCCTGTCGGGGCATCCAGTCCAAGTAATCCACCCAGCAGAAAGTCCAGAGGTCCGGGGCTGCCCGGGGTGGTCACTGTACGCTGGGAAAGGACATCTTCCGGTTCGTAATACGCCGCCTTGAAACCGAGAATGTCGCCGCGCAAATCAATGCCCAGACCTTCTTCCGACAGAGTCAAAATATCGTAATAGGCATTTAGCAGGAAGGATTGGGGAAAGACCAGCCCTGGTTGTGTTGTCGGGGTGATTCGCTGGCTGCCATACAGGCCAAGCGGAACAATAATCTTGCCGGCACGTAGTCCCAGATCCATGGAGAACAATTGCTGGCGCCATGTAGCCTGAGCCAGGCTGATATCAGGATCCTCTTCCAGATCCTGGCTAACGATGACCTGGGCCCCCAGATGCTCGCCATGAATGCTTGCAGATAGCCCGTAAAACAGACTCTCATCAAACACGCCCTTGCAGGCTTTGTTGTTGCAGCTGAAGCCGTCATCGGAATCGACGGCAACGTATCCGAGATAACCGCGGAAATCATAATCCCAGGCATAAGCGGGAGAGGTCATCATGGCAAAGAGTGCGGCGATAAGCAGGAAGTGCTGGCGGCCGATAGATAAGGTTCTGGGAGCTGTATTCAAGGTCATTACTTCATGTATTGGCTGAGAATAACTTCTAAGTTACTCGCGAGCCTGCAATTTGTCGATGTTCGTACTGAGCAATGATCAATGCAGTTGATTCTGAAAGTTAGTGATTTCGGTTAACAGGGCATCGATTTCGGGAAAAAGTTTCTGGCATATTGCATCGGTGGCCTCCAGGTCTCCAGAGACGGCCTGGCTTTCTGCCTCGGCGGAAAGTTTTTGAACACGTTTGCCACCCAGAGCACCACAGCTTGACTTTAGCTGGTGCGCCAGTCTGGGAATGGCGTCAATGTCGGTGTCCTGTAATGCCATACGAATTTTTTCTGCCAGCCTAGGTGTGTCAGTCAAAAACTCATTGATCACATCATTGGCAGCATCCTCCAGAACTTCGCATAGAGGTTCAAGTACATTTTTATCGACGATCGGAAGTAAACTCCAGTCTGCAGTTTCTGACACGATTACAATTCCTGTCTGGTGTATGAGTAATAAAGACCATAGCAGTATGCGCGGTCATCCGAAATGGGTCATGTTCTATGTATCTGAATCAACCGGCAAAATTTATCCTGGCATCTGCGTCTCCCAGACGTACTGAAATACTGGAAACGCTTGGGCTGGAATTTGATCAACAACCACAGGACATAGATGAATCCAGGCTGGAAAATGAGGGCATCAGGGAATATGTTCAGCGTCTTGCAGTGCAGAAGGCGCAGGCTGCTGCTCAAGGTCAGTGTTTGCCCGCCCTGGGAGCGGATACGGTAGTTGTTCTGGATAATATAGCGTTAGGCAAACCATCTGGCCGGGATGATGCCATCGCCATGCTTATGCGGCTATCCGGACGGCAACATGAAGTCATGACCGCGGTTGCCATGGTGGGAAATGGACAGCAAGCACATGCCTTAAGTGTTAGTCAGGTCACGTTCAGAAAGATATCGGGTGATGAGGCTGTGGCCTATTGGGAAACCGGAGAGCCCGCTGACAAGGCAGGCGGCTATGCCATTCAGGGAAAAGCGGCAATATTTGTAGAATCGCTACAGGGAAGTTACTCCGGGGTAGTGGGCTTGCCCATCTTTGAAACGGCGAGCATCCTCGCTGAATTCAATATCCCGATCATTCGTTAAGTGAGCGTAGCAAAAACCAGGTGTCTACCGTTCCTTTACCCTTGATTTCAATTGGGCCCCTGGGTTCAAGTTCGAAATGTGACTTGAGTAATTCCCGTGTGGCTGAAGATACCTGGATTTTGCCGACGACGCCGTGGGATTCCATGCGACTGGCAGTATTAACGGTGTCACCCCATATATCATAGGCAAACTTGTGATGGCCTATGACACCGGCAACCAAAGGTCCGGAATGGATGCCTATACGAATTTGTAGGGCGTTGCGAGTAAGCGAACCAAGTTCAGGCATGAGTGCCTGCATCTGTAATGCAACCCTGGCCACGGCAAGATGATGATCGGGTCGGAAATCGGGGAGGCCTCCTGCAAGCATATAGGCGTCTCCGATTGTTTTTATTTTTTCCAGGCCGCTCTTTATAACCAGATCGTCAAAACGGCTGAATACCTGATTGAGCAAGTGAACCAGTTCGCCGGGATTCATTTGTTCAGACAGCGAAGTAAATCCAACCAGATCGGCAAAAAGAACGGTGGCCTGGTGATGTGCATTGGCAATGGCGGCCGGTTGCTTACCATTATTATTTTCGGTTTGTGCCTTTAATTCATTGGCGATTGATGCCGGGAGAATATTCTTAAGCAGATTTTCAGATCTTTCATATTCAAACTGCAGGCGCGCCTCTGCACGATTTATTTCATTGAAAAACAGTCCGACGACCAGTGCGACCGAAAGGAATGTGCCAGTGATGCTCAGGCCGTAAATGCGATCGATGACGCCCTCGGGAAAATCATACTCAAGCGCCGGTTCTGTAAACTGGAATTCAATCACCAGAAAACCGAGCCAGTATACGATGGAAAAAAGCACAAGTGCGCCCAGTTCCTTACGAGTGAATATTAGAAAAAGCAGGGTCCAGATCACGATTAGGTAAAGTTGTAATCCCGCGCCATTGCCTATTAACCATGCCGATGTAAACAGCGTGGCCACCGGAATGCTGGATAGCACCCAGCGGGCGATGTGTTGATGCCGGCCATGATTCAGATGCAGTACGAGCAAGAATGCCAGGCAAGCCAGTATCACCAGTAAAATAAATATCGACAGGCCTCTGGCGTCAATAATCATGACCTGAAGGGCGTATACAAGATTTAATGAAATGGCGATGACACAGAACTGATTCACCAGAACCACACGTCTGGCAATGGCGTAGGGAAGGTTCTCAGCGCCTCGCTGACTAAGATGCTCCCAGTATTGTTTGAGTTTGTTGCTGGTTGAATGATCCACAGGCGCCAAGCCTCAGAACATCAGCAGTAGATGATGAGAATGGCCCAGGTGAGTTTGCAGGCAATATGCAGAAATTGGTCAGTATGGAATCCATACTTGCCTTCGCCTTTTAGAAAATCAATGATCCAGTGTGCGACAAATTCGGCAATGCCAAACCAGATGTTTTGCGTTACAAAGGCAACCGCGCCAGCATGTACAAGTGCATGTGATGTTAATACGTGCCACCAAATGAGGTCAGGGCGGGAACTGGTAGATTCGGGGTGGTGTGAGCCACGAACCTTGGAAACAACCATCCATTCTGATTGCAGGGGAAAGTCTGCAAGCGCATGAACGACCAGGAGCCAAAAGGTCAGTTCCCAGAAATTCAATTCAAATCCGAACATCGGTTGCCTCCGTCCGTGTTCTTTGTAAACCGGATATTAGTAGCTGTGCTCAGAATGGCAGCTTAGTATGGCGCTGACAAGCACAAATACGCCTTTGAGTCTGTTTTTTATCAATATTCTGTTTCGTGTATCAGGCGGGTTCGATAGGAATTCGGGCTTTGGCTTAAGTGCCGCCGTATGTTCACTAGCCCTGCACCCGTTGGGGAATATCAGGCATATATCCTGTTGACAGGGTCCTATGTGCTAATCTGAAAAGATAAATATTGGGTGGAGTAGCCATTACATGAAGTGTGCCCATTGCCAACATGACAACCCTGCAGATGCACAGTTTTGTAATCACTGCGGACAGCCAACTTCGACAGCCTGCCCCCAGTGCGGACATGAGAATCCGGAAGAAGCCCGTTTCTGTAATCAATGTGGTCAGGGACTAAAGCAGGCAGCCCCCGCCAGTTCGCCCGCACCAGGCAGTTATACCCCCAAGCATCTGGCTGAGCGAATACTCAATACACGCAGTGCTATAGAAGGTGAGCGCAAACGTGTCACGGTACTTTTTGTTGATGTTAAAGGCTCTACTGAACTTGCCCAGCAGGCCGGTGACGAAGTCTGGCATCACATTCTTGATCGTTTCTTTAGCATATTGACGCACGGCGTACACCGGTTTGAAGGGACCATAAATCAATATACGGGTGATGGCATCATGGCCCTTTTTGGCGCGCCGATTGCGCATGAAGACCATGCACAACGTGCCTGTTTTGCGGCGCTGGAACTCCAGTCTGAATTACGTCGATATGCAGACGAATTGCGACTTCAGAAAGGTCTGAACCTTTCAGTCAGATTTGGCCTGAATTCGGGTGAGGTTGTCGTTGGACGTATTGGCGATGACCTGAGGATGGATTACACAGCGAAGGGGCAGACTGTGAATCTGGCAGCCCGTATGGAGCAGATCGCTGAACCCGGTCGTATCTATCTGACACGGTATACCGCTACCCAGGTGGAGGGGTATTTTGAGCTGCGCGACCTTGGAAGTATGCCGATCAAGGGAATCAGCGAACCCGTTTCGGTTTATGAACTCGAGAGCACAGGACGCCTGAAAACGCGTCTGGACTTATCCCGCTCGCGAGGTTTATCAAGATTTGTTGGGCGTGCCTCAGAAATGTTGTTGCTGGAGAATGCCTTGCAGGATGTAAAGGGCGGGCAGGGTCAGGTCGCCGCCGTGATAGGTAATGCCGGCATTGGAAAAAGCAGGCTGAGCTTTGAATTTACCGAGAAGGCGCAGTCAGAAGGCTTTGCGATCTACAAGGGCACAGGTGTGCCCTATGCGAGTGCAGTACCCCTGTACCCGGTACTTGGCTTGCTCAGAACTTATTTTGGCATTGAAGAACAGGATAAGCCTGCGGAGCAGCGCCGCAAGATTGCGGGCACCCTGGCGCTTACCGGGATGGATTGCGGTGATCGGATGCAGATGCTGTTTGAGTATCTGGGCGTGGCTGAGTCGGGTGCTACAAAATCGGCAGTACCCCCAGAGATGCGACAGCAGGAACTGTTTGATCTGTTGAATGAGGCCCTGAGAGGGAGTGAGAAGCAGCCGGTCATTGTGATGCTCGAGGATTTACATTGGCTTGATCCGGCAAGTGAGACCTTTGTAGCTGAGTTTTCAGAATCGATCAGGGATTCACACACAATGCTCCTGCTGAACTATAGACCTGAATATGTCAGTGACTGGCTGATGACCGCCGTTGACATTGAAATACCAGTAACTGCTTTATCGTCCGCTGAAGTCGGGGAACTGGTGGGGGAACTGCTGGGGCCGGATGACAGCCTGAGTGAACTGATCGGACAAATCCGTGAGCAGGCTGGTGGTAACCCTTACTTTGTGGAAGAGGCCATTCGCAATCTTGTTGAGCTTGGGCATCTTGCAGGGATTAGTGGGCAGTACAGGTTAGTGAAGCCGGTGACCAAATCAGTCATTCCTGACACGGTTCAGGGAATTCTAGCTGCTCGCATTGATCGCCTTGATGAAGATGAGAAGGTAATACTGGAGTACGCAGCAGTCATCGGAAAAGAGTTCCAGCGAGAACAACTCATGGCCGTGATGCAACGCGAGGCGTCAGAATTGTCCGAAGGGCTTAATAGCCTTGAAGAATCCGGTTTTGTACATCACAGAGAGACCAATGATGAACTGGCATTTTGTCACCCCCTGATTCAGGAAGTTGCTTATCAGTCACAATTGGCTGACAGACGTGCAGAAATTCATGCCCGGATGGCTGAGTATCTGCAAGCTGAACTGGGGTCGGAAACCTTTGATGAAAAAGCGCTGATGCTTGCCCACCATTGGAGCAAGGCAGGTGAAGTTCTGAAGGCAGCGCAGTGGCAGATTAATGCAGCGGTCTGGGAAGGTGTGATGCGTGAGTCCAGTGGTGCGCTCGGACGTTATCGTCAGGCGATTGAATTACTGGATACGCTCCCCTCAGATCCGACGCGTGACAAGCTGGCTATTGTTGCCCGGTCCGGATTACTGCGCAGCTCGTCCATACTTTTGGTGCCCAGGGAAGAAACCACGAGGGCCTACGAAGAAGGTTTGCAGCTGGCAAAAAATACAGGTGATCATCTGGCACTGGCTGAACTGAATATTGGCCATGCCTCAGTGGAATTGCAGCAGGGTGACGCAGACAGGGCAGTTACACAGGCACGTGAAGCCATGGAGTTGGCCCGCAGCCTGGGTGAGCCCAGCCTCATCGCCAGATTTCGCATCCCTATATTGCTTACCTATTTTGCATCAGGACGTCTCAGCGAGGGGATGGATGAATTGTCCGAGCCAGGGGCAGAGCCCTGGTATGCCGGCCCTATGACAGAAGATAATTTTCTTTCACGAGGTTTTCGTGCATTGATGATGACTTATATGGGGCAGTTGAAAGAGGCCCGAAGTGAACTCAAGCGGGCCATTGAAATTGAAGGCGAAGCAGGACGTGCTGTGAGCTGGATGCATGCAAACCTCGTCGATGTTGCACGTGTTTCGGGCAATAAGGATGACGCGATGCGTGAGGCGTTGGCCGGGGTCTCACGTACCGAGCGCTACACCAGCCCCTTCTTTAAGGAAGTAGCCTATCGCGGACTTGCAGTGGCACATGGCCTGAATAACAACTGGACAGAGTCCGTCCGGATTCTGGAAGAATATTTACCTCTGGTAGGCGACGGAGCGCCTGCGCATCAGTTTGAAGGTATTCATCTGGCTCATCTGGCTGAAGCTTATTTGCATCTGGGTGAAATAGACAAGGCAAATGAGGTTATCTTGCGAGCGTTGGAGTCGACACAGAAAACCCACTCCAGGGTCTGGGAGTGCCAGGTACGCCTGGTGATGGCAGCTGTATTGTGCGCCAGGGGCGAGGCAACAGCTGCCGAGACTCAGCTTGGTTTGCTGGAAACGCTGATTACTAAAACAGGGGCGACCAGTTTCTGGCCTTTCCTGTATTTGTTCAGATCAAAGGTAACGACCGATACGGACTATCGCACTGAAATGATAGCTAAAGCCGTGGCTGGTTTTGCCGAAATCGGGGCAGATGGCTGGGTGGAACAGCTTTCCAGGGGGCAAGGGATGGAGTTGGGAATGCGTGCAGCGAATGCCTGATTGAATTATTTGATTGAGAATTGTCCTAGTAAAAGTAGGCTTAGTACTGCGAACTTCGCTAAGCTTGTAGTCAGTATTGCAACGACATGTGGTTTGGTAGGGAAATTAGTCATGAGAACAACAAAAAAAGTAATTCTGAAAGTATTTATTCTGGGTTTGTCGATGGTGCCGCAGGTTTTTGCCGAAGAATCAGGCGATGCCTCCGCTAAGGCAGAACCAGCGATGCAAACTGCGGAACAGATTCGTGCCTGCGCAAGAAAAAATTTCCCGGTAGAAACCTCAGTCCAGAAAATGGTGCTGATTGCAAATGATCGCAGCGGAGGACAGCGTACGATGAACGCAGAAATGTTCTGGCGCATTGATAAGGATGGTTTCTCTAATGTCATGATCAAGATTTCGGCACCCAGGGACCTGTCTGGCTCGAGTTATCTTGTGCTGGAAAAATCAGAGCGAGACGACATGTTTATGTATTTGCCGGCTGTTCAGCGTGTACGCAGGATTGTGGGCAATATGAAAACCAAGCCCCTGTGGGGCACAGATTTGAGCTATGAGGATGTGAAGCAACTTCAGGGCGTTGCCCTGGCAGGCACGTTAACACGACAGGACGATGGAAAAATCGCCGGGCGTGATGCTTACGTTATCCAGACGGTTTATGACTCAGCTGAAGAAAGTGCCTACGGGCGTGTCGTGACGAATATAGACAAAGCGACATGCATGCCATTACAGGTAGATTTTTTTGATCAGGAAGGCATGGCTGTCAAGACTCTGGAAATCAAGCACGAGACGCTCACCGAGATTGATGGGCGCTGGCAGATGCGTGACCTGAAAATGGTAGATCTGCATAACAAGACATTTACTGAAATTCAGGTTGAAGAAGTGACCAGCGATGAAAGTATCAGCGGTCGTGTTTTCAGTTCGCATACCTTCCATCAATAAGACATCCGTTTAATACCGGATTTAAAATGACACCAGATGCTTGAAGATCATGAAGGCTGGTTGACGCGCTGGTATGCGTATTCCGCGCGACGTGCGGATGTGATTCTTATTGTCATCACTGTACTAAGCGTGCTTGCGGGTCTGGCGCTTTATAATCCCATTACTGGAAAAATACGTCTTGAAATCGATCCTTCAGTTGATAGCCTGATTTCAGAAAACAGCCCGGAACAGGATTTTTACCGGGATCAACTCAAGCGCTTCGGCAGTGATGAAACTTTGCTGTTAGCTATTGAGGGTGTCGAAGTATTTACTGCAGATTCAATGCAGCGCCTGAAAAAATTGCACCGTGCCCTCAGAGATGTACCCGGTGTTCATGAGGTACTGTCACTGGCAACCGCGCCTAATATCCGTTCGGAGGACGAGGCGATCGGTGTAAGCAGTTTTGCAGAGGCGGACTTCAGCCGACCAGACACAGCGACTCGTTTACAAAGCGACCTGATGGCGAATCCGTTGTATGCCCGCAGGCTGGTCTCGGAGGACGGTCGTACCGCATCTGTCATTGTGACATTTGAGGGCCTGTCAGATCGTGATTTTCTGCAAGACAAGGTAGTTGATCAAATCAGACAGGTGGCGGAAGCAACGCTGGAAGGCAGTGATGCCAAACTGAGAATCACAGGGTCGCAGGCGGTGAAGTCAGCCACCAGTGAGGCCCTGGTCAAGCAGTTTGCCTATATTCTTCCTGCTCTGGTGCTGTTGCTGGATATATTTCTATACCTGGCATTCAGAAGCTTCAGGGCTGTTGTATTGCCCTTGATGGGCATTGCCCTGACATTATTGTGGACACTGGCCTTGATGGCGCTTTTCGGGCGACAGCTCAATATGGTGACTAGCCTGATTCCCCCGGTGATTGTGACTATCGGGCTTGCTTATGCCATGCATGTGCTGAATGAGTACTTTGTGCTGGCCAGGGATGATGTAGAAGGCATAGACCATACCAAAGAACTGCTTGAGGCAGTGGGACTGCCATTGTTGATCACGGGGCTGACTACGGCGGCGGGTTTCCTGGCGTTGGCTCTCAGTCCATTGCCGGCGATCAGGGAGTTTGCGCTTTTCTCTGCTGCAGGTGTGATGATTTCGGTTGCGTTGTCGTTAACATTTCTTCCTTCGGCCTTCCGGTTTTTGGGCTGTGGGAAGGTCAGGGAATTGCCGGGTCAGGCAATGTATGACGGTCTGGCGAGCATGTTAGCCGAATTCAATACTTCGCGTCGCCGACCCATCCTTATCCTGACGGTACTGCTCGCAATTCTGGCCTGTTATGGCGCCACCCAGATCACAGTTGGCACCAATTACATTAATGATTTTGGTGAAGATACCCAAGTAAGGCAGGACTACGAGGCGATCAATTCCCAGTTAGGGGGTGCCAATGTATTCAGCGTGGTTCTTGAAGGCGTGGTCGATGACACTTTCGTAAGACCTTCAGTGCTACGTGAAATCGAATCATTCCAGACCTGGCTGGAAGAGCAGCCCGAAATTGACGTCACAACCTCGCTGGTCGATCACCTTACCCTAATTAGTCGAAGCCTGAACGGTGGCGAAGATGAATTCTTCAATATTCCGGATTCAAGCAGTGATGTTAAGCAGTATCTCCTGTTCGGTGGCGGTGAGGAACTGGATGCCTATGTGGACCGCTCATTCAGGTTCGCAAGAATCGAGATACAGGCCAATGTTCAGGATACGGCCCAGATCAGGGAATTGAACAACCGAATCCAGCAGCGAATTCAGAAGTTACCGACCATTCTGAAAGGCCAGACCACCGGTAATAGCATTCTGGTCACACAGGCGGTGGACGAGGTTGCCTCGGGGCAGGTACTGAGTATTGGCGTGGCCTTGCTGGTCGTGTACTTAATGCTGGGTTTTCTGTTTACATCATGGAGGGTCGGTGCACTGGCTATGTTGCCAAATGTGCTCCCGGTAGTGGTTTATTTTGGTGCGCTTGGTTTCAGTGGTATCACGCTGAATCCGACGACAAGCCTGATCGCCTGTATTGTGCTGGGTATTGCGGTTGACGATACCGTACATTACCTCGCCAGATTCAATGTGGAGGCACGCAACACAGCGAGCGAGACCAAGGCGACATTCAGCACTATGCGGCAGCTAATCAGACCTGTCACATTGACAACGGTTACGCTCTGCCTGGGCTTTCTGGTGTTGGCAGGCAGTGACTTGCAGAACCAGGTGCAATTCGGGCTCTTGGCCGCATTTACTCTGCTGGTTGCCTGGGTGACCGATGTCACTGTGACGCCTGCATTGGCATCCGGTGTAAAGATTGTCACCTTGTGGGATGTGTTGCGGCTTGATCTGGGCCGCTCACCGCAACATTCCATCCCGTTGTTTGATGGTCTCTCTATTCGTCAGGCACGAATATTTGCCCTCATGTCGAATATCCAGTCGCTGCCAGCAGGGACCCGAGTTATCACAGAAGATGAGGAAGGTGGTGATATCTACGTAGTGATTGAGGGGGACCTGGATGTATGGGTCGAGCGTGATAACGAACGTGTAGAGCTTAATGTAATGCGGCGTGGTATGACGATTGGCGAAGTTGGACATTTCGGAAGTCGTCGCACCGCGAATATTGATGCAATTACCGATGTAAGGCTTTTACGCTTTGATGACAATGATCTGGAACGAATGGTGAAGCGCTATCCCAGAATTGCTGCTGTCGTATTCAGAAATATTAATCGAATACAGGCGCAGCGCATTACCAAAAACATGAATCGCAAATTGTAATTTTTGACAGATACACCCTGAACACCGTGAATCCCTTGATTTGTTTGGCACACAATGTTGACGCCAGTCGCTGGCGGGTTTGTCAAGGCGTTGATTTAAATCTTGTGATCCCGTAGAGTGCGCGCCCAATAAGAGACTCTCCCACGATGGAGGGACAGTGGAAATAAAGCGAGAATCAGCCGCAGCATCGCTGGTTGAAGTCGGAAGGGCATTTGATGTCCGGGGTTGGGTGCCTGCAAGTAGTGGCAACTTTTCCGTTCGACTTTCAACAGATAGATTGGCGATTACGGCATCGGGGAAACATAAAGGGGCATTGTCTGTTGACGATATCCTGACTGTAGATTTGCAAGGTCAGGTAATTGATGGAGAGTGCGCACCGTCCTATGAAACGGGTCTGCATACACAGTTATATCGCAGAGATGCATCCCTTGGATCTGTACTTCATACCCATTCTGTACATTCCACTGTTTTATCCCGTGGTGCAGGTCAAAGTGTTGATCTGAATGGTTATGAGTTATTAAAGATTTTTGACGGCATCGAAACACATGATGCGACTGTCAGTATTCCGGTCTACGACAATGATCAGAATATTGCTGCACTCGCGAACAGGATTGATGACGATATGGAGCGGGATGGCATGGGCCATGCGTATCTGATCAGAGGCCATGGACTATATGTCTGGGGTTCTGATGTGAATATCACCCGGCATCGAGTGGAAGCACTGGAATTCATGCTGGAATGCGAGAACCTTTCTCAAGGCAGGGACAGGAAATGAGCGAACTAAGAATTTATGACGTCGAGCATGATCAACCGAAAGTGATCGACGTTTTCGAACATGGCAAAGACATTACCAGGTCACTGGCTGCCATAGACGTTTTGTTTGAACGCTGGAAGGCCGAGATCGACCTGGATGAAGACGCAAGTCAGGACGAGGTTATTGAAGCCTATCGTGAGTCAATAGACCGGTTGATGAGCAAGTATGGCTTTAAATCCATGGATGTGATTAGCATGCATGCCTCGCATCCGGCCAAAGCCGAACTGCGTAAGAAATTCTTGAATGAACATGTCCACACTGAATTCGAGGTTCGGTTTTTTGTAGAGGGCAGCGGGCTTTTTTATATTCATCAGGGCAAGCAGGTGTACGTGGTTCATTGCACCAAGGGCGACCTGATTAGTGTGCCAGCCGGTGTTAAGCACTGGTTCGATATGGGCGATAAACCCAGTTTCAAGGCGATTCGTCTATTCACTTCTGCAGAAGGCTGGGTCGCGAATTACACAGACGACCCAATCGCCAACCAGTTTCCGAAAATGGACGAGTTTCTGCGTGAACGACTGGCGCAGGCAGGTTAGACGCCTGGGCCGGGCCGTCCCGCCATGGATGGTGGCAAAGTAACCATGCCAATCAAAGCTATTCTGATGGATATCGAAGGGCGAGGCGGAAAAACACAAAGCACCGCTTTGTGCCGTCGAGCGACCAGCCATGGATGGCTGGGCCGGGCCGTCCCGCCATGGATGGTGGCAAAGTAACCATGCCAATCAAAGCTATTCTGATGGATATCGAAGGCACCACAAGTGCCATATCCTTCGTTCACGAAACTCTTTTCCCCTATGCACGCCAGCATATGGATGCATTTGTGCGTGAACATGCCTCACGACCTGAAGTGCAGACCCAACTGGATGCAGTGAGCGAAATGGTCGGAACGCCCCTCTGTCTGGACATGGCGATTGAAACACTTTGCCAGTGGATAGACGAAGATCGCAAAGCTACGCCCCTTAAAGCCCTGCAGGGCATGATATGGGCCCGGGGTTATGGCAGCGGTGAACTCAAGGGGCATGTTTATCCCGACGTGGTGCCGGCACTGAAGGCCTGGCATGAGAAAAACCTTGGTCTTTATGTGTATTCATCAGGATCCGTGCAGGCACAGAAGCTGATTTTTGGGCACACCGAATATGGCGATTTGACGCCGATGTTCAGCGGATATTTTGATACCACGGTGGGTCACAAACGGGAGGCGGATAGTTATCTGCATATCGCAGAGGTCATTGGTCTGCCATGCGATGAGGTTCTGTTTCTCTCGGATATCGTGCAGGAACTGGATGCTGCTTCTGAAGCCGGGATGCATACCACCCAGTTGGTGCGACCGGGGGAAGGCGTGGCCGGTGACTGGCACCCCATAGCAATTGATTTCAGCAGTATCAACCCGGAATAAGCGCCTGCTGGCACCAGTCTAGGGACCCTTCCGCATGATTGCCCCATTCTAAGGTCCTTATCTGGCAGTCCGTCTCACCCAATAGTTTGTTGACCACCTGTGTGAAGTTTTCTGCCTGACTCGTCGTGGCAAGTGTATGTATGCCTGTCGTCTCTTCCATTCGACGGATGCCCGCTGACGCTAATTGCTGACCCAGGTAGCGGGCGATCGCAGGTGCAGGGTCTATGACATTGATGTCCGGACCGACAAGCCGCCTGAGCGTGGGCAGTATGAAAGGGTAGTGCGTACATGCCAGCACAATAGTGTCTGCATGTTCATCCAGCATGGGCTGCACAAAACGCATCAACATGGCTTCGGTGATGACGCCGTCCAGGTTGCCGGTTTCAATGTGTTCGGCCAATCCGTGACATATCTGGTTTATCAACTTCAGATGATTCGCGTGACGCCCCACGGTTGCCGCAAACAGACGCCCCTGGAATGTGGCCTGCGTGGCCATGATGCCAATCACCCCCGTCCTGGTGGAAGCCGCAGCAGGTTTTACCGCGGGTTCCATTCCAATAATGATGAGCTCGGGAAACTGCTCTCTTAAATACTTGAGTGCAGCAGCAGATGCCGTATTACAGGCGACAACAATAGCTTTGCACTTTTGTTTAATGAGAAAACGGCTAATGGCCTCACAATAATCTCGAATCTCTTCCATACGACGCGGGCCATAAGGCACATGCGCCTGATCGGCAAGGTATAGGGTGGATTCGTTTGGAAGCTGTTTGCGTATTTCCCGCCAGACGCTTAAACCACCAACGCCAGAATCAAATACACCTATAGGCCTAGTCGGCAAAATACTGTTGCCAGTGATAGCCGGGGTCGCCAATCACAAGAAAGTGGGGATTGAGGATTGATTCTTTCTGGTTGTAACGCAGGGGTTTCAAATCTAGCGTCGTCACCAGGCCGCCGGCCTGTTCAACGACACATTGCCCGGCGGCTGTATCCCACTCCGAGGTTAAGCCGATGCGTGGATAAAAGTCCGCCTGAGCTTCTGCAACCAGGCAGAATTTAAGGGAGCTACCGACACTGACTTCGGAGTGGTCCGGCAAGCTGTTCAGAAGTGTTTCCAGCTCTTCGCTTCGGTGTGAGCGGCTGGCCACGATGCTGAGTTTGTCCTCGACACGCTTGGTATTGATCCCTTCAAAAGGACCATCCTTTTCCTGTTTCCAGGCACCGGCACCCAGAGCGGCAAAGTAACTGACCTCCAGAGCCGGGGCATATACAACGCCCAGTACCGGCGCGCCATCGTGCATGAGTGCAATATTGACAGTGAACTGTCCGTTTTTCTTAATGAATTCCTTGGTGCCATCGAGTGGGTCTATGAGCCAGTACCAGCGCCACTGGCTCCGGGTTTCGTAGTCCGGAAGCGAGCCTTCCTCGGAAAGAATCGGAATGCCTGGTGTCAGTTTTTCCAGGCCTTCAACAATGACTTCATGGGAGGCCATGTCAGCCTTGGTAAGAGGTGAGTCATCTTCCTTGTGTGTGACCTCAATATCCGTCGCATAAATGGGAAGTATGGCAAGGCCTGCTTTCAGGGCGATGTCGTGCACAGGGTGCAATAATTCAATAGGTTGAAGCATTCAGGTTTCTTAATCACAGCTGGTTATTGAGCAGGTATCATAGCATCGTGATAAACGAATACTTACCTCAAAAGGTTGACTGGGACAGAGTGGATGTTGTGCTGCTGGATATGGACGGCACATTGCTGGATCTGGCCTATGACACGCATTTCTGGACTGAGCACCTGCCATACCGGTATGCGCAGCACAGTGAGATCACTATAGAAGAATCCCGCGAATTTCTGGCGCCGATATTTGAAAACACCTACGGAACGCTGGATTGGTATTGTGTTGATTACTGGTCGAGCAGACTGGGCATGGATATACAATCACTTAAGCGTGAAACCGCACATCGTGTTGCCTGGCTGGCTGGAGCGCAGACGTTTCTTAGTGGTGTTCGGCAAGCAGGCAAGCCATTATGGCTGGTAACCAATGCGCATCCCAAAAGCCTGTCGGTCAAGCTTGAACAAACCGGCCTGGACAGCCATCTGGATCAGATGATGACTTCTCACGAGTTGGGTTATCCGAAAGAAGATGCGCATTTTTGGCCATTATTTGTTGAGCAGCAGGCTATTGCACCCGAGAGGGCATTGTTCGTGGATGACAACCTTAACGTGCTCAAAGCTGCTAAAACTTTCGGTATCGGGCAGTGTGTGGCAGTGAGCCGGCCTGAAAGCAATCGGCCGGCCAGGGTGCTTGAGGATGACGGCTGGCCAATTGTTGAAGAGCTCTCCGAGTTACTGGCAGGCTTGTAACGCCAATCGTTTATCTTCTGCGGTTATGTTGGCGGTTGCCTGAATTTCTATTTCCCCCACCGCCTCTGTTGGGCTGCGGTGGTCTCGGGTCAAATTTGGCCGGTTTCAGGTCTCGCGCCATAAGTGCTTCGTCAGCGGGCTCACTGGGAATTCGGTGACCGATATAGCTCTCGATTTCCGGCAGGGAATAGACCCAGGTCTCGCAACATAGTGATATCGCATCCCCTTCGGCGCCGGCACGGGCTGTACGACCTATACGATGGACGTAATCTTCCGGATCCTGCGGCAGGTCAAAATTGAAAACATGGCTGACAGCCGGTATGTGCAGTCCACGTGCTGCTACGTCAGTGGCAACCAGTATTGGCAGGCTACCATCCTGAAAAGCCTTGAGGAGTCGCAGGCGTTTTTTCTGGGGAACATCGCCCGAAATGATTTCTGCGTTCCAGTCATTACCCTTGAGAAAGGCGGTGACTTTTTCGCCGACACGCTTGGTATTGATAAATACGATTCCGCGCTCTGGCTGGTGCTTTTTCAGCAAGCCAATCAACAAAGGAATCTTGTCATCATTGGATACATGGTAAAGCGTCTGACGGACACGGTCGGCGGTGACTTTGTCAGGTTCGATTTCGACCAGTTGCGGGTCGTTCATGTGTTCGTAGGCAAGCTCCATTACCCGGAAGGACAAGGTGGCGGAGAACAGCATGTTAAGGCGTTCGGTCGGTTCCGGCATGCGGCGCAGTAAAAAGCGAATGTCATTGATAAATCCCAGGTCGAACATGCGATCAGCTTCATCCAACACGGCTACTTCGGCATGGCGCAAATTGAAAACTTTCTGTTTGAAGTAATCGATGATGCGACCCGGGGTGCCGATCAGAATATCTACGCCGGCCTCGAGCGCTTCGCGCTGCTTGTCATAATCAGTGCCACCGTAAGCCAGGCCGAGTATCAGCCCTGTTTTGCCAGCAAAGGCTTCAGCATCTTTGTGAATTTGCACCGCAAGTTCACGCGTTGGCGCCAGAATGAGGGCGCGAGGTTGGTTGGGCTTACGGTTTTCGTCTCCCGGGTTATTGAGGAGTCTTTGCATGGTAGCGAGCAGAAATGCAGCCGTCTTGCCTGTGCCTGTCTGTGCCTGCCCGGCAACATCCTTGCCCTGCAGTGCGATGGGCAATGTCTGTGCCTGTATAGGGGTGCAGAGTGCATAACCAATGTCATTCAGCCCCTCCATTAGCCTGGGATGCAGGCCGAGACTATCGAGGCGGGTGTCAGAAAGGTGTTGTGAATCGTCAGTGTTGGAGTTCATAAA
Source organism: Nevskiales bacterium (assembly GCA_041622995.1). Lineage (GTDB taxonomy): Bacteria > Pseudomonadota > Gammaproteobacteria > Nevskiales > CAJXLF01 > CAJXLF01. The sequence goes on from JBFJXR010000017.1 coordinate 32,659, forward strand.
GAATTGGTTGCGGCTCCATGGCCGGGTGAGGTCTGGGTTATATACACAGACTTAATTTGTATAAAGCTTGCAAATCTTCTCGAGTTGTACTCAAATAGTCTTTAGTAACGGGTGCAGGCAATGTGCCCGGTAAGGGTCACGCTGGAAATTCTGGCCCGTTGATCCAAACCATTTATCCATGTGCATTCCGAATGATACCGTATCTCTGCTTTAGCAGTGATAGTTTCCGGAAATGCGTTAGCAGAACAATTTCAGTAACGGCGTCCCCAACATTTTCTTCGACCCGTATTAAAGAACATTTCACAAACAGTAGTAGAGTAATGAGCGAACAAATAACAGCATTAACCGATGATAACTTCGACAGCGAAGTCGCTGGTGATACACCTGTACTGGTTGATTACTGGGCGGAGTGGTGCGGGCCATGCAAAATGATTGCCCCCATTCTGGAAGAAGTGGCTGGTGAATATTCGGGACGTGTAAAAGTCGCGAAACTGAATATCGATGAAAACCCGAATACACCGCCCAAATTCGGCATTCGTGGTATACCCACGTTGATGTTATTCAAGAATGGTGAAGTGGCTGCCACCAAGGTGGGCGCCCTTTCCAAGACCCAACTGACAGAATTTCTTGACGCAAATATTTGATATTAAAGTGACGACGGGCAGGCGGTCCGTCGTCACTGATACTTCATTACCGCCAATCCCTCCCTATTATTCAAAACAACGGACATACCCGTGAGCGAAGAAACTACAAACGTCACTAGTGCACCTGAGGAGACTGCTGCTGCAGAAAATAAGCCAGCAACTAAAGTGCAGCCACAAGCCCCGGTGGAAAAAGAAGCGCAGGTTGGAAATTCCAACGACCAGCCAGATGAAGATCAGGGTGGCCGCCCGGGTAAAGGTAATCGCGTAGACAACAAAGCTCGTGGCAAGGGCAGGAGGCGCCAGGCCCCAACACAGCAGTATGTAACGCCTGATCCGAATGCGCCCATCATGAATCTTACAGAGCTCAAGAGTAAGAGCGCCGCTGAGATTCTTGAGATAGCGCAGTCAATGAACCTGGATAACACATCTCGTGCACGTAAGCAGGATGTGATTTTCTCGATTCTTAAAGCCTATGCCCGCCGTGGTGAGCAGATTTACGGTGACGGCGTACTGGAGATTTTGCAGGATGGCTTCGGCTTTCTGCGGTCACCGGGTTCGTCCTATCTTGCCGGGCCTGATGATGTGTATGTGTCGCCAAGCCAGATCAGACGTTTTGCATTACGTACCGGCGATACCATTGCCGGATTTGTGCGGCCTCCCAAAGATAACGAACGCTACTTTGCTCTGCTGAAGGTTGATGAAATCAACTATGAAGTACCCGAGGTTTCCAGGCATAAGGTACCTTTTGAAAACCTGACACCGCTTTTTGCCCAGGATCATATCCGTATGGAATTGGGGAATGGCAGTACCGAGGACATCTCGGCGCGAGTGATTGATATTGTCGCCCCTTTCGGCAAGGGGCAACGTGGACTGATTGTGTCACCGCCCAAGGCCGGTAAGACCATGATTTTGCAGAATATTGCACAGTCTATCGCCGAAAACCACCCGGAAATATATCTGATTGTGATGCTCGTCGACGAGCGACCGGAAGAAGTGACAGAAATGGAGCGTTCGGTGCGAGGTGAAGTGATTTCTTCAACCTTCGATGAACCTGCCACACGTCACGTACAGGTTGCCGAGATGGTGATAGAGAAAGCCAAACGACTTGTGGAACACAAGCGTGATGTGGTCATTCTTTGTGACTCCCTGACACGACTGGCCCGTGCCTACAACACTGTGGCGCCAAGCTCAGGCAAAGTGTTGACGGGTGGTGTTGATGCTAATGCCCTGCAACGTCCGAAGCGTTTCTTTGGTGCTGCGCGTAATATCGAAGAAGGTGGGTCATTGACCATCGTGGCCACGGCACTGGTGGATACCGGTTCCAAGATGGATGAAGTGATTTACGAAGAGTTCAAGGGTACCGGTAACCTTGAATTACAACTGGAACGTCGCATTGCCGAGAAGCGCATATTCCCGGCGATCAACATCAACCGCTCCGGCACACGTCGCGAAGAACTGTTAATGGATCCGGAAGAACTGCAGAAGGTCTGGGTGCTGCGCAAGCTGCTGCATTCCATGGACGATCTGGCGGCCATGGAGTTGCTGATCGATCGCATGAAGCAGACAAAGACCAACAGCCAGTTCTTTGATGCAATGAAACGAGGGTAATTCCTCAAGATTAAAAAGCCGCCTCTTCAGGCGGCTTTTTTATGCAAACATGCTTTGAGCGAGTAGTGCCCGTTCTCCGGGGTCGCTGGGAATGTGGTCGAGTTTATCGATTCTGTCGAGTCGCTCTTTCAAGCCAAAGCCATTTGCCAATTGAATGGATAACCCCGGTCGGGCGTTAAATTCCAGTACCAATGGTCCTCTGTCTCGATCCAGCACAATGTCGACACCCAGGTATCCAAGACCGGCCAGATCATGACAATGGGCTGCAAGCGTGAGCAGGTTGTTCCAGTGTGGAATTTGCAAGCCGGAAATAGTCGCGCCCGTATCAGGATGTTCGGTGATGCGCTCATCCTTGCATACTGCCAGCGTGGTTTCCCCTGTCAGCAGGTTAATGCCTGTTCCGACAGCACCCTGATGCAGATTGGCTTTCCCATCGGAAGCTCGCGTGGGCAATCTCACCATGGCAGCGACAGGCACGCCTTTGAAAACAATAGTGCGGATGTCGGGTACACCCCGATAGCTCACGTGTTCAAACAGCGGGTCGAATTTGACGCGATACTCAATCATGGCCTTGTCGGCTACGCCGCCGAGACTGTAGAGGCCATTCAGAATGCTCGACAGGTGATGGGCAATGGCATCCATATCGACCAGTGCGCCATTGGCGCGTTGGTAACGACTATTGGTTTTGCCGGTGATGATCATGATGCCGTTGCCACCGCTGCCCTGTGAAGGCTTGATGACGAAGTCCTGACGATTTTCTATGATTTCCTCAAAACGCGGAATATCGTGTTCAATCTCGATTACACCGTAAAGTTCGGGCACGGCAATACCCGCTTTTTCTGCCAGACGCTTGGTCAGTAGCTTGTCATCCACGAGAGGATAAAAGCGGCGGGGATTATGGGCAAAAATAAAGTCAGCATTACGCTGATTCATTCCCAGTACATTCTGTTCCCGCAGTCGTCTGGGCCAACTTGGCATGTCTGCGAGTGTGCTGAGAATATTATTGGCCATGATCAGGACTTTTTATCAGGTGCCAAAAGCGCCCGGAATCTCCAGAACTCGGTCAGCCTGTAACCGGTATAACGTCCCATCATTAGCGTAATAGCCAGAATCACCAGCAGTAACTCCGGAAAGACGAAGATCAGGTAGCCAAGCCAGGCGTTACTCATTACGACAAAACCCAGTGAAGCGACTACCAGGCTGCCAAAGCCCTGTTGAAAGGCTTCTGCTGCACCACTTTCTTCCCATACAAGGGACATGCGTTCAATGGTCATGGCCAGAATCACCATGGGGAACAGGGCAACTGACAGCCCAAGATCAAGTCCCATTTGATGACTGACTACACTGATACCCGCCATCAGAAGCACCACAATAATCAGCACCGCGGCAAGGCGCGGCACAAGCAACAGCTTTAATTGTTCAAGATAAAAACGGATGCCGAGTCCCAGCGCAACAATAATTGAAAACAGGATCACACCCCAAAGCCATTCTGTTTCACGAAAAGCCAGAGAGATCAGAATGGGCATAAACGTGCCAAAGGTTTTAATGCCAATCAGGTTACGCATGAATACAACCAGCAGGGCACCCAGAGGCACCATCAGGATGATTCTGTACACGTTCTGTGACTGCACGGGAAGGCTGAACAGGGAGAAGTCCATGATCCGCGAGCCTTCAAGGCGTGCACGTTTCTGCGCGACCGCAACGAGTTCATGCATGTTGCGTGCAATTGAAAATTCGACAGTAGGCGCACTGCCGCCCTCAAGTTCAACAAGTGGGTCACTGCCGATGCGCCACACGAAAAAGTCCTTGGGCAGTCCGGCCTCACCGTTTACCGGGTTGAATGACGCCCAGCGTTTACCATCATGAACCTGCAACCAGGGTTCCAACTGACCATGGCGTGTGCCATCGACCAGGCGTAGTCCATAAATTGCACGGGCAGGGATTCGGGCGCCTGCCAGGATTCTTACAATGTCTTCAATCCAGATGCCCTCGCCAGACATGTCTTTACGCAGTACATCAACATTTTCATTCGGATCTTTCGAGTTGAGATAGGTCAGCAACTGTCGTGTAAAGCTGGTGATATCGGCTGACTCACTACGGGCCTTATCAAGCAGGCTGAAAACGGCTGATCCATAGGGTTCGCCATAATCAGGTATCTCGGGATAAGACGGAGGTGCCTTGTTAGGCTCGCCGAGGGAAATATTGTCCCGATCTTCGTAAATGGCGGCACGGTAATACAGCAACTGCTTGCCGCTGGCACGACGTACTGACCACATGGCATAGCGGTTTTCACCCACTTGTTCCATGGCCAGTCCGTAGTTCCCGGAGACAAAGTCTTCATCCAGCAAGGCGAAGCCGGTGGGTGAATTGGGGATCGGGAAGCTGAGTTTTACAGTGCCTGATTTGGCCTTGAAGACGATACGTGCCTCCACACTCCAGACCTCGGTACGTTCAGAGGGTGATAGTGGCAGGCCAAGGTTGATCACCTTGTAAGCACAAAGCCATATTCCTGCTGCTGTGAGGCCAAGGGCGAGGACTTTTACGTGCAGGTTCTTCAAGAATCAGTCCTTGGGCTTTGTGGTTTTCTTATTGCAATTCACCGTAGTGGTGAGAAATGTTTCGCCGGGGTCTACCAGGGTCATGTTCTTTAGGGCATGTCTGCCTAATAAAATTGGGTATAGAAAGCGTGATCTGTCGATGAGGCTGAATTCCTCGGTATGCAAATTTCCATTAATACAGAGCGTCATTTCGACCACAGGGCGTTCCTGATACTTGGCATTATGCCGCTTGATGATGACATTGCGAATGCGCTTGCGTTCCAGGGTCACACGTCTGGTTTCATCGTCCTTGTTGCTACCGTGCTTGCGATCTTTTGCCTCGAAGGTGAAACGCACCCAGGTCTTGCCATTTCTTTTGAAGGTTTCAATGTCGATGGCATGAATAGAAGAGGTTTTGGCGCCAGTATCCAGCTTGGCTTTAACCCGGAAATTCAGCGGGTCAATGATGACGGGCTCAAGCCATCCCATGATTGTTTTTTCGTTTGCGATCGCAGAGACAGGCAGCAAGACGCAAAATATTGCTACGCCGAGTAAAACGACGGTTGGTTGAAAGACTCTCCCCATAGCGAGAGTTATACGCCGATCAAGGGTAGGCTTGCAATGCTTCACGCGGATTCTCGCTTTATGGCGCGGTAGCCTATGTCGGTACGATATTGCGCGCCATCCCAGTCAATGGTGTTCAGGCGGGCATAGGCACGCTGCTGCGCTTCGCCTACATTGTCGCCCAGACCGCAAATACAGAGTACACGACCCCCACTGGTTACTACAGTCCCGTCTTTAAGGGCTGTACCCGCATGAAAAACCTTGCTGTTATCTGTATTTTGATCGAGGCCGGTAATGACATCGCCTTTAGGGTAATCGGCAGGATAGCCCCTGGCTGCCATAACAACACCCACTGCAGCCCTTGGATCCCAGTGGCACTCAACCTCGTCGAGACGCCCGTCGATAGCAGCATCTACCAGTTCAATCAGGTCAGACTGCAGACGCATCATGATGGGCTGGGTTTCAGGATCGCCAAAGCGTACGTTGAATTCCAGTACTTTCGGGGTGCCTTCCGCATCGATCATGACGCCGGCGTAAAGGAATCCGGTAAATCGGCGGCCTTCTGCATTCATGCCATCCACAGTAGGACGAATCACTTCATTAACGATTCGGGCATGCATTGCACTAGTTACTACCGGCGCAGGAGAGTAGGCACCCATGCCGCCAGTGTTCGGGCCGGTATCACCATCCCAGGCAGCTTTGTGATCCTGGGAGGAAGCCATGGGAAGAATGTTCTCGCCATCGATCATGCAGATGAAGCTGGCTTCTTCTCCCTGCAGGAATTCTTCAATGACGACCCGGTGTCCGGCCTCGCCAAAGGCATTGCCCGCCAACATGTCCTGAACTGCGTCGATAGCTTCCTGTTCTGTCCGGGCGAGAATCACGCCTTTACCTGCGGCCAGACCATCGGCCTTGATGACTATAGGAGCGCCCATTTTCTGAATGAAGCCGGTCGCTGCATCGATTTCGGTAAATACCTCATAAGTCGCCGTGGGTATCTTGTGCCGGGCTAGAAAATCCTTGCTGAATGCCTTGGATGCTTCCAGTTCGGCAGCGGCCTTGCGGGGGCCGAAACAGCGGAGATTGTTGTCGTTGAATTGATCCACAATGCCTAACGCCAGAGGTACTTCTGGTCCGATAATGGTGAGATCGACAGATTCAGTTCTAGCCAGTGATACCAGTGCATCAATATCCTCGACATTAATATTCACATTGCGGGTTTTTGTTTCGGAGGCCGTGCCTGCATTGCCGGGGGCAACGAGTACTTCACCGACTTGGGGAGATTGCGCAGCCTTCCAGGCAAGCGCATGTTCGCGGCCACCGCCGCCTACGATCAGAATCTTTTTCGACATGTTGCTGTATAAATATAAATAAAGATGAGAATTGTAAGCTGCTTGGGGCTTTGACGTTAATGTTATTCGTCTATCATGGGCAGCTTGCAGCGAAAATCCGGTCAAAAAAGCAGTATGAAATTACGCGATAGCAATATTCAACGTTTAAAAGATGAAGTCTTCGATGTCCTGATTGTGGGCGGCGGGATCAATGGCGCCGTATCCGCAGCGGCCCTGGCGACGCGCGGTGCCCGTGTAGGGTTGATTGACCGTGGCGACTTTGCCAGCGGCACTAGCCAGGAATCATCCAATCTGGCATGGGGTGGCATCAAGTACATGGAAAGCGGGGAATATCTGCTGGTGCGCAACCTGTGCAAGAGTCGTAACCGCCTGATCAGTGAATACCCGTCTACCGTTAAGGAGATCCGGTTTTTTACTACTATTGCACGTGGGTTTCGCTGGCACCCATGGATTTTGTGGATGGGTACCTGGCTGTACTGGATTATGGGCTTTGGATTTACGGACCCTCCCCGGTTGCTTTCGCGCAAGAAAATTGAAATTGAAGAGCCTATTGTTAACACCGACGAAGCTATCGGCGGATTTGAGTATTCTGATGCTTATCTGCAGGACAACGATGCTCGCTTCGTTTTTAATTTCGTACGTTCTGCTTTATCCAACGGCTGCATAGCGGCTAATTATGTTGAATCCCTTGGCGCTGAATATGTCGATGGCGTTTGGCGAATGATGGCACGCAACGTTGTGACTGGCGACGGATTTACTATTCGGGCAAAGGCTTTAATCAATGCAGCGGGCTGCTGGGTCGATACCCACAATCAGCTGATTGGCATTCAAACCGAGCACCGTCATCTATTTTCCAAGGGCATCCATCTAATAGTCGACCGGATAAGCCAGGTGCAACGGGTACTGACATTTTTTGCGGATGATGGCCGCCTGTTTTTCGCAATCCCGATGGGGCCACGAACCTGTATTGGCACAACTGATACACGCGTCGGTGATCCTGATGTATCGGTCACGGAAGAAGATCGTCAGTTCGTGCTTGATAACATCAACAGACGTTTGCGCCTTGATAAGCCGCTGACTTCTGAAGATGTGATTTCGCATCGCTGTGGCGTGCGCCCCCTGGCCATCAGGGGGCAGGCCAGCGACGATACTGACTTTCTGCAGTTGTCACGCAAGCATGTCACTGAAGTGGACAGCGAGCGTCCCCATCTCTCCATCTTTGGCGGCAAACTCACGGATTGCATCAATGTCGGTGAGGAGATTTGCGAGCTTGTGCAGGAACTCGGTATTACCTTGCCCTATCCACGGCAAAAGTGGTTTGGGGAACCTTCACGTGTGGTCTGTGAGGAGTTCGAGCATCAGGCCAGGCTCATGAAGTTGGATGACCTGACGGCACCGGAATCGTCCGAGCCGCTATCGGTTCGGCTGTGGCGTCGTTATGGTGCACAGGCAATCGGCCTGCTAGAAAATCTTCGTGAAGATCCACGGCAGGTGGAGGTGCTGATCAAGGGGACTGAATACACACGTTGCGAATTGAAGCAGGCGAGGCGTCGCGAAATGATTGTTAAGCTTGAAGACTTCTTGAGACGGCGATCGAAGATTGCCCTGGTTGAGCGTGAAAGTGTCATTCGTGAAGCACCTGGCCTGATGGAAGCCTGTGAAATCCTGTTCGGAGAAGACGCGCAAATGCGCTTTGACGAATATTTTGAAGATCAGGAATCCGGAAGAAATGCCTGACGTCAACATTCGCAGGGCCAGACCTGATGATGTGGAAGCTGCGGTTCCGCTGATTTTCAGTGCAGGGCCTGAGGCATTCACTGAGTTATTCAGTCATGGCCAGGTCCGGGCCGAGGCGTACCTGACCCGGGCCTTCGTGAAAGGTGTTGGGCTGTTTGGTTGCGATAATCATTTTGTCGCGGAACGTGAAGACCAGGTCGTTGGCACAATATCGGTATACAGCGGAGTCGAATATAACCGACTCAGTCAGCCTGTCATCCGACAGATATTTACGCATTACAGTTTCTGGTACTGGCCAAAAGTTGTTTCCGGCCTACTAAATACCAAATCATGGGGGCCACCACCTGGTCGTCAAACCGATTACGTGGCTAACCTGGGGGTGTCGCCTGAAGTGCGAAGCCAGGGCATCGGGGCGGCTTTGTTGGTATATGGGCTTGAGTACGCCCGTAAGCGTGGCAAGAAAAAATATGCACTTGATGTCGCAGAAATCAATCCGCGTGCACAGAAACTCTACGAACGGTTTGGCATGCAGGTCGTAGCGGAGCGACCTTCATTTGCGCCGGGTCGTGTACCCAACCTGCGTCGCATGGAATTGGCGCTTAGTTGATGCTGCGTTACTTATTGATTGCAGGATTGCTTCTTCTTGGCGCATGTGCAACATCGGGACCCACCACTTCAGGCGGTACCCAGCCAGAGAAAGAGCCGGAAAGTTTCAGGCTCTCGAATCTCGCCAAATCGGATATCAGCTATCTGGCCGATCTTTCCATGCAGCAACTGGAGTCCATGCTGAAGGAATTGACGATCAAGTTATACAAGCGCAATCCACGCGAACTAAAAAAGGGACGGGTGCATGATCTGGATGATCGCCTCGACTCTATATTTGCCCACCGGCTACAACTGATATTCGATGAGCTTGATGGCAAGGAAGAAATTCGCGCAATGCTTCTGGGTCTGGAACCCGAATATGAAGGTGATCGGGTCTTTGCCATTATGGTGGGCCTGACCGGAATGCTCAGGCGTTCTTACGGTTACCGTGAAGAATTCTTTATGTTTAGCAGTCTTGATGGTCAGGCACTCTATAATTCGGCCAGAAACATAGAAGTGCTGGCCTGGCGTCTGAGGACACGACTCAATAAGCAGGGGGAACCGTTATTGTTAACCAATAGTCGTCCTGGAGAACCTGAAAACCTCAGTTTCGAACGTCACTTCGGCAAGATGATCGGAGTGCAGGATCTGATTGCTGAACTGGCCGCAAGCAAAAATAACCGGACTATCAGTAAAGTCGTTCAGTCGTTTGGCAGTATGGTGTTTATACCCATACCCTAGCTTGCGTTTAATGTCTGAAGTTTACGTTCTCGCATCAGCAGGAATACCGGGAAGCCCACGGCAAACGCCACGCCCAGCGTAAGCACTACATACAGCCATCGGTTTTTCATCCCGAGCTTGCCGGCTTCGGGCAACATCCAGAAAAGAAATGCCGTGGCACCGATGATTGCATCAACGCTGAGAAAAGCAGCGCCGGGATTCACAAACCCACTGCTGAAAAATGTTCTCCAGTTAAATTGCAGCAGGGCGGCAAGGCTGGCATCACCTGTTTGCCATTCCAGGAATCCGATCAGGTGATATTGCGTCCAGACCAGTCCTACCACAGCAAGCAGGGCATAAATTCCCTGACGTAAATGTGACTGACTCATAGGTTTTCCCTATTCAGGACTTGCCCTGCAACTGAGCGACAATTCCGGGATTTTCGAGAGTCGAAATATCCTGGGTAATTTCTTCACCCTTGGCGATGGCACGTAGCAGGCGACGCATGATCTTGCCTGAGCGGGTTTTAGGCAGATTGTCACCGAAGCGTATGTCGTCCGGTTTGGCAATGGCACCGATTTCCCTGCCCACCCATTCACGTAATTCTGCAACCAGGTTTTCGGCCTCGGCATCATCGGGACGTTCTCCTTTGCAGGTGACGAAAGCACATACGGATTCGCCTTTCGTATCATGCGGCTTGCCGACAACAGCGGCTTCAGCGACGCGTGGATGAGAAACCAATGCTGATTCGATTTCCATAGTGCCCAGGCGGTGTCCGGCTACATTCAGCACATCATCGATACGCCCCATGATCCAGATATAGCCGTCGGCATCTTTATGGGCCGAGTCACCAGCTACGTAGTAACGATTGTTGAACTTACCCCAGTAGGTTTCGATATAACGATCGTTGTCGCCCCAGATGGTGCGCAGCATGGAAGGCCAGGGTTTCCGGATGACCAGATAACCACCATGACCGGCCTCGGTGATTTCATTGCCATCTTCATCGACGACGGCGGCATCTATTCCGGGCAAGGGTTTGGTGCAGGAGCCGGGCTTGGTGGCGATAACGCCGGGAACCGGGGCAATCATCTGGGCGCCGGTTTCTGTTTGCCACCAGGTGTCTACAATAGGACAGCGCTGTTTACCAATAACTTCGTGATACCAGATCCAGGCTTCAGGATTAATAGGTTCTCCCACGGTACCCAGCAGGCGAATTTTCGACAGGTCATATTTATTGGGTATTTCATCCCCGAGTTTCATCAAGGCACGAATTGCAGTGGGTGCGGTGTAGAAAATGGTGACCCCAAGATCCTGGCACATTTTCCAGAAGCGCCCGCCATCAGGAACGGTGGGCGCGCCTTCATACATGACCACGGTGCCGCCCACCGCCAATGGGCCATAAACGACATAGGTATGACCGGTAATCCAGCCGACATCGGCGGTACACCAGAATACATCATGTTCCTGCAGGTCCATTACCCACTTATTGGTGCAAATGGCATTCAGAAGGTAGCCCGCCGAAGAATGCTGAATGCCTTTGGGTTTACCCGTGGAGCCTGAGGTGTAGAGCAGGAATAACGGGTGCTCTGCTTCAACCCATTCAGGTTCGCATTCACTGGCCTGATTCCGGACGGCATCATGCCACCACACATCCCGACCTTCCTGCATGTCTACGCCATGATCCGTTCGTTTGAGCACAAATACGGTTTCTATGCTTTCACAGCCAGAGCTCAATGCCTCGTCACAGGCTTGTTTAAGTTCAACGATATTGTTGCCACGATGTGCGCCGTCGGCGGTGATGATGGCTTTTGCACCGGCATCTTCAATGCGATCACGTAACGAGTTTGCTGAAAAGCCGCCAAATACGATGGAGTGAATGGCACCGACCCGGGCGCAGGCCAGCATGGCGACGGCGGCTTCCGGGACCATGGGCATATAAATAACCACACGATCGCCTTTGTTGATGCCACGGGCCTTCATGGCATTGGCAAACTGGCAAACCAGTCCATGCAGTTCCCGATAGGTGATCTTGCGGATATCGCCAGGCTCACCCTCACCGATTATGGCAATTTTATCGCCACGTTCTGCAAGATGCCGGTCGATGCAGTTGGCAGCTACATTCAGTTGACCGTCGGTAAACCACTGGAAATTGGGTGCTTTGGAATCGTCCACAGCAATGGTGAATGGTTTCTTCCAGCTCAGTTCCTCTTTCGCCAGGTCGGACCAGAAACCGGTGTGGTCCGCTTCGGCCTTCGCATACATGGCCGCCAGCTTTTTCGTATCCAGTTGGCAGCCAGAAGTAAATTCGGCGCTCGGTTCAAAGACACGGGTTTCTCTTAGTATCGATTCAATATCGCGGTTGCTCATATTGTCTCCAAATCTTCGCGATGACTTTATCTCAGGCGATGTAGTCTACGACAACGACGACTGAGCACAAGAAAATGACGGAATGTTAAGTAAGATTTATTGCCAATGTGACTTGAAGCTGTTCTAAGATGTTCAGGGATAATCAGACTGTTAGGGGCAATGAGTATGGAGGAGCTTTATCGGGGAAATTTCCTGCGGTTGTTAAAAGAGGGAGGTTGGGAATATGTTGAGCGTACCAATGCACATTCTGCTGTTGTCATAGTTGCAGTTACCCCTGACAGTGAACTGATACTTATTGATCAGACTCGCATTCCTCAGGGAGGTCGCGTCATTGAATTACCGGCGGGGTTGGCGGGGGATAAGGGCGCTGGAGAAGATGAAACACTGGAAGAAACTGCAAACCGGGAACTAATCGAAGAGACCGGTTATAGCGCCAACAGTTGGACTCGGTTGATAGATGGGCCGCCTTCTCCGGGCCTCGCCAAGGAAACATTGTACTTTCTACTAGCGGAAGACCTCACTCAGGTCGGTGAGGGTGGAGGAGTTGATGGTGAGGATATTCGTGTATTTAGGGTACCGGTATCTGAAGTCGAGCAATGGTTGTTAGAGCGTATAGGGGTAGGAAAGATAGTAGATCCCAAAGTGTATATAGGGCTGTTTTTCCTGTTGAGCAGTCAATTCTCCGCGCTGCCGCAAGAGGCCGAACAGGACGACGATTAGGCCATATAGGGTGTCGTGGTCATATTCAGCGACTATGGCTAACAGCGCTTTGCTAAACTATGCGGTCAAATTCAAGTTCAACCGAGATCACCATGAACGCCGTACCCAAGGACGTTTTCACCGAAGCCCAACGCCTGAGCCAGGAAACTACTGGTCCATTCCCGAATGCGGGCAAAATCTACGTTCA
>JBFJXR010000018.1:0-45196 GCA_041622995.1 Nevskiales bacterium
CAAATTTTGATTTAACATGAATTGTGGTGCTTCCAGAAAGCTGCTTAATACTTTCCTTTTCTACATAGGCACTTAATTTCGAGACATCGTCAGGCAGGCTAAGTACGGCACTCGCTTGCAAAGTCGTCATGCCATCTGTTGCCCCTTCTTCAGGCGTAAGACTTGCCTGTACGGGCAGTTCCAGGAGTTTTCCGGTCAATTTCTCTGCGTTTAACCCCCTTTTACTGAACTGCAGGTCACCCCGAATATCAGTAACAGGATCAGGTAGCCCGGCGTAAATGAGCTGAGCCCCCTGCAGTTGTATATCTCCTGAAATCTCCACTGCATTTACATCGCCCAAAGGCAACGCCAGATCAAGGTCAAGCAGTCCAGGACCCTTGATGGTAATCGCATTAAGCAGACCCTTGTAATCATCCCTGAGCGGTGACGCCTCGAGAAATTTAAGCTGCTTGCCAACATCTGCCTGCACCTGTCCTTTTACTTTGAGGACAGGATTAATAAAGTCCGGAATCGCTGCAATCGTTTTACGAATGGGTACATCAAGAATAGTTCCTTTTTCAGCCCGCACTTCCATGCTGCGCCCCTGGAATGTTGCATCCCCGGTAATGCCCTTAACTTCCGGCCACCCTGGTGAGTACGCCAACGTCGTATCTACTGCCTGAAAATCGATACGGAATACACCCTCCTCGCCTGGATTCACATAAGGGAAGTCTGACAGTCTGCCTTTGAGTTTAAAATTCCCGGTCGGCACACGGCCTGCCTGCAGGGATGCGCCCAACCATGTACCAACGCTTGATGACAATGCGGGTGGCAGGGGTATAAATGGTTTGAGTGGAACAATATCTGTCGAACTAAAATCCAGTGTCAGGTCGATGGCAGGCGAATCATGTGCATCGACCACGAACTCCAGTCGCCCTTCAGCTTCCAGGCTCAGGAACTTAAGCCTGAGTTCCTCGCTGAACAGCTTCCATTGACCGTCATTCGCTTCCCAATGAAGAATGGTCTTGAAATCATCCAGAGGCAATGGTTCGGAGAACACCTTTGGAAAATCCAGCTCTCCTGACTCGGTCGAGGCTTCAAAACGCCCGGCCTCCTGAGTCAGGTACAAGCGCCCGCTCAAACCCTTTACACCGGGGGTCATCTCTGTCGCTGGCAAGCCCAACTCACTGAGCAAGCTGCTTAAACTGAATTGAGGCTCTGAACCAACCGCCTGGTAATACTCAAAGCGGGTATTCAGGAGTTGCCCTTTGACTTGTGGCCCCACGGGTACTGCCTGCCCTTCCACTGCATCTAAAACCGATAACCAGGCCATAAGATCGGCAATCCTGAGACTGTCCAGTTCTGCATCCAGCCTTGTACCAAAACCATCCGGCGTAGGCTGGTATCGGAACCCGCCACGGGATACCGGGCTCTTTCCGCTTTTATAAGAATACTGGAGGGAGAGAATATCCATGTCCCAGCCATCTCCGAGCGGCAAAATCTTTAGTTCGGCATTGACACCCGGTAACTCTACGGGATGATCCCCCCCCACATCCTGCAACGGACTTGCAGATATTCTTAGGGCTGAATCCTTAAAAACCAGTCCTTGCCAATGGCTTGCAAACTGCACCTTAATCGGGCCACCACGCAAAGCTGCGGTTTCACGCAGGACAGGTGCCAACCAGCCATCTGCGAAAAGCGAGTCAGTACTAAAAAATGTACTGATCTGCATCTCGGCAGGCTTGGCCAGATCACCCACAATATCGGCTTCGAACAGAAAGTCTTCACCCAGATGCCTTGGCAACTTTCCAGTCACATTAACGCCAAGGCCCTCATCGGTTCTCTGAACGAATGCATTCACCTGCTCAACCCGGGTCAAGCCAATTTGCACACCGAAGTCGCTCCAGTTGATGACCCCATCGATGACTTCAATACGGTTGATCCGCTCCAGATAGGCCAGTATTTCATTCAGATCGAGTTCACCGCTATCTTCACCAGCATCAACACCACTGATACCTATACTTCCATCTGGCCGCCATTCCAGAGATACAGCCAGATCATTCAACTGAATCAGGTAAGGAAAGAGTTCGCCTTTTAAAAGGCTCCCCCACTTGAATGGCAGACCGATATGTCCCACCTGAAAAACCGGCCGCCGGCTGTCATCCAGTATGACAACACGATCAAGTTCAAATGTGGGACGGAAAGCCTGCCAACTCATGCCCAGCCCTTCAATGGTCACAGGCAAATCCAGAGATTCAGACAGCTTGCTTGAGAGCTCGCCTCTGTATTTAGGTGCAGCCAGATCTACCAGTCGCACAACACCCATCGCAACTGCTGCGATGATCAAAAGTACGGAGACTGACAATAAGGTGCCTGTCCAAATGTGTTTTTTCCAACGTTGCATATGTGGTTGTGTTTCGCGATCAGACGATCACGACGTCGAATGCCTCCTGCTGGTATAGCGCTTCTTCCTGTAAGCGAATCGGTCTTGAAATAAAATTCTCAAGATCACCCATGGCCGTGGACAGTTCATCAATCAACATTGCAATGACGTCCGGGCTGGCCAATACCAGAAGTTCATTCGCCTGAAACTGGCGTGCCGAGCGAAGGATTTCCCGCATGATTTCATGGCAAACCGTTTCAATCGATTTCACGTAGCCACGCCCGCTACAATTTTGACAGCCTTCGCATAGTATTTGTTCAAGACTTTCACGGGTTCTTTTACGGGTCATTTCCACGAGCCCGAGTGCCGAGATACCCGTAATTGCTGTTTTGGCCGGATCATGCGACGTGTGGCGTTCCAGCGCGGACAATACCTGTTCCTTATGGCCATCGATCGACATGTCTATAAAGTCGATGATAATAATGCCACCAAGGTTTCTTAATCTTAGCTGCCTTGCAATAGCCTGGGCTGCTTCCAGATTGGTTTTAAAGATGGTTTCTTCCGGATTTCGGGTACCGACAAACCCCCCGGTATTGACATCAATAGTCACCATTGCTTCGGTCTGCTCGATAATGAGATAACCACCCGACTTTAAAGGTACCCGTGAGTTAAGAGCCTTGGTCAGTTCATCTTCTGCACCATGTAAATCAAATATTGGTGCCTCACCCTCATAAAGCTCGATTCGATTTACCACTTCGGGCATAAAGCGCTCGGCAAACTTGACCACCTGCTCCCAGCTTTCCCGTGAATCAATACGCAGACGGTCTACCTGGGTGCCCAGCAGGTCACGCAGGATGCGCATAACCAGGGGCAAATCCCCATACACCATGTTGCCGGCCTCGACCTGCTCTGCCTGCGCCCGCACAAAGCCCCACAGCTTGTCGAGAAATTGCATGTCTGTTTTAAGGTCTTCCTGACTTGCGCCCTCACCGACAGTGCGCACAATAAAGCCACCCTCAATGCCCAGTTGCAGCCGAATGGATTCAATAGTGCTTTTGAGTCGTTCTCTTTCGTCCGGGTCTTCAATACGGGTGGATATCCCGATGTTACTGCTGTGTGGCAACAGCACAAGAAATCTGGAAGGTATACTGATATTGGTCGAGAGTCGGGCACCTTTGGTACCAATGGGATCCTTGACGACCTGAACTAGAATACTGTCCCCTTCACGCAGCAGACGCTGTATTTCAGGCAAGGGTTCATCGTGTTTATGCTCGGCACCATTTTCACATGCTGCATTGGCAATATCAGCCACATGCAGAAAGGCGGTTCTATCCAGGCCAATTTCCACAAAAGCAGCCTGCATACCGGGCAGTACCCGCTGTACTTTACCCAGATAGACATTACCGGCTACACCGCGATGCGTAGAACGCTGTAGATAGACCTCCTGCAAGAGACCATTTTCTATTAATGCAACACGCGTTTCATGCGGCGTAACATTGGCCAGAATTTCTTCACTCATCCGCGGCCTTTGGAAGTTTTATAAATACATCTGCATTATGGCGTGTAACACGCTGCAATGGCAGGACTTTTTTGTTGTCTATTCGCGATGATAGGGGTGGTTTTTCAGAATGCTCCAGGCCCGGTATAACTGTTCGGCAACCATCACCCGGACCAGTGCGTGCGGCAGGGTAAGTGGCGAAAGTGACCATTGCAATGACGACGCCTCCAGGCATCGACTGTCCAGACCATCTGCACCCCCGACCAGAAGCGCCACTTCGCGGCCATCCTGCAACCAGTTTTCCATCCATTTAGACAGACCGGGGCTGTCGGGTGACTTGCCATGCTCATCAAGTGAAATAATATTTGCGCCCTTGGGCACTGCAGCCAGCAATCGTTCGGCTTCTTCTTTTTTATAATGCTCTACTGAACCGCTCTTAGTGCGCCGGGCTGGTTCGATTTCCCTGACTTGCAAGCTGCATTCGGCAGGAAATCTTTTCAGATATTCTGCAACACCTTCATTGACCCACGCCGGCATTCGACGTCCAACGGCCAACAGGTGGATTCGCACAATTACTGAATGGCCTGATCACGGTCATTACCCAACTCTGGTGCCCAGAGCTTTTCCAGTTGAAACAAGGCGCGAGCCTGAGCCTGCATGACGTGAACAACTATCTCACCCAAGTCGATCAGCACCCATTCACCTTCTTCGCTGCCTTCATCGCCATAGGTTTTTGCCCCGGCTTTTTTAACCTCGGTGATCAGGTTGTTGGAAAGCGCCTTGACATGCCGCTTGGAGGTGCCCGTACATATCACCATAAACGAGGTAATCGTGGTGAGAGCACTGACATCCAACACCCGGATATCCACAGCCTTAAGTTCATCAAGTGATTTTTCGACAATATTTAATAATTTATCTGATTTCTTCATATTTATTCAGTGGTGTCTACATCGCTGTATACACCATTTTCCTCAATATCCTGCCAGATTCTTAATGGCAGTAAATACCGAGGACTATGACCCAGGCGAATAAGTTTGCGTATATCGCTGCCTGAGATTTCCAGCAACGGAAAATTTGCTTGATAGACGTAACCGGAAACCTTTTCACCCAACAAGTCGGGGTCTTCAATCACATGGCCATTGACCCACTCTTCTACAAGAGGGGAAATTTCCTTGCGTACTCCGGGACGAGGTACATGCACAATGTGACAATAGTCCAGTAATTTTTCCCATCGGTCCCAGGTATGTAGCTGAGAAAAAACATCTCTTCCCATCACAAGACATAGCGGCGTATCCGGATAATCCTCACGCAGGGACATGAGTGTATCGACGGTATAAGACAAACCCGGTCGAATAAGCTCCCGGTCATCCAGTAGCAAGCCCTGTTCATCCGTGATTGACACACGTATCCACTTAGACCTTTGTCCCGGCGTCGCACCTGGTTCGTCCCGGTGCGGCGGTCTTGCGCTCGGCACAAGGCGAACACTGGCCAGGCCCAAGCGGTCACGTAGCTGAACGGCCAAACGTAAATGACCGTTATGAATGGGATCGAAGGTTCCGCCGAGTATCCCAATCGGCTTCTGTAAGGCCATTAGCGAATATGGCCGTCGCCAAATACGACGTATTTCATAGAGGTCAATCCTTCCAGCCCAACCGGGCCGCGTGCATGGAACTTGTCTGTACTGATGCCAATCTCGGCGCCCAGCCCATATTCGAATCCATCAGCAAAACGGGTTGATGCATTCACGATCACCGAGCTTGAATCCACTTCACGCAGGAAGCGACGTGCTTTGGTGACCGACTCCGTAATAATACTGTCTGTATGTCCTGAACCATATTTATTGATATGGGCAATGGCGGTATCCAGATCATCTACGATACGTATCGCAAGGATGGCGTCAAGATACTCTGTGTGCCAATCGTCTTCTGTCGCCGCCTTAATGTCGGTGAGCAATGCACGGGTTCGTTCACAGCCCCTAAGCTCAATACCGGCCTTCTGCATCGACTCGGCCAATGGAGGCAATAGCGACTTCGACACCGCCTGTGAAACCAACAGGGTTTCCATAGTGTTACATGTGCCCAGACGGTGGGTCTTTGAATTGACGGCCACTGCCATCGCTTTATCAAAGTCTGCATCCTCATCAATGTACACATGACAGATGCCATCGAGATGCTTAATCACGGGCACACGAGCATGTTCGGATACAAATTCAATCAGGCCCTTGCCCCCGCGAGGCACGATAACATCGATATATTTCGACATCCGCAGCATTTCACCAACGGCACGGCGATCTTTGGTATCAATAACCTGCACGGCAGTCTCGGGCAAACCGGCGGCTTTTAATGCGCCCGCGATGCAACGCCCGATTGCCACATTGGATTCTCTGGCCTCTGACCCACCACGCAGAATCACGGCATTGCCGGATTTGAGACACAGTGCCGCTGCATCTGCAGTGACATTGGGTCGAGACTCATAAATAATTCCGACGACACCTAATGGCACACGCATACGTCCTACCTGGATACCGGATGGACGGTAGTTCATGTCGGTAATGGCACCGATGGGATCGGACAGGGCGGCAATCTCACGCACGCCGTCTGCCATGGACTGGATACGTTCGTGCGTCAGCGACAGGCGGTCAAGCAAGGCAGCATCCAGATTTCTTTCCTGAGCAGCTTTCATATCCTTCGCATTAGCCGCCATGAGCTGGTCACGTTCAGCTTCAATCGCTTCAGCCATGATCAGCAGGGCCGCATTCTTGGCATTGGTTTCGGCGGCGGCCATTACACGTGAGGCTTCACGCGCAGCCTGACCAATACCCAGCAATTGCTCGGCAATGTCATGATCTTTCAATTTGACGTCGTCAGCATTTTTTTCAGCTGACGAGGCTGTCTGCACAGTCATTAAAGCGCACTCACCTTTACATTAACGGGATCTGGCTGCACGCCCGGAATTGGCGCCTGCACCAGACAAGCCGTTAATTTTACCAGTTCCTCCCATGGAGAGTCATAACTCATACCTTTGCTGGCCCGGTCAACAGAGCCCGCAATCTCAATGGCACGGTAAATGGTTTGTATACCGAGCCGTCTTGCAGCTGATTCAAACATTTTTTGCTTTGCCCCCCAGACATTGGCTGCCCGAAATGCAGTGTCCAGATTTCTGCGATTCTGAATTGCTAACGCGACTTTCTCCAGACCTCGCAATGACCAACTGACAGATCCAAGGATAGCCAGGGGTTCCTCCCCCTCATCCCTTAATCGCCATAAACTGCGGAACGCCGCTGCGGGGCGACCAATCATTAATTTGTCAACAAAATCAAAAGCATCAAAGCGCGCATGATCTGAAACCGCCTGCTCAACCGCTGCCATATCCAGACGACCATCCGGACATAGCAGTACCAGCTTGTCTATTTCCTGCCTGCAGGCCAGCAAATTGCCCTCCGTCCTTACGCAAAGCCATTTCAGGACATCCTGATCAGCCTGCAATCCAGCTGCCTGAAGCCTGGCAGCGACCCAGCGCATGAAATCGGCATTCTTGACCGGCCAGGCGTACATTGCCAATCCGTTACTTTCGATGACTTTCATCCATTTGGTCTTGCGCGCATTTTTATCCAGGGACGCACCCGTCACCAGCAGCACCACATCATCCTGCGGATTTTCAGCGAATGCCACCAGCGCTTCACTGCCTGGCTTTCCCGGACTCTTGTCGCCCAGATTCAGTTCAATTCGGCGACGTTCTGCAAACAGCGACATGCTGGCACTCGCCGTCGACAGCTGATTCCAGTCAAAGCCGGTTTCTACATGCAAAACCTCACGTTCGCTGAATCCCTGTTCACGAGCGGCAGCCCGGTAAGCGTCAGCCGCTTCCTGTACTAGCAAAGGTTCATCACCGGCTACAAACGCAATATGGGGCAGCTTGCGTTTAATCTGGGCGGCAAATTGTTCAGGATTCAGGGGCATTGGGCTATTGTTTCATGAATGGGGGGATTGGCAAGGGGCATTGCCATCGACTTCCCCCTGAATGACGAAAAAACAGGCACTCACGTATAATTCACAGCATGACGCAACGCCGCTATACATTCGCCGACCGGTTTCTGATGGACCTGCATCAGGGCATGAAAACCCTGCACGGAGGTGAGCACCTGAAACACAGAAAAAATCCCGGCGATGAAAAGGAAACCGGCAGCCTGTCCCAACGTGAGAAACGCCATGCGGCCGGACTCATGCGTGTGAACCATGCCGGCGAAGTGGCCGCGCAGGCGTTGTACCAGGGGCAAGCCGCTACAGCCCGCCTGCCCGAAGTTCGGCAGGCAATGGAAGAAGCCGCGCGTGAAGAGGAAGACCATCTGGCCTGGTGTGAAGAGCGCCTTGCCGAACTGGGTGAAAAACCCAGCAGACTGGGACCGTTCTGGTACGCCGGCTCATTTGCCATTGGTGCTGCGGCCGGTCTGGCGGGTGACAAATGGAGCCTGGGTTTTGTCGCTGAAACCGAAAAACAGGTTTGCGAACATCTTGATGGTCATCTGGAAAAACTGCCGGATCGCGATCAGCGTAGTCGTGCAATTGTCGAACAAATGAAAGCTGATGAAGCCCAACACGGTGAAGTGGCGAAAGAAGCCGGGGGTGCCGATCTGCCCCGACCGGTGCGCGATGCAATGAAACTAGCATCCAAGGTCATGACGCGAGCGGCCTACTGGTTCTAGACAAATCTATTTCTTAAGTCGACTGGCCACTTCCACAAGTCGTTTCACGACTTTCTCAACATTTTTTTGGTCACGTTCATTGACCAGACGACCATCTTCGCTAAATGCCTTCATCGCAGCACTGACGGCATGCTGCTCGGGCACGACGATTACGCCGATGCTTTCAAGGATGCTGCGCAGGTGAACCAATCCTCGTAACCCACCCAGTGCGCCAGGCGATGCCGACATAATGGCCGCAACCTTGCCTTCAAATGCGGCGAGTGCCGGAACATCACCATCGGGACGGGAAACCCAGTCGATATAGTTTTTCAGCGTACCCGATATAGAGCTGTTGTACTCGGGTGAGGCGACAATGAACGCATCATGATCCACAAACAGGTTCCGCAAGATCTGTGCACGCTCCGGAATACCGCCACCCGCTTCCATATCCCCATCGTACGGGGGAATCCGATAGTCACGCAGATCAATTTGCGTGACTTCAGCGCCAATGGACTCCGCCATGCTGGCTGCAGCCTGAGCAAGTTGCTTATTAAATGACTGAATACGCAGACTTCCTGCGAACACCAGAATTCTGGGGGCCGACATATTGCTCTCCTGTGTATTTCATTCAGGCTACAGACAAGCCTGAATGTTAGGAAGGGTTTGCCCTCTCAAATAGGTGGTTACTTTGGCAGGTTACGCCCGTAGAAAATCTCTTCAATTTCATGCTCCACACGTTTTTTGATCGTACGTGCTTCACGTTTCGGTAATTCACTCGCATCGTCAAACAGATAGGTATCCAGATCCAGATTCTTCAATCGCATCTTGGTATGGAACATGTTTTCCTGATAGACATTCACATCGACCATGTCGTAACGGTTCTGTGTGTCCTTATCGAGAAAGTCCTGAATTGAATTAATTCGGTGATCGATAAAATGTTTACGACCGCGTGTATTCCGGGTGAAACCACGCACTCGGTAGTCCATAATCACGATGTCTGACTCAAAACTGTGAATAAGGTAGTTCAGGGCTTTCAGGGGTGAAATCAGGCCACAGGTGGAAACATCAATATCGGCCCGGAAAGTACTGATTCCGTGGTCAGGATGACTTTCCGGATATGTGTGTACCGTAATGTGACTTTTATCCAGATGCCCAACCACCGAATCCTTCACCACCTCATCCGGAAGATCTTCAGCATTGATAGGCTCTTCGCAGATCAACATGGTAACGCTGGCACCTTCGGGGTCATAGTCCTGTCGCGCCACGTTCAGGATGTTGGCACCGATGATATTGGATACTTCAGTAAGAATATTTGTCAGGCGCTCGGCGTTATAGGCCTCGTCAATATACTCAATATATTCTTTGCGATGCTCATCACTGCGCGCGTAACAGATATCGTAAATATTAAAGCTGAGTGTCTTGGTCAGGTTGTTAAACCCGTGCAATTTCAGCTTCTTGGTGCCCTTTTTCAAATTTGGAATCCCCATGAAAAGGTCAGGATCGGGCGCGTATTATGCGTGATCTCCCATAATGCGTCCGATTATTCGGTTACAGACACTATTTCGTGACTATGCGTGATGTTGACAGAGGCCTGCAACATTATTGAAGCGGAGCAATATTTTTCTGCTGACAACTGCACTGCACGTGCCACCTGACGTTCGCTCAATCCCTCGCCCATCACCTTGAAATGAAGATGAATATCGGTAAACACCTTGGGGTCGGTATCGGCGCGTTCGCCTTTCAGTTCGATAACGACATCGTCGACAGGTTGACGGGCTTTTTTCAGGATATGGATCACGTCCATCGCTGAGCAACCGCCTACACCCAGAAGTATCAGTTCCATTGGCCGAACACCCAGATTTCGACCTCCGATTTCCGCTGGCCCATCAATCACGATGCCATGACCACTGCCTGTCTCACCTATCCAGGCAGCATCTTCAATCCATTTGACCCGAGCATTCATAGTCATCTTTATAACTCCATCACGGCTTGCAGCGCCGCACCGGGATCCTCTGCACGCATAAAGGATTCACCGACAAGAAATGCATTCACATTATGCTTACGCATCAAAGCCACATCATCCGGCCCACCGATACCACTCTCGGTGATCACCAGTCGGTCAGCCGGAATCTCTCCCAGCAAATCTATTGTCGTCTGCAGACTGGTTTCAAAAGTCCGTAGATTGCGGTTGTTGATGCCCAGTAGAACGCGACCATCCTGATCTCCCAGACGCAGTGCCCGTTCAAGTTCGTCGCCATTATGCACTTCAACAAGCACGTCCATTTCAAGGGCCAACGCTTCCGAACTCAGCTCGGACATCAGACCATCTTCAAGGGCTGCCACGATCAACAGGATGCAGTCTGCACCCATGGCACGTGCTTCCATCACCTGGTAAGGGTCAAGCATGAAATCCTTACGCAATACTGGCAGACCCGAAGTCTCACGGGCCAGCTGCAGAAATTCCGGAGCGCCCTGGAAATATTTGCGATCAGTCAATACAGACAGGCAGGCCGCGCCACCGGCGGCATAACGCTCGCCTATCCATGCAGGATCGAAATCTGCACGAATCAGTCCCTTGCTGGGGGATGCTTTTTTCACCTCAGCGATGACGCCCGGCATTCCTGCCGAAATTTTCGCATTGAGAGCTGCGGCAAATCCTCGCGGCGCTGAAGCTGTCATTGTCTTCTGCAATAATTCCGATAACGGGGCGGCAACTTTTGCGGCCGCTACTTCCTCGCGTTTATACGCAAGAATTTCGGTTAGCACGTCACTCACCGGGCACACCGAATGACTGGGTCAGGCCGACCAGTGATGCCAGTTTTTCAGCCGCAGCACCACTGTCGATCACTTTCAATGCCAGTTGCACACCTTCACTGATATCAGCTGCTTTACCTGCCACATATAAAGCAGCACCCGCGTTTAACGCGACCATGTCACGAGCGACAGATTTCTCACCGGCAAATACAGAATTAATCAGGGCAAGGCTTTGCTCGGCGTTTTCCACGCGAAGGGCATCCAGCGAACCACGCACCAGCCCGACGTCCTCCGGTGTGAGGGTATAACTGGAGACTTCAGCATTTTTCAGTTCGGATACCCGGGTGGCCGCGTTGATACTCAGCTCATCCAACCCGTCTTCGCCATGCACAACCAACACATGACGACTGCCCAGCGCCTTTAACACTTCTGCCAGTTGCTGGGTCAGATGACCATTAAATACCCCGAGTACCTGGTTGGGTGCGCCTGCCGGGTTTGTCAACGGCCCCAGTATATTGAATATCGTGCGTATGCCCATTTCCCGACGCGGCCCTATGGCATGTTTCATCGCCCCGTGAAAACCCGGCGCGAACATGAAACCGACGCCAAGCTCAGCCACGCATCGGGCAACCTGATCCGGCGTAAGCAACAATTGCACGCCGGCAGCTTCCAGAACATCTGCACTACCGGTTTTGCTGGAGACCGAGCGGTTGCCATGTTTGGCCACCCGGCCGCCGGCAGCGGCCACTACAAAGGCACAGGCTGTAGACACATTGAACAGGCCAGAGGCATCACCGCCGGTACCACAGGTATCAACCAGTTCATCTTTATAGGACTCATCCACGGGCACGGCAGAAGCCAGTTCACGCATGACCCGGGCCGCTGCCGCAATCTCATCGACTGTTTCACCCTTCATACGCATGGCCACCAGGAACGCACCGATCTGGGCATCCGTTGACTCCCCTCCCATAATGGCCTGCATGGCAGCACGCATCTGATCAGCGCTTAAATCGCGACCTTCAATGACCTGTTCCAGCAGTGCTTTATCTAACATCGCAAATACCTTTCCGTGACAACTTTTCTTTCTAAACGCAGCGGCTCAAAAAAGCCTTGAGCAAAGCGTGACCATGTTCACTAAGTATGGATTCCGGATGAAATTGCACCCCTTCCACATCCAGGGTTTTATGACGTAATCCCATGATCTCGTCCACGTCACCGTCTTCCGTCTGGGTCCAGGAAGTCATCTCGAGACAATCCGGTAGTGTCTCTTTTGCCACCACCAGCGAATGATAGCGCGTGGCATCAAACGGGCTGGGCAGGCCTTCGAAGACGCCAATGTTACTGTGATACATACGCGAGACCTTCCCGTGCATCACTTCACGTGCACGCACGACCTCACCACCGAATGCCTGACCGATACTCTGGTGTCCCAGACACACCCCCAGAATCGGTAGCTTGCCGGCAAAATGTTCAATAACCGCCAGCGACACGCCCGCCTCGTTCGGCGTGCAGGGTCCGGGTGAAATCACTATTCCTTGCGGAGCAAGCGCCTCGATTTCGTCAATCGAAATCTTGTCATTGCGATGCACCTGAACTTCGGCATCGAGCTCACCAAAATACTGCACAAGGTTATAGGTGAAACTGTCGTAATTATCGAGCATGAATATCATGACTCACCTCCAACCATGCCCGCAGCCCGTATCACGGCCTGCGCCTTGTTCATGGTTTCTTCCCATTCCATATGCGGCACAGAATCCGCAACAATGCCGGCGCCTGCCTGCACGTGCAGCTGCCCGTCCTTGATCACCGCGGTACGAATCGCAATGGCGGTATCCATATTGCCGTTCCATGCGAGATAACCGACTGCGCCGGAATACACGCCGCGCTTTACCGGCTCAAGTTCATCGATGATTTCCAGGGCACGAATTTTTGGCGCGCCCGACAAAGTGCCCGCCGGGAATGTCGCACGCAGAGCGTCCATGGCAGTGACACCCGGCTTTAACTTGCCTGTCACATTCGAAACGATGTGCATGACATGGGAATATCTCTCAACGACCATCTGGTCGCTGACTTTCACCGTGCCTACTTCAGAAACCCGGCCGGCGTCGTTTCGTCCCAGATCAATCAGCATCAGGTGTTCGGCAATTTCCTTGGGGTCGGCGAGCAGGTCATCTTCAAAAGCCTTGTCTTCCGCTTCTGTATGGCCACGAGGGCGTGTGCCCGCAATCGGCCTGACAGTAATTTCACCTTCTTCTACACGCACCAGTATTTCAGGCGATGCCCCGACGACATGATGATCATCCAGGTGCATGCAGAACATATATGGAGAAGGGTTAAGACTTCTTAATGCACGGTAGAGCGACAGTGGTGAACCACTGAAATCTGCAGTCAGGCGCTGCGATGGGACGACCTGCATGACATCTCCGGCCCGAATGTATTCCCGAATTCTCTCAACTGCAGCCTCGTAAGCTTCCTGGGTAAATCCGGACACAAACGCTGCTTCTGAACTGGCGCCCACATCAAGTGCAGGCGGCTTGGGCAAGGTCATAGGTGCCTGCATCTTCTCGAGTATTTCATCGAGACGCGCTTCGCCTCTGGCCATATCCTCGGCTGAATCAGGGTCGGCATGGACGATGGCAAACAGTCGTCCCGCAAGATTGTCGAACACGACCAGTTCTTCTGACAGCATGAGCAGAATATCGGGCGTACCCAGAGGATCAGGCTTGTTTATTGCAGCTGGCGTACCCGCAAGACGCGGCTCGATATAGCGCACTGTGTCATAACCGAAATAACCCACCAGCCCACCGGTTAAACGGGGCAGGTCAGGCAACTCAGGTACGTCAAATTGATCGGCATAGGCTTCGACCCAGCTCAGCGGGTCTTCGACCACTTCCTGACTGATGAGCTTGCCATCGCGTTCCACGCTGACTTCATAGCCGTGTATCTTGATGACCTCTTTGCATGGCAGGCCCATGATCGAATATCGGCCCCAGCGCTCGCCACCCTGCACCGACTCGAACAGGTAACTGTAAGGCGCATTGGCAAGTTTCAGGTATACCGATAATGGTGTATCCAGATCAGCCGGTGCCTCACGAACAAGAGGTATGCGCCGTTGTGGCGCTAGTTTGTAAGGTCCGGTTGCCACGTCATTCTGCCTGCGCTATCTCTTGGCGCATGGCATCAATAGTGGCCTTGTAATCGTCACTGTTGAATATGGCAGAGCCAGCCACGAAGGTGTCTGCCCCCGCCGCAGCAATTTCACCAATATTATTGATTTTCACACCGCCATCGATCTCAAGACGTATATCCAGTCCACTGGCATCAATTTTAGCTCTTGCTGCGCGCAGCTTATCCAGCGCAGAAGGAATAAAACTCTGTCCGCCAAAGCCGGGGTTGACTGACATCAGCAAAACCATGTCGACCTTGTCCATTACATAATCAAGCACGTCGAGGGGCGTTGCCGGATTGAAAACCAGTCCCGACTTGCATCCAAGGCTCTTGATCAGTTGCAGGCTGCGGTCAATGTGCTCCGAACCTTCCGGATGAAAGGTGATATAACTGGCACCTGCATCGGCGAAGCCACCGATAAGCGCATCGACGGGACTCACCATCAGATGCACATCAATATCTGCCGAAATTCCGTAATCCCGTAGCGCCTTGCAAACCGGTGGACCAAAGGTCAGATTCGGCACGTAGTGGTTATCCATCACATCGAAATGAACAATATCTGCGCCCGCATTCAGTACGCGGTCCACGTCCTCGCCCAGCCTCGCCAGATCGGCAGACAGTATTGAGGGCGCTATCAATGCTTCTTGTCGGGCCATGAGCTTTGTCATTCCAAGGTTTTTCGGGCGGCTACTTTAACCCAATTTGAAGGCTTTTCGTAGGAAAGGTATGCATTTAGCCAGTTGCGACGGCCTCTTTTCAAAACACGCCGTGAATATATCCATATAGGCTTGAAGGCCGCGTCCATGCGGCCAACAGTTTTGAAAAGAGGCCATCGCAACTTGCCCACAGCTCTATAAGTTCTGAAATCAAGCAGAATGAATCGACTCGAACTTTTCTCGAGATGCTTGACCAGTTTTCTTCCAGATTACCAACCTCAAGCTCAAGCGGATTTGGATGGTGAGTCCTTCGGAATCGTCGGCCGCATGGACGCGGCCGCCGAAGCGTACATGGATGTATTTACAACGGTTCCGAAGGACTCACCATCCAGTATTTGCCCAGACACTGGGCATCCCCGATTCCCACAGGTACAATGCCCCGCTTCATTTCAGACAGCCCAGCAAAACCATGCAAACTGCCCTTCACCAATCTGACATCAAAAGCCTGCCCCTCCTTAACCGAGGAAAGGTACGTGACATTTACGGCATCGATGACAATCATCTGCTAATCGTAACGACCGATCGTTTATCTGCCTTCGATGTCATCCTCGATGACCCGATTCCAGGCAAAGGGGCGGTTCTGACTGAAGTGTCGAATTTCTGGTTTGCCCGTACCACAAACGTCATCGGTAACCACCTGGCCGAAATGACCCTGGAAGAAGCCCTGCCAGATGCGGCAGAACGCGCACAGGTAGAAGGCCGCGCCATCGTCGTGAAAAAACTGCGCCCACTGCCGATTGAAGCCATTGTACGTGGTTACATCATCGGCTCCGGATGGAAGGACTACCAGAAGACCGGCAAGGTCTGCGGTATTCAACTGCCTGAAGGCCTGCAACAGGCTGATCAGTTACCTGAGGCCATCTACACACCATCCACAAAAGCTGATGTCGGCGAACATGACGAAAACATCGACTACGATGCCACGGTCAAACTGGTAGGCGAAGAACTCGCCGCGAAGGTGCGTGATGTCAGCCTCAAGCTTTACACCGAAGCCGCTGAGTTTGCCCGCACCAAAGGCATCATTATTGCCGACACCAAGTTTGAATTTGGCCTGGATGAAAACGATAACCTGCTGCTGATAGACGAAGCACTGACGCCTGACTCCTCACGCTTCTGGCCTGCCGACAGCTACCAGCCCGGCATGAGTCCGCCAAGTTTCGACAAGCAGTTTGTGCGTGACTACCTTGAAACACTGGACTGGGACAAGACGCCACCGGCCCCGGCACTGCCTGAAGACATCCTGCAGCGTACCGCCGACAAGTATCGGGAAGCGCAAACCAGACTCACAGACAGCTAACAGCTAGATAATTGATCTGATAGAAAAAAGCGGCTTTTAAGCCGCTTTTTTTATGCTCGCGGAATAAAGAATGACAGTCACCTCTCAGGTGGCTATAGTCATAATAAGAACGCCATCAAACATTTCTGAGGAGGTCGATATGCGTGCCATTCAATTCAGTCGTTTTGGCAACCCAGCCGACGTGCTTGAGCTTGTTGATCACCATCCCGGGCATCCTGCAGAAGGTGAAGCGCTCATCACTGTCGAGGCGACGCCGATTCACCCTTCAGACCTGCTTACAATTAGCGGTGAGTATGGTCTGCTTCCACCATTACCCGCCACGCCGGGAAATGAAGGCGTGGGTAGAGTGATCGAAGTCGGCGCAAATGTGGTCAATGTACAGACTGGCGATCTGGTGTTACTGCCCATTGGCAGTGGCACCTGGTGCGAAGGTATACGTGCATCGGCCAGCGAATTGATCAAGCTTCCGGATAATGTCGACCCTGTACAGCTGAGCATGATGACTATCAATCCGCTTACTGCCGACCTGTTATTGTCCGAATGTATCGACCTGCATCCCGGAGACTGGGTCATCCAGAATGCCGCCAATTCATCTGTTGGACACTATCTGGTGACACTTGCCAAAGAACGCGGCATCAAGACCATCAACCTTGTGCGTCGTGGCGGCGGTGTTGCTTTGCAAATCAAGGAACTCGGTGGCACCGAAGTCATCGTGGATCAAGGTCAGGATATTGAAGAAGCGGTTAAATCTATAGTGGGTGGAGATCCGGTACGTCTTGCCATTGATGCAGTTGGCGGCGCGGCAAGCAATGTACTGGCACGCTGCCTGACACCCGGCGGCACCATGGTCAATTATGGCCGCATGTCCGGTGTGCCCTGTGAAATAGATTCCAGCCATCTTATATTCCGTGACATCACGGTGACCGGATTCTGGCTGTTGAACTGGTTCCGCGAACATGGGCAGGCAGCTGTAACCCAGCGTCTGGAAGCGCTCAGCGCACATTTTTCTGCAGGCAGGTTACGTGCCGAAATTGCCGGCACTTATCCTCTCGAACGCATACGAGATGCTGTAAAGAAGGCTCAAGAGGACAGCCGTGATGGTAAAGTTATACTCACCCCTGAAGCTCATTGGTAAATAAGCGATGATTATCAAAATCGAAATCGATGTTAAACCGGAAGAATTACGCCGCTTTTTAGGTCTGCCTGATGTCGGGGCGCTGCAAGAAGATATGGTTGATTATCTTCGACTAAAAGTCGGCAGTAGCATTGAAGGCTTTGACCCTGCCCACTTTCTGAAAGACAACATTGAAACCGGAAGCAAGGCATGGAAAAAACTCATGTCCATGGCGACTACCTTTACCCATGACAACGATGAAGATTCCACGCCGGCACCTAAAAAGAAAAAAGCAACACGCAAGACAGCGGTAAAAAAACCGGCAAAAAAGTCTAAATAGTCATCATCCGGAGCACCTGCTGAATGTCCTCAGCTGATCCGCTGACCAGTTCTGACGCCGAGAGGATGGCGAGCAGTACTTATCTGGACATCATGACCAGCCTGACACGGGAATATGCTGTTGCCAATGATATTGATGCCGTACATATAACGGCATTGGAAAAAATCAGTGACGCCATGCAGGTAGAAGGCGCATCACTCTTCCTGCTGGAAAAGAACGATACCGAACTCGTCTGCCATGCCTGCATAGGCCAGGTAGATGTGACCGGCATGCGCATACCAGCTGATGCGGGCATTGTGGGACGTTCGGTTCAAAATAACGCACCCGAACTGGTGGCCGATGTCAGTCAGGATCCCGACTTTTATTCGAACGTTGACCAGCAATCAGGATTTATTACCCGCTCGATTCTGAGTGCACCTCTGAATATACGTGACCATAAGCTTGGCGCTATTTGTGTCGTTAACCCACGCCAGCCAGATCGCATGCTCAACACACGTGACAGCGAACTCCTGCAAAGCCTTGCAAGTGCCGCAGCACTGGCGATGAGCAATGCCGAAATGACGCGCAGCCTGCTGGAACGCGAGCGAGTGCGCCAGGAACTGGTACTTGCCTCATCCGTACAGAAGAGCCTGCTGCCGGATTGCGCCTCATTGCCGGAGAATCTTTGCGGTCTGAGTCGTTCGGCCCGTGAAATGTCAGGGGACTTTTTTGATGTAGTCACGCTGCCTGACGGCAAACAATACTTCGCCATTGCAGATGTTTCAGGCAAGGGGCTCAATGCAGCATTGTTAATGGTCAAAACAACCAGCCTCTTCCGGTTACTGGCCAAGTCCAGTCCTCAGCCTGGCAAGCTACTGGCCACGATCAATCACGAGCTTTGTGCAAACATTACAGCGGGCATGTTTGTCACCATGACCGCAGGTATTTACGACCCTGAAACCGGCCATGTTTGCATTTGTAATGCCGGACATATGCCCACTCTTTTACGCAGCAAATCCGGGCGTTATCGGGAAATGTCGGCTGCCATGCCCCCGCTTGGCATCATGTGTGTAACTGCTGATGACCGATATCCTGAAGATAACATTCCCCTTTGCGGCTCAGCCCTGTATCTATATACCGATGGCGTCACCGAAGGACACACTGCTGATGGCGAGGAACTCGGCCTGGAAGGAATGTGTGCTGCGTTGGATGAACTGTCTGATGAGAATTTACCGGCGAGACTGGCCTTACTGGCGGACAGGTTGTGTGATGAAAATAATGCCATGCATGATGATGTCACCTTACTCGGAGTCGAAAGCATAGGCGCTGCCAAAGCGGCGTTCCCCTTAAGCTTCTGTGTAACTGCACTGCCTGACCGGCTGGTCGTTATTCGTGACCTGCTTACGGCCGCATTAAGCGAATCAGGTATTGATGAAGATACCCGTGCCAGTATTGTGCTCGCGGTTGACGAGGCTTGTCAGAACATCATTCGACATGCATATAAAGATGTTACTGAAGGCGAAATCGAAGGTCATATCAGCCTGAATTCCGATAGCGAAGGCACGTTGTTACACATTGCACTCACAGATCATGCACCTGAGGTTCCGGAATCTGCCTGTGAACCTGGTGAGCGTGATGAATTAACACCGGGCGGGCTGGGTACGCACTTCATGAACGATCTGATGGACGAAGTTTATTTCGACAAAGAATCTTCCGACATGCAAAATCATAGGGGTAATCGCCTGATTATGGTAAAAAGAATATTACACACAGGGAGTGGGCATGACCTACCGCGTAGAAATCAATAACGGCCAGGCCACAGTTTTTCTTGAAGGCGAAATCGATCTCGACAAGTCGCCTGTGGCCAGAAGCATTTTACTAAGCAGTGTTAAAGAACATTCCTGCACGACAGTGGATATGTCCGGAGTTGAGTATATAGATTCATCCGGCGTAGCCACCCTGGTCGAATCGCTTCAACAGGCACGCAGCCGGAAAGTCGAATTTCAACTCACCAGTGTAAGCTCCGCAGCGATGAAAGTTCTGGCACTCGCACGCCTGGATAAAGTTTTCACAATTCTCGACTGAATAATTTAGCTCATCACATGCGTCAGTTTGTTGAAAACATTGGCCGCCGCAGTATTGGTGGCATATCCGAATTCGGTCAGGCTGCTGTTGTATTGTACGAAAGTCTGTACTGGTTATTCATGGGCCCACGTCAGCGCCAGCCGGTGCGATTGCATTCGGTATTTGCCCAGGCCATGGATATCGGAATCTATGCCATTCCCATCGTCATCGTACTCAACATGGCCATTGGCATCATGCTCGCCATTCAGGGCATTTATACGCTGCGGGTTTTCGGTGCCGAGAACAATGTCACATTGGGGGTAACACTGTCGGTCACACGTGAGTTCTCACCCATGATTACGGGCATTCTGGTTGCCGGACGGACAGGCTCGGCACTGGCAGCCCGGATCGGCACCATGAAAATCAACGAGGAACTGGACGCACTCACTGTGATGGGTATTCAGCCGATACGCTACCTGGTCGCACCGGCACTTCTGGCCATGATCATCATGCTGCCATTGCTGAGCTGGTTTGCTGATGTGGTGGCCCTGCTGGGTGCCGGACTCTATGTGTCTGCCGAACTGGGTATGTCGCTTGGCGCCTATACCAATGATGTGCTCAGAATTCTGAGCATTGATGACCTGATGCATGGCCTGGGCAAGAGCCTGATATTCGGCGTGCTGATCGTTCTCATTGGTGTAATCAATGGTGCCAATGTCACGGGTGGCGCTGAGGGCATAGGTCGCGTGACCACGCGCTCCGTTGTACATGCCATTTCGGCCATTGTTATTACCGACATGCTATTTACCTTCCTGCTGTCTCGCTAGTTATGGATACAGTCATTTCGGTTCGCGACCTTGTTGTCTATTACGGCGAACGCAAGATACTTAAAGAAGTATGCATGGAAGTTGAGCGTGGCGAGATCATGGTCATCATGGGCGGCTCCGGGTCGGGGAAAAGCACCTTGCTCAGGCACCTGCTCTCGCTGGAGAAACCCCGCTCAGGCAGCATCACCATGCTGGACCGGGAAATCTCCAGTGCGAGCCGCAGGGAATTATTGGAAGTACGTAAAAAAATCGGCGTGGCTTTCCAGTTTGGCGCTCTACTAAGCTCCCTGTCGGTCGGCGAGAACATATTACTACCACTGCAGGAACACACCCGGCTGGACCAGGCCACGATGGAGGTCATGCTCAGACTCAAGCTCGAAGTCGTGGGTCTGGCCGGATTCGAAAACCTGATGCCCGCCGAATTATCAGGCGGTATGACCAAGCGTGCTGCATTGGCACGCGCCATTATCATGGATCCCCAATTGCTGTTTCTGGATGAACCCAGCGCAGGACTGGACCCTGTCGTTGCAGCGGCTCTGGATGACCTGATTCTCCAGCTCAGGGATGCAACCGGCATGACCCTTGTGGTGGTGACCCATGAACTTGAGAGTGCCTTTAAAATTGCAGACAGGATTACGGTGCTTGACCAAGGTGATATTGTTGCATCGGGAACGGTTGACGAAGTTCGAAACAACAAGAGTGAACGTGTACAGAACCTGCTTAACAGACGTAGCGAGGAAAGGGTGACCGACGTGGATGCATATCTTGAACGACTGACCGGCACACGCATAGATTAAGCCGGATAGGAGCTCGCCGAGTGACACAAAACAAAACTGACCAATTTACTGTAGGACTTTTTGTTCTGGCCGGTCTGACGTCCCTGTTTGTAGTACTGGCATTACTGACGGGGAAGACGGGGCCAACGGATACCTACTTCACCACCCTGGAAAATGTCGCAGGCATCAAGTTTGGCACCCAGGTTGTCTATGAAGGCTATCCAATAGGACAGGTCGAGGAACTCAACCCCGTTGATGACAATGGTCAGATGAAATTCAATATCACCATGGGCATACGCAAGAACTGGCGTATACCCAGTGACAGCTCCGCGATCGTATTTGCACCCAGTGTTCTGGCCGCCAAAACCATTCTTATCAAAGGCGGAAAGAGTCCCGACAGCTTTAGTCCCGGTGACACGCTGCCGTCTGCTCCGACCCCCGACATATTCGGCGCCATGCAGAAAGTAGCGAGTACGTTTACGGATCTCAGTAAAAATGGACTATTTCCCCTGATCCGAAACCTGAATCAGCAGATTACTCTAGCGGGCGAATTGCTGGAGGGTGACCTGAAAGTACTGATGGGTAACCTGAGTGCAACGTCAGAAGACATTCAGTCCAAGACCCCCGTCATCCTGAATAATGTTGAAGAATTCTCGCGTGACCTCGCAACTGCCGGTGGACAGATAGACAAGGCAATGAGCGATAAAAACCTGGCATCGATCCAGAATATTCTCAAGAACGCCGATGCAACCTCCCAGCGGCTGGCAGATGTCAGCAATGACATTCAGACATTGTTGAATGAAACCCGGCCAGATGTAGATGCCGCGAGTGATGACCTTCGTTTTGCACTGGAAGCTGTGGCAAGACATATCGATGCCATCACACACAATATAGATGCTGCCAGTCTGCAAATGCTCGAATTCAGTCGCCAGATTCGCAATAACCCCGGAGTGCTGCTCAGAGGCACCGAGCCTGCCAGCGGTGAAGAATTGCGAGGACCGGATCAATGAGGCGGTTATTCTCGTCGACCACATTTTTGCTGGTTTTTCTGATTGGCTGTGCATCAGCACCTCCCCCCAAGGAAGTGTTTTACCGGTTCTCAGCTGACACAGCTGCCAAACCCGTCGCTACAGCGCTCAAGGGAACTGCGAGGGTTGAACGACTAAAAGCCGAAGGTATTCTGAGCGAACGCCCGATTCTTTTCAGTCAAGCCGCTACGCCGGACAAGATTGAGCAATATCGCTATCACTTATGGAGCGAACCGCCCAGCACCTTACTTACGCAATTACTGCTAAGTCATTTACAGAAATCCAATATCGCTGAAGAAGTGGTCGATGCAGATCTGCGTACGCCGGTGGAATACAGCGTAGACGGTAATATTTTCAGGCTGGAGCGGGTTATCAATAAAGGAAATGACCAGGCGGTCGTTGAATTACGTTTACGGCTACTTGAGTTCAAGAGTCGTAAACTTTTAATGCAAAACCGGTATCTTGAATCTGTCGAAATCAAGGGGGAGACTCTGGCCGATGTGACGCAAGCCATGAGCCTCGCCGTCAGCAAAATCTACAATCGATTCAGCACGGATATCTCTGCACTTTCTGCCTCGACGCCATCACGGTAGTCCTGCCACATCACTATGGCATTTATGCCTGTGCAAATCATTCAGGCATAAAAAAAGCCAGTCGGTTACCCGACTGGCCTCTTTTCCAGAGAACTACTTAATTAAGCAGCTTTCTTGGCAGGTGCCTTTTTAGCAGCTGTTTTCTTGGCAGCTGGCTTCTTGGCAGCAGGCTTTTTAGCAGCTGGCTTCTTGGCAGGCGCTTTCTTGGCACCTGTCAGTTCAGCGCGAACGGCTTCAACACCTTTCTTCACAGCAGCCTGTACATCGTCACCAGCCTTGCTCAGTAAAGCAACGGTGTCGTTGTAAGCAGCGACAGCGCGGTCTTTACCAGCAGTTGGCAGGTAAGCAGCCGGGTCATTAGCAACAGCCTGAACACCAGCTTCACGAGCCTTGTTCACACTACCGATAACAACATCCAGCAAGTCCTTGGCAGCCTGAGTTTCGGTTTCAACAAGCTTCTGGGCATTGCCCTTTACAAGTTCAACCACTGGCTTACCAGCTTCAACGGCAGCTTTACCAGCAGCCTGAGCTTTCTGAGCAGCGTCTTCAACGCGGCTACGTGCATCGTTTACATATTCCTGAATCGCCATGTTTAATCTCCCGATATCATCTGAATTCACATAATGGTGCAGTGCATCATTTAATGTTGCAGCGCATCATAGAGCAACATATTGTGGCTGTCAACATCTATTTCAATAGCCTGCATAAAGAATTACGCAAATTTTTTTGCCTGAAAATTCGCGCCCATATACCGGTAAATACACAAGGAAGATGACCGTGATCAATCTCTGCGGTAGGCTGTAGCCAATTATTCAGGGTTGAGGAACTCATCATGCTGGCAGGCTGGAAAGATCAGTTAGAACAACAGCTTTGGCGTGACGATCTGGAGCAACTATCCCGCGGTCGCAGACTCACGCTCAGCATGGCAAGGATTCTATACGTGCTGCTGCATGACATGGGCGACCCACAGATAACCTTGCGTGCCATGGGCCTGGTGTACACCAGTCTACTTTCACTGGTCCCCCTGCTTGCCTTGAGCTTTTCCCTGCTTAAGGCATTCGGCGTTCACAACCTGATCAAACCTACCCTGGAAAATTTTCTTGAGCCTCTGGGGCCGCAGGCTGCTGAATTGACCACCATCATTATCGGCTTCGTAGAAAACATTAAGGTTGGTGTACTCGGTAGTATAGGCTTGGGGCTGCTTCTGTATGCCGCCATATCTCTTATTCAAAAAGTTGAAAGTGGCCTGAATTACATCTGGCAGGTGCAGCAGCCCCGTAGTCTGGCCAGACGTTTTAGTGAATATTTAAGTGTGTTGATCGTTGGGCCGGTCGTCGTGATTTCTGCATTGGGCCTGACCGGCTCAGTGCTGAGCAATACCGTCATTCAGCAATTACTCCTGCTCGAACCGTTTGGCACTCTGTTTATTTTTGCCGGGAAACTGTTGCCCTACATCCTCATCAGCTTTGGTTTTGCATTCCTGTTTTTCTTTATTCCGAACACCCGGGTCAGGTTTTTCGCTGCTGTTGCCGGTGGATTATTCGCAGGCGTACTATGGCAGTCAGCAAGCTGGCTATTCGCCAAATTTGCAGCCAATGCCAGTAATTACAATGCCATTTATTCCGGCTTTGCCATTCTTATACTGCTGCTCATCTGGTTATATGTCAGCTGGCTGATTACCCTGCTTGGTGCCCATGTCGCCTTTTTATTACAGCGCCCGGAGCACTTGTCCCGTTTGCGACAGGAGGCTCACATGGGGGGGCGTCTCATGGAACAAACCGCCTTGGTCATTATGGGCCTGGTGACTCATGGTTTTATTGAGGGGCAATCTCCATGGCGTCACAACACGCTGGTGAAACACCTTCAGTTACCGCCCCAACAGGTTTACGCGATTATTGATCTACTGATAGAAAAAGGTTATCTGGCTGAAACCGGAGAAGACCAGACCGACTTGTTACCCGGACGAGACCCCGACACGACACGGGTCACTGATATTCTGAATCTGGTCAGAGCCAGTGATAAGGATATTGAGATGAAATCATACGACCTGCCACCCCATAATCTTTCCCATGCACTGATGGAGCGTATTGAAGCGGTTAAGGAAGAAGCCTTTGGTCATATGACGCTGCGTGATCTGGCCGGCTCTACCAAATCTCAACAAACCTGAAGCCTGCCCATTTTTCTTATGATCTGATTATCTGGCCATACTCGTAGTCAGTCGAAATCCATCAACATCTGTCTTACGACACCACAGATTCGGATTTTCTCTTCGTTGTAAATCACAACCGGGTAACGCGCGTTTAACGAACGCAGATATTTGTGACCCGCTTCGACTATAAGCTGTTTGAATATGGCATCCGGCTCGCCCTCGATTTCCGCGATTACATAGGCACCATGTTCAGCAGGGTAATCAGGGTCAACAATCACCGTTGCGCCCTGCGGAAATGTCGGCTCCATAACATCTGAACTTATTTGCAGTGCATAAGCACGAGGTCCAACTTCCTTGGCAGTCGCGACTGATGACTCAGAATCATCCATATCAATCTTCTTATTTGATTTATGAATACTCTCGATTTTCCAATCCGGTACTTTCGGTATTTGTCTTCCTTCAATTCTCTTTGCAGTTGCCTGATACACCCCGCCGCTTTCAGCAATCTCGAACTTCTTAAAGCTATCTTTGCCTGTTGTCAGCCATTCCATGGAAGTTCGGAGTTTTTTGGCTGCCAGGTAGAGGTTCTCAGGCCGCACCCCAAGCGTATCGCCACGCTCCCAGGCGCTCACCGACGCCTGTTTTACCTGACAGGCATCCGCCAGATCTTTCTGCGTCAAACCCAACTCGGCTCGACGACCTTTAATCCTGTTTCCCAGTTCACTCATGAGAGGGAGACTAAGGCATGCCTGTATAGACATGCTTTACATTTAATATAAACATATCTATATTATGCGCGCAAATAGCGTACGCCTATAGCAAGCTTGCTCAACACTAATAAATTCAAGGCGCTAAGTGACAGGGAATTGCCCTGTGCTTGGCATAAAAAGAGGATCTAAAATGGAAGATAAAACACCCTATGAAGGGCCTATGCTCTACTGGTCGGACTATCTTGATGACAAAGAAGGTTCAACAGGCCGGAAGTTTGAGCCTTTTTGCAGCCGTATCATGCCCGCAGCGCTGCTTATCGTCAGCTGTGCACTATGGGCACTCATTTTCTTCTCGGTCTATCTGTTTTTATAAAGTTTTTGCGCATGCCCTGACCCATACGGCAGGCACCGACAGATAAGCAAGAACGAGTGCTGGTGCAAATGTCAGAGGTGCATCTATCCACCAATGACTGGAGGGCAAGATGCCCACGCTGATTTCTGCCACGTGAACCAGTGCATGTCCTATATAAAACCCGGCAATGCCCCAGTGAATCATGCGGGCCTTGTCAGGCTCGTTATGCATGTGCTTAAAACACCACAAACCACCCAAACCAATCAGCACAAACACGACGCCGATGTCATGAACGAAATGATCATTCAGTGGACCGGTATCCGGTACGCCTGCGGGAATCTGCAGATACCAGGTGGATGGATCAGCCAGCATCCATAAGCCATTCAACAGACTCGCGACGCCAATCGCGCCGTACCACCATCTTACCCACGCCATACCACCCTCCCATTTCGTATAGGTTCGAGTTTAGGTGATTCGTCCGGGCGCGACCATTACCCCTGGCGTAATGGCGGCTGCCTAGTGATAGACATCCTCGACTCTCACCTTGCCACGAAATACATAATAGGCATGAGCGGTATAGACCAGTATCACGGGAACAATCAGAAGTACGCCTACCATCACAAACAACAACGAGTTATCCGGTGCTGCCACGTCCCAGA
The DNA here is from genome assembly GCA_041622995.1 of Nevskiales bacterium. Classification (GTDB taxonomy): domain Bacteria; phylum Pseudomonadota; class Gammaproteobacteria; order Nevskiales; family CAJXLF01; genus CAJXLF01. The sequence continues at coordinate 27,068 of JBFJXR010000018.1, forward strand.
ATGTAAGAACGCGAGGCACGACATATGGCCATGACGACACGCCAAGCCCGAACAGGGTCAGCACATACAGGCCAACACAGCTGGCGAATGGCAATACGTCATGCCCTTCAGGTCTGTGCAACAACCAGTACAGTACTGATGCCATGATCAATGTCCAGATGGGAATGGGCGACAGCATCAATATATTCGGGAAACTGAACCAGAGCTCGGCGATTTCTGGCACCAGCATCGGCGTCCATATACTTACGACACCCACCATAATCACCACCAGGGGTAACAGTTGCCGGGCTTTTCGATAAGCCCATTCCTGCATCTCACCTTCCAGTTTCATGATAAGCCAGCACGCAGCCAGTAACGCGTAAGCAAGCACAACGCCGACACCCACAGTGATACTGAAGGGGGTCAGAAAATCCAGGGCACCGACAACCAGTCGCGTGCCATCATATTCAAAACCCTGAACGTAAGTACCCAGCACAAGTCCCTGGCAGAAAGCTGCAATGGTTGACCCTCCGGCAAAGGCACGATTCCAGAATTGCTTACGCTTCGCCTTGAAGCGAAACTCAAACGCCACACCACGAAAGACCAGTGCAATCAGCATGATCATCAGCGGCAGGTACATGGCCGTCAGTAATAAATTGAAGGCTTTCGGGAATGCCGCAAACAGGCCGGCACCACCGCCCACCAGCCAGGTCTGATTACCGTCCCAGACCGGCGCCACCGAGGCCATCATCTGGTCCCGGTCATGACCGGGTTTGGCAAACGGGAACAGTATACCCACGCCCAGAGAGAACCCATCCAGCAGCACATAAAGAGAAATGGCGGCGGCGATAAAACCGGCCCAGATCAAGGGTAATAATTCCATTACTTCTCCTCCCCGACTGCCATAAATGCAGGACGTGCCTCACCTTGCTGCGGCAAGGTCCCCTCGACGGAGATCACCTGACCCTGTCGCACCAGGTGCCTGAAGAAAATGCCGAAGGCGATAAACAATACCGTGTAAGTGATCACAAACAACGCCAGTGTAAATGCTACCTGCTCACCTGAAACCAGAGAGCTGGCATGCTCGGTACGCAGCAGGCCGTGCACTACCCACGGCTGGCGTCCTACTTCTGTGACTACCCAGCCTGCAATAACAGCGAAAAAGCCTATCGGACCCGTGAGGACCATCACTCGCAATAACCATTTTTCATCATAAAGACGCTTGCGTAGCAGGCGAAATACACCGAACCATGACAATGCGAGCATGAGCATGCCGCAACCCACCATCAGGCGGAATGACCAGAAAACGACGGCGACAGGCGGGCGATCATTTGGCGGCACTTCGGTCAGGCCTTTCACTTCTCCTGCTAAATCATGGGTCAGGATAAGGCTGGTGAGATTAGGCACGGCGACCTCAAAGTGATTCTTCTCGGCCTCCTGATCGGGCCATGCAAATAGCAGCAACGGCACATTGCCACCGGTATGCCAGTGCCCTTCCATTGCCGCCACTTTAATTGGCTGATGTTCCAGGGTATTCAGACCATGCTGATCGCCGATAAAAATCTGGGTAGGCGCTAGTACTGCTGCTGCAATCAAACCCCATTTCAGAAAGTCACGACCAAACTGGCTTTTCGAATCCTGTAACAGATACCAGGCACCAACCGCCATCACCATGAAGGAGGTGGTCAGGTAAGTCGCGGTGACCATATGGGCAAAACGATAAGGGAAAGAAGGATTGAAAATCACCTCAATCCATGACGCCACAATCATACGACCGTCATCCGCGATTTCATATCCTGCAGGTGTCTGCATGAAAGAGTTGGCGGACAAAATCCAGAAGGCCGACATGAGCGTGCCGAGTGCGACCATGCAGGTCGCAAAGAAATGCGCCTTTGGCCCCACGCGATGTCGGCCGAGCAACATAATCCCCAGAAAGCCGGCCTCCAGGAAAAAGGCACTCATCACTTCATAGCTCATGAGTGGCCCGACCACCGGCCCTGCGATTTCCGAGAAACGCCCCCAGTTGGTGCCTATTTCATAAGAAAGCACCACGCCACTGACGACACCCATGCCAAATGACAGGGCAAAAATACGCGACCAGAATATTCCCGCATCCCTGTATCTGGCCTCACCAGTTTTCAGCTCAAGTGCTTCAAGCACCATAAGAAATACGGCCAGACCCATACTGAATGTAGGGAAAATGATGTGATAGCCGATCGTGAACGCGAATTGCACGCGCGAGAGTAATAGTGCAACTTCATCCATGCACAAGCTCCTGGTTCCAATGGTTTCGTCTGCTACATGCCTGCAAAAAAGCAGGCAATCCGACAGACAGCCGATTCAGGCCCAAACCTGACTTAATAATACCCCTGTTGGGGGCTCGGGCTCAGACCCGATGAATTCTAGAATCTATATCCAATGCCAATACTGATTGCCGGATACCAGACGAACTCTTCAAGCTCGTCTTCCAGTTCCTGTTCTTCCTCTTCAAATGAAGTCTGGCATTGCTGAATTATCAGGAAAGTCGTACAGCTACCGGAAGACGTCATTTCCACAGAGGGTGTCCCCTGATAATAAGCGCCAACCTCAAAGCTCAGGTTCCAGCGTCGGGTGACATCCAGTGCCTTGTCCCAGCCGAAACCTATATACGGATTGTAATCATCGACATCAATGCGCGTGGTAATGGTACCGATTTCAGACCGGGTAAAACTGTTGCTACCGACTTCACAGCCACTGGGATTTTCACAGACAGTTTCAACGCTGAATTCATTCCGGTTAATGATCACTCCGGTTGAAAGACGAAATTTCCCTGCCCATGGATACCAGTCTACGAGCAAGCCCAGATTGCTCAATTCCAGATCACCCTTGTTCTTGAGTTCATCACCCGCCGTACCGTTATTATCATCAGCATCGACTTCCAGGCTGAAATCATAGCTGTGATAACCACTACGAATACGCAGCTGCTCGCTCATCCGGTATGACAACTCCAGCCCCAGACCATTGGTGCCTGCATTGCCATTCACTTCCCAGCGCTCACCTTCAGCGAGAACTGCTGACGGCAGCAGGCAAATCAAGCTGCTCAACAAGGCACTGGTACGCAGGCTGGGAATTTTCATGATTTCTGCCCTATTTGTTTACTGGTTTACTTTCCTGACCCACTGTCGGTTCACTTGCCCTCAGGAAGCGTAATATTCAGTTCAAGCACTTCGTATTCACCGTCACGCTCAATACCGATATTAACGGCATCATCGTTTACCTGCACATACTTGCGTATCACTCGCAGCAGATCCTTCTGCAATTTGGGAAAGTAATCAGGATGATCCTGACCCACATGACGTTGATGCGCGACGATGACCTGCAGACGCTCTTTCGCAAGACTCGCGCTGCCCTTTTTCTGTTCGCCCCGGAATAGTTTCAGCCAATCCATGATTATTTACCCATCAGGCGATTCAGGAAGCCTTTTTTCTCGGCTTGCACGAATCGATGTGGCACATCCTCACCCAGATAACGATCGATCAGATCGTTATAGGCCATACCGGCTTTGCTTTCATCCTGCAGTATGACCGGCAGACCTGAATTGGAAGCGTTCAGTACATCAGTTGATTCAGGCACTACACCCAGTAGAGGAATAGCCAGAATTTCGCAGACATCGTCGACACTCAGCATCTCACCCTGCTCGACGCGCTCGGGCACATAACGGGTCAGAATCAGGTGCTCCTTAACCATTTCACCCTTCTCAGCACGCCGTGTTTTGCTCGAAAGAATACCCAGCACACGATCCGAGTCACGCACTGACGACACTTCAGGGTTAGTCACCACGATGGCCTCGTCGGCAAAGTACATGGCCATCAACGCACCCTTTTCAATACCGGCGGGTGAGTCGCAGACTATGTAGTCAAAATCTTCTGACAACTCTTCCAGCACGCGGCCAACACCAGCCTGTGTGAGAGCATCTTTATCGCGTGTCTGCGAAGCAGCCAATACGTAAAGATTGTCTATACGCTTGTCTTTGATCAGAGCCTGCTTGAGGTTGGATTCCTTGCTAATAACATTAACAAAATCAAATACCACACGACGTTCACAGCCCATGATAAGGTCAAGATTTCGCAGGCCCACATCAAAGTCGATGACAACCGTTTTATGCCCACGCATGGCAAGACCCGTTGCGAAAGACGCACTGGTTGTAGTTTTACCAACGCCCCCTTTACCAGAGGTCACTACAATAATTTTAGCCACTTCAACTCCTTGAAATACAACAACTAAAGGGGAGCGATTTCCAACCGCTCGTCCTCCAGAAAAACATGAACTGCCCGGCCAGAAACCCTGGCGGAAATATCTTCACTGATTTTGTAACAGCCTGCGATTGATACCAGTTCGGCACCGAGCTGGCTGCAAAATATACGAGCTTTGTTATCCCCCTGCACGCCGGCCAGGGCTCGACCACGCAGGGCACCATAAATATGAATATTGCCATCCGCCAGCACTTCAGCACCGGGACTGACTGCACCCAGCACAACAAGATCACCACCACGGGCATAGACCTGCTGACCGGAACGAACCGGCGTTTGCACGACCTTGGTTGCCACCTTTGCAGCATCCGCAGTTACCTGAACCGCCTCCGACTTTGTTTCTGGCTGTTCAGACGCCGATGCAACTTGATTACCCGTCTCAACCGGCTCGGCTGCCGCAGCCTCGGCCTGTTTGGCAGCGCGGGGATCATTAATCACACCCAGGCCTGCTGCAACAGCTGCACTGGCAACCTCGGCATCGGGCTGAAATACCGCCACCGGCACCAACCCATGCTGTTTCAATATCTGGATAACCGCTGGTAATGACACACCACTGGCAGCCACATCCAGCAATACCGGCATATTGCGGAAGAACTCAGCTGCTCGCTGCACCTTGCTGGCAAGCAAGGTTCCTATTTCATTGATATCTGCGGTATTCAGCCTCAACACAGATAAAGTCAGCATGCGCCCCTTGAATTCAACGGCTTCATGACTGGTAGCGGTATTGTGACTGAAGGACATGCTGGCTCGGCAAAAGAGGAAGTCAGAGATTTCGCGGCATTATAGGGCTTAGGGACTTAAGCTGCACTGCAAGTCTTGCGATTCTCTTTGCAGTTCGCCGGATTTTAGCTTAGGTTAATCAGAAATCCTGACAATTGGATAATTTATGCCATTTAACTGGCAGCAGTATAAATCCGGCGAGTTCTATGACGAGCTTTTTGAGGCTCCCGGAAAACCACGCCCTGCGGCAGATAACCTAGTCAAATATCTGACCAAAATGAGCCCCCAGGACTTAAAGACTCGACGCACGGCCGCAGAGCTGACCATCAAGCTGATGGGCATCAGCTTTACGGTTTACAGTGAAGGTCAGATGATCGATCGGGCCTGGCCATTCGATATCATTCCCCGCATCATCCCCCTTAGTGAGTGGCAAACAGTTGAGGCGGGCCTCAAGCAACGCGTAGAAGCGCTAAATCTGTTCATTCAGGATATTTACAACGATCAGAAAATCATCAAAGACAAAGTCTTCCCCCGCCACCTGATTGAACGTTCGACGAATTTCCGTAAACAGTGCATGGGCGTCAGCCCACCGCTGAAGACCTGGGCACATATCTGTGGCAGTGACCTGGTGCGTGGTGGCGATGGCGTGATGTACGTACTGGAGGACAACCTGCGTGTGCCTTCTGGTGTCTCCTACATGCTGGAAAACCGGCTGGTGACCAAGCGCGTATTTCCCGAAGTCTTTCAGACCACAAATATCATGCCGGTGGATGACTACGCCACCCAGCTGTATGAAACCCTTTCGAACCTGTCGCCCCGCCGCACAAAGAAACCGGTTATCGCCCTGCTCACGCCGGGCATCTATAACTCTGCCTACTTCGAACATGCCTACCTTGCCCAGCAAATGGGCATCGAACTTGTGATCGGCTCGGACCTCTTTACCGATAGCGATGACTGCGTGTACATGAAAACCATCAAAGGGCCACAGCGGGTCGATGTCATATATCGCCGTATTGATGACCTGTTCCTTGATCCCGAGGCCTTTAACAAGGACTCCATGCTCGGCACACCGGGTCTTATGCGTTCATGGCTCAAGGGCAAGGTAGCTCTGGCCAATGCGCCGGGCGCGGGTGTGGCCGACGACAAGGTGGTTTATACCTATGTACCGGACTTCATAAAATATTATTTAGGCGAAGACCCCATTCTTCCGAACGTGCCCTCGTATCGCTGTTATCTGAAAAAAGAACGCGACTACGTACTCGAGAACATCGATAAACTGGTGGTCAAACCGGCCAATGAGTCGGGTGGTTACGGCATGCTGGTCGGCCCGCATTCAACCAAGGCTGAACAAAACAAATTCCGCGAATTGATCAAGGCCAAACCCAGAAATTACATCGCCCAGCCGACGCTTGCATTATCGACTGCACCCACACTGATAGGTCGCGGCATAGCACCCCGGCATCTCGACCTTCGACCATTTATACTTTCAGGCAAAAAGCGTTATGTCACGACCGGCGGGCTCACCCGTGTTGCCTTGGTCAAAGGCTCACTGGTCGTCAACAGTTCCCAGGGTGGCGGCAGCAAGGACACCTGGATTGTGGATACTGGGAAAACAGACAAACCTAAAAAGACGAAACCGTATACCCAATCCAGAACAACCCAAAAACCCGGAAAGGGGAAAGCCTGATGCTCTCGCGCGTTGCTGAAAACCTCTACTGGTTTGGCCGGTATCTTGAGCGTGCAGAAAACACTGCCCGCCTGATTAACGTCAACACCTACCTGTTGCTGGATATGCCAAAAATCATCACCCCCGGCTGGCTGCCATTGGTAGAAATCAGCGGGAATGAGGCGGCCTTTAATCGCAGCTACAAGGAAAGTAGCGAAGAGAACGTTCTCAAATTCCTGATTACCGACCCTGAAAATCCGGACTCCATTCTCAGCACATTACGCTTCGCCAGGGAAAACCTGCGTACCACACGTGATGTTACACAGCGCGAAGTCTGGGAACTGGTGAATGACCTTTATTACGATGTTCGTGATGAGGGCCATCGTTGTATTACCCGTCAACAGAGAAATGAATACCTGACAGAAATCATCCGCGGTGTGCAGCTGATTGTGGGCACGCTTTTCACCGGCACCAGCTACGACAATGCCTTCAAGTTCATGCGTCTGGGATTCAATATCGAGCAGGCGGATATGACCACTCGCATCCTCGACATCACATCACAGGATCTGCTGCCTCACCAGCAAGACGAACTGGCTTCCTTGCAGAATATCCAGTGGATGAGTGTTCTGAAATCACTCACTGCCTATCAAATGTATCGTCGGCATGTACGCACAAGAGTGAATGGCCCGTCAGTGCTCAAGTTTCTTTTGCAGGATCGCGCGTTTCCGCGCTCGGTATTATTTGGCCTGAGCCGCAATGAATCGCTGATCAGGCAACTGCCCAACAACAAGGCACCACTGAATCACCTGAACAAGCTCAAACGCACGATCAAGGCTGCCGATGTAAGGGCGTTAAGTGAACATGGTTTGCATGAGTTTGTAGATGAAATCCAGCTAGGCCTGTCTGCACTTCACAACAGCTATGGCGAGACTTACTTCTACTGCTGAGCCTGTTGTTGCTGAGCCAGCTTGATCGCTTCGTCAGGCTCTTCCCAGTAAAAACGCGGCAGCGTCTGGAATGCCATTTCAAGCTGACGCGTCCACTCTGACTGCAGGTCGTTATAGAAGGGGTCGCTATAGTCGAACTGCATTCGGCGATCCAGTACCAGACTGTCTTTACGATAGACCACCACATCCAGCGGCGGCCCAACTGAGACATTACTGCGCATAGTGGATTCCAGGGATACCAGCGCACATCGCGTTGCATCGCCAATCGGCAGCTCCGGCTTGATAATGCGGTCCAGAATCGGTTTGCCGTACTTGCTTTCACCTATCTGTAGAAAAGGCGATTCCGGTGCGGGTGCAATGCAATTACCAATGGGATACACCAGGTACAGTCCTGGCGATTCCTGACCGATCTGCCCGCCGATAATAAAGGTCGTCTCCAGACTGGCGCCATTCTTCGGGTCTTTGCCCGGCACGAGGTCACGGGCCATCACATTCAGACGACCCAGATACTCTGCGGCATCAAACATATGCTTAACGCTCAGCAGGTTTTCTTCGGCGTCAGGATTGTCAAGATCGTCCTGAATCATCGTCATCACTGACTGCGTCGTTGCCAGATTCCCTGCGGATAAAATGATAAAAACCCTGTCACCCGGAAACTCGAAGGTGTGCACCTTGTTATAGGTACGCACATCGTCAACCGATGCGCTGGTACGACGGTCGCCCGCAAGCACCAAACCCTCTTTTACATTAATACCCAGACAATAAGTCATTTCAGCATCTAGTCATGTGAATCAAACGTATATCGTACGTTATTTATTGTTTAAATAAACGGTTCATATCTTTGTGGTCGAACTCACGACCATAGATATCCAGCATAGTCGACATTTGATAGGAAAGTTCGCCATTTACCAATTGAAGCTTCATTGAAAATGACTTCGTGGTGGCATTCTGGTTCATGAACAGGGACTCTGCGACCGCAGGAAATTCGCCTTCTGTCGACACTTCGAATACCCAACCTCCATCGTCCAGTGTCTGGTATTGACCACAGGCCAGCACACAAACCCCGCGGGGTATCGCAACCGAGTGCATGATCTCATTGGTGGCGGGTTTCCATATCCAGTAACCGGTCTGGTTATGGAATACCTTATCGTTGGATTTACGTGAAACGATCTGGTGATAATGAATGGCAATAAGATGTTCGCTCTCGGCATTGTCTAGATCACCTACTTCAGAGAAAACGATAGTCTCATAGTAAGGATTACGTTCGGTGTCATCCGGTTCCGGCGAGATATCGACACCCTTCTCCCCTTTCCAGGTACCAATCAGATCCTGCAAGGGACCAAAATCTACAGCTTCGTCATCACTCATGAATACACTCCATTGCTAAACTCACCATCTTTTACGGATTATAAATGGGATAGGATCGGAATAGTGTCCGGCCTGCATAATCACATATGAACAAATATCAGTACATTATTCGAGATGCATCAGAACGTAGTCAGTCCGAATTCAGAGCCCAAATTTTTGATGTCTTGCTCCCTACGGCACTGGCACTGAATCCCAACGGATTAAAGATCAGCATTACCGATATCGCACGTCCAAGAATCACCGTATTACCTTTACGCAAGGAAAATCTTGCATTGATTTCCCTGTGGTCGGATAACGATAAACTGCCGCTGGAATGGCAGGACAGCATCACCCTGCCTGATCTGACAATTCATGGTTACCGCATTGAAGAATCTGCCCCGGTCGCCTATGCAAAAACATGGAACGATGGTGAAACATCACCTGGCGTCGTGCTGCTCACCCTGCTCAAACAGAATCCGAAACTTTCCTACAACACATTCATGCATGAATGGCATGAGCGACACACACCCAAAGCCATGCGTATTCACCCGTTCTGGAATTACATCCGTAATGTGATCAAGGAAAAAATTATTACAGACTCACCGGATTTTGAAGGCATCGTTGAAGAACATTTCAGAACACGTGAAGACTGCATTAACCCTGTTCGCATGTTTGGCGGGGCACTCAAATTTATTCCCAACATGATCGAAGTGGGTTTACATGCAAAACATTTCCTGGATCTAGGGCTGACCGAAAACTATCTACTCTCAGAAACGCACGTTCTGAGCCAGGAACTCTGACACAGTAAAAAAGCTGGTTGTACAGACAGAGAAAAGATATATTTTCGTCTCTCTTTACAATTACAGAACACGTCCGATGAGAGAACATATAAACACCGCATTCTCTGCCTTTTTGGCGATCATTTTATTGCTATCCATATCAGCCTGCGCCACCCCCAAGGCGCTTGAGCCAGTTGATTGGGTCGACAAGAGCGTCGAACGCCTCCCCGTTAATGGAAAAGGAGCATGGGCCCGACTGACAAACAAACCGCTGCAGATTGGCCAGTACACGGCTCAGCCGAGCTCAGCATTTACAGGTGGCGGCGTTTCCACAACAACCACAGACAGTACGCAGTTTGGTGTAGCGACAGATTATGAAAGCGGCAAAGAGATCGGGTTTGGCAAGAGCTCAACAAACAACGAAGGATCTGTTGAATTTCACCTGTCGATACCCTCAGGAGCACTGGCACAGATACGTTGCCGCCAGTATCTGAAATCCACTAGCAATGAGATTAGCGGGGGCAGCTGGGGTATCTCGCAAAACACTGGCTATAAAGCGTCCCTGACCTGCAAATCAAAAGCTTTGAGCGCCGACTGGCCACAGTGGGGCATGAATTTGGAGACATTTGAGGCAGCCCCTTTCGTTGGAAGCCTGAATGTGGATGGCGCTGTCTTCACGGTTAAAGGCAGCCAGGCAACGAGCTTTGGCGCCATGGGGCCTACATCCAGCTATGAAATAAGTCAGGGCGATTCTGTGATGGCACTTGTAGACCTCAATGGTGATGGTCAAATGAGCATCACCCTACCAACAAGCCAAAAGAAATCTGCTGGCCTGGTAGGTGCTGCTGCCGTATTAATGATCGCTGAAGATCCCGCGATCACTGAATAGTTTACGGAGCCACCATCATAGGCATCTAACATCATGAAAAAACTCATTGTTTTACTGGTTACGCATGGGGCAGCATTGGGCGCGGGATTTGCCCTTGGTATTTACCTCTTACCCATACTGACTGCACCCCCATCTCCGGATGCCACTCTGCTTAGTGAAAAGGCTCAAACAGCTCGTTACTCTGCCAGTTTCACACGTGACCTCGATGGCAGTGACTTTGCACACTGGGGCGAGGGTCAGTTATCTGTCTCTGATAACGAAATCATTCATCAGGGCAAGCTGGCGCCAGGCCCCGATTACAGGCTCTACCTCGTTAAAACTTTTGTCGAGAACGAAGCACAGTTCCTTGCAACGAAGGACAACGCGGTACAAGTCGGTGAAATTAGAACTTTTAGTGGTTTCGTGATTGACGTGCCTGACGATGTCAAGATTACTGAATACACCACTGTAGTCGTATGGTGTGAAGCATTTTCAGAATTCATTACAGCTGCCAAGTATCAGTAAAAATCTTACTAACAAAAGCACCTGTACCTCTCTGCTTCAACATGGCACACTACATACCGCACGGTATCTAGCTACTTCGAGGAAACATCATGTCTGGCAAAACCATCGAATTCTTTTGGGACGCAGTCAGTCCTTATACCTATTTCGCTTCCACTCAAATTGAAGCGATAGCTGAACGCACAGGTGCAACTATTGAATGGCGCCCTTTCCTGATTGGTGCTGCCTTTAAAGCTACAGGCAATGCACCGCCTGCGATTGCCGTGCCTGCCAAGGGCAAATATATGATGACGGATCTGAAATTGAGTGCTGCCTATCTTGATATTCCGGTCAACAAGCCGGCCTCTTTTCCCATCAATAGCCTTTTGTCTGCCCGCGCAGGCGTGGCTGCCACTCATGCTGGCAAGGGTCCGGAATTCGCCAAGGCAGTCATGAAAGCTCACTGGGGCGAAGGCAGGGATATCAGTCAGGCTGAGATCGTTGCCGAGATTGCTACTGAAGTAGGCCTGGATGGCGAAGCAATACTGGCTGCCACTCAGGATCAGGCCATCAAGGACGAACTCAAGGCCAACTGCGAATCTGCAATCAGCCGTGGTGCCTTCGGTGCACCGACATTCTTCGTTGGCGAAACCATGTTCTGGGGCCATGACCGACTGCCGGTCATGGAAGCTTTACTGCAAGGCAGGATTGCCGCCTGATGCAATTCGTCATTCCGACCGTAGCGGAGGAATCTCAACCCATATAACGTCGTGTAGCCTAAGATTTCTCGACTCACTACGTTCACTCGAAATGACAATTAACTATGAAAGAAAGCAGATCAGAATTTCTTAATATCCGCGGCCTGCGTTACCACTTACGTTGCTGGGGTAATGACGATGCGCCGACCCTGGTCCTTTTGCATGGCTGGATGGATGTTTCGAACAGCTTCCAGTTTGTTGTTGACGCACTAAAGGAAGACTGGCGCATCATTGCGCCTGACTTACGGGGCTTTGGACTCACTCAATGGTCAGACAGTGCCTACTGGTTCCCCGATTATTATGCTGATCTTGATGCCATTCTAGATGAGGTTTCTCCAGATAAACCTGTGCATCTGGCAGGCCACAGCATGGGATCACAGGTGGCGAGTGTGTATGCGGGCATCCGTCCTGAACGCATCAGCAAGCTGATTATTCTGGATGGCCTGAATGTCCCTGATATGGCGCCAGAGTCAGCGCCCAGAAAATTGCGTAAATGGCTGGACCAGGTCAAGGAAGAGCAAAGCCATAAGGATTATGACAACTACGAAGCTCTGGCTGAGCGCATTCGTAAACATCATGACCGCCTGTCTGAAGAGCGTGCCTTGCTAGTCGCGAAAGGCTGGGGTCTTAAAAATGAAGCAGGCCGGGTTGAACTGGTGGGCGACCCCAAGCATCGCATTCACGGCCCCTCCCTTTACCGACTCGCCGAGGCCACAGCTGTATGGAAGGAAGTCACGGCACCCGTGCTGTGCATTGATGGCGGTATCTCCGGCATGTACAAGATGCTCGGTGACGAGGAGGTGGCCCGACGTCGTGAAACCTTCAAGGACTCACGCACGGTGGTCATCCCGGGTTGTGGCCATATGGTGCATTTTGACGAGCCCGAGATTGTAGCAGCCGAAATGGAGAAGTTTCTGCTGCAATAAATTGCAGTCACCATATTCCATATGAGTACTGGGGCCTGTGTTCAGACAGATTGGGCATTTACCATGTCTGTCATACTTGTGTCGTATGAATGTCGCCTTCCTGTCGTGTTCTGTCAGGCAAGCCTGCATCCATACTGATCACTCAGGTAAACAGGGGGTCACTTTATGGATATTCAGAAACTAAGACAGGATCGTGGCTGGTCACAGGAACAACTGGCAGAAATGGCAGATGTCAGTGCCCGGACTATTCAACGCATCGAAACCGGTCAAGCGGCCAGTCCGGAAACCCTTAAGGCTTTGGCCGCTGTTTTCGAAATCTCCCTGAAAGACCTCCAGGAAACGGATGCATCGGCCAAATCAAGGCGAAAGATGCTCAGCCCGATGGAGCTAAGGGTACTGGCGGAAATACGCTCGCAAAGAGCTTTTTACATTCACCTGTTCTTTTATGTGACGATTTGTGCGTTTCTATTCCTCATCAACCTGCTCACATGGCGGGGCTATGTCTGGGCGGTATGGCCGTTTCTGGGCTGGGGCATCGGCGTATTGATGCACGGAATAACCGTAATTCGGCCACTAAGAAATTTTGGTGCTGATTGGGAACGCCGGGAGTTCAAGAAACGCATGCAAGAGAAAACGTCCAGAAACTGATTTTTCTCGCACCAATACAGACAGGTTTGAATACTGAATTGCGGCAAAGACACTCGCCAATGGCACAGTTATTGTTAGAATAGTCCCACACACACCAAGTCGGATACAGCTGCAGGAACTTTGATTGACTTGATCTAGCCATAACGCAAGCCATATCGAATGTAACCATAACAATGACCAAAATCGCTATGCCATTCAGACTATTGATCTTCCTCGGCAGTCTGCTATTCAGTCTTCAGGCTTCGGCCAACTGCAAAAACAACCCGGCCGTGCCCAACAAACCCGCAGACATCATTGCGCTTGATAGCGTTGTGCCGGACATCGTGCAGGAAATACGGTATGCGGGTGCAGACAATTTTCTGGGTAGAGCGGTTGCCGGTTACCTGGCACCGCGCTGCTACGTGACCCAGGCCACCGCGGCAGCTCTGGCTGTTGTTCAGGCCAAGGTAAAAGAAGAAGGTCTTAGCCTTAAAGTCTTCGATTGCTTCCGCCCACAACAGGCCGTTAATGACTTCATGACATGGGCGGCTGGCCCGGCGGCTGACACCAAGGCCGTTTATTTCCCTAACGTGGATCAGTCACAATTAATTCCAGAGGGTTATATTGCCGAATGCTCGGGACATAGCCGTGGCAGCACGGTTGACCTGACCCTGGTTAAGTCAGGCGCGGCAGGGGACGACAATCGCGGTTGCAAGGGCAGCGGCAAGGGTGAACTGGACATGGGCACCGGCTACGATTGTTTCGACCCGGCCTCGAATACCACCCATGCAGAAACCAACCTGCGTGCTCAGCGCCGCCGACTACGCCTGGTCAGCATCATGGAACGTCATGGCTTCAATAATTATGAAAAGGAGTGGTGGCATTTCACGCTCAAGGATGAGCCCTACCCCGATACCTATTTCGACTTCCCGGTGAAATAATTACCCGCAAGATTTCTTCGGCTTAAGTGCACTCATCGCACCAGAAAGCAATATCGCGAATACGGATAAACCTGTAGGGAAAGGAATCTGCCACTTTCCTGCTTACATATACCGCTTACCATCACTCCAAGGTCGAAAAGAAGATCGCAACCAGGAATCCGAGCAGAGTAGAAAAACCAGTAATCGGCCCGCCACGATGATAAGCCTCGGGCAACATCGTTTCTGCAATCACTGTGAGCATTGCACCCGCGGCAATACCCTCAACCAATGAGAATGTGGAGGGGCTCGCGCCCACGAAAAAATAACTACCGAACCATGCGCCGATGCCCGTAATGACCATCAGCGAACTCCACATCAGAAAAATGCGCCTGTAGGAGTAGTTTTGTTCACGCATACCCAGTGAACTCGAAAAAGCCTCTGGAAAATTGGATAAAAACAGACCTGCAATGAGAGACAAACTGATCGTTGCATGCAGCATGCTTGACCCAATAACAAAAGACTCGGGTATGCCATCGAGGAATATACCCAACCAGATGGCGAGTGGCGCTGCACTATGCGCCGCCACCGCATTCTTCACATCCAATTCACTGGGTACGGTGACTATGTCATTGATGTGATGCTCGGCTTTCTGGTACCAGCTTTTGGCAATGTCATCATCCAGTGCATTGTGTTTCCGAAGATCACTAATTCTGGAAGTAGCCAGTTCCTTCAGGACTTCTGCAAAGCCGGGAATGTCATGCACCAGGTGATCGAAATCCGCTTTCAGTAGAGTCCACACCTGCACCTCGCCCCTGGCCCTGACAGTTGCCGCTCTTGCCTCACCGGTAATAAGGGCCATTTCTCCCACAACATCATCCGCACCCAGTACCGCAAGCTGCTTGCCGCTTTTCTCATCAAATATTTCAACTAAACCGGAATCAATAATATGCAGGCTGTCACCCATCTCTCCCTGTTGTATGAGGGTTCGTCCATCGGCAAAGCTACGGTGGCTGATGTGCGGCACCAGATGACTGACATGTTCTGGGGGCAAGGCGTTAAAAAGCGGCGAGCGACTCAGGCGCTTGAAGATTCTCTTGAATTCCCTGTTTTTGCCACGCTTGAGGTGATTAATGGTAGTGCCGACCTTTCGCAGGAAGCCGCCACGATTATTCAACCACTGGTTCAGCACCACAAAGAGGCCGCCACCAATGAGGCAACCCACGGCAAGTGAATAAAAATGCCCCCGCTCCAGCGCTTCGCCAACAAGATCAATTGTCAGTGCCGCCAGCAATGCTCCGCTGCCAAAGGCCATCATCGCTGCGATGGTGCGGTTGCCGGGTGACCAGAATTGTGCTGCAAGTGCACCCAACGGCAATGAAGCTGCGCTGAGCAGACCAAAGGCGAAAGCCCTGATGGCAATATCTTCCGGCATGTATTTACTCCCTGTTCTGAGATTAGTACATGGATTTAATTAGACAAAGATAAATCTCCGTATTGACCACCCCGCTGATTCTGGCGAACTGCACGACGACCTCCTGCCTCGCCAGCCAATGCGACTTCCTGTTCAATTCACATTTACAATGCCCATTAATCTGCTCCATTCGGCGTAGTTTGGTAGAATCTTTCTCCTTTCGCCGGGTAATGCGCCTGCTTTCTGCAGGCTTTTACACCTCTGTACTTGAATAGTGCGTGTAGATGGCGTGTGTTAATTAAATGAACTCAAGGGATATCCATGACAAATTATGTTCAGGTTGGCGGCCTGCAAGTGGCCGAAGAACTCAAGTCGCTGGTCGACAATGCCATCTGCCCCGGCACCGGCATCGAGCCTGCAGACTTCTGGGCCTCCATGGAATCGGTACTGACCGACCTGAGCCCGAAGAACAAGGCTCTGCTCGCCAAGCGTGACGACTTCCAGGCGAAGATCGACGAATATCACAAGACGCGTGCCGGTCAGCCGCACAACGCTGCGGAATACAAGGCGTTTCTGACCGACATTGGCTACCTCGAACCTGAAGTCGCGGATTTCCAGATCAGTACGGAAAACGTGGATACCGAAATTGCTGCTCAGGCGGGCCCGCAGCTTGTGGTACCCGTGAAGAATGCCCGTTTCGCATTGAATGCAGCCAATGCCCGATGGGGCAGCCTGTATGACGCGCTGTACGGCACTGATGCCATCTCTGAAGAAGGTGGTGCAGAACGTGCCGGCGGCTATAATCCTGTTCGTGGTGCAAAAGTTATTGCCTTTGCCCGTAACCATCTTGATCAGGCGGCACCGCTTGCCAGCGGCAGTCATGCAGATTCCACTGCCTACACAGTAGAAAATGGCGCGCTGCAGGTAACGCTCAGCAATGGCGAAACAACCGGTCTGGCGCAGCCCGAAAAGTTCGTGGGCTATCAGGGTGACGCTTCTGCACCCACTGCAGTCCTGCTGAAAAACAACGGCCTGCATATTGAAATCCAGATCGATGCTGAAAACCCGATCGGTAAAACCGATGCTGCCGGTGTGAAAGACCTGCTGGTTGAAGCGGCTGTCACCACCATCATGGACTGCGAAGACTCGGTCGCCGCTGTGGATGCTGAAGACAAGGTTGAGGTCTACAAGAACTGGCTGGGTCTCATGCAGGGCACGCTGGAAGACGCTTTCGAAAAGGGCGGCAGCACCATGACCCGCCGCCTGAATGCAGACCGCTTCTATACAGACCCGCAGGGCAATGAAATCCGCCTGCATGGTCGCAGCCTGCTGTTTGTCAGAAACGTTGGGCACCTGATGACCAACCCTGCCATTCTTCTGCCCGATGGCGGTGAAGCACCGGAAGGCATCCTCGACGGCATGATCACTTCGCTGGCCGCCATCCATGACCTGAAAGGTGACCAGACCTCTAAGGACGCCAAACGTAACAGTCGCACCGGTTCGGTTTACATCGTCAAACCGAAGATGCACGGCCCTGAAGAAGTCGCGTTCACCAACGAACTCTTTGGTCGCATCGAAGATGCCCTTGGCCTTGATCGCTATACCCTCAAGGTGGGCATCATGGATGAAGAGCGTCGCACCACGGTCAACCTCAAAAACTGCATCCACGCCGCCAAGGAACGCACCGTATTCATCAACACCGGCTTCCTCGACCGCACCGGTGATGAAATCCATACCTCCATGCTGGCCGGTCCTTTCATCCCCAAAACCCAGATGAAGACCCAGCCCTGGATCGTGGCTTACGAAGACTGGAATGTGGACATCGGCCTGCTCTGCGGCCTGCAGGGCAAAGCCCAGATCGGCAAGGGCATGTGGCCCATGCCAGACGAAATGGCTGCCATGCTGGAAGCCAAAATCGGCCACCCGAAATCCGGCGCCAACACCGCCTGGGTACCCTCACCCAATGGTGCCACGCTGCACAGCATTCATTATCACCAGGTGGATGTATTTGCCCGCCAGAACGAACTCAAGACCCGCCCCCGTGCGAGCCTGGATGACATCCTCACTATCCCGTTGACGGATGCCGCAACGCTCACACCGGAGCAGATCCAGAAGGAACTGGACAACAATGCCCAGGGCATCCTCGGCTACGTGGTTCGCTGGGTGGATATGGGCGTGGGTTGTTCCAAGGTGCCGGATATCAACGATGTCGGCCTGATGGAAGATCGTGCCACCCTGCGCATCTCCAGCCAGCACATCTGCAACTGGCTACAACATGGTCTGTGCACGAAAGAACAGGTGGTAGAAACCATGCAACGCATGGCCGCCGTGGTTGATCGCCAGAATGCCGGCGACCCTGCCTACCAGAACATGGCACCCGGCTTTGATGGC
>JBFJXR010000019.1:0-40494 GCA_041622995.1 Nevskiales bacterium
GGACACGGCACTCGACAAGGTAGCCAAGGGTTTCAAGCACATTATTGATGTCTACGGTCCCGAGTCTGTTGCGTTCTATGTCTCAGGCCAGTTACTTACAGAAGATTATTACGTCGCCAACAAGCTCATGAAGGGCTATATAGGCGCGGCGAATATTGATACCAATTCCCGACTTTGCATGTCTTCAGCCGTGATGGGTTACAAACGTGCATTCGGCGGCGACCTGGTGCCGAATAGTTACGAGGACCTTGACCAGGCTGATCTAATCGTACTCACAGGTTCGAATACCGCCTGGTGTCATCCCATTGTTTACCAGCGAATTGTTGCCGCCAAACAGGCACGCCCGGATATGAAGGTCGTGGTGATTGATCCTCGACGTACTGCAACCTGTGAAATTGCCGATCTGCATCTATCCCTGAATCCCGGCAGCGATGTTCAACTGTTTAATGGTTTGCTCACCTGGTTACATGAGCACGCAAAAATGGATGCCCGGTTTGTGTCAGATCACTGCAACAATGCAGAAGAAACACTCAAGCTGGCAAGGCAGACAGCACCCGATGTAACAAGCGTTGCAAATGGCTGCGGTTTACGTGAAGCAGATATTACCGAGTTCTATAACCTCTTCGCGGATACTGAAAAAACGGTTTCAATGTTCTCGCAGGGTGTAAATCAGTCGACCCAGGGCACAGACAAGGTCAATAGTATTATTAACTGCCATCTCCTCACCGGCAGAGTTGGCAAACCCGGCATGGGTCCGTTTTCCATTACGGGACAGCCCAATGCCATGGGAGGTCGTGAAGTGGGTGGCTTGTCTACCATGCTGGCCAACCATCTTGATATCAATAACGAAGCGCACCGAGATTTGGTCAAGGAATACTGGGGAAGCCCGACCATGGCCGATAAGCCTGGTCTGAAGGCTGTAGACCTCTTTGATGCGATTCATTCGGGGCAGGTAAAGGCAGTGTGGATCATGGCCACCAATCCGGTCGTCAGTCTGCCTAATGCCAATAAAGTTAAAGAGGCGCTAAAGCGCTGCGAGTTGGTCGTGGTGTCTGATGTGATGTCGAATACCGATACCGTTGACATGGCTGATGTGAAGCTGCCTGCGCTTGGCTGGGGCGAAAAGGACGGTACGGTAACCAATTCTGAACGCCGCATTTCACGTCAACGAGCCTTCCTTGATGTGCCCGGCGAGGCAAAAGCCGACTGGTGGATCATGTGCGAGGTTGCCAAGCGCATGGGTTTTTCTGGCTTCGAATACTCTGGGCCCAATGTAGTCTTTGATGAATATGCACGTTTATCTGTCTACGGAAACCATAAGCCGTCAGGCGATGCACCAAACACCCATAGAGCCTTTAACATTGCCGGTCTGGCTGATCTGACACTGGACGAATACAACCAGTTGGAGCCCATTCAGTGGCCTGTGCCTGAGAAAGGTCATCCCGGTACGGAAAGGTTGTTTACAGATGCAGAATTCTTCACAGCTGATGGCCGTGCCAATTTTGTGGCAGTCGAGCCCAAGGCGCCTGCCAATGCAGTCAATGATGTATATCCGCTGATTCTTAATACGGGTCGAATTCGTGATCAGTGGCACACCATGACTCGCACCGGAAAGTCCGGAAAACTCGGCGGACATGTACCCGAGCCATTTGTTCAGGTTCACCCTCATGACGCCATGCTCTGTGGTATTAAGGAAGGCTCATTGGCCCGAGTACGAAGTGAATGGGGCAACCTGGTGGCTCGTGTGGAAACGACGGGTGAAATTCCAAGAGGCGTTGTATTCGTTCCCATTCACTGGAACAGCCAGACGGCATCTGATGCACGCGTTGGAGCCCTCGTAAATCCGGCTGTTGATCCGGTATCGGGCGAACCGGAATTCAAGCATACACCTGTCATGGTTGAACCCTTTATGGTTGACTGGCACGGCTTTGTGCTTTCACGCACGCCATTAGATATAAGCAACAATGTTTATTGGGTAAAAGTGCAGGGTGAAAAATTCCTGCGCTACGAACTTGCAGGAAGAGGCAAGGTGCGAGACTGGGAGGCCTGGGGGAGAGGGCTGTTGGGCGTAGATTCTCCAGACGATGATGTGCTGGAATACTGCGACCCAACAGCCGGACTTTACCGTGCAGCATTGGTTCAGGATGATCGCATTGAAACCTGTGTTTTCGTTTCCGAGCGACCTGACTTGCCAAGCCGTGCCTGGTTATCAGGCCTGTTTGAGAAAGAGTCGCTGGAGCAGGTTGATCGGGTAGGTCTTTTGGTAGGTAAGCCTGCCGATCCAGCCGCCGATGTCGGACCGCTGGTCTGCTCCTGCTTTGGTGTGGGACAGAATGTCATTACTCGTGCAATCAAGAAAGATGGCCTGACAACGCCGCAGGAAATTGGCCAATGCCTGAAAGCCGGGACAAATTGTGGTTCCTGTGTCCCTGAATTACAGAAACTGATTCTGCAATGTAGTGCCGATGAGGCTGCCTGAATTACTCGCTTAGAACGATAAAGTTCAAAAATTCTCCAGCCTGGTAGTTGTTTTCCCTTGAAGGTAGATGCGCGAGCACGTTCGTTTGTTGCAGGTTGCTCATCATATGAGAATCCTGTTTGCCTACGGGGTCAATCAGGCAAAGCCCCTTTACATCCTGATGAACATGCAGCCTGATGAGTCGGTCACGTCGTGCATCCGCTTCAATTTCGGCGGTTAAAGAACCTTTCCTCCATTGCGGCAACCTGTCGGCCAACCCCTGCAAGCAATTCAGTATTGTTCGTGCATGTATTTCCATGCCCACCAGAACGGCCCCCGGGTTGCCGGGTAGCCCGAGGAATGCCTGATCGTTTCGCATTCCAAAGAATAGTGGCTTGCCTGGCTTCTGGGCGACTTTCCAGAATACTTCTTCAAAGCCGATTGCTTTTGCTGTCGCCGGAATGAAATCACGGTCACCCACTGAAGCACCACCGGTGGTGATGATAAAATCGCCTTCTGCTGCAGCTACTCGCAGGCAGCTTGCTACATCCTGCTGTGTGTCACTGACATATATGATTTCCGGGGCTTGGTATCCATTCGCCAAGAGCCAGTTCTGGATATAGGGACCGTTGGAATCAGGTATGTCGCCAGGGTTCAATTGACTGCCAGGTGAGCGTATTTCGTCTCCCGTGACCAGTAGGCTGATCCGGGGTGCTTTATAAACAAGGACATTCTCGGTACCACCATTCCTTAGTGAAGCGATAAGTCCTGGCGTTACTTTCTGACCGCTTGATGCGAGTGATGCGCCTTTAGAAATTTCTTCACCTCGATAACGTATGTTCTTACCGGATGGATACGGTGCTTCAAATTTTAGCGTGTCTCCCTCACGCTTAACGTGCTCCTGAGGGATGACAGTGTTTGCGCCTTCAGGAATCGGCGCACCGGTATAGATACGCCATGCCGTGTTTGCCTCTAATGCTGATTCTGGCCAATGACCCGCTGCTGATGTGTTAACTACAGGGATTTCTACAGGGGCAGTGGCCGTATCCTCGCTGCGGAGGGCATATCCGTCCATGGCACTTTGATCAAAGCGGGGGAGATCAGATTCTGAGTGCACATCACAAGCCAATACCCGGTGAAGCGCCTGATGAACTGCGATTGTTTCAGTGGCTAGCGGCGACAGGCGTTCAATGTAGTGATTTAAGGCCTGCTCAATTGAGATCATGATTTAAAGGCCTTGATGACCTCCAGTGCATGCGCCAGACCTGGCAAGAGTGCATCCAGTGTTTCTTCAGCACCCTTGCTGCTACCCGGGCAGGTCACTACGAGGCTTTGATCAATGAGGCCTGCAACACCACGGGACATCATTGCATAGGGTGTGCGACGTTGGCCATAGTTTCGCGCGGCTTCCATTATGCCCGGCATGTCACGCGTAATTATGGGGGTCACTGCTTCAACGGTGCAGTCATCAGGCGAGATACCGGTACCGCCCAGCGTTATGATCAACTCGACCCCTTCTTCGACCCATTGCCTGATAGTTGCTTGCACGGTATCGACATTATCTTCGACTGTCGTGTGGGCATGGATTGTAAGTCCGGATTCTTCAAGTACCTGATGTACAAATGCACCTGCTTTGTCAGGTTTGCTGCCATTGGCTATGTCGGCACTGACAACCAGTAACGCAGCACGCATGTCGCTATTGAACTGGCGTGTGTAGTGTGATTTGCCACCTTTCTTGCGTAAAAGTTTTATTTCACCAATTGAAAGGTCAGTCCCTGCATGGGGTTTGAGCATGTCGTAGAGGGTCAGGGCGGTCACACTGGCTGAGGTCAGTGCCTCCATTTCTACTCCGGTACTGGCGACCAATGAAACTTCGACTTCGATACGAACGCTTTCTTCACCCAGTTCATAGTCGATATCAATATTTTGCAGGGGCAGGGGATGACAAAGGGGGAGTAGTTCCCATGTCTTTTTGGCAGCGAGATAGCCTGCAGATTTGGCTATTTCCAGGGCGTCACCTTTTTCCGCCTTGCGTTCACGTAAAAGCTCAACGCAAAAGGCCGGCATCTTAATGGTGGCTGTTGCTCGCGCTGATCTTAGGGTATCGGGTTTGTGGGTGATGTCTTTCATATTCTGTGTCTTTTAGGGGCGGTCACTGATTTTGCTTTCAAGTGGAGTGCCTTCAAGGTACTCACTATCGCCGCTCTGGTAAAACTCTTCTTTCCAGATGGGAACACGTTTCTTGACTGTGTCGATTGCCCATCTTGCTGCTTCAAAGGCTTCAGGGCGATGACCGGCACGAACAACGACCAGTACGCTGAGTTCGCCAAGGGCGAGTTTTCCAATGCGATGGACGAGTCGACACTGGGCAACCTGGAATTTGTCCCTGGTTTCCTGTTCAACTTCTCGCAGGGTTTTTTCAGCCAGGGCGTTGTGGGCACTGTAATCAATGGAGTCGACTGTGCGCCCCTCGTTGTTGACGCGTACGGCACCGCCAAATATGACGAGCGCGCCGCAGCTTTCATCTTCGGTTTCAGCCAGTAGGGCGTGTAGATCGAGGTCGGTATCAAAGAGATAGTCGCTCATTGTCCACCACTTACCGGCGGGATTAGTGCCAGCGTTTTATCCGGGGTGATAGTTGATTCCCGACTCAGCAGTTCGTCGCCAATGGCACAGGCGGTGACCTTGAGTGTGTCAGTCATTTCCGGGTACTGCTTTTGGAGTTCATCGAGTAACTCCTTGATCTGAACTTCTTCGGCCCCCATTGTGATTTTCAGGCTATCGACCTGTGTCAGTCTTTTGAATACGCCATAGCATTCGATCTGATAATCAGCCACTGTTTAACCGCCCAGTGTATGCATGGTGATCGGTCGTACTACATAGCCCTGGGTGACAGCATAACCTGCCTCCTTGTGCCAGACATGGCCACGGATGATGGATGCAATCTCGCCGTCACTGAGTCCGGTACGCAGACCTTCACGCAGGTCACGGCCTTTGGCTGAAAACAGGCAGGAATAGAGCTCACCGGTTGCTGTAAGGCGTAGGCGGTTGCAGCTCTGACAGAAGGGGTTGCTGATGGTGGGGATAATGCCTAGCTGGTAGCTGTCGTTCACCTGGTAATAGGTGGCTGGCTCATTGGTTGACGGTAGTTTCTGTACCGCGAAATGACTGCGCAGTTTTTGCAGAATTTCTTTTTCTGATACGACCTTGTCCCTGGACCAGTTGCCATTGCCGTCCAGCGGCATGAACTCAATGAACCGCAGGGGAAGGTTTTGCACCATGGCCCACTCAACCAGTGGTAATACGTCTTCTTCGTTATAACCCTTGATGACCACGGTATTGAGTTTGACTTTCAGGCCGGCATCAACGGCGGCTTCAATACCTGCAATGACTTCAGCGGGGTGGCTCTTGCCCCCGCTGAGGCGAAGAAATCTTTTCGGGTCAAGGGTGTCCAGACTGACGTTGATATCATCAACACCTGCAAATTTCAGTTTGTCAGCCAGTTTTGGCAGGAGGATGCCGTTACTGGTCAGTGAGATGCGTTGCAGGCCTTGTCTACGTAGCTTGTTCAGAGCAGTAACACATTGGTCGAGGTCATTGCGGAGCAGAGGCTCGCCCCCTGTCAGTCGTATTTGGGTAATGCCTAGACGTGTAACAAACAGTTCACACAGACGCTGGAGTTCTTCAAAACTCAGTAACTGATCTTTAGGCAACCATTCTGGATCTTCCGGCATGCAATAGGGGCAGCGGAAGTTGCATCGATCAGTCAGGGAGATGCGCAGCTTGTGCTTTTCTCTGCCGCGCTGATCCAGGAGCTGTTCCACTCAGGCGGCCTGTCCCGAATAAGTACGCAGCACCTGCTCGGCAGTCTGTAATTCTTCCGGCGTATTCAGGCTCCAGAGTGTCTGGTCCAGATCGCTGAAGTCTGCGATGGCCGCCACGTTATTCTGTAGCCATTTGTAGGGACTGCGCTCGCCCGCCTCAAAGTCCTGTTCGAGCCTTTCAAGCTGCTGGGTCCCGATCAGGCAGCATACTGGCTGAATGCCTTCAGCATTACTGGCTGCCGCAAGCTCTGATTCGCTGGAAGCTTCCTGTAGGCGATTTAATAGGTCATCAGGGAGCAGGGGGGCATCGACAGGCACAAATAGACATTGTGCCTTTGAATGTTTTTCGGATGCCCAGTGTAGTCCGGCCAGCATGCCGGTTAGAGGGCCTTCAAATCCTGAAGTTCTGTCACTGATGACCGGATGTCCGTATTCCGAGTAGCTGTCTTTATGCCTGTTGGCTATGATGAGGATATGGTTTACCTGGGGTTTCAGGCGGGCCAGAACATGCTCAATCAGTGGTTGCCCATTCAGATTGATCAGGCCCTTGTCGACACCGCCAAGACGACGACCGGCACCACCGGCCAGAATTACGCCAATAACGGGAGCCTGGGAGTGAGTATCTATGTCATTCATACTCTGAGAATAGAGCAAACGTCATGCCAGATTGATTTATGCAACGTTGCGGCGACGAATAAAAGCAGGCTGCATCTTGTCCGCAGAGGGCTGGTAGGCCACTGTCATCTCATTGAAGGCTTTCAGGGCATCATTGATGTCCTTGCCCTCAGCCAGGTCAAAGCTGTTAATGCCGCAGCGTTCCATATACTGCAGTACGTCTCGTGCAACAGAATCACCGATAGCACGGAGCTCACCGGAGTATCCATAACGACTACGCAGCAGGTAGGCCTGCGAGTAGCCGCAACCAACCGGATGATAGCCACGTTTATTTGTATCGATTATAGGAAAATCAATAACAATCAATGGAATGTGGTTTAAACTTATATTGATTTCTTCAATGTTGGTTTTTTCGTTCAGTTGGACACCTATGCGCCCCACATGCCGGCTCATGGTTTGCTGATCATTTTTCCAGCGGTCCAGGCTGACTACAATGTCGCCTTGATCCGGTACTGAATCCTCATCACCAATGTATTGCCAGTTATCAGTAACAATCTGGCGATCCAGAATAACGCGTCTGTATGTTTTCTGTTTTATTGCCTGGTTCATTACGCGGCCTCCTTGGCATAGACACGTTCCTTGAAGGGCGTAATACCAATGCGGCGATAGGTATCAAGGAAGCGCTCTTCGCCTTCACGCAGATCTACATAGACCTGCACGATTCCCTGAATGGCGTCAATGACGCCTTCCTTGTCAAAAGCCGGGCCGATACGGTCACCCAGTGACGCGTCATTGCTGGCATCGCCGCCCAGAGTCACCTGGTACCACTCCTGGCCTTTCTTCTCGACACCGAGTACGCCTATATGGCCGACACTGTGATGGCCGCAGCCATTCATGCATCCAGACATCTTCAGCTTTAGCTCGCCCAGATCATAGAGGTAATCCAGATCTTCAAAACGTTCATTGAGTTTTTCGGCGACATCAATGGAACCGGCATTGGCCAGACCACAGAAATCGAGGCCGGGGCAGCAGATCATGTCAGTGAGGGTGCCGATATTCGGCGTGGCTAACTGCAGGGCCTGCAGGCGTTGCCAAACAGTAAATAAATCGGCCTTATGCACATCACCCAGCACCAGGTTCTGGTCATGCGTGGTGCGGATTTCCCCAAAGCTGAATTCGTCGGCAAGATCGGCAATCAGGTCCATTTGCTCATGCGTGGCATCGCCTGGAGGAATGCCGGGCGCCTTGAGTGAAATATAGACAGCCTTGTAGCCTTCCTGCTTGTGCTCGGCGGTGTTCTGATTCACCCATCGGGCGAATTCGCTATTCTGATTGTATTTCTCGTTAAAATCTGTGCTATCTGCTGTTTTGGATGCGTAATCAGGTGTGGTGAAATACGCCTTGATACGTTCAATATCAGCATCTTCAAGCCTCAGGGCGCTGTCCCTGATATGTGCCCATTCGGCCTCTACCAGTTCGGCAAACTTTTCCGGGCCGAGGTCGCGCACCATGATCTTGATACGGGCGCGGTTGCCGTCATCACGGCGGCCATGCTGGTTGTAGACACGCAATATGGCCTCAAGGTAGGAGAACATGTGTTGTTTCTCCAGGAAGCCTCGAATCTTCTGTGAAAGAATCGGTGTACGACCCAGGCCGCCACCCACCCAGACCTGAAAGCCAACTTCACCGTCATCGTTCTCAAGCATATACAGGCCGATGTCATGCATCTGCACGGCAGCGCGATCCTTCTTCGATGAGCTGACGGCAATCTTGAATTTACGTGGCAGGTAGGCGAATTCAGGGTGGAAGGTTGACCACTGGCGGATCAGTTCGCAGTAAGGCCGCGGGTCTTCCAACTCGTCATGCGCGACGCCGGCGAGCTGATCGGTGGTGGTATTGCGAATGCAGTTACCACTCGTCTGTACCGAGTGCATCTCCACCGAGGCCAGTTCCGCAAAGATGGTGGGAATGTCTTCGGTTTTACACCAGTTAAACTGGATGTTCTGACGGGTTGAAAAGTGTCCATAGCCACGGTCATAGGTACGGGCAATCTCTGCCAGTTTGCGTAACTGTGTGGAGGACAGCATTCCGTAGGGAATGGCAATGCGATACATCGGGGCAAAGCGCTGGAAGTACAGACCATTCATCAGTCGCAAGGCGCGAAATTCCGTTTCGGACAGTTCGCCCGCCAGATATCGACGTGTCTGGTCAGAAAACTGAGCCACACGTTCATTCATGATCTGTTGATCTTGTTCGTCGTAACGGTACATATTTTCGCTATATGATTAAGAGTGGTCGGGAAGAGCCAATGAGACCAATTCTAGCATTTTAAGGGGCCGTGGCATTGGATAAATGCGATGTAATCCATCATGGGAATGCGACTTTAACAGTTTGGGCTTATGTTGAAAAAGAATTTCCTGCCATTTGCTTGTTCCAGAAAGATATAAAGGCCTAATACTGGGGGAGTTGGTCCCACAACTCATCCACCAATGCCTGATGCTCCTGGGTATCCTTGATAGCTTCAGCCCGTTTGATCACTTCCGGACCCAGGTGTGGAGCAAACATATGAATGAATTCATACATATAGGCTCGTAATAATAGGCCACGCCTGAATCCGATATGCGTCGTACTGGATTCGAAAAGGTGATCAGCGCTCAGGGCAACGAGGTCGCTGTCCTGTTCGGGGTCATATGCCATGTTGGCAATAATACCCACGCCGAGTCCCAGTCGAACATAGGTCTTGATGACGTCGGCATCCACTGCAGTGAGTACCACCTCAGGATGATGTCCCTGTACCTTGAAGGCTCTGTCTAATTGTGATCTGCCTGTGAATCCGAAGGTATATGTCACTAGAGGTTGCTCGGCAATAGCTTTCAGGGTGAGCTTTTGCATTTTTGCCAGTGGGTGATCCGGCTTAACCAATATGCAACGGTTCCAGTGATAGCAGGGCAGCATGATAAGTTCGGAGAAATGTTCCAGTGCCTCGGTAGCAATTGCAAAGTCTGCTTCACCTGTGGCTGCCCATTTGGCAATCTGTGGTGGGGCACCCTGATGTAACTGGAAACTCACCTTTGGATATTTGGCCGTAAACGTCTTGATTGTTGGCGGCAGGGCGTAACGTGCCTGGGTATGTGTTGTCGCAATGCTTAAGGTGCCGCGATCAGTTTCACGATAGTCATCTGCGGCGCGCTTGATATTATCGACTTCATAGAGAATGCGCTCCGTCACCTCAAGGATACGAGCACCTGCCGGGGTGGTTTCGGTGAGGTGCTTGCCATTGCGTACAAAAATATCCACACCAAGTTCTTCTTCGAGTAGGCGAATCTGTTTACTGATTCCAGGCTGAGAGGTAAACAGTACTTCAGCTGCCGCAGTAATATTGAATTCGTGGCGTGCGACTTCATGGATGTAACGTAATTGACGTAATTTCATGACTGCACCTATATGCAATAAAGTTATTACCGTATGTAAATATATTCCTTTTGCTGAAAAGGGCAAGCTGTTATCTTGCTGCTCCCACGGTGGCCTGTGCCGCCAGTAAATTTGGAAGTAGTTTTTCTAACTCATAGATTATGTTGGCTTTTTCACTTGCAGGATTAGTAGTTGGCTTTGCTGTAGGCGCAACTGGCGTCGGCGGTGGTGCGCTTATGACGCCATTACTTATCCTGCTCTTTGGTGTTTCCCCCGCAGTCGCAGTGGGTACAGACCTGCTTTATGCGGCAGGCACCAAGGGATTCGGCGTTTTATTACACCGCCAGCAGGGCACGGTTGAGTGGCGAATTGTTGGATTGCTCATGCTAGGCAGTGTGCCGGCCAGTGTTTTAACGACATTAGGTTTGCACTGGGTTGGTATTGACGACCGAATTGAACACATCATTACGCTCACACTTTGCGTCACAGTGGTTGCCACCGGTCTATTAACGATTCTTAAGAGCAAGGTGCAATATTTCAGTGAACATGAATCCATTCGGATGCTAAAGGTGTTGCATCATAAGGGGCGCACTCCCATGACTGTAATCGCTGGCTTGCTATTAGGCATAGTCGTTACGATTTCTTCCGTGGGCGCAGGTGTGATTGGTGCCATGATCCTGCTAATACTTTATCCACGGTTACCCGCCATTTCAGTGGTGGGCACAGATCTGGCTCATGCAGTGCCGCTCACACTTGTTGCCGGTATCGGACATTTAACATTGGGCACAGTTGATTTTCATATGCTCGGATATTTGCTGATAGGTTCCCTGCCGGGCATTTATCTGGGTACACGCGTGGGTTTCAAGCTTCCGGACCGTGTACTCAAGCCGATGATTGCAACGATACTCGTATTGATTGCGGGTGCCTTGTTTACAAAAACTGCAGTGGCTGCAATAGCTGCACTCGCCGAGTCAGGTATCAACGTATAATACCGGCCTATTTAATTCCTTACTTATTGGTTTCAGAAATGACTAAAGCAGAATTTACAGACGACGTACAGGCAAAAACAGATGCCGCACTTACAGTGCTACAGCGTGTCGCCTCAGATTTCAGTCCTGCCACCATGGCGAATAGTTTGGGGGCCGAAGACATGGTGCTGATGGATCTGATTTGTCGAAATAATCTGGATATTGAAATCCTCAGTCTGGACACTGGCCGTCTCCCTGATCAGACCTATCGTTTAATGGATAAGGCACAGGAAAAATACCAGCGTGAGATTACGGTGTTCTTCCCGGACACTGGCAAGACCGAGCAGTTCGTTCGTAAGGAAGGAATTAATGCCTTTTATCGTAGCGTTGAATTGCGCAAGGCCTGCTGTGGTATCCGTAAGATCGAACCACTCAAACGTGCACTCGCAGGCAAAACCGCCTGGATTACCGGCCTGCGACGTGAGCAGGCAGTCACTCGTACAGAGCTACCGGTTCAGGAACATGATGAGGGCTTTGGTCTTGAGAAGTTCAATCCGCTGGTCGATTGGAGCGAGCAGGATGTCTGGGCCTACATTCATCATTTTGATGTGCCTTATAACGAATTGCATGACCAGAATTACCCGAGTATCGGCTGCGCCCCCTGCACCCGTGCGATTACCGTGGGTGAAGATGTACGCGCCGGACGCTGGTGGTGGGAAAACCCTGAGCTGAAGGAGTGTGGGCTGCATGTGGCCGATCCGGCTTCACAAGTACCAACCGACAAAGCCAGTTAGTTCAGGCTTGTTCGAAGGTAGTTAGTGAAGAAGCTCAGGACCGTTGGCCGCATGGACGCGGCCATCGAGGCTACATGGATGTGTTTACGCCGAGTCCTGAGATTATTTACTGACTGCCACCACAGCTAATTCTATGGACTACTTCCCGGCCTTCCTCAATATTCAGGGTACTCAATGTCTTGTCGTCGGGGGCGGGCATGTTGCATTACGCAAGATTGAGCTGCTGCGTCGTTGCGGTGCAGATATCACAGTTGTCGCAGATGTTTTGCATGACGATGTTCAGGCATTGGTAGAAGAAGGTAGTATCCGCATTCACACAGATGCCTATGATAAGACGTTATTGAATGAAGCCACATTAGTCGTGGCTGCTACTGATGATCAGGCCTTTAATCGGCAAGTATCTACTGATTGCAAGGCTCGACGTATCCCGGTCAATGTGGTGGATGATCCGGATGCCTGTACTTTCATTACACCCTCCATTGTGGATCGCTCACCGGTTATCGTTGCCATTTCTTCAGGTGGTGCCGCACCGGTACTTGCCCGAACGCTCAGAACTAAACTTGAATCCACCATACCTACCGCATACGGGCGTTTGGCCGAATTGGCTGCCAGATATCGTCCAAGAGTAAAAGCAGCTTTGCCACAAATGTCTCAACGACGGCATTTCTGGGAGGGAATATTTGAAGGCACGGTAGCCGAACGGCTCTTTGCCGGGCTTCAGGATCAGGCTGAAGATGCGCTTGAATTAGCTTTATCCAGTGTGGAATCGGGTGAAACCGAAGTGGCAAGTGGCGAGGTATATCTGGTTGGAGGTGGTCCGGGCGATCCTGACTTACTGACGTTCCGGGCATTACGCCTGATGCAGAAAGCTGACGTGGTGTTATTCGATCGACTGGTATCACCAGCAGTGCTGGATTTGGTCAGACGTGATGCAGATCGTGTCGACGTGGGTAAACGACGTAATGATCATACGCTCCCACAGGAAGACATTAATCAGCTATTGGTGCGACTAGCGAGAGAGGGCAAACGCGTATTAAGGCTGAAGGGTGGCGATCCCTTTATCTTTGGTCGTGGTGGTGAGGAAATCGAAACGCTCGCTACAGAAGGCATCCCTTTTCAGGTGGTACCGGGTATCACGGCAGCATCGGGTTGTGCTGCCTATGCGGGTATTCCCTTGACGCATCGGGATTATGCCCAGGCCTGTATTTTTGTAACTGGCCACAAGAAAGATGGCAAACTCGACCTGAACTGGCCGGAACTGGTAACACCGAATCAGACGGTTGTGTTCTATATGGGCCGACTTTCTCTGCCTTTGATTTGTGAGCAGCTAATAGCCCATGGACTACCGGCGACACATCCTGTTGCACTGGTCGAAGAGGGGACATGCCCTACCCAGCAAGTGATCACTGGCACCCTTGCTGATCTGCCAGGCAAGATAGACCCGGAATCAGCTCCTTTAGCAAGCCTTATTATTGTGGGCGAAGTCGTGAAATTGCGAGACAATCTAGCCTGGTTCAAGGGCGAATAGCTTGGTCTTTTCACTAGGCGTAAATTGGTGGCTTTTTATCTTTCCAGGGTAATGCCCGCTCCAATTGTGCTGCAAGACGAATCAGTGTGGCCTCGTCACCAAATCTTCCTGTAAATAGCATACCTACGGGCAGTCCATCCGAAGACCAGTGCAAAGGCAGCGAGATGGAAGGCTGACCTGTGGCGTTGGCAATGGGGGTCTGGGACATCCACTCAAAGGAGGGCGCTGCGACCTGAAGCACGATTTCCTTTCTGGCGGCCAGTTTACCCAATGGCAGGCTGTTCATGAGGTTGAGTGCTATGGCATCCATTCCTTTGGGGTTTAAGTGCCCTGTGTTGGTGGGGGGCATACCAACCGTGCTGGTCAGAAATACATCATGCTTTTCCATAAACTGGCCCATTTGTCGACCTAGTTTATGGACATACCAGATGGCTTCGGTGACAGCCTGGCTGGTATAGCTCTTTCCCAGTTTTGCTACTGCCCAGGTTTTTGCCTCGAAATCATTTTTACGTGGCGTTCGGCCTACAAGCTGTCTGCCATCTTCTATAACGGCAGCTATATCAGCCGCGACGAGTACACCAAAGTGATAAATAAATTCTTCGCGATCAATTTTCGGTGTGGCGTTTGTGACTTCGTGTCCAAGGTCAGTCAGTAATTTGGCTGTGTTTTCCACACCAGCTTTGCATTCTGGATGCAGGCTTTCCCCGAGCATGGGGTCTGTGGAAAATGCGATCCGTAACTTCCTGTCTTTAGCCTGTACTTCATCGAGGTAAGGCCTGTCTGGTTTAGGTGCGATATTGGCGGGTCCGGGATCGCTTGATAGCTGTGGGCCGGCAACGGCATCAAGTAGTGCTGCGGTGTCACGTACAGTTCTTGTCAAGGCAAATTGTACGGCCATACCGAACCATATATCTCCCAGGAAAGGGCCTGTGGGTGTACGACCACGCGTGGTCTTCAGGCCAACGATGCCATTGGCTGAGGCTGGCATTCGTATTGAACCACCACCATCGCCACCACTGGCAGCCGGTACTATACCTGCAGCCACGGCAGCACCCGTACCCCCACTGGAACCACCTGCCGTTTTGTCTGTATTCCATGGGTTACAGGTGGAGCCGAACAGTTCCGGATCAGTCATGGGTGTAATGCCGAATTCCGGTGTATTGGTCTTGCCGAAAATATTCAAGCCAGCGGCCTTGAAGCGTTTGACCAGTTCAGAGTCATAATCAGGGATATAGTCCCTGAAAAACCTTGACCCCTGGGAGAATGGCTCGCCAGCGTAGACATCTATCAGGTCTTTTAACAAAAAAGGCACACCCTTGAATGGCCCATCTGGCAGATGACTGTTGGCCTTGCGAGCCTTGTCGTCAAAACGATGAACAATGGCATTGAGGCTGGGGTTGATGCGGTCGGCAGCATCAAGGGCGGCTTCGAGTACTTCACTGCTGCTCACATCACCTTTGGAAATGAGCTTGGCCAGTCCTGTGGCATCGTAATCTGAATACTCTTTGAATTTTGTCATGTGGATGTTCCTTGCCCACAAAAAAGGGCCCTTTCAGGCCCTTTTATTGATTTTACGTTTAGTCTTCGCCAGACATAGCAGTCAGTATGTGTAAAAGGCTAAGGAAGAGGTTGTAGATGCTTACAAAGAGGGTAACCGTGGCGCTGATGTAGTTGGTTTCACCACCGTGAATAATCTCAGCTGTCTGATAAAGGATCAGACCACACATCAGAAGTGTAAACAGGCTGGATACCGTAAGTGCGAGAGCAGGCATCTGTAGCCATATGTTGGCAATGCTGGCGACAAAGGCGAGCAGAATGCCGACTGTCAGGCCTGCACCCCAGTTGCTGTAGCGCTTTCCGCTGGCAATGGCATAAGCTGAAAGACCGACAAAGATGATGCCGGTTCCGCCCAGTGCAGTCATCACCAGTTGGTCACCGTTGGGGATGAATGTCACATAGGCATTCATGATCGGGCCAAGCGTATAGCCCATGAAACCTGTGAGTGCAAAAACAAATACCAGCCCCATGCTGCTGTTCTTGTTTTTTTCCGTGAGATATAACAGCCCGAAATATCCCACCAGAGTGATTATCAGGCCAGGATGAGGAAGGTTAAGCGCCATGGAAGTGGCTGCTACAGCGCCGCTGAATAACAAGGTCAGCGAAAGCAACCAGTAGGTATTGCGCAGGACTTTGTTAGTAGCCAATGCATTGCTGACAGCAGAGGTCATGCGTGCATTAGTTACGATAGGGCGATTGGTTTCCATAATAACTCCGTGTTCAAATTCGGGTAATTGAATAGCTTAACATTGCTAATCAATTATATGACCTTTTTCATGATAAATAGTTTATATCTGCATGTTAGATTTTCGCTGTAAAAAAGGAATTGACAAAATAATGGCCCGACGCAGAAGAAGCTCCCTGATTTCTGTTCTGATTAGTAGCCTTAAAGCCAGAAACCTATGGATTGGTTTCTGGCTTGGTTTGATGCTTCTTGCTGCCTGGTATGTCCAGGATGTTAAGAAACGCGATAATTACGTCTATGCGGGTATTCCCGGTCTGGTTCAGTATGACAACCCATTACATTGGGTACATGTCATTACCAATCCAGGGTTTATGTTGGGCTATTCTGAATTGCGGCGAAACGCCTTGTGGGCAGCCTATGTGCTCGAGCCTATTAAAGCCAAGAAGTATTTGCCAAGACCAAAACAT
Source organism: Nevskiales bacterium (assembly GCA_041622995.1). Classification (GTDB taxonomy): domain Bacteria; phylum Pseudomonadota; class Gammaproteobacteria; order Nevskiales; family CAJXLF01; genus CAJXLF01. The sequence goes on from JBFJXR010000019.1 coordinate 16,308, forward strand.
TTTTCAACTGACTGGCGAACATTAATGCGTGTGGGTCATGGCGATTTCAGTCGCAGTGGTTACGACCGGGGGCATCTGGTGCCCAATTATGCAATCAGCCAGCTATATGGGCGTAAAGCCCAGTCAGCGACATTCCGCATGAGTAATATCGTACCGCAGCGACCTCACCTTAACCGGGAGCTCTGGCAGCGTATCGAAGAGATCGAGCTTGATCACTACGCCCGTCGTTTCGAAAAAATCTGGGTGTTGACCGGTCCGGTTTTTGATTCCGAGCAGAATTTTCTGGAGTCGGGTGTGGAAATACCAGATGCTTTTTTCAAGCTACTGCTGGATATTGATCGTGCGGGAAATCCGCGTGTGCTCGCTTTTCTGGTGCCACAGAATGTGAAAGGTAGTGAGCCTTTGGGTAATTTCGTGGTTACTGTGGACGAGGTCGAGAATTTAACCGGGTTTGATTTTTATAAACTGTTACCCGACGAGATTGAACAACAGCTCGAACGCAGTCGACCGGATAAATTCTGGGATTTGCAAAACTTGGGGCATTTGCCTCCCAGATACAGGGTGAAACGCTAGTTAACACTCACGGTAGCAGACACTGGCTTTGCTGGTTTCCCAGATGGTGACTGCAGTTACGGTTGCGTCTTTACGATTTATGCGCTGACCGAGTTCTTTATATACGTAGGCGGCAACGTTTTCGGCGGTAGGATTGCAGTTTTTGAATCCGGGCAGATCGTTCAAGTGACGATGATCCAGTGGTTCAGTCACTTCCCTGACTTCGTCCTTTAACTGGGCGAAATCCATGCCCATGCCTAATGGGTCGAGTTCGGTGCATTCAACCTCGACCTCAATCTTCCAGTTATGGCCGTGAAGACGGGCACATTTACCCTGGTGTCCCTCGATAACATGTGAGGAGGATATTTCGTTCAGAACCTTCAGTGTATAGACAGCAGTCATATGGGATACGGCTTAGATAGATATCAGGAGATCTGGTTGGCAGAGGCATTGGCAGCGTCCAGATCTTTCGCCCTGAGGCGTTTCTGTATGCGACGTAATATACCAGAGCCATCAAGCCCGAGTTCTTCGAGCAATTCTTCACGACTGCCGTGTTCGACAAAATGGTCAGGTAAACCAAGGTTCAGTACAGGAATGGATTCATGACGGGAAATTATAAGTTCATTGACTGCACTACCCGCACCCCCCTGAATTACATTGTCTTCTACTGTGACCAGAAGATCGTGTTCATCTGCCATCTCCATGATGAGGTTCTCATCCAGTGGCTTTATAAAGCGCATGTCCACGACCGCTGCATCAATAATATCTGCAGCTTCCAGTGCAGGTGCCACCATGGCGCCAAAGGCCAAAATAGCAATCCTTGGGCGGCGGCGACCTTTGCACTCACGCAACACGCGCGCCTTACCCAGGGCGATTGCGCCATCTTTGAAGCGGACTTCGGAGCCAGGGCCAAAGCCACGTGGGTAGCGAATGGCAGAGGGCCCGTCATGTTCCATGCCGGTTGTGAGCATGCGCTGGCACTCGTTTTCATCCGAAGGTGCCATTACCACCATGTTCGGTACACAACGCAGGAAGCTCAGGTCGAAACTGCCATGATGTGTGGCACCATCTGCACCGACCAGACCGCCACGGTCCAATGCAAATACAACAGGCAGGTTTTGCAGAGCTACGTCGTGAATAAGTTGGTCATAGCCGCGCTGCAGAAAGGTTGAGTAAATGGCGACGACTGGCTTGAGTCCGTCAGCTGCCATGCCTGCACCGAGAGTAACCGCATGTTGTTCGGCTATAGCTGCGTCAAAATAGCGGTCCGGGAATCGTTTGGAGAAACTAACGAGACCAGACCCTTCTCGCATGGCGGGTGTAATTCCGACCATACGGGGGTCTATCTCAGCATAGGCACACAGCCAGTCACTGAATACTTGCGTATAGGTTTTTGCTGAAGAAGGCTTTTTCGAAGCCATCGATCCAGTAACGGGGTCAAAGCCTGTAACACCGTGGTATTTAATCGGCTCCTGCTCTGCTGGCTCAAAACCTTTACCCTTTATCGTAGCGACATGCAAAACAACCGGGCCACGTTTCGTTTTGACATGTTCAAGCGTGTCTATTAGACCAGGGAGATCGTGTCCGTCGAACAGGCCATAGTAGGAAAAGCCAAGGCTTTCAAAAAAAGCACCATCATGGACATCGGCGGATGAGTTTTCATCGATAACGCGATTTGCCAGTTGCCAATGCTCAGGGCGGTCAGTTTCCATATCACCTTGCGCGGTCGGGATACGTGTCTTGCTTTTGTGAACAATACGGGCCGAATGGTTTCTAAGGGCGCCGACATTTTCGGATATGGACATGTCATTGTCGTTATAGACTACGAGCACATCCAGACCAAGACTGCCGATGTGATTAAGCGCCTCAAAGGCCATCCCGGCGGTAATACCTCCGTCGCCTATGATGGCGACGATGCGGCGGTCTGCTTTCTGCAGCTTGGCAGCGACTGCCATGCCCATGGCGGCAGAAAGTGAGGTGCTGGAATGCCCGGTGCCAAATGTGTCGTAAATGCTTTCGCTACGACTTGGGAAGGGATGTAATCCGCCGTGCTTGCGAATACTTTCCAGTTGCATGCGACGGCCGGTCAATGCCTTGTGTGGATAGGCCTGATGACCTACATCCCAGACTAGGCGATCTTCAGGGGTGTTGAATACTGTATGCAGGGCGAGTGTCAGTTCTACAGTGCCCAGGTTCGCAGCAAAATGACCGCCCACACGTGCCAGTGTTTCAATGAGATAACGACGTAACTCTATGGCCAGTGCCGGGAGTTCTTCTCGTGGCAATTCCCGCAGCTCCTCAGGGGTGCGGATTTTACCTAACAGCGCATAGCTGGAAGCATCGGTCATAGTTTAGAACGTCCTGTTTGTAAATGGCCACAGTATGCAGCTTTCAGACCACTCAGGAATGAGTTAAGGCACATATTATCGGTGTTGCGCACGACGCTGTCCAAGATATCGGCTTAGCTACGTCGATCGATAATGTGCCAGGCAAGCCAGTTAAGTGCTTCCGCCTGCTCTCCAAGTGGTTTTAGCGCCTCTGTAGCTTCTTCAATGAGCTCTTTGGCACGCTCCTTGGATTCTGACATGCCGATGATTGAGGGGAATGTGGGTTTGTTTAGTGCCCGGTCCGATCCCTGGGTTTTTCCAAGTGTTTCGGTGTCACTTTCTTCATCGAGAATGTCATCCTGAATCTGGAATGCCAGGCCAATACGTTTTGCGTATCGGTCCAGTGCCTGTAGAACATCGCTGTCCAATAATGGCTTGCTGTAACAGCCGATAAGGACGCTGGCACGGATTAGAGCCCCTGTTTTGTGAATATGCATGTTTTCCAGTTCAACCAGGCTTAATGATTGGCCGACTGCATCCAGATCAATTGCCTGACCACCCGCCATACCTAATGACCCACCTGCTTCAGCTAGCAGGTTGACCATATGCAGGCGCGCTGCGGCTTCTACTTGCATGTCCTTATCCGATGCGAGTACATGGAAAGCAAGCGCTTGTAACGCATCTCCGGCAAGTATGGCTGTTGCTTCATCATATGCCTTATGACAGGTGGGCTGGTTCCGACGCAGATCATCGTCATCCATCGCAGGCAAATCATCATGAATGAGTGAGTAGGCGTGTACCATTTCCACAGCTGTTGCAGGACCATCAAGCTGCATAGCGGGAATGCCCAATACTTCACCTGTTGCATATATCAACAATGGGCGAAGTCTTTTGCCGCCGCCTAGAGTCGAATAACGCATTGCTTCATGTAATCTTTGCGGCGGGTGATTAGCCGCCGGCAGCCAGCGTGACATCGCCGTCTCAAGCCGTGCCTGGTATTCAGGGATTCGTGAACCAAAACTCATTGGAATGCCTGGTAATGCCTATTCGGCAATATCCTGTAATTCACTCTCGTTCCGGCTTTCCAGTAACTGCTGTACCTTCAGTTCGGCATCCTTTAATGCACTCTGACATCCGCGCGCAAGCTGGATGCCTTGCTCAAATTGTTTGAGCGCCTCTTCAAGAGGGACATCGCCCTTCTCAAGTCCTTCTACCAGGGCCTCGAGTTGCGTGAGAGATTTTTCGAAGTCTTTGATTCGGCTTTGCTTGTCTGACATTTTGCGCGTCGTTTGTGATGGAAATAGTGGCTGATCTCGCTAGTCTAACGGTTTGCCAGATGACAGTCAGGTATCTCGTTAAATGAATGATTCAAAGTATTCACTTGTCTGTTACCTCTCCATCTATTAACGTGCCGCGGTTCACCTTATTGATAGAGATATGAGTCAACAATACGAAGCCGCTGATATTGAAGTGCTCTCCGGACTTGATCCGGTGCGCAAGCGTCCGGGTATGTATACCGATACGACGCGCCCCAATCATCTCGCCCAGGAAGTTATCGACAATAGTGTCGATGAGGCCGTGTCCGGCTATGCCAGCCAGATAGATATCACACTGTACAAAGACGGTTCACTTGAAGTTTCGGACGATGGCCGTGGCATGCCGGTCGGCATACACCCTGAACAGGGCAGGCCAGGTGTCGAGGTTATCCTCTGTACTTTGCATGCAGGGGGTAAGTTTTCAGATAAAAACTATCAATTTTCCGGCGGTCTTCATGGGGTTGGTGTTTCTGTTGTTAATGCGCTATCAAAAAATCTGGAAATATGGGTCAAGCGCGATGGCAAAGAACATAATATGGCGTTTGCTGGCGGTGATGTCACCTCCGAGTTGGAAGTTGTCGGAGAAGTAGGTAAACGCAACACTGGGACAAGGTTACGTTTCTGGCCCGACGAAAAATATTTTGATTCCCCTAAGTTTTCAGTGCCCCGGCTCAAGCATGTTCTCCGGGCAAAGGCCGTGTTGTGTCCCGGTCTCAGAATTCACTTCACCGATGAAAGCAGTGGTGAATCGGTTGACTGGTATTACGAGGACGGACTCAAGGATTACCTGCTTGAAGCGGTGGAGGGCTATGAGTGTCTGCCCGCGGAGCCATTTCTTGGGCAAATGAAAGCAGAGCATGAGGGCGTGGACTGGGCATTGCTGTGGCTGCCGGAAGGTGGTGAAGGTGTCGCTGAGAGCTATGTAAACCTCATTCCGACTGAGCAGGGAGGCACGCACGTGAATGGACTGCGTGCAGGCCTTACCGATGCAATTCGTGAGTACTGCGAATTTCGCAATCTCCTGCCGAGGGGCGTAAAACTCGCCCCGGATGATATCTGGGAACGACTTTCCTATGTGCTTTCATCCAAAATGCGTGATCCCCAGTTTGCCGGTCAAACCAAAGAGCGTCTCTCTTCGCGTCAGGCCGCAGCATTTGTATCGGGCGTCATCAAGGACGCATTCAGCCTCTGGCTAAATCAGCATGCAGAGATGGGGGATGCCATCGCGCAAATGGCAATTAGTAATGCCAACCGTCGTATGCGCGCCGGAAAGAAAGTGGTTCGCAAGAAGGTGACTTCTGGTCCCGCCTTGCCGGGAAAGCTTGCGGATTGCGCCTCTCAGGATCTGGACAGGACTGAATTATTCCTGGTCGAGGGTGATTCTGCCGGCGGTTCTGCCAAACAGGCCAGAGATCGTCAGTTTCAGGCCATCATGCCGTTACGTGGCAAGATTCTTAATTCCTGGGAAGTCGCATCCGATCAGGTTTTGGGGTCTCAGGAAATACACGATATATCTGTTGCATTGGGGATTGAGCCCGGCATTGAAGATCTCAAAGACCTTCGCTATGGCAAGGTTTGTATTCTTGCCGATGCTGATTCTGACGGGCTTCACATTGCTACTCTGCTATGTGCCCTGTTTGTTCGACACTTCCCGAAGCTGGTGAGTCAGGGGCATGTGTTTGTCGCTATGCCGCCATTATTTCGTATTGATGTAGGGAAGGAAGTTTTCTATGCCCTTGATGAGCCAGAGAAACAGGGTGTGCTGGACCGGATCGATGCCGAGAAACTCAAGGGCAAGTTGAGTGTGACGCGATTCAAGGGGCTGGGAGAAATGAATCCTCTGCAATTACGTGAGACGACTATGGCACCGGAGACAAGGCGCCTCGTGCAATTGACCATGGATGCCGACGCTGATACGCAAAAGTTAATGGATATGCTACTTGCCAAGAAAAGAGCAAGTGACCGCAAAAGCTGGTTAGAGAAGAAGGGCGATCTCGCAGAAGTATGAGCGATAAACAAGAAATCAATTACGAGGGTATTGAACGCCAGCCGGTCAAGGACTTTGCGGAGAAGGCCTACCTGGATTATTCCATGTACGTCATCCTTGATCGTGCATTGCCAAATATTGGTGATGGACTTAAACCTGTGCAGCGCCGCATTGTTTATGCGATGTCTGAACTTGGGCTGTCAGCTATATCAAAGCACAAGAAATCAGCGCGTACAGTGGGTGATGTTCTCGGTAAGTATCACCCTCACGGTGATTCTGCGTGTTATGAAGCCATGGTTCTTATGGCGCAACCATTTTCGTATCGATATCCACTGGTTGACGGGCAGGGTAACTGGGGCTCCCCGGATGATCCCAAATCCTTTGCCGCCATGCGATATACAGAGGCACGTCTGGGTAAGTATGCACAAACCCTTCTATCCGAATTAGGGCAGGGAACGTCAGACTGGGTGCCTAATTTTGATGGCACGATGAGTGAACCCAGGATTCTGCCTGCGCGTGTTCCGAATGTACTACTCAATGGCGGAACCGGAATCGCTGTGGGTATGGCAACGGATATCCCGCCGCACAATCTTCGTGAGGTCGTCGGTGCATGCGTTCATCTTCTCGAACAACCTAAAGCTGATCTGGATGCACTTTGTGAAATTGTAAAGGGGCCGGATTTTCCGACTGATGCTGAAATCATCAGTTCGCAGGCAGATATACGGGAGATTTACGAAACTGGGCATGGCAGCGTCCGCATGCGTGCACGCTGGGAAAAAGAAGATACTGATCTTGTCATTACGGCCTTGCCGCACCAGGTATCAGGTAACAAGGTTTTGGAGCAGATTGCAGCCCAGATGCAGGCTAAAAAGCTGCCGATGGTAGAAGATCTGCGAGATGAGTCAGACCATGAAAATCCAACACGGCTTGTCATTACGCCACGTTCCAACCGCGTCAATATCGATGAATTGATGAAACATCTATTTGCGACCACTGACCTGGAGCGAACTTACAGGGCGAATCTCAATATGATTGGTCTGGATGGCAAGCCCCAGGTGAAAGGCCTCAAAAAAGTCCTCACCGAGTGGTTAGAGTACAGAAAAGAAACCGTTCGCAGACGACTACAATGGCGTTTGGATAAAGTGCTTGATCGTCTGCATATTTTGGAAGGACTGCTTGTCGCCTACCTGAATATTGATGAGGTGATTCATATTATCCGCACGGAGGATGAGCCCAAGCCTGTATTAATGTCGCGCTTCGGGATATCTGATGTTCAGGCTGAAGCCATACTTGAAATCAAGTTGCGCCATTTGGCCAAGTTAGAAGAAATGAAGATTCGGGGTGAACAGGATGAGCTCGAGGCAGAACGTAAAGCCCTGGAGAAGGTTCTTAAATCAGCCGCTCGCCTGAGGACCCTGGTCAAAGAGGAATTGAAGGCTGATGCCGAGAAGTATGGCGATGATCGTCGTTCGCCCATTGTTGAGCGCGAAGCAGCTCAGGCACTGGATGAAACATCTCTTATGCCGACAGAGCCAGTTACGGTGGTATTGTCGAAAATGGGCTGGGTACGCGCGGCAAAGGGGCATGATGTTGATGCCAGCAGTCTCAGTTACAAGTCGGGTGATGAGTATCAGCACGCGGCGGCCGGGCGTAGCAACCAGCTGGCAGTTTTCCTAGATACAACGGGTAGAACTTACTGTCTGCAGGCGCACAGTCTTCCCTCTGCAAGAGGCCAGGGTGAACCCCTGACCGGGAAACTCAATCCTCCGGCAGGCGCTGCCTATAAGGGCGTCATGATTGGTCCTCAGGATCGGCTCTATCTACTGGGTTCGGATGCTGGCTATGGTTTTATCGGCAAGCTGGAAGACTTTCATTCACGTAACAAGGCGGGCAAGGCAGCGCTTAGTGTGCCCAAAGGTGCAGGCGTACTTTTGCCGCAACTTGTTCATAATGCCGAGGACGATTTGCTGGCCCTGATTACTGCTGAGGGCCGCATGCTTTGCTTCCCGCTGGCAGAACTTCCGCAGATGGCGCGGGGCAAGGGCAACAAGACAATTCAGGTCAAAGCACCCGACAAAGTCGTAGCTTGGGCTATTTTGCCACCTAAAGGCGTCTTGCGCCTTTACAGTGGCAAGAGATATATCAATCTCAAAGGCGCTGACCTTGAAGTGTTTATGGGGGCGAGAGCACAACGAGGAAAATTCCTGCCTAGAGGGTTCAGACAGGTGCAGGCAGCTGAGCATTTGGCAAAGGATGTAATTGCAGAGACTGATGTGGAATAGGTCAAACTCATATTTGATTTATCAAGTCTTGAAACTTTAAGGTAGCGCCTCCATCTAAAAGGCATGATCATGGCTTGGAGAAGACCTGAATGAAACGTATTGCCCTGTTTCTTGCCACCAATATTGCGGTACTCGTGGTACTGAGCGTTATCGCCAATATATTTGGGGTAGACCGTTACCTGACCCAGGAAGGGTTAAACTTACCCATGATGCTTGCGTTTTGTGCCGTTTTTGGCATGGGAGGCTCATTTATTTCTCTGGCCATGTCCAAGAAAATTGCGAAAATGAGCACGGGCGCACAGGTCATTGAGCAACCATCGAACTCAACCGAGCAATGGCTGGTCAGCACGATTGAACGCCAGGCCCGGCAGGCCGGTATAGGTACCCCCGAGGTCGCAATTTATAACTCGCCTGATGTGAATGCTTTTGCAACTGGCATGAATCGAAACAGTTCTCTGGTGGCAGTGAGCACTGGATTGCTTAATGGCATGCGTCAGGATGAAGTCGAGGCGGTATTGGGTCATGAAATCAGTCATATCGCCAATGGCGATATGGTGACACTGACCTTGGTGCAAGGTGTAGTGAACACCTTTGTGATGTTTCTGGCACGTGTGGTGGGCTATTTTATTGACCGTGCTGTATTTAAAAATACGCGAGGTCTGGGCGCCGGATACTTTATAAGCGTCATCGTTCTGCAAATTGTTTTCGGTATTCTTGCCAGTGCCATTGTGGCCTGGTTTTCACGTCAGCGTGAGTTCAGGGCTGATGAGGGTGGCGCTGCCCTGGCTGGACGAGCAAAGATGGTGGCTGCACTTGAACGTTTGAAAGGGCGCCAGCCAGTGCAGGGCGAATTGCCAGAGCAAATGGCCGCTTTTGGAATTGCCCCCGGCTTCGGTGGGGGATTAAAACGCATGTTTATGACGCATCCGCCACTGGATGAGCGTATTGCTGCTTTGCAGGCTTTGAATTGAAATCCGGTTAATTAAGCAGCCGAGGGTTCTTCTACTTCAGAAGATTCCACATAGTTAACACCCAATTGCCAAAGCACGGCCATGCTGTGAGCATCTCCAGTCGCAGCAGCGATAATTTTGTAGCCATGTTCGCGGGCTATAGAAACAGTTTCATTTAAAATTTGAACATCCTTATTCCTGGGGTTACATAGCGATCTGGTCGCCTCTTCTGTAAGCCTAAGGAAGTGACCCGGAAGGTTTTGAATCAGGCGGATAGATTTCTCATTGCCCTCACAATCAGATATTGAGAAATTAATGAGTTTGTCTTCTAGTTTTCCAATGAGTGTTTTTATCCGATGTATGTGTGGTATTAGAACTTCTTCCGAAATTGCGAAGACTATTGCCTGATCAGTAATGCCCAATGATTTACGTTCTTTAACCAGCCATTCGAATAACTCTTCAGAACCCTCTAGACTACAGCTGGATATTGGAACCAGAGCACCAGCAGATTCATTTTCATCTTTAGCTTTTTTCAGCATGCCCAGCGCAAGCTGAATGACTTTTCTATCGAGTGCCGACTGCAATTTGGAATGCGTGTCCTGGGGCCCACCATTCTCAATAGTATCTAGTTCACCCTTGGCATTGGGTGTTCTTGGATACATTTCATAAAAGTTTCGGGCATCGCCCTCAAGACTTGAAATGGGTCTGGCAGCCAGGCGTATCCTGTTTTTATCAACGGCCTGTTGCAATTCTTTCCATTGCACCGGCTCATCAGTTTGGCTGGCAGTTTTTGCAGAATCACAGATTTTTATCTGGTTGCCACCGGCGGCACTTAGTGCCCGGGCATCATCACGGGCTTCAGCAAAGCCACCTCCACTGTTTTTGACTTGATCTATGAGTGTTATGGCGATACTTACAGTCAGCATGACTGATTTGCCCTGGTAATCGAATATCTCTTCGCTAATCTGTTTTCGGAAATTTTTGGAAAATGCTTCGCCATGCTTGAAAAGCTTTCCTGGTGCTATTAGTACAAACTCGTCAGTTGAGAGTCTGAATACCCTGGTTCCGGGCATTTGCTTGTTGAGAAAGGAGACTATTCTGCCAAGGAACTGATCGGTTTCGGCGAGGCCTAGTTGCTGTTTAATTTTTGCGCTGTTATCAATAATAATATAACCGAGCGATAGACCTTTGCCGTTTGGTGGGTAATGTTTCGGATTTTCCAAGGTTTTATAGAATGCAATTCTTGGGTCTTCGCTTTCTTTCGCCTCCTGCTTCGGCCGCTTTATTTTTTTGGGTTTCTGGTCTTTAGTTGGCTTGGCGGCTACTGCTTCGGGTTTTTCCTCGGCAGCAGTATTTACCGGCTGGGCTACGTTATCTGCCTTTATAAGCAATTCAATTGCTGACTCGCCCTCGAATTGTACGAGTTTGAGTTCGAGTTCAGCCTGAAATTCATCACCGCTGGATTTCAAAGCAGAGATTTGAATATTGTTTTCAAAATTCCTGCCTTTCATGCAGCGGCTCATCAGATTTTTTACTTCTTTCTGATGGCTGCCTTGTATTTTATCCAGGAAAGGAATGCCTAGCGCTTGATTAAAGTCATCGTAACCGAACAGTTCGGCAAATCTTGGATTGGCATCTACAATGATGCCTTCCTGAACAGTTATGACAGCTGCTTCACTGGAACTGATCAGACCTTCCAGTCTTTCTTCAAGCGCCTCAACTTCTTCCTGGCATAAATTGAGTTGTTGCTGTAAGCGGCAAACGCCTAATTCCCGCAGGTATACAGCATGCAGATGATCTAGCATATTGGCCGACACAACATCCCGTGCTCTTTGTCTAAGTGCTTTGGTAACAGCCTTAGAACTTATCTTTTCAGCCAGGAGCAAGACAGGAGAATAGGGAAGTGCTCTTGTACAGGTTGATAATAGATCTGAATGTTCTTTCAGAAGACTTTCATCACAAAAAACGATATCCGGTTTCTTGCTGCGTAATTTGTCGGCCAAATCATTTGTGGGTTTTAACCATGTCATGCGAACAGGTAAGCCGGCTTTGCGCAGGTGGCTTTCAATATCCGACGCATCATTTTCACGTGCAGAAATTGTGATTAATTGAGCATAATTATTACTTGTAACTGATTCGTTCACGATTTAAGGCTCGCTCGCACTTTCTTAATCCCCCACATGGATAGTTCACCATAATACGTTGGTTTTATTGCTTTTGCCCATTTCTTCCTTGACCAGCTTTGGGACCATATATCCCGGTAGTTCTTTAGCCATTTTTAGCATAAATTTTGCTGCTTCCTTTTCGTTAACTTCAAAATGCGCGGTGCCCTTAACCCGATCGAGTAAATGAAGATAGTAGGGGATTATATTCAATTTAAATAATGATTCACTAAGGCTGATCAGGGTTTCCGCGCTGTCATTTACGCCCTTGAGTAAAACCGTCTGGTTAAGCATCACTGCTCCAGTGCCTGATAATGCCTTAATAGCTGTGGATACATTCTCATCCAACTCTGTGGGATGGTTAACATGTGTGACAAATATTCGTTGCAGACGGCCCTTTGATAGCCAGGCCAGAAGTTGGTCATCCACACGTTCCGGTAACACAATGGGTTGTCGGCTATGTATGCGTAATCTCTGCAGGTGAGGTATGTCATCCAGTAGCTGTGATAATTCTGATAATTTTCTGTCACTGAGTGAGAGTGGGTCACCGCCGCTTAAAATGACTTCTTTAATGTCCGTATCGTTTCTTATAAGTTCAAGGCTTGGGCCCCAATGATGACGGGCAGCCGTCTGTGACTCATATGGAAATTCACGCCTGAAACAGAATCGGCAGTTGATAGCACATGCGCCTGTCGTGATTAACAGCACACGGCCATTATATTTATGCAGCAGTCCGTTCCCTTTAGTACTTGCTAAATCACCCACAGCATCGCCGATAAAACCTGGGACCTCATCGAATTCTTCTGTAATAGGTAGCACTTGCCTTAGCAGGGGATCCGCAGGGTCGCCGAGTTTAATACGGGATAGATAACTTAGGGGTACACGCAGGGGAAAAAGGTTGGCGGCTTTTTTTGCGCCATTTATCCACTCACCTCCGAGATCAAGCATGCGAACGAGTTGTTCAGGGTCCGTGATGGCGCTTTGCATTTCGCGTTGCCATAAGGTTCCTAATAAGCCTGAATTTTCCTTAGGCTCAGGTTTATCGGGTAATATACGCGGCTTCGGGGCGATGGCTATGGTCATCTCTGTAGTGTATCAACTTCGCTGTCTTTGACAGCATCTATCGATCGGCAATATGGCAACTTATAACACTAACCAATTCAAAAGCGGTTTAAAAATCATTTTGGATGGCGACCCTTACAATATTGTAGAAAATGAATTTGTAAAGCCAGGCAAAGGTCAGGCATTTAGCCGGGTCCGAGTTCGCAATCTTAAAACGGGCCGGGTCATTGAGCGAACATTCAAATCCGGTGAAAATGTCGAAGCAGCAGACGTGCATGAGTCCGAAATGCAATATCTGTATAGCGATGGTGAGGTTTGGCATTTCATGGAGCCAAGCACTTACGAACAACTCGAAGCGGGTCAGGCAGCCATGGCAGATGCTGCGCAATGGCTAAAAGGTCAGGAAATGTGCAATGTCATGACCTGGAATGGTGAGCCTCTATGTGTTGACGCCCCAAATTTCGTAGAACTGACAGTGACAGAAACTGACCCTGGTGTTCGTGGTGATACCTCGGGAGGTGGTGGCAAGCCTGCGACGCTTGAAACAGGGGCCGTTGTTCGTGTCCCGCTATTTGTAGACGAAGGCGAACTCCTGAAAATTGATACTCGCAATGGCGAGTACGTGTCTCGCGTAAAATAATCAGACGATGTCTGCGCAAGACTGGCGTCCCAGCGCGGAAATTGAATCCTTAAAGGCCCGCAGCCGGTTAATTTCGAAGTTGCGGGCTTTTTTTCTTTCCCGGGAATATTACGAAGTTGAAACACCTGTACTGAATACTTCGGGGACGCTTGACCCCAATATTGAAAGCTTCTGTGTTCAGCCGCAGGAGCTCTTGCTTCATACCTCGCCGGAATTTGCCATGAAACGTTTGTTGGCAGCCGGTAGTGGCGCGATATTCCAAATTTGTAAAGTATTTCGTGAAGAAGAATGCGGGCGTTTACACAATCCTGAATTCACCTTGCTGGAATGGTATCGACCTGGATTTGATCATCTGCAATTAATGGCTGAAGTGGAAGCACTTTTGGATGAGCTGGGCATAAAGAATAATGACCAGTGTTGCGAGAGGCTGACTTACGCACAGGCTTTCCAGGAACATTTGAAAATTGATATTCATAAGGCATCAATTAACGAGCTTAGTCATTGTGCGGGACAACATGGCATAACAATGCAATCCAGTCTTGAGTCATGTGATCAATGGCTTGATCTATTGATGGGCGAAATTATCGCGCCAAGGCTGGGGCAAGATATACCGGTATTTATATATGATTATCCGGAATCGCAGGCAGCATTGGCCCGTATTCGTCATGGCAATCCCCCGGTTGCCGAGCGGTTCGAACTTTACTGGAAGGGCATCGAACTGGCCAATGGGTTCCATGAGTTAAGCAATGCTGTAGAACAACGTGGCAGGTTCAATAAAGAACTGGAACTTCGCAAGCTTCAGGGAAAGCGAACACCTCGTGTAGATAACCTTTTATTAGCTGCGCTTGAGGAGGGGTTGCCCGATTGTGCAGGTGTGGCGCTTGGCATAGATCGATTACTGATGCTGATATTGAACAAGAGCAGCATCGCTGAAGTCATGGCATTTCCCCAGGATCGAATTTAACGCTAAAAAGTACGTAATTATCGGTTCAGCGTAGCCAATCCCTGGCCCATTTTAACGGGCATATTGACCTCAAGGGTTTGCGACCACTGCAAGGCATCCGGACCAAATAATAAAATAACGGTTGACCCCATATTGAAACGTCCCATTTCCTCGCCACGATCCAGTTCTATTAAGTGCTCACCTTTCTCATCCAGATTGGACCAGAGTTTAGTCTGGCCTTTATGTGGCGGAGTTATTTCCCCGGCCCATACTGTTTCGATACTACCTACGAATAATGCCCCAACCAGTACCATGGCCATCGGGCCTACTGCTGTGTCGAATATGGCTGCTACGCGCTCATTGCGTGCAAACAGGTTGGGCATGGCACGGGCGGTTGCCGGGTTGACGCTGAACAGACGCCCGGGAATATAGACGGTTTCTCTCAGCTTTCCGGCGATTGGCATATGAATACGATGATAATTGCTGGGTGCCAGGTAGATCGTAGTAAATTTGCCACCAAGAAATGGGGCTGCACGTTCTTCATCACCACCCAGAAGCTCTGTGGCATTAAATTCACGCCCTTTTGCCTGAAATATACGGCCTTCAACAATATTGCCTGCCTGATATACCTTTCCATCGACCGGGCTGCTGAGAATACTTTCCTTTTCTGGCAAAGGGCGCGCACCATCTATTAATGCACGCGTAAAAAACTCATTGAAGCTTTTAAAACTATGATGGTTTCGAATTTGTGCTTCATCCAATGTGATGTCAAAGCCCTTCATAAAGTATTTGATAAAGGTATTTTTAAACCACGGAGTTTCGACTCTGGTGGCCCAATGTATAAAACGGGACAGGAAATGAGTCGGCAGAATTCTCTGGAAAAGGCCGAATGCCTGATCTCCCAGGCTAGCGTCATGTTTTGCCACGTCTGTATTCTCTTTCAGTGTTGATGATGGTGATGTGTAGTGCCGCTGTTTTCCATTGTTTTTTTTACCGGGAATTCTGTTTTTATAGAATTTATTGAGCCACAGCGAAGGTCAATATTTAACTTCTCTCCATTTTTATACTCTGCTGCCGGCTCGAAGAGCATCATATGCTTACCTCCAGGCTGAAGGTGTAATGTGGAATTTGCGGCTATTTCCAATTCAGGAAGAAGCTGCATTTTCATACCATTACTGCCTTGGGTAGTCTGATGAAATTCGATTCGACCAAATGCCTGGCTGCTAGCCGAAGTAATTTTTAAGGAATTGTTACTCGTATTCTTAATGAGCAAATAGCCAGCGAGAACAGTGCTACCAGGGGGCGCTTCTCTGATCCAGGAATTCTCGACAACAAGTTGACTGCAATCTGATTCGGCATCTTTGTTCGTGCATCCGATCAGGGCAATCAAGCTCATCAGGACTATAAGATTCAGTGATTGCTTAATCATGGTGTAGTTAATTGTTTCAATTCAGTGATCAGCGTCTGTGCTGAGTGCGGAGGCGTAAAGTATGCATGGACGGCATTGTCAGGATTCACCAGTACCAGTGCGCCGCTGTGCTCTACGTTGTAATGTCCGTTCTCATCCGGCTCATCCAGTTGATAGGGCAGATACAGGCTTTGGGTAAGAGTGTCGATATCTTGCTGACTACCCGTTAAACCGATCATTTCAGAATCAAAATACTGGACATATGATTTTAGCTTTTCAGTACTGTCTCTGGCAGGGTCAACTGATACGAAAACCATATCAATTTTTTTTGCCCCATCAATTGCATTCAACCCTTTTCGTACAGCGGCCAGCATGCCCAGGGTGTTTGGACATACGTCCGGGCAATGTGTGAAGCCAAGGAACCATAATCCCCATCGACTGCTTGCGATGCCCAGATCGACAGCTTCGCCGTTATGATTGCTGAGGATGATTTCAGGCAATGGGCGAGGGCTTGGTAAGACCGTTGCCGAGAGCTCTTTTGCTGGCACCTTGGCTACCGTCTGTGTCCATTGCTGCCACGACCAAAGGCCAAGCGCTAGCGAGCCGGCAGCCAGAACAGTAGCGAAAATGAGGACAGGATTACGCATGGCGGCGCATTATGTCATATCAGCTCAATTACAGCCTGTAGAATGTACGAATGAGTACTGAACCTGAACTGCTTGAAAAGCTACGCACCGCACGCGAGCTTGTAAATTGGGGCTGCCAATATTTTGAGGACTCCGGCCTTCATTATGGACATGGCAGCGATAATCCACTTGATGAGGCGTTGGCCATAGTGAGGCATGCTGCAGCCATATCCTGGGAGGCGGATGAGGCCGCCTACGACAAAGACCTTGATTTATTGAAACGGCAAAAAACGTTACAGCTGTTTACAGAGCGGGTTGAAACCCGACGTCCAACTGCCTATCTGACCAATGAGGCATGGTTTGCCGGATTACCTTTTTTCGTCAACGAGGACGTCTTGATACCACGTTCACCTTTTGCAGAACTTATCGAGCGGCGTTTCGAGCCTTGGCTCGGAGGTAAGGCTCCAGCACGCGTTCTGGATCTGTGCACAGGCAGTGCTTGCATTGCGATTGCCTGCGCTTATGCCTTTCCGGACGCGCGTGTCGATGCTACGGATTTATCTGAAGCCGCTTTGAGCATTGCGCAAAGGAATGTAACAACTCATGGGCTTGAGGAAAGAGTGCAATTATTTAGCGCAGATGTTTTTTCTGGATTGCCCGTTGCAACGTATGAGCTAATAGTCAGCAATCCTCCATATGTCAGTCATGATGAAATGCTGACGCTACCACCGGAATTTGATCATGAGCCGCGTATGGCGCTGGAAGCTGAAAATGATGGACTGGCTATTGTTGAGCGTATGCTCAACGGCGCAGCTGAGTATCTTTCTGAACATGGCTTGTTGATTGTTGAAGTCGGTAATTCACAGCATGCAGTGATCGATCGCTGGCCGGATTTACCGATTATTTGGCTGGATTTCGAGCGGGGTGGGGATGGCGTGTTTATAATTGACGCATCAACATTACGCGCATGGCTCGAAGAGCAGCGTTCAGATAAGGCACCAGGTAATCATGTCGGGTAACAGTATTGGTCGACTCTTCGTCGTCAGCAGTTTTGGTGAAAGTCACGGCCCCGCAATCGGCTGTGTTGTAGACGGCTGCCCGCCTGGGCTGGAAATCACTGAAGCTGACATTCAGGCCGAACTGGATTTACGAAAGCCGGGGACATCCAGATTTGTGACCCAGCGAAAGGAGCCGGACACCGTTGAAATTCTTTCCGGTGTGTTTGAAGGTAAAACAACTGGCTCCCCAATTGCCTTGCTGATCAGGAATCAGGATCAACGCTCGCGCGATTACGAGAAAATCAGGGACGTGTTCCGCCCCAATCATGCGGACTACGAATACATCCAGAAATATGGCCGCCGAGATTACCGTGGCGGTGGGCGGGCCTCTGCACGGGAAACTGCAGTACGTGTTGCAGCTGGCGCAATTGCACGAAAGTATCTGCATGAAAAGCTGGGAATAGAAATACTTGGCTGGTTGTCCCAGATGGGCACGCATAGTATCGAGTTCAAAGACGCATCTGCGATACGTGAGAATCCCTTCTTTGCACCTGATCCTGCCAAAGTACCGGAACTTGAAGACTATCTGAACAGTATTCGTAAACTTGAAGACTCGGTAGGCGCACGTGTGGATGCAATAGCGCGTAATGTCCCGCCCGGACTGGGTGAGCCTGTATACGATCGTCTGGATGCTGATCTGGCGCATGCCATGATGAGTATCAATGCGGTTAAGGGCGTCGAGATTGGAGACGGATTTGCTTCAGTAGCGCAGCAGGGTACAACGCATCGTGATGAACTATCTCCAGAAGGGTTTCTGGCTAATCATTCAGGCGGTATTGTCGGGGGCATCAGTTCAGGTCAGGACGTAAAGGTCAGTGTCGCCTTGAAACCAACTTCAAGTATTACGGTGCCTGGTAAAACTATCGATATCGGCGGTAATGCGACAGAGATGCGTACCACGGGTCGTCATGATCCCTGTGTAGGTATACGGGCTGTACCGATAGTTGAAGCTATGCTCGCAATAGTACTGATGGATCACTACCTCAGGAATCGTGCACAGAATGCTGATGTAATTCCCACTACACCGCGCATCCCAGCAGCAGCACCTGAAAAGAACTGATGGCTGGAGTTCCCTATTTCCAGCTATCCGGTTTTTATTTCTTTTACTTTGCCGCACTGGGTGCGGTGCTTCCGTTCTGGGGACTGTACCTGCGAGAGATGGGGTATAGCGCGTCTGAAATAGGCATGGTATTCGGCGTCTTGATGGGCACCAAGATTGTAGCGCCCTATGTCTGGGGCTGGATTGCTGATCATCGAGGTGGTCGGGTCCGGATTATCCGGTTGGCAGCCATATTTACCCTGGCTGTCTTTACCATGGTGCCCTATGCAAGCAGCTTCGTCTGGATGCTGACGCTCATGACGTTGTACGGTTTTTTCTGGAATGCGGCTTTGCCACAGGTAGAGGTAGTGACCTTCAACCATTTGGGTGATCGTGAAGCACATTACGGGCGCATTCGGCTCTGGGGTTCGGTTGGTTTCATTTTTTCAGTGATCGTACTTGGTCTTGTACTTGAATCGCAGGGACTGGCGCCTCTGCCATTATGGATTATTGCCTCTCTTGGAGGTGTAGTTGCGGTGACGATGTTGTTGGGAGAAAGTACTTCAAAACAACAGCATGACAACACCCAGTTGCTTTGGCCCATATTGAAGCGTCCGGAAGTCATCTGTCTGTTACTGGCCTGCTTGCTCATCCAATTGAGTCACGGACCTTATTACACATTCTTTTCAATTTATCTCGAAGACCATGGTTATGCGCGCGGTCAGATTGGCTTGCTATGGTCACTTGGTGTAATTGCAGAAATCGGCGTATTTCTGGCGATGCCGTTTCTTGCCAAACAACTGGGTATGCGCCGATTATTCATGCTGTCTATAGCTATTACGGTCGTACGATGGTTGTTGCTTGCCGGCTTCGTCGAGAATGTTGTTGTGCTGGTGACTGTGCAACTCATGCATATGGCCAGCTTCGGGCTCTATCATGCCGTTGCCGTAAATCTGATACATCGCTTTTTCAAAGGCCGACTGCAAGGCAGGGGGCAAGCGATATATAGCAGTGTTAGCTTTGGTCTTGGTGGCGGCCTAGGTAGTTTGCTCAGTGGTTTTATGTGGGATTACACGAGTCCGGCAATGATTTACGGGATGGCAGCGGGTACGGCCGGTGTTGCCTGGCTACTTTGTTGGCGTCTCCTCCACGTTGAGGAGAGCAGTGCGACTGAAACGCCCATGGTAACCGTGGTCGGTTAGACAGCTGTCGTCCTGGAAATTTCCTGTATCAAGTCGCTCGCAGCTGAGAATACATCTTCTACCTCGATGTCCATCATCTCTCCGTTGTACTCGCCTTTCTGAACGACACGACTATGCGGATTGTAGGGGGCATAGGTTCTGGGGTCCTTGGGTCCAAACAGTGCCACGCTCGGCGTTCCTGCCGCGCTTGCAAGGTGCAGGGGGCCTGAGTCGCAACCCACATACAAATCTGCACCACGAATGATTTCAGCAAGTTCCAGCAAATGCGATGTTTGCATCGACAACAGGGCTACTCCATGGCTGTCGTTAACAATGCCTTCTGCAAGTTCAATTTCACCCGGACCCCAGGTGATGACAGGCCTGAGACCCAGATCCTTGTGAATGCGCGAGGCAAGCTCGGAGAAACGCTCGGGTAACCAGCGTTTCTGGGCACCGTATTCACTGGTGCCCGGATGTATGACGGCATATTTATTCAAATTCTGATCTTTACGCCATTTCGCAACAGTTTGTACATATTCCGGGCAATCCGGTAAACGATATTCGGCATTCTTACCTTGTGCACCAATGCCCACAGACAGTGCGATAAATTTTTCTACACGGTTTATTAGTTCTCCACCCTCGGGCGAAACATTGATGTGATTGAAGATGTGGCTGGATTCCTTGGAATTCTGTTTTGCGAATCCTGCCCGAAGCGGGGCGCGAGAGAGCAGAGCGAACAGGGCGCCTTTCAGGTTTGATTG
The DNA here is from genome assembly GCA_041622995.1 of Nevskiales bacterium. Lineage (GTDB taxonomy): Bacteria > Pseudomonadota > Gammaproteobacteria > Nevskiales > CAJXLF01 > CAJXLF01. The sequence goes on from JBFJXR010000019.1 coordinate 36,602, forward strand.
ATAATTTAAGGCGACCTCATAGCGCTGGCTACGTATATCTTTGAAAAAATTAAATATTTCTTTAATTAGGGCGCGCCATTTTGAAGGATGCCTAAGCATGCTTACCCAGCGTTTACGCGGGTATAGATGCACTATATCCGTCTGGGGATGCCCCTCTATTACACTGTAGGCACGATCTTCTACCGCATACCCAATATGCGCATCAGGGAAACTCTTGCGTAATGTGTCAAGTGCGGGAAGGGTGTTGATGACATCGCCGACCGCACTCAGGCGCACAAATAAAATGCGTCTCGGTTTATTGCTCATGTTTTCTGCTGGCTCAGGTTTTTTTCCATTTTTTCAGAAACAAAGCTTCAGGAAAATGACAGTTTTTGAGTGGTACGACATAAGTATTAGTAAAGATATGTTGGCGGGTTAGGCATGCATGGGTAACACCCTCAGGCTTATCCGGGGGTGAACCTGAATTTTCGATAACCTTACTGCTCAGCCTGAAATTAAGGCATGTCCTTCGTGAAGTGATGCATCTTGCGCGTAGCTCTATCACTAACACTAGCCAGTTTCTCTGAGAGTGTCTAGGAGCGATTCTGCAGCACGTGACAGACTTCTACGTGCATGCCAGACAACGCCAAGCTCTCTTGATATGAATATGCCTGGCACATTGAGTGCTATTACATGCTCATCAGTCATTGTAAGAGGCAGTGCGCTCCAGCCAAGACCAACGCTCACTAACATCTTTAGTGTTTCCAGATAGTTGGTTGCCAATCTCACACGTGGCGTCACGCCATGATCCGAAAGCATTTTGCGGACAATACCATGAGTAAATGTTTTTGTATCAGGCAGTAACGCCGGGTGTGCTGCCAAATCTTGAACACCGATTTGCTTTATCTTCGCCAATGCGTGCGTAGGCGCAATAACGATTGCCATCGGGTCGGGCCAAATAACCAGACTATTCAGTCGCGCCATAGGTTCGGGTGGAAGCGTTACAATGCCGAGTTCAAGATGGCCCTGTTCAACGGCGTGAATGGCAGCCTCCGAATCCATAAACTCGATATCCAGATCAACATTTGGGTACTTCTGTGCGTACTGGCGAAGTACGGGGGGTAGGTGATGCAGGCCAATGTGATGGCTTGTGCCAATACTGAGCCGGCCTTCTACGTTATCTGACAATCTGGATAACGCACGTTGACTATCCTCAAGTTCACGAAGTACACGCTGTGCATGTGGCATAAGGGTTTGCCCAGCTTCTGTGAGACTAATTGTACGACCGATACGGTCGAACAAGGTTTTACCGGTACGCTCCTCGAGAGCAGCTACGCGCTTACTAATTGCAGGCTGACTCAGGTGTAATAGTTCTGCGGCTTGTGAAAATGAGCCACTATCTGCAACTGCTACAAATGCCTGTAACCATTGTGTATCCATGATTAGCAGTTTATTTTATTCGTATTTGGAATACTAGCTATTAAAACTATTCATTTGTGTTATTGATTGTGTCTGACTAAGCTTCACTCCCTGAATATAGATATGCATTGTTAATGCGCTCCAGCAGGAGAATTACTGATATGTCCGCGAAAACACTTTACGACAAGGTCTGGGAAGATCATGTAGTACGTACTGATGAAAATGGTACGTCACTGATTTATATAGATCGTCAGCTGGTTCACGAAGTGACCTCGCCGCAGGCTTTTGAAGGCTTGCGTATTGAAGGCCGGAAGCCATGGCGTATAGGTGCAAACCTGGCGGTGCCTGATCACAATGTGCCGACTACAGACAGGGACAAGGAAATTGCCGATCCCATATCCCGTGCGCAGATTGAGGCACTGGACAGGAATGTTGCTGAATTCGGCATGACCTATTTTCCGATGAATGACATTCGGCAGGGTATCGTACATGTCATTGGGCCAGAGCAGGGCGCAACCCTGCCGGGTATGACTGTAGTCTGTGGTGATTCACATACCTCGACGCACGGAGCCTTCGGGGCGCTGGCATTTGGCATCGGTACTTCAGAAGTCGAGCATGCGCTTGCAACGCAGTGTCTGATCCTGAAAAAGTCGAAAAACATGCGTGTTACGGTCAACGGCAAGGTTGGAGCGGGTATCACCGCCAAAGACATTGTGCTGGCTATCATTGGTGAAATTGGTACCGCGGGTGGCACGGGTTATGCCATTGAGTTTGCTGGTGAAGCTATTAGTGATTTAAGCATGGAGGGACGCATGACTGTCTGCAATATGACGATTGAAGCAGGTGCGCGCACTGGCATGATCGCGGTCGACGATACTACGATTGATTATGTAAAGGGCCGCAGCTTTTCACCGCAGGGTGAAGACTGGGATAAGGCAGAAGCCTATTGGCGCTCACTGGTGTCGGATGCCGATGCTGTGTTTGATATGGAAGTTTCGATTGATGCTGCAGGTATCAAGCCTCAGGTTTCCTGGGGAACGTCGCCGGAAATGGTGTTGCCGGTAGATTCTGTAGTCCCTGATCCTGCGCATGAAACGGATGAGGTACGCAGTAATGGCATGAAGCGTGCGCTGCAGTATATGGATCTGAAACCAGGTACACCGATAGTACAGATCACTGTGGACAAGGTATTTATCGGGTCCTGTACGAATTCCAGAATAGAAGATTTGCGTGCCGCCGCTGATGTGGCTAGAGGTAAGCATGTCGCGGAAAGCGTGAAACTGGCCATGGTTGTCCCCGGGTCTGGTCTGGTTAAGAAACAGGCTGAAGATGAGGGTCTGGATAAAGTCTTTCTGGAGGCGGGATTTGAATGGCGCGAACCCGGCTGTTCCATGTGTCTGGCCATGAATGCAGATCGCCTGGAACCCGGTGAACGTTGTGCATCGACATCCAACCGAAATTTCGAAGGCCGTCAGGGGCAGGGCGGGCGCACACATTTGGTCAGTCCAGCTATGGCTGCTGCTGCAGCTGTAAATGGCCATTTTGTAGATATTAGAAGTCTGTAGCAGATTGATGGGTTTCTTATTCGTAACACGCTGTAAACCCGTCCATGGGGGCTCGATGGCCGCGTCCATGAGGCTAACGGTAACGAATAATAATCCCAGCAACCTGCCCTGTACTGAAACCTGGAAAAAATCATGAAAGCTTTTACTACATTAAACGGATTGGTAGCACCACTGGATCGTCCCAACGTGGATACCGATGCCATCATTCCAAAACAGTATCTGAAGTCGATTAAGCGCAGTGGCTTTGGGCCACATGCCTTTGATGACTGGCGTTACCTGGATGCCGGCGATCTGGATACACCTGTTGAATCTCGTCGCCCGAATCCCGAGTTCGTAATGAATAAGCCAAAATATCAAGGCGCTGAAATACTGTTGGCGCGGAAGAATTTCGGCTGTGGCTCTTCAAGGGAGCACGCAGTATGGGCACTTGAAGACGCAGGCTTTCGATGTGTTATCGCGCCGAGTTATGCCGACATATTTTTCAGTAACTGCTATAAGAACGGTGTCTTGCCAATCATTTTGACTGAGGCGGAAATCGAGCAGCTTTTCGTTGAGGTGGAAGCTACCGAAGCTTATTCACTGAAAGTTGATTTGAATGCCCAAATTGTCACGACACCATCTGGCCAGACATTTAGCTTTGAAGTGGATGCCTTTCGGAAGAACTGCATGCTGGAAGGGTTGGACGACATAGGCCTGACACTGAAGCAGGCCGATGAGATTCGGATGTTTGAAGAAAAACATAAGCAGGCCCAACCCTGGTTGTTCAGATAGCAAGACTGGGTGCGTGTTTGCTCAAAGTGACCGTTGGCCATATGGACGCGGCCATCGAGCCTCCAGGGATGGGTTAACGGCGTGTCAATTTGAGTAAATACGGAGCCAGTGACTATGTCAAAAGTAGATAACAAAGGTTTATTTAAGTGACTAAGAAAA
>JBFJXR010000020.1:0-38959 GCA_041622995.1 Nevskiales bacterium
TGGTGGCTCTTTCATGGTGCCGTTTCTTAACTGGTGCTCGGTAAGCATGCGTCAGTCTGTCGGTACAGCTGCAGCCTGCGGTGTGCCCATCGCATGGGCCGGCATGCTCGGCTTTATCATCACCGGCTGGGACGAAAGCGGACGGCCGGACTGGTCACTGGGTTATGTTTCACTGACGGCATTTGCCGGCATTGCTGTGGCAAGTGTTGCCGCAGCGCCATTGGGCGCACATTTCGCCCATGCACTACCGCCCCATATCCTCAAACGGGCGTTTGCCTTACTTCTGGTCATTATAGGTATCGAGATGACATTCAGATGAGGCCGCCAATCCGGTCCATTAGGTATAATGCGTGACCTTATAATTTTTACCCTAGACAAGGCCCATATTATGAAAGGATTGGTCAACCCACACGGCAGCGCTGAACTCAGGCCCCTGCTGCTAAAAGGTGACGAACTACGCACTGAACGCGAACGTGCTGCCACGCTCAAACGCGTGAATGTATCTTCCCGTGAAACCGGTGACCTGATCATGATGGGCATTGGTGGCTTCACACCACTGACCGGATTTATGTCGAAAGCTGACTGGCAGGGCGTATGTGACAACATGCATACCGAAGACGGTCTTTTCTGGCCCATCCCGATCACGCTTTCAACTGATGCCGAAACAGCTGCCGGTCTGGAACTCGGTGACGATATTGCCCTGGTAGATTCAGAGCGCAACGAAGTCATGGCCACCATGACGCTGAGTGAAAAATACAGCATCGATAAAGCGCATGAATGCCAGACAGTATTCACCACCACGGATGAAGATCATCCGGGCGTAAAAATGGTGATGGCACAGGGTGATGTGAACCTGGCCGGCCCGGTCAAAGTGCTTTCCCAGGGTCACTTCCCTGAACAATATCCCGGACAGTTCCTGACGCCGGCTGAAACACGCCAACAGTTTACAGAACGCGGCTGGAATACCGTTGCTGCATTTCAAACGCGCAACCCAATGCACCGTTCGCATGAATACCTTGCAAAAATCGCGGTGGAAATTTGCGATGGTGTATTAATCCATTCGCTGCTTGGAAAACTGAAGCCCGGCGACATTCCGGCTGATGTGCGTTCCAATGCCATAGCAACACTGATCGACAAATACTTTGTCGAGGGTACGGTGATACAGGCAGGCTACCCGCTCGACATGCGTTATGCCGGCCCACGCGAAGCCCTGCTGCATGCCGTGTTCCGCCAGAACTATGGCTGCTCACATCTGATTGTGGGACGTGACCATGCCGGTGTGGGTGATTACTATGGTCCGTTTGATGCCCAGCATATCTTCGACGAAATTCCGGATAATGCACTGGAAACCAAGCCTCTCAAGATTGACTGGACCTTTTGGTGTGAAGGCTGCGGCAGTATGGCTTCCATGAAAACCTGCCCGCATGATGCCGATCAACGCTTGCTGCTATCCGGCTCCAAGCTGCGCAAGCTGTTATCTGAAGGCGACGAAGTGCCGACCAACTTCTCCCGTCCGGAAGTACTGGACATTCTGCGCGAACATTATGAAAGCCTGGCCGAGCATGAGAAGGTTAAAGTGGAGCTTTCCGGTCACTCTGCCAAATAGACCGTCAGTATTAGAAAAGCCGGCGCTGAATCATCAGCGCCGGCTTTTTATATCCTTCGTCTTATTTAAATACGCAGTTTTTCGCGTAATCCGAAGCCTCATTCGTGCTCCAGTCACCCTTAGGCTTTTCTTTCAGACTGGCACACCATTTTTCACTGCCCACTTCAGGCGAACAGGCTGAAATGCCCGCCATTAGAACAAAAGCAGCCACGAGAGATACTATAAATTTCATGAGATACTTACCTAATACATTTATCGGAAATATCACCATAACAGACTGTAATTAAACGTAATCAATTTTTAGTATCCTTTTAGCATCCAAGGTTCTTCAGAATGAGGGCTCTAACAGTGAAAACATCACTTTTAGCAATAGCCATAAGTTTTTGCCTCGGCACAACCTCGCTGGCACTTGAATGGGACGACATTGAAGATGCTGCAGAATCTGTCGGTGCAAAAATAGAAGAAAGCTGGGAGACTGTTGAAGACGCGATCATTCCCGAGACCGAAGAAGAGCGTCTCGAAGAGGCTCAGGAGCGGGCTGAAGACGCCGCTGAAGAAGCTGAAGAAGAACGCGCCAAGCAAAACCGCTGACCCCAAATCGCTACCCAGATCACTAATCCCTGTTCAAAATACTCTTGGTCACCCGGGCGCTGGCGACCACTTTTCCATTCACGCATGCCTGGGCATCCAGGAAGGCGATTCGGGCACCCTGCTTTTCGACTTTACCTGTGAATTCAACCTCGTCACCTAATCTGGCAGCACGCATCACGGACACCTGGATGTCATGTGTAACTGCCTGCTCACCCTCGGCCAGTTGTGGCAGTAATGCCGCATAACTGACAACATCACAAAGTGCATAGGCCACACCGCCATGCAACATACCGGCAGGATTCGCCGTGTTTTCATTAACCGTGATTTTCAGGCTGGCCCGACCATCAGATGAGTCGAGGCCCCGAACACCCAGAAAACGGTGCAACGGGATCTGGCTGATACCCTCAAGCTGCTGCTCAAGTGTGGGCATGGCTAGCCCTGAAACAATGAACGAATCGCTTCAATACGCTTTCTATTCGCATTCAGATCCGAGTAACCGAGTCGCGATGCTGAACGAACGTGAATGACGCTACCATCCAGGTAAAACTCGACATCATCAACATATCGCATTAGTGCGGTCTTGAATTCAAAATAAAGATAATTGCCGGACGACTCAATCAGCTCGGTCCGGGGCATGCTCTGGACCAGTGTCTTAAGGCTATCAAAGGCCGCCGCAGGATCTCCGGATACTGGTAAGGGTTCAATTAAATGGCTTTTACTTTCGGTCTGGCTACACACCCAGTTTGGTTTTTTCGGACCATCACCTAGACGCCCGTTTTTCACTCCCAGCCGTGTTGGCCGCTTTCCACTAAATAACATTTTCACTCCTCGGGTTTAAAGCCCGACAGTTAAACTAATCTTCATTCATCAGGCATTTTGCCTCGGGCAGTTTCTCAACGCCACGAATCGGGCTTTCAAGAATGGCCATTCTCACCGCGTCTACCGCTTTAGCCCGCGGAAAACTGCGACGCCAGGCCAATGCTATTCGACGTGCCGGAACCGGAGCCGCAAACGGCCGACTGATGAGATGCGGATGATCCCCCACATCCTCCGTGGCACTTTGTGGCATCACCGTAATGCCCAGCCCGCTGACGACCATATGTCGAATCGTTTCAAGGCTGGATCCGGCCAATATACCTTGCCCCTCAATCTCCATTTCATGACAGTCGGGACAGGCTTCAAGTACCTGGTCACGGAAACAGTTCCCGGGCCCCAGCAGCAAGACATTCTCCAAATTCAGTTCCGATGCCACTATTTCGGTTTTTGCTGCCCAGACATGGTCGCGGGGCATGGCGACTACAAATGATTCGTCATAGAGCGGCCATGTCTGGATACCCGTGCCCCCAAAGGGCAGTGCAATGATAATGACATCCAGTTCATTCTGCTTCAGGCGTCGCGCCAGTACATCCGTGTAATTTTCTTCAATGACGAGTGGCATGCCCGGAACCGCCTTGCGTAATGCCGGAACCAGATGTGGGTAGAGATAGGGGCCTACCGTATAAATCGCCCCAATGCGTAACGAACCCTTCAGTTCATCGCCACCTTCCTGAGCAATGGACTTGAGTTGCTCTGCCTCGGCCAGTACGCGCCGGGCCTGCTCAATGACCCGCTTACCTACCGGAGTTGGCCGTGCTTCACCCCGATCCCGTTCAAACAGGGTGACACCGAGTTGTTCTTCCAGTTTTTTCAGCGCAACGGAAAGTGTGGGTTGGCTGACAAAACTTCTTTCAGCAGCGCGGCCGAAGTGACGCTCGGCATCCAGCGCCACCAGATAACGCAGTTCAGTAAGTGTCATACCCAGTCACGTGGCTTGAGGTACTCCTCGTAGAGTCTTGCTTCTTCGCTGCCTGCTTCCGGATGCCAGTCATAACGCCAGCGCACTTCCGGTGGCATCGACATCAATATGGATTCCGTACGCCCCCCTGACTGAAGTCCAAACAATGTGCCACGGTCGTACACAAGGTTGAACTCCACATATCGACCACGGCGATAACACTGGAAGTCACGCTCACGTTCACCATAAGGCGTATCTTTACGCCGCTCGACTATTGGCACATAGGCCGGCAGAAAATGATCACCGACGCTCCGCATGAAAGCAAAACACTGCCCGAAATCCGGCTCACTCAGGTCATCGAAAAAGAGCCCGCCGACCCCACGAGGTTCATCACGATGCCTCAGATGAAAATACTCATCGCAGGCCTTCTTGTATTGCGCATGGATATGTTCGCCAAATGGATCGCATGCCGCCTTGGCCTGCCCGTGCCAATGCACACAATCTTCATCGAATCCGTAATAGGGCGTCAGGTCGAACCCACCGCCGAACCACCATACTGCTGGCTCGCCTTCCTTCTCTGCCAGAAAGAAACGCACGTTGGCATGGGCAGTGGGTGCATAGGGATTGCATGGATGCATCACCAGGGAAACGCCCAGCGCCTTGAAAGCCCGGCCTGCCAGCTCAGGTCTGGCGGCGGTGGCACTAGGAGGAAGTTTCTGCCCAACGACTGAGGAAAAATTCACCCCGCCTCGTTCAAATACCGCCCCGCCTTCCAGCACACGGCTGTCTCCGCCGCCACCTAGTCGATCGCCCACGGGACGTGTCCACCTGTCGCTTTCGAATTTTTTAGCGCCGTCAATTTCTTCCAGACTGGCACAGATTCGGTTCTGCAAATCCTGCAGGGAGGATTCAACAGCAGCGAAATCGGGGGAGGAACTTTCTTTCATAGCAAGAAGCTTACTATGTTTATGCACGCAATAGCTTTCCGCTATGGCCGTCTCGAATTTCACTGCAACGACCCGGAGTTTGCAGGCGCCCTGGAATCAGCATATCCAGGGAATCTGCAAAATGTGCACGCACGGCCGTCGAGGTCAGTGCCGCGGGTTTACCGGAGCGATTGGCGCTGGTCGTCACCATGGCATCACCAAAGGCAGCACAAAGCTTTGCAGTCACCGGATGTGCTGATATTCGAACTGCAAGCGTTGAACGACCCCCGGTAATCCATGCCGGCACCCATGGCGCGACAGGCAGCAACCAGGTCACCGGACCGGGCCAGGTCGCCATCACGCGATCAAACACAACGGGCTCGAGTGGTTGGAGGTAGGGACGAATGACTTCAAAATCATGCGCCACAAGAATCAGTCCCTGCTCAGGTGAGCGCCGTTTCATGCGCAATATTCGCTGTACTGCATCTGGGTTCAGCGGATCGCAGGCCAGCCCCCAGACACCTTCGGTTGGATGGCTGATAACCGCACCAATCCGCAAGAGGTGGGCGGCATGTTGAAAGCGCCAAGTGGTCATATAACTGCCTGACTAAGTGAGTGTGGTTGCATAGCCACTCGGGACCGTTGGCCGCATGGACGCGGCCGACGAGCCCCCATGGACGGGTTTACGGCGTGTCCCGTGTGGCTATGCAACCACGCGAACGAATCTATGCGTTCAGCTTGGCCTGTAGCGCCGCGTCTTTCGCCACAACCGCTTCAGCCTGTTCCAGACGTTCGGCCTGTACACGGGCATCAAGGTCCGCATCTGCAAGTGCCAGTATCTGCGCAGCCAGATAGGCGGCGTTCTTGGCACCGGCCTTACCGATGGCGACCGATGCGACAGGCACACCGCCAGGCATCTGCACAGTCGACAGCAGGGCATCAAGACCGTCGAGTGCGCCATTCATGGGCACGCCAATAACCGGACGTGTTGTCAGGGCTGCCAGCGTGCCTGCCAGATGAGCTGCCAGACCGGCCGCTGCGATGAATACACCACAACCACGCGCCTGGGCGTCTTTGACGTAAGCATGTGTCACATCTGGCGTGCGATGTGCTGACATCACACGCATCTCGAATGGAATTTCAAAACTCTTGAGTACATCAGCAGTCGCTTCCATGGTTGGAAGGTCTGAATCAGAGCCCATCAGAATGGCTACAAACGGTTTGCTCATGGCGTTCTCTTCGCGTTAGCGGATTGAATGAAGCGGCGTAGTTTACCTGCAGATTCGACTAGAAATCCAGAACGCTGATGAAAAACCCTCCTTGGAAAAGAAGGTAAGTTCCAAGGTTAATCAGATTTCTTGGCTGCCTTCTTCTTTGCAGCTGGTTTCTTCTTAGCTATGGCTTTTTTCTTGGCCGGTGCCTTTTTAGCGGCAGCCTTCTTTGGTGCAGCTTTGCGACCTCTGCCCTTACGTTCCGGCGCAGCTGCAATCAGTTCGTCACACTCTTCAAGCGTCAGCGAACCGGGCTCACGGTCTTTAGGAATTTTGGCGTTCTTCTTACCGTCGGTGATGTATGGGCCATAACGGCCTTTGAGCACCTGAACGTCGGAACCTTCGAAAACCTTGATGATGCGTTCCGCATCTGCCTGCTTCTTCTCGGCCACCACTTCCAGCGCACGCTCTCGCGTCACTGTATAAGGGTCATCCGGATCTTTAAGTGATACGAACTTCTTGCCATAACGAATGTAAGGACCAAAGCGGCCAATGTTGGCCTGCATTTCCTCATCTTCATCTGTTTTACCAAGGTCGCGTGGCAAATTGAACAGCACCAGTGCTTCTTCAAGCGTGATGGTATTCATACTCTGGTCTTTACGCAGCCCGGCAAATTTAGGCTTATCTTCATCGTCCTTGGTGCCGATCTGCACGAATGGTCCATACCGACCCAATCGTACGGATACAGGCTTGCCTGATTTTGGATCAATGCCAATCTCACGCGCCTGTGCAACTTCCTCACGCGACAGTTCGGCTTTTTCTTCAAGCCGTTCCTTGAACGGCCCCCAGAACTCTTCCAGTACTGGCACCCATTTCTTTTCGCCACGGGAGATCGCATCCAATTCGTCTTCCAGCTTCGCCGTGAAGTCATAGTCGACGTACTGCGTGAAATGATCCGTCAGGAATTTATTCACAATTCCGCCGACATCTGTCGGCGTGAAACGGCGACTTTCCAGCTCTACGTATTCGCGATAAAGCAGCGTCGAAATAATATTGGAATAAGTCGAAGGCCGACCAATGCCATATTCTTCCAGCGCTTTCACCAGCGATGCCTCACTGAAACGCGGTGGTGGCTCGGTAAAATGCTGATCTGCATGTACGCCGGCCAATGTCAGTTGTTCGCCTTCCTCAACGGGCGGTAAACGACGATCGTCTTCATCATCGGCAACATCATCCTGGCCTTCCTGATAGACCGCTATAAATCCCGGGAATACCAGCGTGGAACCGGTTGCACGGAATGCATGCGCATCATTTCCGGGCGGCGTCAGGGTCAGCGCTACCGTATCAAACACTGCGGACACCATCTGGCAGGCAACGGTACGCTTCCAGATCAGGTCATAAAGTCTGGCCTGATCCTGTGTCAGCTTGGCGCTCACCTCATCCGGATGCCGGCGTGCAGACGTTGGCCGTATAGCCTCATGTGCTTCCTGGGCATTTTTGGATTTGGTCTTGTAGGCGCGCGGCTCGTCCGGCACGGAGTCCTTGCCATAGCGCTCGGCAATAACTTCACGAATTTCTGCAATTGCCTCATTGGCCAGGATCACCGAGTCGGTACGCATATAGGTGATCAAACCGACAGTCTCGCCGCCGATGTCCACACCTTCATACAGCGATTGCGCAGTCATCATGGTTCGCTTGGTCGTAAATCCAAGCTTGCGCGAAGCTTCCTGTTGCAGGGTTGAGGTAATAAACGGCGCAGTAGGATTGCGACGACGCTGCTTCTTTTCTACCTTGGTGACATTAAGTTTGCCGCCGGCTGATTCATTTAATGCGGCCTCGACTTCACGCGCACGCGTCTCATTATTAATGGTGAACTGTTCAACTTTTTCTCCATCGAACTGCACCAGCTTGGCAGGAAACTGCAGGCTGTCTTTACTGGCCTCGGCTTCGACTGTCCAGTATTCCTGTGCAATAAATTTCTGAATTTCAGCTTCGCGCTCACAGATCATGCGCAGGGCCGGACTCTGCACACGTCCGGCTGAAAGGCCCGGGCTGACCTTGCGCCATAACAGTGGCGACAGATTGAAACCAACCAGATGATCCAGCGCGCGACGCGCCTGCTGTGCATCCACCAGTTCCGCGGCGATTTCGCGCGGATTATCTACCGCATCCTGAATCGCGCCCTTGGTAATTTCGTGAAACACCACGCGTTTCGCAGTCTTATTCTTGAGTGCTTTCTTTTCCAGCAGCATTTCATGCAAATGCCAGGCAATGGCTTCACCTTCGCGATCCGGATCGGTCGCGATCAGGAGGGCATCGGCCTGCTTCAGTGCTTTGACAATCGCCTTAACATGCTTGTCGTTGCGCTCGATAGGCGCATATTTCATGGAGAAGCCATCATCCGGATCAACCGCGCCACCTTTGGCAAGCAGGTCGCGGACATGGCCATAAGAGGCCAGTACTTCATAGTCAGGGCCGAGATATTTTTTGATCGTCTTCGCCTTGGCAGGCGATTCGACGATAACCAGGTTCTTGCTCATGCAGTGTTAGTTCTTGTGTCGCGGTGTATCAATGAAGCATCTCAGCATCATAGCTGTACATCATTTCTTCAAGTTCTGCGAATGCCGCCTTGTCACCCGAGTGACTGAACAGAACCATTAATATGACCCATTTCAGTTGATCAAGGTCGACCATTTCACCCGCCGCCAGATCCAGCACTCTGTCTATGACCTGCTCACGACTTACGGGTGTCAGAATACCCAACTGTTCCAGATGCAACATGAACCCCTGACACTCGGTTGGAAAAACAGATGATTCTTCATTGGGATAAACCCGAATAGCATCAGTTGCGGGTTCACGTAGCGCCAATTCCGAGGCAACTTCTTCAGATACGCTCAAGGAACCCAGCCATGAAAACGCCTGGTCTATTTCATGCCCCGGAAAGCCAGCCTGCTCCAGTTCGAGTTTCAAATTGGCATGTGTGGTGTCGTCCTCAAGCTCCCCTTCGAGATAGTTCTCGAATAAGTACAACAAGACGTCTAGAACATTTTCCAAGGCCCTTTCCTATGAGATTGCCTGACCATTACGAATATATGTACCGCCGGGAGCGACTGAAACCAATCCCTGGAGTTCCAATATCAGGAGCATGGAGGAAACGCTTTCAGCGGTCAAACCGCTGCGTTCGATCAGGCAATTGGCATCAACGGGCTCATAACCCATCGCATCCAGTAACTGAAGATAGTCATCATCCAGAGGCTGAATCGCAGATTCAGGACTGGATTCACCGCGTGGCGCCGGCGCATTATCCACAATCGGCAGCAATGGTGCGAGTTCTTCCAGAATATCCTCGGCTGATTCCACCAGCTTTGCGCCTTGCCGGATCAGTCTGTGACAACCCCTGGCAAGCGGATTATGAATAGAGCCGGGAATGGCAAAGACCTCTCTGCCCTGCTCCATTGCCATGCGTGCAGTAATGAGAGAACCGCTTTTACGAGCAGCCTCTACTACGAGCACGCCCAGGGACAACCCGCTGATTATTCGATTGCGTCTTGGAAAATGTGAAGGTAATGGTGGCGTACCCGTCGGGAACTCCGAAAGCAGCAAACCCTCTTCTGCAATTGCGTGGGCAAGGGCTTTATTGGATGCCGGATAGACCCGATCCAGTCCCGTACCGCAAACGGCAACCGTCAGCCCATTGGACTTCAGGGCCGCCTCATGCGCAATGGCATCAACACCCATGGCCAGCCCACTGCAAATCACCAGCCCATGCCTGCTTAAAGTTGTGGCAAAGTCATTTGCCAACTCCATGCCACTGCGTGACGGATTCCGACTGCCCACCATGGCCAATTGCACAGACTTCAACAACTCGGTATCGCCCACACAAAAAAGCCCGAGGGGCGGATCGGATATTTCCTTCAGCAACTCAGGATAGGCGGCATCCTGCGAGGTAATAAAATGATGTCTTTCATTATCAAGCCAGCGCAGGTCCTCATCTACAGCGGGCCAGTCGGGGTCAGCCAGTCCCGCCAGTGATTTCTCAGTGGCACCCGCTTCACGCCATACGGAAGGACCCGAACCGAAAACCGCCTCCGGGTTGCCACATCGCGCCAACAGGTCGCTGCCCAGGCGCGGACCGAGGCCGGGCACACGCACAAGCGCCAACCAATGCCTGAGTGACATTTAAAGCAACCCGCCTGGAAGACTATTTACTGACTACAGGGTTTCGAGCGCGTGCGCCTACAGAAAAGGCCCGCTCGGCTTCCATCACCAGTCCATAACTGATGCGTGCATAAGTCTTGAACACCATCATGCGTCCGGCCTTCTCGGGCGGAATCTGAACTTTCGGTGGTTGTACTGGAATACCACGGGATTTGTTTGGTCCATAGGGAAAATTCTTCTTTTTATCATGTTGATTCGGGTATGGGTCTTGAACTGAACGGCCTGCGGAATAAATATCGAGTACATGGCCCACTTTCAAGCCTGCACTGGCACCCTTATTCAGGGTGATTATCTGGTAACGACCGATCTGGGTTACGCCTTCCTGAACTGCCATGACTGCAGCATCCAGTTCAAAGTCCGGAGCAGAAGGATAAAAGTTTGCCTCGGTAAACCCTTCTTCATGCGGCAACAGCCGGTCTCCCCTCAACACCTCTCTGGTCGCCTCCGAAGGCTGCATCAAGGCGGGCTCTTCAAGCCGCGCAATCGTTGCTGCACCAACCGGTGTGACTTCCTGTCCCAATTCTTCCTTATCCTTGGAATCCGGATCTACATAAACCTGACCTTCCCGTACTATCTGGAAATCATGCTCAGGCTGAGTCGAGACACCCTTGGCATAAAACTGTTCCCAACGACCGCCGATCATGTGCTCGTCTTTGAATTCGACGACATAGGGCGCTCTATCCAGATCAGCCTTATCCACAATACGTGGCCCGTTCAGAAATGCCTGTATCGCTTCCAGCGGAATGGTTGGAATTGGCTGGGTAAGCGCTTCCTCACGAATTTTCGGACTCAGTTTAATGACATCACTTGGCGTCGGCGGTTGACTGGAAAGCATGGGACGTCCATCTACCCACACCAGATACAAGACATCGCCCGGATAGATCAGATGTGGATTGCCAACATCAGGATTCGAATACCAGATTTCAGGCCAAAGAAACGGATCTCGCAGAAAATAACCGGAAATATCCCAAAGCGTATCGCCAGGTTGAACGACATACCGCAGCGGCGCATCATCACGAATCTCGGGTATTGAGTCTGTTGCGGCCTGTACAGTCAGACCCCAAAATAACATTGAGGCCATAAAGACGCCGGCGAAGCGGGTATAATTCGACATTGTGTTGAATCCTTCGGCTAACCTGCTAAGCATATCTGCAATAAAAAATGCTTGTACATGAATTGCTTGCAGTTAAATGTAGCAGCACTACATGGAAAAGATAAGCACTAAACTGTAATTCGATTATGGCTATTCTGAACATATTGCACCATCCAGATCCCAGATTGCGTGAAATTGCGCAACCTATTACTGTGTTTGACGCTAATTTACAGCGTTTTATCGATGACATGTTTGAAACCATGTACGCGGCACCCGGGGTGGGACTTGCGGCGACCCAGGTGGGTGATACGCGCCGGGTTGCAGTTATGGACTGCTCCGAAGATAAAACTGAGCAAATGGTTATCATCAATCCGGAAATACTGCTGGCAGAAGACCCCCAGGTCATGGAAGAGGGCTGCCTGTCAGTGCCCGGTTTTTCGGACAAGGTGAAACGCAATAATCACATTAAATTGCGCGCATTGGATCGCAACGGCAATCCCTACGAGCTGGAAGCGGATGGATTGCTGGCACAATGCATCCAGCATGAGATTGATCATCTGGACGGCAAACTTTATATAGACAGACTGTCGTCACTCAAGCGTGAGCGCATACGCAAAAAGATTGAAAAAGAGCAGCGTCACGCTGCCATGTAAGCGATCCTGTAACTACACAAACAATGAAAATTATTTTTGCCGGCACGCCCGAGTTCGCTGTTCCCTGCCTGCAGGCACTGATTGATAGTCCGCATGAAGTGATTGCCGTATACAGCCAGCCGGATCGTCCGGCCGGGCGCGGCCGCAAACTGACTGCCAGCCCGGTCAAGCAATGCGCGCTGAACAACAACATTCCCGTTTTACAACCCGAAACGCTCAAATCAGTGCATGACCAGGAGGCACTGGCAGGCTTACAGGCCGATCTGATGGTCGTGGTTGCCTACGGACTGATACTGCCAGAAACCATTCTGCATACTCCGCGACTGGGCTGTGTGAATGTGCACGCATCACTGCTGCCAAGATGGCGGGGCGCAGCGCCCATACAGCGTGCTATACAGGCTGGTGATACGGAAACGGGCGTCACCCTGATGCAAATGGATGCAGGTCTGGATACCGGTGACATGCTGCTGGAAATCCATAGCCCTATTGAAGCAAATGAAACCGGCGGCAGTCTGCATGACAAACTGGCGCTGCTGGGCGCGAGCCTGCTGACTGAAGGTGTCGAAGCTTTGGCGCATGGACATGTAAAAGCCGTGCCACAGCCCGTTGAGGGCGTTACCTATGCGCATAAACTGACCAAGGCTGAAGCACAGGTGGACTGGTCAGATTCCGCCGAAGACATATCGAGGCAGATTCGTGCATTTAACCCCTGGCCGGTGTCATTTACGCGCCTGGGTGAAGAGACCATCAGATTGTGGAATGCCACGGTACTTAATACGCCCTCCGACGCTAAAGTCGGCCATATTTTAAGGGCCAATGCAGAGGGTATCGATGTCGCATGCGGCTCAAAATGCCTGCGCATTACCCGACTCCAATGGCCTGGCGGCCGGCCTGTGACCGCTGAGCAAGCTACCAATGGAAGAAATCTTGTCGGACAACAATTCAGCCAAGTGGCGCGGTAAGCGCCCGCTTAACAGTCGCGGAAAAGCAGCACGTATTACGACGGCCGTCATGCAGGGCAGCAGCCTGGATACTGCCCTGCCCGACCTGATTGCCAGCAGCTCTCCCAAGGATCAGAGCTTTATTCGTGCGCTTTGCTATGGCGTGTTACGTGATCAGCGCCTGCTCAACCATCTGGCCGGGCAACTGCTGCAAACCCCTCTCAAGTCGAGTCAGGCCGAAATCATGCAGTTGATTCTTGTCGGCCTTTATCAACTGCGCAGCATGCGTGTTGCGCCACATGCCGCCGTTGGCGAAACCGTGGAGGCCACTGGCCATCTCGGACAGCCGCGCGCTCGCGGTCTGGTGAATGCCGTATTGCGGCGCTACCAGCGCGAGTCAGTAACCCTTGAGGCCGGCATTCCGGATGAACCGGCTCTGCGATATTCTCACCCGCGCTGGATGGCCCAGACACTTGAGAAAGACTGGCCTGAGCAGTGGGAATCCATACTTGAAGCCAATCAGTCGCCCGGGCCGATGGTGTTGCGCGTAAACACGCGTCAGCAATCCCGTGATGAATACCTGTCGTTACTGTCTGAAGCCGACATTGATGCGATTGCAATCAAAGAAGTGCCCACAGCAATCGAACTGGTTTCATCTGTCGATGTACAACAGTTGCCGGGCTTTGCAGAAGGATGCGTATCCGTTCAGGACGCCGCTGCACAGCTTGCTGCCGGTCTATTGGCGCCTACAGAAGGCATGCGGATACTCGATGCCTGCGCAGCCCCCGGTGGAAAAACAGCCCATCTGCTTGAAAGCTGTGCGAGTCTCGATGTCACTGCGCTGGATGAGAGTGGAGAACGGCTCAAGCGCGTTGCGGAAACCCTGCACCGACTGCAGCTGGATGACTTGCCCACAACACTGGAGGCGGCGGATGCCGCCCGTCCGGAAAGCTGGTGGGACAAAAAATCCTATGATCGCATCCTGCTCGATGCGCCCTGTTCAGGCAGTGGTGTGATACGCCGTCACCCCGACATAAAGTGGTTAAGACGCAGTACCGATATTGCCGCAATGTCCGAACAACAATCCCGCTTGCTTGAAGCGCTGTGGCCTTTACTTTCACCCGGTGGAAAACTTCTTTACGCCACCTGTTCGGTTTTCAAGGCCGAAGGGCAGGACGTGATCAACGCATTTATGAATAAGGAAAAGACCGCATCTGCAGATCATCTTGATGTTGAATGGGGCATACCAAGCGGTGACGGACGCATAATTTTACCCGGCCCCATGGATGGTTTTTTCTACTGCCTGCTCTCCAAACAGAAATAATTTGATGCCAGGGGTTGGAGTCCGCCATGGAATGGATAACACTAGACGCAAGGAAATCATGCGCGATCAAATAATGTCCGACTGTCCAGTCATCGTCCCCGCACCCGTGTCACCCGTTGACATGCTGTCGCTTGGGACTGATCACTGTTTACATACGGGCACGATGCGCTTATGAAAATAATCATTCTCGGTGCGGGCCAGGTGGGCGCCACCATGGCCGACAACCTGGCAAATGAAGCCAATGATGTAACTGTGGTTGATACGGACGCCGCACTACTGGGCGACCTGCAGGATCATCTGGATATACGCACCGTACGTGGCTATGCGGCCTACCCCGAAGTTCTGAGAAGAGCTGGCGCCGACGATGCCGACATGATCATTGCCGTCACCGAGTCGGACGAAGTCAATATGGTGGCCTGCCAGATCGCCTACACCTTGTTCCACACGCCAACGAAAATTGCCCGCATACGCGCCAATGAGTACCTGCAGGAAAGCAAGCTGTTTAATGCCGAGGCATTGCCAATAGACATGTCAATCAGCCCGGAGCAGCTGGTCACGGATTATATTCGGCGATTAATCCAGTACCCCGGCGCCCTGCAGGTCGTAGACTTTGCCAATGGCCGGGCACGCATGGTCGGCGTGAAGGCTTACTACGGTGGCCCCCTGGTTGGACAGGAACTGGCTACCATGCGCGAGCATATTCCCGGTGTGGACATGCGTGTAGCGGCCATTTACAGACGCGGCAAACCCATTATTCCCGAAGGTGACACGATCGTTGAAGCAGAGGACGAAGTGTTTTTCGTTGCTGCCAAACAGGACATCAAAAAGGTCATCAGTGAACTTCGTCGGCTGGATCGACCGGTGAAACGCGTTGTCCTCGCAGGGGGGGGCAACATCGGATTACGCCTGGCCCGTGCACTTGAAGATTATTGTCAGGTCAAAATCATTGAGCATGATCGCGAGCGCGGCCGCTATCTTTCCGAGCAGCTAAAACACACGGTGGTTCTGGTCGGAGATGCTGCCAGCGAGTCTCTGCTCACTGAAGAAAACATCGAAAGCGCAGATGTATTCTGTGCCATTACCAATGACGATGAGGCCAACATCCTGTCCGCCATGCTGGCCAAACGTCTGGGCGCACGCAAGGTCATGTCACTCATCAACCGGCTGGCCTATGTAGATCTGGTTGAGGGCAGTGCGATTGATATCGCCATCTCGCCCCAGCAATCCACTGTGAGCGCCCTGTTGGCCCATGTACGCCGGGGTGATGTTGTACAGGTCCACAGTCTGCGACGCGGCGCAGCCGAAGCCATTGAAGCTGTGGCACATGGTGATGCCAGGAGCTCCCGGGTCGTCGGGCGCCGGCTTGATGAAATCAAACTTCCTCCTGGCTGCACGATCGGTGCCATCGTTCGCGGTGACGATGTCATCATCGCCCATCATGACACGGCCGTTGAGGCAGGTGATCACGTCATCCTGTTTATCGTCGATAAACGTCGCACCCGTGATGTGGAAAAACTCTTTCAGGTCGGACTGACCTTCGTCTAATGGGTCACTATGCTGTAGTACAGCGCATCCTGGGACTGCTGCTGATGATCTTCAGCCTCAGTATGGTGCCACCCGTCGCGGTTTCACTTTACTACCAGGACGGTAGCCACCAGATATTTGCCTCGTCTTTTCTGATCTCACTGATCACCGGGTTTATTGTCTGGTCGCCTGTCCGTAAATTTTCCTCCGAACTTAAATTGCGTGACGGCTTTCTTGTTGTGGTGTTGTTCTGGCTGGTGCTGGGGTCGTTTGGTGCCATCCCTTTATACGCCTCCAATATGCTGAATCTGGGAATTACCGAAGCCATTTTCGAGTCCATGTCGGGATTGACGACGACCGGTGCAACCGTGATCGTCGGGCTCGATGAACTGCCAAGATCCATACTTTATTATCGCCAGCAACTTCAATGGCTGGGTGGCATGGGCATTATTGTGCTGGCCGTCGCCGTGCTGCCGATTCTTGGAGTGGGTGGCATGCAGTTATACCGGGCAGAAACGCCTGGACCGATGAAAGACAGCAAGCTGACGCCACGCATTACCGAAACAGCCAAAGCCCTTTGGTTCATATATTTGGGACTGACCATTGCCTGTGGCATGTCCTACTGGATTGCCGGCATGGAACTGTTTGATGCCATCGGCCATGCGTTCTCCACGATGGCCATCGGGGGCTTCTCGACCCATGATGCAAGCCTGGGTTATTACCATAATGTATGGATAGAAGGCATTGCCGTTATCTTTATGCTGTTGGCCGGTGCCAATTTTGCCCTTCACTACACCGCCTGGCGCACGGCCAGTCCGTCAGCGTACTGGCGCGACACTGAATTCCGTACATTCCTGTTACTGGGACTGACATTTACTGTCATTACGACTGTCTATCTGTTCCTGTCCGATACGTATCAGGATCCGGGTATTGCACTCATCAGGGCGGCGTTTCAGGTGGTTTCGATTGGCACCACAACCGGATTTACAACGGCTGATTACGCGCTCTGGCCGAGCTTTCTACCCATGATGTTACTGCTAGGCAGTTTTGTGGGCGGCTGCGCCGGTTCCACCGCCGGTGGCATCAAGGTCATTCGATTCCTGCTGCTCGCCAAACAGGGCTGGCGTGAAATCAATCGTCTGATTCACCCCAGTGCAGAAATCCCGGTCAAAATCGGTGACAAGGTCATCGGCAACAATGTCGTTCAGGCCGTATGGGGTTTCTTTGCCGTCTATATGGCGCTCTACGCGCTCATGTTCCTGCTGCTCATGGCCACCGGCCTCGATGAAGTCAGTGCTTTTTCAGCGGTTGCTGCCTGCCTGAATAATCTCGGGCCGGGACTGGGTGAAGTGTCGGCCAACTTTCAGGCCGTAAACAGCTTCGGAAAATGGGTGCTGATTTTCGCCATGCTGCTCGGACGACTTGAAATATTCACCCTGCTGGTAATCCTGACACCCACATTCTGGCGTAAGTAAACTCTATAAACTCAGGCTTCCCGACTGGCCTTCTTGCGGTCAGTCTCTTTAAGAAACCTCTTTCGAATACGAATCGATTCCGGTGTGATTTCCACCAGTTCATCGTCATTGATGAATTCCAGTGCCTGCTCAAGCGACAGGCGAACGGGTGGCGTCAGCACGATGTTTTCATCGGTACCTGAAGCGCGCATATTGGTCAGCTTCTTGGCACGCAGCACATTCACAACCAGATCGTTGTCACGAGTGTGAATACCGACCACCTGACCCTCATATACCTCAACATTCGGATCCAGCAGCATGCGACCACGTTCCTGAAGATTGAACAGCGCGAAACCCAGCACCTTGCCGGTTTCGTTGGCAATCAGCACACCGTTATGACGATTACCCACCTTGGATTCGGTGGCCGGACCAAAATGGTCGAAGTTATGCGCCAGTAAGCCGGTGCCCGAAGTCATGGACAAGAACTCGGTCTGGAAACCAATGAGCCCACGGGAAGGCATGATGTACTCAAGCCTGACTCGCCCGGTGCCGTCAGGCGTCATATTCTCCATGCGCCCGCCACGCTCGGACAGGGCCTGAATAACACTGCCCTGGTAGGCTTCTTCCACATCAGCAGTTAACGCTTCATAAGGTTCATGCAGGACACCATCAACCTGTTTGGTAATCACCTTGGGGCGGGATACCGCCAGTTCAAACCCTTCCCGACGCATGTTCTCCATCAGCACCGACAGGTGCAAAAGACCACGGCCTGACACACGGAATTTATCCGGGTCGTTACCCTCTTCCAGGCGCAGGGCAACATTGGTTTTCAGTTCACGATGCAGGCGGTCGTTGATCTGGCGACTTGTTATGAACTTGCCTTCCTTACCGGCAAATGGGGATTTGTTCACCTCGAAAGTCATCGACATGGTCGGCTCGTCGACTTCCAGCATCGGCAGCGCTTCCGGATGCGAGGGATCACAGAGTGTTTCGGAAATACCCAGATTATCTATGCCGGCAATCGCGATGATGTCGCCGGCCTGTGCCTCGTCCACCTGCATACGATCAAGACCGAGGAAACCCATTACCTGCAATACCTTGGCCTGACGTTTGCTGCCATCACGCGCCACCACGGCAAGTGGCGCATTCGTTTTCACCTTGCCGCGCTTGATACGGCCGGTGCCAATTACACCAACGTAGCTCGAATAAGATAACGAGGTGATCTGCATCTGGAATGGTCCGTCCGGGTCCACATCCGGTGCTGACACCTTGTTGACGATCGTTTCAAACAGCGGGGTCATATCACCTTCACGCACGCTGTCTTCCAGACCTGCATAACCGTTCAGGGCGGAGGCGTAGATAATCGGAAAATCAAGTTGTTCGTCCGTGCCACCGAGCTTGTCAAACAGATCAAACACCTGGTCAATCACCCAGTCCGGTCGGGCGCCAGGGCGGTCAATCTTGTTCACAACCACAATCGGCTTCAGACCCAGCGCAAAGGCTTTCTGGGTTACGAATCGGGTCTGCGGCATGGGGCCATCAACGGCGTCGACCAGCAGCAACACCGAATCGACCATCGACAGCACGCGCTCAACCTCACCACCGAAGTCGGCATGACCGGGGGTGTCCACGATATTAATGCGGTATTCGGTGTCACCGTTCTTCCAGCGAATCGCCGTGTTCTTCGACAGGATGGTAATACCGCGCTCACGCTCCTGATCATTGGAGTCCATGATGCGTTCACCGGCGTCCTTGCGGGCATCCAGTGTTCCGGACTGATTTAACAGTTTATCGACAAGGGTGGTCTTGCCATGGTCAACGTGAGCGATGATGGCGATATTACGGAGATTCTGGATCATGCCGAAGACTGCATATATATAAGAAGGGGCGCGCATTGTACGCGCCCCCCGTATATTTAGACAGTCTCCAGACCAGCCTTTTTATTCTGCCATCTTCAGACGAGCAAATGCGGGCTGTGACAGGCTACCCAGATATAGGTAGCCGTTGGCCTCTTCAGCGCTGGTAACAGGTGAATAACTTTTGCCACCCTTATGCTGAAAATTGTGAATGACATTACCGTCAAGATCGAGCCCAAGTACGGTGGCATGCCTGACGGTACCGGGCTTGAGGAATTCAGGCAGGCGCCAGATCAGCTTGCGCAAAAAAGGCTTATCTGCCGTTTTATCCAGCAGCGAGTTTCGGGGTGCGAAAATCGCCAGCCAGAAGGTATCGCGACCATTAAAGGAAATGCCATCTGGAAAGCCGGGCAAGGCATCAATAAATACATCGGTCGTCCCCGCCAGAGGGCCATTAAGCCAGAATCGCATCACGCGATAACTACCGGTTTCATTTATCAGAACGAAATCTTCACCCGGCCCGACTGCCACACCATTGGCAAACTGTAATCCTTCCAGCAGGGTTTCGGTTTTACCGGTCTGGGGTTCATAGCGAAGAAGTCGCCCGTGCCCGCCATGTTCCATCACATCGTCCAGCGCGTGATGGGTGATATCAAATTTACTGGATGCATCTGAAAAATAAACACTGCCATCCGGCGCTACATCCACATCATCAACAAAACGGAACGGAAGACTGTCCGACACCGTACTTAGCACTTCAATTTCTCCCTTCTCGGAAACTGACAACAGCCCCTTGCGCGCATCCGCAACGATCAGGGTTCCGTCAGGAGTAAAATCAAGACCAAGCGGTCTGCCACCCGTATTGGCCAATGTTCTGGAACTGCCGTCCGGCTTAAAGACCTCAATGCGACCGTCCCTGTAACCCACGGCAGCATGTCCCTGCCAGCTAATCGCAACATCTTCCGGCCCGACACCCACCCCCTCACCGAGCCTTTCTGCGGCGGACAGGATATCGTTTAATGCATATTGCCCTTCAAATCCGGGGCTCTCCGGCGCTTGCCAACTCACCGGCTCGATCGACACCGGCCAGAAACAAAGGTAGGCCGTGACCGCGAGCAGTAATAAAAACGTAATTCCAAAGCCTTTCGACATTCCAGCCTCCTGACTGTTTCTCCAAGCCTATCTTACTGCAATGAAATGACAAGACGGATGACATACCGATGTCTTGAAATGCGTGCTAACTTACTCACATGACTAAGACAAAACCTGATATTCGACGCACCAAGATAATCGCCACACTAGGTCCAGCCACGGATAAGCCCGGCGTACTGGAATCGCTGATCGCTGCCGGGGTTGATGTGGTGCGCATTAATTTCTCCCATGGCATTGCTGACGATCAACGTCGCCGGGTCAGCGCCGCTCGCGAGGCAGCTGCAAAACTCGGCCGCGATCTGGGCGTACTGGGTGATTTGCAAGGCCCTAAAATCCGGATTGAATGTTTCAGCAACGGCGCGATTGAACTGAATGAGGGCGACCCTTTTACACTGGACCCGGGCATCAATAACAAGGCTGGCAATCAGTCCGGGGTTTCTGTCAGTTATGAACCCCTGGCCGATGATGTTATTCCCGGTGACCTGTTATTACTTAACGATGGTGCCATTCAGCTGCAGGTCAATGAAATTACCGGCTCCGCCGTTCAGTGCAAGGTGGTGGTGGGAGGTACGTTATCAGATCGCAAGGGCCTGAATCGCCTCGGTGGCGGCCTGACCGCGCCAGCACTCACAGACAAAGACCTCAGCGACATCAAGCTCGCTGCAGAACTGGAAGTCGACTTTCTTGCCGTTTCGTTCCCCAGGGAAGCTGCTGACCTGATGCGGGCTCGTGAGCTCATGTATCAAAGTGGCAATCAGGCCTGGATTGTGGCCAAGATCGAGCGTGCAGAAGCGATGACGAATCTTGAAGAATTGATTGCCGCCAGTGATGCCGTCATGGTGGCCCGTGGCGATTTGGGGGTTGAAATCGGTGATGCTGAATTACCCGGCGTACAAAAGAAGATCATTGCCCAATCCCGCGAACAGAACCGTGTGGTTTGCACAGCAACCCAGATGATGGAATCCATGATCCACAGTCCACTGCCGACACGTGCTGAAGTACTGGATGTGGCCAATGCTGTGATGGATGGCACAGATGCCGTGATGCTGTCAGCCGAAACGGCAACAGGTGCATATCCACTGAAAGCGGTTGAGGCCATGCACCGTGTCTGCGTAAGTGCCGAGAGACAGCAGATAGCCCGCCGCTCCCGGTCGCAGCGCCGCACACATTTTGAAAACACCGATGAGGCCATTGCCATGGCCGCCATCTACACCGCCGACAACATGGCGGCTGACGCTATCCTCGCGCTTACCGAATCGGGCACCACCCCGATGCTTATGTCCCGGGCTGCCGGTCGAATACCCATATTTGCCCTCACGCAGCACGAGCGTACCCGTCGACGCATGACCATGTGCAGAGGCGTTACGCCGATTGCATTTTCACCGGACGAGTTACATAGCAGCCTCACTATTCCGGATGCCATTGAAGTCCTGAAAAACCGGGGCGACTTGCACACCGGGGAAAGGGTGCTGGTCACCAAGGGAGACTTAATGAGCCCGGGCGGCACCAATACCCTGAAAATAGTCACTGTGACTGAAGACTAACCACATCAGCCAGTTCAGGAATTCCCGCCGGATTATCTGCACTTCCTGGAAACTATTTACCTGAGCAGAAATCACATTCCAGCTTTTGCGGTCTAATATCAGGCTCGACTGCTATGCGGGGACCAACGGCGCTACAATGAGCCACTTGTACATGGAGTAGACACTGTATGACTTTCAGAAAATTCTGCTTTCCCATTATCGTTGTGTCTTCGCTGGCCATACTCTCTGCCTGTGAAAAAGCAGAAGAAAAACTCACTCCGCCAGCCTCCCATGAAAAAAGCGGGCCTAAAGTCATATCGACCGGTAAAGCCAAAACTGCAGAAGTACAGCCTGCGATGCTTGCTGATGCCGCGCCTACGACGGAACTGATTCCAGAACAGGAATTCGGAGAAGAAACAACAGATACTTTAACCGCAAGTGATTCCTTAATCGAATCAGAAGAAATGGAGACGTCGGAAATCCTGCCGACCCAACCCGTCGCACTATTTCCACCGGAACTGCTCGAACGCGCTTCCGCCCATATCTGTTTCTTCTCCTTCAATACCGGTGCCGAATATATCCAGCTGAAGCGCATGGTGAAGCAACTCAATGCCGCCTCTGATATTGCGCTCACTATCACTGAATATCAGATTATGGATAGCGACCCCTACGACAATTTTGTGGACCTGCTCAAGTCAGGCAAACAATGTGACGGTGTAGTGCTATCCGGTCATCATACGGATGAATTTTATGGCGAACGCACTGATGGCGATCTTGAAATCGAAGATCTTGAGGAGCTTGCCTGCGAGCCACGCTATGCGCCCTGGTTCGCCAATATCAAGGCGCTGTGGTTACAGGGCTGCAATACCGTTAAAGCCGGTGTAACCAATACCGAAGTTGATGAGGACGAACGCATCAGCGGCTCCCCCATTCAGCACATGCAGCGCCTGCTGGATCCTGAAGACATGGAAGACAGCATTGAGGACATGCGAGACCTTCTCTACGAGAACACCAACGAAGAAAACCTGGTGAATGACTATATGAGGGTGTTCTCTGGCGCCACTGTATATGGCTGGAGCAACATTGCCCCGGGTGAAATGGCGGGCGCCCAAAAGTCCATCCCGTTTCACCTCGCGCAGGTATCCCGCCTGGTCGAAAACGATCCCAGGTATTTCCAGAATCCGTTACAGACCACCATTCCTGAACTCGCCGCCCAGCGCTACTCACAGGTGCTTTATGGCCTGCTTACGCGACCCAATCGTCCGGATGCCAGGTTTCCTGAAAAGCTCAGTGAGAAAACACTCATGCAGGGCTGGCGTGATCATGGCGATGTGCGCAATCGCTATGCATTCGACAATCACGATATTGAAGCCTTTCCGGCACTGGGAAACAGTAACAACGAAGTACTCCGGCAACTCAAGGGACTGACTTGTCTTTTGCACCAGCTGGATGATCGTCTCGATGATATGTCGATGATGCAGGTCGCAGAATACATACTGCGTGACCGCGCGCTTACAAGTTATAACAGCTATTTGCTTTGGGCCATGTTACGAAGCCTGCCTGTTGACAGTGCTGAGTACAGGCAGTTACAGGCGCGTCTCGTGAATGATGATCACCTGACTAATGAACTGCGATTCAGTGCCAATGGTAGCGGCTACAGTCAGCAGGATGCCAAGCAAATGCTGACGGCCCTGGGTACCAGCATCATCGTTGCCCGACCTGATCCCGAAAAAAATGAAACTGAAGACCTGGCCGTTAAAGCAATTACCGATGCACAGGTCCCTGAACCTGCCGCTAAAACCGTGGCTACCGAATCTGGCAGGGCACAAGACGTCAGCACGCCAGCACCTGTATCCACGCTATCCGGGACGAATGTCGATTCACCGGCCATAGAGTCCTACCAGGCGCCCAAAGCAGTCCGGCCTTCGCCTGTGGCAATTACCACGCCGGCCCCGGTTAACTCCCAGGTTAATACTCCGCCCCCTGTAAAAACCACTCAACCTGCAATTAAAACCGGGCCGGTTGCAGAACCGGCACCTACTCCCTGGTACATGAACGAGAGTGCAGCGTCCGAAGACGAGCAGGAAATTGAGTTTACTTTTGATACACATGGTTAGATCTGTGCGCGCGTTAATTCTCGCCCTGTTTCTGGTCTTGGTCGCCTGTGGGTCACAGGCCCAGAATACAAATGAAGGGGCTGGCAATGGCTCTGAACGCGGTGCGGGTTTATTTGATTTCGACCTGTTTCCGTCAGACAAGCCCCTCCGGGCCGACCAGGTCATTATCTATAAATCCCTGCGAAGACTCGACCTGTTGCATGATGGCAAGCGCTTACGCAGCTACCGGATTTCCCTGGGAGGAAACCCACTGGGACACAAACAGCAGGAAGGTGACTCACGCACGCCGGAGGGCGATTACAAAATCGACTGGCGGAACCCGAAAAGCAAATACCACCTGTCACTACATATCTCCTACCCCGACAAATCAGATAAGGCCAGCGCAAGAAAAAGGGGGGTCTCCCCAGGGGGCGACATCATGATCCATGGCCTGCCGAATGGCTGGGAAGCCGCCGGCATGGCGCTGGCAGGCGTGGACTGGACTGACGGCTGTATTGCCGTCGATAACTGGGCCATCAAGGAAATCTGGGACGCGGTACCCAATGGCACGCCCATTTCAATCCTGCCCTGACACCGGAATAACGCATTACTTAATCAACCTGTGTAATCTGTAGCCATTGATCCAGCGGGCAAAGCTCGCACATAAAGCTTTTTATGACCCGCGAACGCCTACACACCATTCTGACTTTGTCGCTGCCAATTATCGGCGGCATGACTTCGCAGAACATCATGAATCTGATTGATACGGCGATGGTCGGCACACTCGGTGCGCCTGCTTTGGCTGCCGTAGGCATGTGCGGTTTCCTGAACTTCATGGCCATCGCCATGATTACCGGCCTGTCATCCGCTGTACAGGCGACCGCCGCACGCCGCTTCGGCGAAGGCAACTGGAATGAAACTGCCGTACCGCTTAATGGCGGTTTGTTGCTGGCACTGATGATGGGGGTACCCCTGTCCATCATCCTCATCGCCATTACCCCGTGGTTGTTGCCGTTACTGATGCCTGATCCCGAGGTGGTCAAGGAAGCGGTGCCCTACTTAACTGTCCGCCTGGTCGGCATGGTCGCCGTGGGTATGAATTTCTCGTTTCGTGGTTACTGGAACGGCGTCAATCTATCCAAACTATACATGTACACCCTGCTGGTGATGCATGTTGTGAATGTGTTTCTGAACTACTGCCTGATTTTCGGCAACTTCGGCTTCCCCGAACTTGGCACCCTCGGCGCCGGCATCGGCACCACTGCCAGCATCTTCCTTGGCACAGGCATCTATTTTGTCATTGCCAGACAACGTGCCGACTCAGCCGGCTTCCTGCACAAGGTTCCCAGTTTTGAACGCCTGAAAGCTCTCCTGAAACTCGGACTGCCTAACTCAATTCAGCAGCTGTTTTTTGCGGCTGGATTCACCGCCCTGTTCTGGATTATCGGTCAGGTTGGCACACCCGAGCTTGCTGTTGCCAATGTACTGATCAACATCACCCTGGTCGCGGTACTCCCCGGCATTGGTTTCGGACTCGCGGCTGCCAGCCTGATAGGCCAGGCACTGGGACGCAAAGACCCGAAAGACGCTCACCGCTGGGGCTGGGATGTCTGCAAGGTAGGCGGCATCGTATTTATGTTACTCGGCCTGCCCATGCTGTTCCTTACCGACAGCATTCTGGCTGTATTCCTGCACGATCAATTTCTCATCGAACTCGGGCGTTGGCCCCTGCGACTGGTAGGCGGTGGCATTATTATCGACGGTATAGGTCTGATCCTGATGAATGCACTACTCGGCGCCGGTGACAGCAAAACTGTAATGCGCGTCGGCATTGGCCTGCAGTGGATATTGTTCCTGCCCATCGCCTGGGTGCTGGGACCATTACTGGGTTACGGCCTGACCATTATCTGGATCGCCTTTATGGGCTATAGACTCGCACAGGCACTGATCTTTATCGGGGTTTGGGAAAAGCAGGCCTGGGCTGATATTAAGGTTTAAGCCAAAGTCCCTTTTCCGTCATTGCGAACGTTGTGCAGCCATCTCCTGTTATCAAAGACTGCTGTGTCAATTCGTGTCGCAGTAACCATTAAAAGGCCACCCTGATCGTGATCTCTCTACACTCGCATTAAAGCAAGCCTAGGCTCTCACTGTCTGCGGTTGCACTTCCTCAATCAATCGCATCGAAACACTCGCCACTAGCTTGGCATGCGCCCGTTCCACAGCCACATCCAGTGCCGGCACTTTGGCGAACATCTTCTGCGCGCGCGCCTTGATGTCTTCCAGGGTCGGCACCTCTGGCAGCTCGATATCTGCAAGATAAGCCTCGGCATCACTCATTGCCTTACGCGCCTGTCGGCGCAATTCATCCATGTGGCTGCTCTGTGCCCAGGTTTTTTTAATCTCATCAACCATCTGATCTACAGAAAACAGTGAGGCAAGATGTGTGGCCGTTTTCTCAATGACGACCCCTGATGGCTTGCGTTCATTCTTAAGCACATGCTCGGGCGGGGCCTGCAGATCCCAGACGATACCGAACCAGGATAAGGCCTTGAGGATCAGATAACTGATATCCAGCTCGTACCAGCGGAAGCCCTGACGGGTTGAAGCCGAATAATAATGATGGTTGTTATGCCAGCCTTCGCCGAAAGTGAGCAGGGCAATCCACCAGCAATTACGGGAGTCATCACCGGTCAGATAACGCTGTCGACCCACCACATGCGCCAGCGAGTTCACAAAGAAAGTGACGTGATACACCAGCACCGTACTGAGCATGAAGCCAACCAGCAGGCCCGACCAGCCTGCGAACCACCAGCATAGAAATGCCAGCAACAGACCCGGTACATAGTGGTATTTATAGAGCCACATGAGTTCCGGATATTTAGTCAGGTCACTGACCGGTGCGAGGTCGGCATGATAACGGGCCTCGCGATACACCCAGCCCATGTGTGAGTCCCAGAAACCATAGTGACGCGGCGAGTGGGCATCGTTTGGCATATCAGAAAACCGGTGATGCTCGCGATGCTTGGCCGCCCACCACACCGCACTGCGCTGAAGTGCCAGTGAACCCAGCAAGGCCAGAATAAACTGGAAGGCACGACTCGTCTTATAAGTGCGATGTGAAAAATATCGGTGATAGCCACCGGTCAGGGCAAATACACGTACTGCATATAATGTGATGCAGATCACCACAGACTCGGTAGTAAATCCTGTCCAGTAAATGCCGATCAGTGACAGGTGAATCAGATAAAAGGGAATCGACTCGATCCAGTCATAACGATCTGACAAATCATACTTGTCGGCAAAGCGCGCTTTACTCACCTGTCACCTCAATACTGTTTTGTAGCTGTACTTAATATCACGGTTTTGACCATATCTTAATTGTAGCCCGTGAATCGCCACAATCCTAACTGCGACAATCAACATTCCCCGTCCCGCCAGTACCTTTCTCAACAGGCAGAACACCGCTACTATGCAGATAGCAGGGAGGCCAAAACAATACACCAGGACTTAAAAAGACGACAAGAGAACCGCAATGAACCCAAAAGGCCAGTTTATTCAGGATGTTGACGCCTGCGTCGACGCAATCATTCAGCAGGTCGGCAATGACATAGTATTTGGTATGCCTCTGGGGCTGGGCAAACCGATCCAGCTGATCAACGCCATGTACGCTCGCGTGAAAGCTGATCCGAATATGAGCCTGCGTATTCTCACGGCTCTTTCGCTGGAAAAACCGAGTGGTAGCAGTCCGCTGGAAAAGGCCTTTCTCGACCCCTTCGTGGAGCGCGTTTTCGGCGACTGCCCCGATTTGCAATACATGCTCGACCTGCGGGCGAACAAACTGCCGTCCAATGTCGAGGTCTGCGAATTTTTCTTCAAGCCGGGCTCCATGCTGGCCAATCAGCACGCCCAGCATCACTACATCAGTTCCAACTACAGCCATGCAGCACGCGATGTTTTTGCCCAGGGCTGTAATGTCGCAGCTCAAACAGTGGCGAAGCGTGAAGCAAACGGTCAGGTATTCCTGAGCCTGTCGAGCAACCCGGATACCGGGCCCGAGCTGGTCGAAATGTTGCGCGAGGCCGAGACCCGCGGCGAACGGAAGGTTTGCATCGTTGCCCAGATCAACCAGCAACTGCCCTACATGGGAAATGATGCAGAACAACCACCAGAAGAATTCGACCTGATTCTCGACAACCCGGCATTTAATACCCAGCTGTTTGGCACGCCCAAGATGGCCGTGACCACACCGGATTACCTGATTGGTCTGCAAGCCACAGCGCTGATCCCTGATGGCGGCACCCTGCAGATTGGCATCGGCGCACTGGGTGATGCCATCGTCAATGCCACGCAGCTACGACATACTGACAACACAACATTCAATGCAGCGCTCAAGGCCACCGGTGTTCAGGAAAAATCCGGCGAGCTGATAGACGCCATCGGCGGCACCGGTACCTTTAAAGAAGGGTTGTATGGCGCCACCGAGATGTTTGTTGACGGCTTCCTGCACCTTTACAAGTCCGGCATTCTCAAACGCAAGGTCTATGATTTCTGGGCCCTTCAGCAACTCATAAATGAGGGCCGCTGCAATCCGGACCAAATTGATGCCTCTGTACTTGATGGCCTTGAATCCCTCGGCCTGCGCGTCATCCGCACCAAGGACTTTGACATACTCCAGCATCACGGCTTCTTTAATGAGCAAACCCAATACGACAATGGCTACCTGATTGCCCCCGACGGCACACGGGTTATTGCCAATGTTGCCGAACCTGCCTCACGTACGGTGATGGGAGAGCAATGCCTGGGCAGCAAGCTGCGTAATGGCATCGTATTGCATGGCGGCTTCTTCCTCGGCCCCAATGACTTCTATCAGAGCCTGCGCGATCTGAATGATGAAGAGCGCAGTGAAATCTGCATGACCGGCGTCGACAAGGTCAATCAGCTCGATCTCAACCCACGACTGTATAAAGCCCAGCGCCATCATGCCCGCTTTATCAACACCGGCCTGATGGCGACACTAAATGGCGCTGTGGCCTCGGATGGACTGGCAGACCTGAGGGTATTGTCCGGCGTTGGCGGCCAATATAATTTCGTCGCCATGGCACACCAGCTACGTACCGGTCGCTCGATACTGATGATTCGTGCCGTGCGTGATGCGGGAGATGGTGCCAGCTCAAATATCGTTTTCAACTATGGTCACTGCACCATTCCGCGGCACCTGCGTGACATTGTCATCACTGAATATGGCATTGCCGACCTGCGTTCACGCACCGATAGCGAAGTCATAAAGGCCATGCTGAATGTGGCCGATTCCCGTTTCCAGGAAGAACTGCTGCTGGCCGCCAAGCGCGCCGGGAAAATTGAGCTGGATTACCGCATTCCGGATGCCTACCAGAACAACTTTCCCGCACGCCTGGAGCAGGATCTGGCCACTTTCCGCAAGCAGGGTCTGTTTCCCGCGTTTCCGTTCAGCACCGACTTCAATGAAATGGAATTACAGCTCGGCAAGGCGCTCAAAGGTCTCAAGGCACATGTGCAAAACAGCAGCAAGCTCAAACTGATGTGGGATGCCTGGCGTGTCGGCCCCATTCCGGAATCTGCCCAACCCTACCTTGAACGCTTGAATCTCACTGCGCCTACAGATTTACAGGGGCGCATCACACAGAAATTATTGCTGCGGATGCTACGCAGTAATGGAATACTTTAACCATCACGCTCAATAAGGAATCAGAATGCTTCTAACCACCTTACAAATCGTGCCGGGCCAACGCATCATCGAGCATTACGGCATGGTCAGCGGCAGCACCATCCGCGCCAAGCATGTCGGTCGCGACATCATGGCCAGCCTGAAAAACATTTTCGGCGGTGAACTCAAGGGCTATACCGAACTGCTACGTGAATCGCGTGAGGAATCCACCGCACGCATGATCGCTGAGGCCGAACAAATGGGCGCCAACGCCATCCTGAATGTGCGATATGCCACCTCCGCGGTCGCTCCCGGCGCCGCCGAGCTGTTCGCCTATGGCACTGCCGTTAAAGTTGAATAAAGATGGACTTAATCGTCTTCCTTGCTTTGCTTGTCATGGGCTATGTCATAGGCAATGTCGTTGAACGACGCCACTACAAGGACATAGAGCGTCGCGAAAAGGACCTGATACGACAAGCCACCATTCCCTCTGAAATCATCCCTGGCGGAAAATATGAAACCATTGGCATGGCCATGGGTACCGTCGTCATCTCTGTGGATTATTTCAAACGCTTCGTTGCCGGCCTGCGCAATTTATTTGGTGGCCGTATCGGTGCGTATGAAACGCTCATCGATCGGGCTCGACGCGAGGCGGTGCTACGCATGAAAGAAGCCCAGCCGGATGCTGATATGTTTTTGCATGTGCGCATTGAAACCTCCGCTGTAGGCTCTCAGCATCTGAGCAAGCGCGGTGTCGCCTGTCTTGAAGTCTGTGCCTACAGCACCGCGGTAAAGAAAGTGTAGCTGTCAGGTGCAATGTCATTTCGAGCGAATGAAATGAGTCGTGAAATCTCATGCTTCAGGCTTTCTTCATTCCGTCGCTTTGCGACTCCAGTCGAAACGACAGCTATTCATTCAACCATATAAACCATGACCTACGTCCCCAAACTGCCCACCGAAAACGTCAACATCTCCAAACAGCACCCGCTGGCCGAACTGGCATGGTTGCTCGGCGGAGTACTCGTCATCCTGCTTGGCGTGTACTTTCTGATGGGCGTGGCGATAGACGTCACGGTTGACCGTCTCCCTCCGGACTTTGAATCCAGACACCTTGCCGACATGGACTTTCCCATCGCCACTGACCCTGACGACCCCTTTCTGGAACCCACTGAAAATGTCCTTGATCTGCTCGTAGATCAAATACCTGAACCCGCCTACGATTTTGAACTGGCTATCTCTCCCGGCAATGAAGTCAATGCCTTTGCACTGCCCGGCGGTAACATCGTACTGATGCGAGCCTTGTTGGCCCAGGCCAGCTCGGAAAATGAAGTGGCCATGGTGTTGGCCCATGAGCTCGGGCATTTTGCGCATCGTGACCACTTGCGAGGTTTAGGCCGCGGCCTGGTAATCGCTGCGCTGTCTGCCTTCTTCATGGGGGACCAGGTCGTCGCAAGAGTACTCGGCAGTTCACTTAACCTGGCCCAGTTGAAACATGGTCGCGGTCAGGAAACCGCTGCTGACCTCTATGGCCTGGAATTACTGTATAAAACCTACGGGCATGTCGGCGGAGCCACCGCCTTCTTTGAACGCCTGCAGGCCAGTGACATGCCCAGCCTCGCCTGGGCAGTGTCACATCCCCTGTCCGAAAAGCGTATAGAAACCTTGCGCGAGGAAATCAGAAGTCGTGGCTACCACGAAGGTGATCTGAAACCCTGGCCGCCAATCGAATAATTGGCTATCCAGGTACTTGGCGCGTGACCGGATAGCCGATGCCACGGTCTAATTGCGAATACAGAACCTGTTAACCGTCATTGTGCCGCAACCAATTCACTTTGCCGGCTTCAGCAGAAGATCCAAGCGTAGCAAATTCAAACAGCGCGGGATCCGCCAGCTGTGAAGGTGACACGTTCTTCAGTGAACTGAAGATTGACTCGGTTCTGCCCGGATTGTGCAACTCCCAGTCAGCCAGCATGGCCTTGATATTCTGCCGCTGCATGTTGTCCTGTGAGCCGCAGAGATTACAGGGAATAATCGGAAAGCCCTTCAGTTCAGCCAGCCTGGTCAGATCTGCTTCCCTGCAATAGGCCAGGGGTCGGATCACCACCACATCACCTTCATCATTCAGTAATTTCGGTGGCATGGCAGACATTTTCCCGCCATAGAACATATTAAGAAACAGGGTTTCCACAATGTCATCACGATGGTGCCCCAGTGCAATCTTGTTATAGCCGTTCTTGCGTGCATATTCATATAAGGTGCCACGACGCATACGCGAGCACAGCCCACATAGGGTTTTACCTTCCGGAATGATTCGCATCACGGTGCTGTAGGTGTCTTTTTCAATGATGTGATACGGCACGCCAAGCGACTCGAGGTATTCCGGGAGGATGTGTTCAGGAAAACCGGGCTGCTTCTGATCCATATTTACGGCGAGGATTTCAAACTCAACCGGGGCCGCCTGTTTCAGGGCCAGCAGGATATCCAGCATGGCATAGGAATCCTTGCCGCCCGACAGGCAAATCATGATGCGATCACCTTCCTCGATCATATTGTAGTCACTGATGGCCTGACCCACCTGACGGCGCAGGCGTTTCTTCAGCTTGTTTTCGTTAACAGAGGGTTTGGGACGAATGGCAGCGCTTTGCATAACATTGAACAGGATGAAATCAGGCCGCTATTGTACGTTATCGCTCCTGAGAGCCGTTATAGTGTCTGTCATGCCTCGAATTAATATGTCATTCGCGCCCATGTTTTTCTTGTTCTTTTGCTGGGCAGGCCTGGCAGCGGCCGGGATGCAGGAAGAAACCGAAAAAGAACGTATCGCCAAAGTTGCCAGGGAAACCGTTGTCGAGGTACAGAAACGCGTAAAGACAGCCAATGACATGGAATATGCCGACCGCGAGGTCGCGCTGGATGCCCTGCTGCACGAAGTGGTCGCCCCACTGATACATAACAGCAATACCGTGGGTGATTTCTTTGGAGACTATTGGACCGAGATTCAGGCACTCGGTATGGAAAATGATGCGCGTGAAGCCGTACTACTATTACTGAAAGACAATTACATGTTTGTGATCGAGCGCTCCGAACGGGCCAAAATACAATTTTTACGCGTCGTAATACGCAGTGAACAGGACGCTTCAGCCTACTTTCGTATTCATATGCGAAAACGCATTGCAGTTGAAGTGGAGCTGCGCCCGAATGATCAGCATGAATGGCGTATTCACGATCTGGTGCTACTCGGTCGCTCCGTCCGGCAGGAGGTACGTGAAAAATTACACAAGGATATGAAGCTGCTGGGGCCCAGGGCAGCTATAGAGCAGATCCTGGCGGCCGAATAACCTGACGCTGGCCTATTCACAAAGCCGTAATAGACGACCTCGTAATATGCCACC
This sequence comes from Nevskiales bacterium, assembly GCA_041622995.1. Classification (GTDB taxonomy): domain Bacteria; phylum Pseudomonadota; class Gammaproteobacteria; order Nevskiales; family CAJXLF01; genus CAJXLF01. Next base: position 33,018 of record JBFJXR010000020.1, read on the forward strand.
CAGTGCCCACTCATCGCAGAAGGCTTCGACCCGGGCCGCAGAGGGCGTCGGCACACTTAAATTGTCTGCCAAATCGGGCAATGGCACGTCGATAACCATACGCGCCAGTTCACGCGACAAATGGGCCATATCCCTCCCCTCACCCAATAAGGCATGCAGGCGCTTGGCGCCCCTGACTTCCAGATCCAGCACTTCTTCACGTCGTTCGAATATCGCTTCCAGAGTGCCAAAGGCTTCCAGCAGCGCCACGGCGGCCTTGGGACCGATGCCCTTGATGCCGGGGATGTTGTCGACGGCATCACCGACCAGCGCCTGATAATCCAGCATCTGCTCGGGACCAACGCCAAACTTGACGGCGACTGCCTCGGCGTCCATCCATACATCACCGGCGTAGTCCCACATGCGATCCTGTGGTTGCAGTAACTGGGCAAGGTCTTTATCACGTGACAGGATGACCACGGGCTGCTTCTGTGACTGTGCTCTTGCGGCCAGGGTGGCGATCAGATCGTCGGCCTCATAGCGGTCGCTGCCCAATCCTACAATGCCCAGGGCATCCACCATCGCCCGGCAAACCTGAAACTGATACTTGAGATCATCCGGTGCAGGCTCCCGATTAGCCTTGTAGTCGGGATACATTTCATTACGGAAGGAGCTGGTCAGGCTTTCATCAAATGTCACAGCCAGTTGCGCCGGCCTTGTACCGCCTAGGAAACCACAAAGGAAATCCGCAAAGCCATGCACCGCATTGGCTGGTCTGCCCTGCCCATCGGTAATTGTGGCTGGTAGTGCAAAATACCCGCGAAATATGTAAACACTGGCATCAATCAGATAGACTGCGTTATCTTGCGCGCTTGGATTTTCGGGCTTGGACATTAAAACAACCATGCAGAATCGGGATTTACCTGCAAATCATTATGCACCACTCAGGGCCTTGGCTGCTGTGTGGACGGTCTGCTGCGTGCTATTCACACTACCGGCCAGTGCGGATGTCACGCTGACCTACAAGCCGCAGGGCAATGCCTCCCAAGCCTTTGAAATTGCAATAAAACCACCAATGATGCGGATGAATGAGGCAGGGGGCACCTGGATGCTCTACGATCGCAGCCTGGATACCATGTTTGCGGTTGACCCTAATCAGAAAAGTTATACCCGCATCAATCGCGACCGTGCCGCCATGATGGGTGGAATGATGAATGCTGCTCAGGCGCAGATGAAAGAAATGATGAAAAACATGACGCCCGAACAGCGCGCCATGATGGAGCAGGCCATGGGACGCCCCATGCCAGAAGATGCTCCAAAGAGTACCTATAAGGACACTGGTAAAACACGCACTGTTGATCGCAGGAAATGCAAGGTCGGGCAATTGCTGGTAAACGACAAGATGGAACATGAGTTCTGCGTTGCAACACCGAAAGCAGTCGGCGTATCTCCTGAAGACTACGCTGTCATGACAAGTATGTTCGAATTGATGAGCGCCTTGCGTGAGGCAGCTGGCAGCTATTTCAATCGCACAATTCCCGACCCTAAAGATTTACAAGGTATTGCGATTGAAAGTCGCAGCATTAATGGCGATCATCTGCTACTTCATGATGTGAGTCATAAAAAACTGGACGCGGCACATTTCAGGCTGCCCGGTGATTACCAGGAGGCAGCCATTCCAAAGGCTCCCCCTTCATTTAATTAACCCATTACTTTAGAGAACACCTATGGCAGTCAAGATTGCTGTACCCATGGAAACCGCGGCTGGCGAAAAACGTGTCGCCATGGTCCCGGGAGTGTTGCCCAAGCTGGAAAAGCTGGGCATCGAAACCCATATTCAGAAGGGCGCTGGTGTAGCCAGTCGAATTCCCGATGATGCCTACGAGGGCGTAACACTGACGGATGGTATTGCAGATGCCCCCATCGTGCTGCGCGTTGGTCCTCCGACGATTGAAGAAGTGAACGCCATGCCGGAAGGCACGGTGTTGTTCAGCTTTATTTACGCCAATCGTAATCCCGAGCTGGTTAAAGCACTGCGTGACCGCAAGATCACCTGCTTTGCCATGGAACTGGTGCCACGTACTACACGGGCCCAGGCCATGGACGCCCTGTCTTCACAGGCAGCGCTTGCTGGTTACTACGGCGCACTGATGGGTGCCACGCATCTGGCTCGCATCCTGCCGATGATGACCACTGCGGTTGGCTCCATTCGCCCGGCCAAAACTCTGGTCATGGGTGCCGGTGTCGCCGGGCTGCAGGCCATTGCCACGGCGCGTCGTCTGGGCTCAATCGTTGAAGGCTACGATGTGCGTTCTGCGACCAAGGAACAGGTTGAGTCACTGGGTGCCAAATTCGTCGACACCGGCGTGAAAGCCGAAGGCGAAGGTGGTTATGCACGCGAACTGACCGACGAAGAGAAGCTGCAGGTTCGCGAGGTAATTACCAAGCACATCCAGAATGCCGATGTCGTCATAACAACAGCTGCGATTCCAGGTCGCCCCTCGCCCAAGCTGATTGATGACGAACAGATTGCCGGCATGAAGAACGGCGCCGTGATCATCGACCTGGCTGCAGAAGGCGGTGGCAACACCACCAAGTCACAGCCTGGTGAAGTGGCTGATCTCGGTCATGTGCTGATTGACGCCCCACTGAATGTACCCAGCCGTCTGGCTGAACACGCCAGTGAACTCTATGCCAAGAATTTACTCAATTTCCTGCAACTGATCGTTGCGGAAGGCGAACTGAACCTGAATTGGGAAGACGACATTGTCGCCGGTGCAGTGCTGACTCACGAAGGTGAAATCAAGCATGAAGCCGGTATACAAGCCGTCGAAGGATAAAGGGAAACGAAATGCTTACAGGATTCGTAGCACTCTATATTTTCATGCTCGCGGCCTTTACCGGCTACGAGATTATCGGCCGTGTACCGGCTATTCTGCATACGCCACTGATGTCGGGCTCGAACTTCGTGCACGGCATCGTGCTCGTGGGTGCCATGGTGGCACTGGGTACAGCTGATGGCTGGCTGGAGATTTCCATCGGCTTCTTTGGTACCGTAATGGCCGCAGTCAATGCTGCCGGCGGTTACGTGGTGACCGAGCGCATGCTCGAAATGTTCAAGAGCAGCAAGGACTAGCCATGACCATAAGCACATTGATTCAATTCAGCTACCTTGGCGCGGCGTTCCTGTTCATTTTTGGACTCAAGCGCATGTCCTCGCCGAAAACGGCACGCTCCGGCATTATCTGGGCCGGCGCCGGCATGGTGGTCGCAACCGTCGTTACCTTCCTCTATCCACAGATTCTGGAAGCCGGCATTGGCCGCATTCTGTTGATCGCCTTTGGCGTGTTGCTGGGTTCCGGCGTGGCATGGAAGTGGGGCAAGTCAGTCGCCATGACCGACATGCCACAGATGGTCGCGATCTATAACGGTATGGGTGGCGGTGCCGCCGGTACCATAGCAGCGATCGAACTGATCAAGATGTCCAAGGGTACCGGCCTTCATCATGACGGCATCACCGTTGCGCTGGCGGTCATCGGTGGCCTGATCGGCGCGGTCTCCATGACCGGCTCTGTGGTTGCCTGGGCCAAGCTTGACGGTCGCATGAACAAGGCACCCCGCATCCCCGGTGGTCACTGGACCAACTTCGTAGTGCTGGGCGTAGCTGTCGTCACCGGCATCATTATCATGTTCACCGACCATCCTTCCGGTCTGCTGCTGTTCACCTTCTTCGCTGCCGCACTGGCTTTCGGTGTCATGATGACCATGCCTATCGGTGGTGCCGATATGCCCGTGATCATTTCGCTGTTCAATGCCCTGACAGGCCTGGCCGTATCGTTTGAGGGTTATGTGTTGCAAAACCCGGCCATGATCATCGCCGGTATGGTGGTGGGTGCTGCCGGTACCTTGCTGACACTGCTCATGGCCAGGGCCATGAACCGCTCGATCAGCAATGTGATGTTCTCTGGCATGGGCACGGGCGACGCGGAAGAAGGCGATGGACCCCAGGGAGAGATGAAGGAAATCGGTGCCGAAGATGCCGCCATTACCATGTCCTATGGCCAGAAAGTCATCATCGTGCCGGGCTATGGCATGGCGGTGGCACAGGCCCAGCACAAGCTGTGGGAATTCGTGCAGCTGCTGCAATCACGTGATATCGAAGTGGCTTTCGCTATCCATCCGGTTGCAGGCCGTATGCCTGGTCACATGAATGTATTGCTGGCAGAAGCAGGTGTGCCTTACGACATCATTTTCGATCTTGAAGATATCAACGAAGAATTCGGCACCGCCAGTGCTGCCATCGTGATTGGTGCGAATGACGTCGTGAATCCGGCGGCAAGAACCAACAAGTCCAGCCCGATCTACGGCATGCCCATTCTCAATGCCGATCACGCCGAGCAGGTTTACGTGATCAAGCGTGGTCAGGGCACCGGCTTCTCCGGCATCCAGAATGAGCTGTTCTTCGGTGAAAATACCCGCATGGTATACGGCGATGCACAGAAGGTTTGTGCCTCGTTTATTACGGGCGTGAAATCCATTAGCTAATCGGCTAGACGAAGCTCCATATGAAAAGGCCACCTACGGGTGGCTTTTTTTGTGCATAACACTAATGGTTAATATTGGATTCCGGAACGATGAGAACCCTTAGGCTTCGGCAAAGGTATCCAGAAACGGCCTTAATTTCTCCAGTAGCCCCATTTTCCTGGCCAAAAGACGGCGCTGCTCAGGATTCTCCCCAATCTGTCTTGCCAGATCAGCCATATGCTGTTGGTGCTGCTCCGTCATGGCCGCCAGGATATTCAGCACGAGCGGCCACATGTCATAGGATTTGGCCACCTCAAACAACCGTATCAAAATAGCGTCATCCTGCTCTGCAGCCAGGTTCGCCATTGCCGGGCGGTATTCTTCTGACATGGCATCGACCATTTCCAGCACCAGGGGCCACATGTCCTGCGACTCAATGGCCTTAATCAGCGACAGGTGGATTTTCTCTTCCTGCTGACCCGCTACATTGGCCAGTCGCATCCGAATCGGGGCTTCCATATGCTCCATCAGCGACAGGATTTCAGGCCACAGATTTTGCGCCTCGCAAACCTGGACCATGTTGGAAAGCCTGTCATCATCCAGATGGACAATGCCCTTGTTCAGATGCGCCTTGTCTTCCACAAAGAAGCCAATATGCAACATGGCGGCATCATCATGGATGGCGTCCATGGTTTCTGACAGTACTTCGTCACTGAGTGCATCGACGAAACGCCCCATGGTGATGTAATCATTCTTGGCCAATAACAGATGTGCAACCTCAATCACCTGCTTCGCCGGGATACCGTTGATAATATCGCGCGTGCTTTCCGGGTCCAGTGCCACACTGACCTCGGCCAGAAATTCCGAAGGCAAACTGATGGCCAGGGCAATCGCCTTGTCGGCCTCCATTTCGCCGGCAACACGTGCGCAGAGTACCGGGCCAAATGCGTTCACCGCCAGCTTCACCAGTATTTTCTGGGGCAAAAGTTTGGTCGCCTTGGCCATATTTCGGAAGACGCGGCGCCCTTCATTAAAGAGGCTATGGCACATTGCCGCCCGCAGTTTCCGAAGTTCAGTTGCCTCCACTGCGGACAAAAAGGCGAGCTCATCTTCAGCCACATTGAGCACACGACTTAATTTGATCAATTCGGCCTGGGTATCAAAATCCAGCATTACCGGCCTCAGCTATCGCCCAGTACTTTACGTACAGCTTTACGTAGAAAGCCTGGAATAATCTGTAACCCGGCTTCAATAGCCTGATTTGTCTGTGCTCGCTGATTTTCCCTTGCCTGGTCAAACATCTCCGTGAGACGGGTCATGTGCTCCGTGCTCAATGTATCAAGAAAACCTAATTCGCCCTTGATCAGGCCCAGCACCTGTTCCAGGTTCTGTGACATCGTATAACCCCCGTCTGTTCTGTAACTATATGGCCCTTGCAA
>JBFJXR010000021.1:0-38188 GCA_041622995.1 Nevskiales bacterium
CGAGATGGTGATGCCTGGTGACAACATCAGCCTGAAAGTAGAGCTGATTGCGCCGATTGCGATGGAAGACGGTTTGCGTTTCGCGATTCGTGAAGGTGGCCGTACAGTGGGCGCCGGCGTCGTCTCCAAGATCATCGAATAGGGTTGGAGTAAATAATCCATGTCAGCCAGTCAGAATATTCGCATCCGCCTCAAGGCCTTCGATCATCGTTTGATCGATAAGTCTGCCAGTGAAATAGTGCAGACCGCCAAGAGAACAGGTGCCCAGGTCAAGGGGCCAATACCCCTTCCGACCCGGATAGAAAAGTTCACCGTCTTGACTTCACCGCATGTGAATAAGGACGCGCGTGACCAGTATGAAATCCGCACCCATCGTCGTTTGATGGACATCGTGGAGCCAACCGAAAAAACGGTTGATGCCCTGATGAAGCTGGATCTGGCTGCTGGTGTAGATGTGCAGATAAAACTGCAATAAATTTAGGATTCGTGCCGCGGACTTGTTCGCGGCGATTGAAACTCGTTGAACTATCGTCCGCTGCAATAACGGCGTGGCGACAAGCAAGAGGTTAGAAACATGGCTATCGGACTGATTGGCCGAAAATGTGGCATGACACGCGTCTTCACAGAGGATGGAGCTTCCATTCCTGTGACCGTGGTAGAAGTCGAGCCTAATCGTGTGACACAGATTAAGACTGTCGATACAGATGGTTATAACGCTGTGCAGATCACTACTGGTGAGCGTCGTGCATCACGCGTAACCAAGGCAATGGCTGGCCACTTCAAGAAAGCAGGCACAGAAGCCGGGCGTGGACTCTGGGAGTTCCGTCTGGGTGAAGGTGACTCATTACCCTCTATTAAAGAACTGATTGCTCAGGAAGCTGCGGCGCCTGTTGCTGAGGCGCCTGAGGGCGAAGAAGCAGCCGAGCCTGTTGAAGCCGAGCCACAGTTTGACGAGCGTCCTGCCCAGGTAGGTGATGCTCTGACAGTAGATATGGTTTTTGAGGCCGGACAGATTGTTGATGTCGCGGGCACTTCTATCGGTAAGGGCTTCGCCGGTGCCATCAAGCGTCACAACTTCAGCTCTCAGCGCATGACTCACGGTAACTCGCTGTCGCATCGTGCGCCAGGTTCCATTGGTCAGAACCAGACTCCGGGTCGCGTCTTCAAGGGTAAGAAGATGGCAGGTCAGATGGGTAATGTTCGTAAGACTGTGCAAAATCTCGAAGTTGTTCGTGTGGATGCCGAGCGCAACCTGCTCCTCATCAAGGGTGGTGTTCCCGGTTCCAAGGGCGGCAACCTTATCGTTCTTCCTGCAGTCAAGCAGAAGTAACGGGGCGGTATTATGGAATTACAAGTACAGGGTCAGAAAGCAGCATTGGAAGTATCTCCCGAGCTGTTCGAAACCGAATTTAATGAGCCCCTGATTCATCAGGTTGTCACTGCCTATCTGGCCGGTGCGCGTTCAGGAACCAAGGCGCAGAAAACACGTGCCCAGGTTCGTGGTGGCGGACGTAAGCCCTGGAAGCAGAAGGGCACAGGCCGTGCGCGTGCAGGTACTATCCGCAGCCCAATCTGGCGCGGGGGCGGTACGACGTTTGCTGCAGTACCTCGTGATTACAGCCAGAAAGTGAACCGCAAGATGTACCGCGCTGCCATGCGTAGTATTGCTGCCGAACTGGTTCGTCAGGAACGCCTGATCGTGGTCAAGAGCCTTGAGCTCAAAGAGCCAAAGACCAAGCTGGCACTGGCCGCGTTGGCGAAGCTGGGTGTGGATAACGGTCTGATCATTACGACCGATGTTGATTTGAATCTGGCTTTGGCGACACGCAACATTCCCTATGTGGATGTATGCACCGTAGGTGATGTCAATCCAGTAGCCCTGGTGGGTTACGAGAAGATTGTGATGACCGCCGATGCAGTTAAACAGTTTGAGGAGTCCCTGGCATGAATCAGGAACGCATCATGCAGGTTCTAGTAGGACCGCACGTCACGGAAAAAACCAGCATGGTTGCCGAGAAGGGCAATCAAGTGGTCTTTCGTGTGCTGCCAAACGCCACCAAGTCTGAAGTCAAGCAGGCTGTGGAGACCTTGTTCAAGGTCAAGGTGCGCGGTGTTACCACAGTAAATGTTAAAGGCAAATCCAAGCGTTTTGCAGGTCGTTTAGGCCAGCGCAGCGATTGGAAGAAAGCCTATGTAAGTCTGGCCGAAGGTCAGGAACTGGATTTTCTGAACGCTGAATAGCGTTCGGTTTAGTAGACAGGCGGATTAGCCATGCCATTACAGAAAGCCAAACCGACTTCACCAGGTCGCCGGTTTGTCGTTCAGGTGAAGACCCCGGGTCTTCACAAGGGCGAGCCACACGCACCGTTGATTGCTGCAAAAAGCAAAAATGGGGGGCGTAACAACCAGGGACGCATTACAACGCGTCATCGTGGTGGTGGTCATAAACAGCGTTATCGTTTGATCGATTTCAAGCGGAACAAGGACGGTATTCCGGGTCGCGTTGAGCGCCTTGAATATGATCCGAACCGAACTGCGCATATTGCACTTGTGCTGTATGCGGACGGTGAGCGTCGTTACATCATTGCACCCAAGGGTGTGGAAGTGGACACCCCGTTGCTGAGTGGTACAGATGCACCAATCAAGCCGGGTAATGCCTTGCCATTGCGCAACATTCCGGTGGGTACAGTTATTCACTGTGTCGAGATGCGTCCAGGCAAGGGTGCCCAGATCGGACGCAGTGCAGGTACTGCGATTCAGTACATTGCTCGCGAAGGTGAGCATGCAACTTTGCGTCTGCGTTCAGGCGAGGTACGAAAAGTACGTCTGGATTGCCGTGCAACGATTGGCGAAGTGAGTAATTCGGAGCACAGCCTTCGTAAACTCGGTAAAGCCGGTGCGACGCGCTGGCGCGGTATTCGTCCAACAGTTCGTGGTGTTGCCATGAACCCGGTCGATCATCCGCATGGTGGTGGTGAGGGTCGTACTTCAGGTGGTCGCCATCCGGTGAGTCCCTGGGCGATGCCCACGAAGGGTTTCAAAACCCGTAAAAACAAACGAACTGACGGCATGATAGTGCGCCGTCGTAACAAGCGTTAAGAGATAGAGGTTTAGGCATGCCACGTTCCCTACGGAAAGGCCCGTTTATTGATCTGCATCTGGTCAAGAAAGTAGCAGTTGCACAAGAGAGCAAGGTCAAGCGGCCGATTAAAACCTGGTCTCGACGTTCAATGGTTTCACCAGAAATGGTGGGGTTAACCATTGCTGTACATAACGGACGCCTGCATGTGCCGGTCTTTGTGACTGAAAACATGGTGGGCCACAAGTTGGGTGAATTTGCCCCGACACGTACCTTTAAGGGCCATGTGGCCAATAAGAAAGGTTAAGGACTGAGCAATGCAAACATCAGCAATACTCAAGACTGCGCGTATATCGCCACAGAAGGTGCGACTGGTTGCTGACCAGATTCGCGGTCTTCCGGTTGAGCGTGCTCTGGAAACCTTGCAGTTCAGCCCCAAGAAGGCTGCGCATATTGTTCGCAAGGTACTGGAATCCGCAATCGCCAATGCAGAACATAATGATGGCGCCGATGTGGATGAGCTCAAGGTCAGCGTGATTATGGTTGATCAGGGTCCAGTCATGAAGCGTATCAAGCCGCGTGCCAAGGGCCGTGCCGATCGAATTCTTAAGCGCAGTAGTCACATTACTGTGACTGTAGCGGACGAGTAAGAGAGAAAGTTATGGGCCAAAAAGTACATCCAATTGGTTATCGCCTCGGCATAACCGCTGACTGGACATCGCGCTGGTTCGCCGAAGGCGATGACTATCGCAGGATTCTGGCTAGCGACATTCAGGTTCGTGAATATCTGACTGAAAGACTGAAAAATGCTTCAGTGAGCAAGATCCAGATTGATCGTCCTGCCAAGAGCGCACGCATCACCATTCATACCGCCCGTCCGGGTATTGTGATTGGCAAGCGTGGTGAAGACATCGAACGTCTGCGCAAGGAGCTGGAAGGCATTCTGAATGTGCCTGTGCACGTGGCGGTTGAAGAAGTTCGCAAGCCTGAACTGGATGCAACCCTGGTTGCACAGAGCGTGGCTCAGCAGCTGGAACGTCGCATTATGTTCCGTCGTGCCATGAAGCGCGCGGTACAGAATGCCATGCGTCTGGGTGCCGGCGGCATCAAGATTCAGGTAGGTGGCCGTTTGAATGGTGCTGAAATTGCCCGTTCGGAATGGTATCGCGAAGGCCGTGTGCCGCTGCATACGCTGCGTGCGGACATTGATTACGGTACGGCTGAGGCCTCTACCACTTACGGCATCATTGGCATCAAGGTTTGGGTGTTCAAGGGTGAAGTTTTCGAACCTCTGCGTGAGGCGCCGGCTGAAGAAGCTGAAGCGCCCGCAGAAAGCTGATCGACAAGATTAACGGGAGTCTGGCGCCATGATGCAGCCAAAGCGGACTAAATTCCGCAAGCAGTTTAAAGGACGTAACCGGGGCCTTGCCCAGGTAGGCAACCGTGTGAGCTTCGGCGAATACGGGCTTAAGTGTCTGGATACCGGGCGTGTGACAGCACGTCAAATTGAAGCAGCACGTCGTGCCATGACGCGTCATATCAAGCGTGGTGGCAAGATCTGGATCCGCTTGTTCCCGGATGTGCCAGTTACGAAAAAGCCTATTGAAGTACGTATGGGTAAGGGTAAAGGCAACGTCGAATATTGGGTATGCAAGGTCCAGCCGGGCCGCATGCTTTATGAAATGGAAGGCGTTTCCGAAGAAGTGGCCCGCGAGGCATTCCGCCTGGCGGCAGCCAAATTACCGGTTAAAACGGTATTCGTTAGCCGCACGGTGATGTGATGAAGGTTGAAGAATTGCGAAACAAGTCAGCCCAGGAGCTGCAGGATGAACTGCTGGCTCTGCGTAAGGAGCAGTTCAGTCTGCGTATGCAGATTGCAACAGGGCAATTGACACAGACACATCGTATGCAACAGGTGCGTCGCGGCATTGCCCGTGTCAAAACTGTGATGAACGAGCAGGCCTAAGGGTAGATCGATGAGTGAATCTAAAGTAGTACGCACGGTCACTGGCCGTGTCATAAGTGACAAGATGGACAAAACCATCACGGTCTCTATTGAACGTCGTTTGACGCATCCGCTGTACGGCAAGATTATCCGTCGCAGCAGCAAGGTGCATGCACATGACGAGAACAACGAGTGTCGCACTGGCGACATGGTGATGCTGACTCCGTCACGTCCCATGTCCAAATCCAAGTGCTGGACCCTGGTCAAGGTTGTCGAATCGACAGCTGCAGATCAGGCCTGAGTTTAGGCTAGCGGGGAAGAACGATGATTCAGATGCAGACCATGCTGAACGTAGCCGATAATAGCGGCGCGCGTCAGGTGATGTGCTTCAAGGTGTTGGGTGGTTCCAAACGCCGTTATGCCCATATTGGTGACATTATCAAGGTCACCGTTAAGGATGCGATTCCACGCGGCAAGGTCAAGAAGGGCGAAGTTTATAACGCCGTTGTTGTCCGTACCCGTAAAGGTGTTCGTCGTCCTGATGGATCGATTATTCGCTTTGATGGCAACGCTGCGGTGTTGCTGAATGCAAAGCTTGAGCCAATAGGTACTCGTATTTTTGGCCCGGTTACCAGAGAGTTGCGTGAAAACTACATGCGCATTATCTCACTGGCCCCTGAAGTACTCTAAGAGTTAGCAGTTATGCGCAAGATTAAAAAAGGTGACGAGATCATCGTCATTGCCGGAAAAGACAAAGGCCGTCGTGGTCCGATTGTCCAGGTGCTGGAAAACAATCGTGTGATTGTTGAAGGCGTCAATATGGCCAAGAAACACGTCAAGCCCGACCCTAATCGTGGCATTGCGGGTGGCATTGTCGACAAGGAAATGCCCATTCAGGTATCCAATGTGATGCTATTTAACGCGGAGTCCGGTAAGGGCGAGCGAGTCGGTTTCCAGGTTGTCGAAAAGGATGGAAAACAGCGTCGAGTACGTGTGTTCAAATCTACCGGCAATGCGGTCGACGCCTAGGAGTTGAATGATGGCGAGACTTAATGATTTTTATAAGGCTGAAGTTGTTCCGAAACTTATGGAGCAGTTCAACTACAAAAGCCCGATGCAGGTGCCCAAGATCACCAAGATCACACTGAATATGGGTGTGGGTGAGGCGGCGGCCGACAAAAAGCTGATCAATGCCGCTGTGAGCGACATGGAACTGATTGCCGGTCAGAAAGCTGTGATCTGTATGTCACGCAAATCTGTAGCTGGATTCAAGATTCGTGATGGCTGGCCCATTGGCTGTAAGGTTACGTTGCGACGTGAGCAGATGTATGAGTTCTTTGACCGTCTGGTTAACGTCTCATTGCCGCGTATCCGTGACTTTCGTGGACTGAAGGCCACCTCTTTTGATGGCCGTGGCAACTATAGTCTGGGTATTACCGAGCAGATCGTTTTCCCGGAAATCGATTACGACAAGGTTGATCGTCTGCGCGGTTTGGACATCACAATTACCACCAATGCAAAAACTGACGAAGAAGGTCAGGCTTTGCTGGAAGCATTCAGCTTCCCGTTCCGTAAATAGGGCGGGGGAGAGAGTAAAGATATGGCAAAGAAAAGCATGATTGCCCGCGAAGTGAAACGTGCCAAAGCGGCAAGTCGTTTCGCGGCAAAGCGCGACGAGCTCAAAAAGAAGATCAAGGATCCGAGCCTGGGATACGAGGATCGCTTTGCAGCAGTTCAGGAATTACAGAAGCTGCCGCGTGACTCAAGTCCGCACCGCCAGCGTAATCGCTGTGCAATTACAGGACGCCCTCGCGCTTACTATCGTAAGTTCGGATTGGCGAGAACCAAATTACGAGAAACCGCTATGCGCGGTGAAATTCCGGGCCTGGTTAAATCCAGCTGGTAACCACTAGGGTATCGATATCATGAGTATGACTGACCCCGTAGCCGATATGCTGACGCGAATTCGCAATGCCCAGGCTGCAACTAAAAAGACTGTCACCATGCCAGCTTCGAAGCTGAAAGTTTCGATTGCAAGTGTGTTGAAGGACGAAGGCTACATTGCTGATTTTTCCACCGTAGATGGTGAAAATAACAAGCGCAATATCACTGTTGATCTGAAGTATTTTGAAGGTCGTCCGGTGATTGAGCAGATTGATCGAGTTAGCAAGCCTGGTCTGCGTGTTTACAAGTCTAAGGACGAACTGCCGGAAGTACTCGGTGGTTTGGGTATTGCCATTATCTCTACTTCAGGCGGCGTGATGACAGATCGCGAAGCGCGTAAGCAGGGTAAGGGCGGCGAAATACTTTGCGTCGTTGCGTGAGGCAGTTGATATGTCACGAGTAGCAAAACAACCAATTCCAGTCGCTGCAGGTATTGATATGCAGTTGGCCGGTAGCCGTCTGACAGTGAAGGGCAGTAAAGGCTCGATGGAGCTAGACCTTCCTGCAGGCATCGGTATTAATGAGGCAGACGGTGTCGCCACTATCGAAGTGGGTGCCGGAGCAACATTGGCACTGGCCGGAACCATTCGTTCTTTAGTGAACAATATGGTGGTCGGCGTTACAGACGGCTTTGAACGCAAACTTGAACTTGTGGGTGTGGGTTATCGTGCCCAGGCACAGGGCAAGAATCTGAATTTAACGCTGGGTTTTTCGCATCCTGTGAATTATCCGGTACCTGAAGGCATTACCATCGAAACACCGAGCCAGACTGAAATTCTGGTGAAAGGTATCGATAAGCAGAAGGTTGGCCAGGTATCCGCCGAGATACGTGCCTTCCGTCCGCCAGAGCCTTATAAGGGCAAAGGCGTGCGCTACTCTGATGAGCGTGTTCTTCGTAAAGAAGCTAAGAAGAAATAGCTTCACTAAAGACGAGATAGGACGACCATGGACAAGAAAACAACCAGGCTGCGGCGCGCTCGCCGCACCCGTGCAAAGATTGCTGAACTGGGTGTGCATCGCCTCACGGTGCATCGTACGCCTCAGCATATCTATGCACAGATTATTGATGCTGACGGGGGTAAAACCCTGGTGTCTGCGTCGACACTCGCTAAGGACCTGCGGGCTGAGCTAAAGGCAACGGGTAATACCGACGCTGCGGCACAGGTAGGCAAGTCCTTGGCTGAGAAAGCCAAGAAGGCCGGCATTGAGCGGGTCGCTTTCGATCGTTCGGGTTTCCGTTATCACGGCCGTGTGAAAGCACTGGCTGATGCGGCACGCGAACACGGTCTGCAGTTCTAAGGGAAGAACTATGAGCAATTTCGAAAATGGCAGTAATGCGCCAGAATTCAACGAGAAACTGGTAGCAGTTAATCGCGTCGCCAAGACTGTGAAGGGCGGACGTCAGTTCACCTTTACTGCACTGACAGTAGTCGGTGATGGTGAGGGACGTGTCGGCTACGGTTACGGCAAAGCCAAGGAAGTGCCGCTGGCAATTTCCAAGGCAATGGACAAGGCGCGCAAGAACATGGTGAGTGTTCACCTTGACGGCGGCACTATCCAGCACAAGAGTGTTGGTACGCATGGTGCTACTCGCGTCTTTATGCGTCCGGCCTCTGATGGTACCGGTGTGATTGCAGGCGGTGCGATGCGTGCAGTATTTGAAGTGTCGGGTGTGCACAATGTTTTGGCCAAGATCTACGGTTCACGTAACCCGATCAATGTGGTTAAGGCAACAGTGAATGCACTCGCCGAAATGCGTAATCCCGAGACAGTTGCTGCCAAGCGTGGCAAGACTGTCGAAGAAATCCTGAGCTGAGGCTAGGACAGAATCATGGCAAAGAAAGAAGTCGCGATGATCCGCGTAACTCAGCTAAAGAGTTCGAGTGGACGTCTTAAAAAGCACAAAGCCTGCCTGCGTGGTTTGGGTTTGCGTCGTATCCGCCATACGGTTGAAGTAGCCGCCACGCCCGAGAATATGGGCATGGTTAACAAAGTCAGCTACATGCTGAAGGTTGAGGAAGCCTGATATGCGTCTTAATACACTGAAACCTGGCGAAGGCGCCAAAAAAGTAGCCAAGCGTGTTGGCCGTGGTCCTGGGTCAGGGCTGGGCAAGACCGCAGGCCGTGGTGTCAAGGGTCAGAAGTCCCGTTCCGGTGGTTTCCACAAGACCGGTTTCGAAGGCGGACAGCAGCCTTTGCAGCGTCGTGTGCCGAAAGTGGGTTTTCGCTCACGTACCAATCAGTTCAACGTTGAACTGAGACTGGATACAATTGGCAAACTTGAAGCCGAAGTCATTGATCTTGCAGCATTGCAGGCAGCCAATCTGGCGCCGCATCGTGTGCATCGCGTCAAACTCATTGGCAGCGGCGAGATTACCAAAGCAGTCACTATTGCTGCAGATATTGCAGTGACCAAGGGTGCGCGAGCAGCGATTGAAGCCGCTGGCGGCAAGATCCTCGAAGCCTAGATAGCCTGTACAGGAATATAAAGAGAACGTAATGGCAAAACGACCCGCACCAAGCGCTGCAAACCCCGGTGGACAAGGCATGATGCCTGATATGTCCAAGATGGGTGAATTGCGTTCGCGCCTGTTATTTGTGCTGGGCGTGCTGGTTGTTTACCGCATTGGTTCCTATATACCCGTACCGGGCATCGATCCCAATGCATTGGCGCAAATGTTTGATGCCCAGAAGGGCACTATCCTCGACATGTTTAACATGTTTTCCGGGGGTGCACTGGAGCGTCTGAGCCTGTTTGCGCTAGGCATCATGCCGTACATTTCTGCCTCCATTATCATGCAGTTACTGACTGCTACGGTTGCTTCACTCAAAGAGTTGAAGAAAGAAGGTGAGGCAGGGCGTCGTAAGATCACACAGTACACTCGCTATGGTACTTTGGCACTGGCTACATTCCAGGCAATTGGCGCTGCTACGGCCTTGCAGAATCAGGGTGTGGCTCTGTCTCCCGGTATGGGCTTTGTATTTACCGCGGCTGTAACGCTGGTCACCGGCACCATGTTCCTGATGTGGCTAGGTGAGCAGGTGACCGAGCGTGGTATTGGTAACGGTATCTCGATAATCATCTTTGCCAGTATTGTGGCTGGTTTGCCTTCTGCCGTCGGCGGCACACTTGAACTGGTGCGTACCGGTGAGATGAACCCCATTGGGGCATTGACACTGTTTGCACTGGCGCTGGCTGTCACCGCATTCGTGGTCTTTATGGAGCGTGCGCAACGTCGTATACCCATTCAGCATGCACGTCGTCAACAGGGTCGCAATATGTATGCGGCCCAGACGCAGCATTTGCCGCTTAAGCTGAATATGGCTGGTGTGATTCCGCCGATTTTTGCTTCCAGTATTATTCTCTTCCCTGCGACCATGGTTCGCTTCATGGGCGACGGTGCAATCAGTACCTGGGTAGCCAATGCGCTGTCTCCGGGACAACCGATCTATGTGATCCTTTACACTCTGATGATCGTATTCTTCTGCTTCTTTTATACCGCGCTGGTCTTTGACTCCCGCGAAACGGCCGATAACCTCAAGCGTTCGGGTGCATTTATCCCCGGTGTGCGTCCAGGTGCCCAGACGGCCAGTTATGTTGATAATGTTCTGACTCGCCTGACAGTTGCAGGCGCTGCCTACATCACAGCAGTTTGTCTGCTGCCTGAATTGTTAATCGTTTACTGGAATGTACCGTTCTATTTTGGCGGTACATCGTTACTTATTATTGTGGTTGTGGTGATGGATTTCATGGCTCAACTTCAGGCCCATCTGATGTCACATCAGTATGACGGGCTGTTGAAGAAAGCCAATCTGAAAACCCAGGGCCGTGCCGGTACCGTGCGCTAGCGCGCATAAAAGAGGATGAAGCTATGAAAGTTCGTGCTTCCGTTAAGAAAATTTGTCGTAACTGCAAGACGATTCGTCGTCATGGCGTGGTGCGAGTGATCTGTACAGATCCGCGTCATAAGCAGCGGCAGGGATAGGGTTTCAGGTTAGAGATAACTTGAACTTTGGTTGATTTTTAAGCTTGAAAGCGGCAAAATTGCGCGTTTTGCGCCGCCCTTTTCAGGCAGGTTTGATTTCCGAGTGAGGTAATAGATGGCACGTATTGCAGGTGTCAACATTCCAGCGAACAAGCATACCGTGATCGCTTTAACGTCGATTTACGGTATAGGCGCCACGCGCGCGAAGAAAATTTGCGTGAGTGCGAAAGTTCAGCCGGATGTCAAAGTTCGTGATTTGAATGATGGTGAAGTCGAGGCATTGCGTAATGCAGTGGCTCAGTTTCCGGTGGAAGGTGACCTCCGTCGTGAAATATCAATCAATATCAAGCGTTTGATGGATTTAGGCTGCTTTCGCGGTCTGCGCCATCGTCGCGGTTTGCCGGTACGCGGTCAGCGTACCCGCACCAACGCCCGTACCCGTAAGGGTCCGCGTCGTCCAATCCGCAAGTAGAGAATAGGGTTTAGCCATGGCAGATGCCTCTCGCGCCAAAAAGCGTGTTAAGAAGAATATTCCGGACGGTATTGCACACGTGCATGCTACGTTCAACAATACGATTATCATGATCACTGATCGTCAGGGCAATGCTCTGGGTTGGTCGACTGCAGGTGCCTGCGGTTTTCGTGGTTCTCGAAAAAGCACGCCGTTTGCTGCACAGATTGCAGCTGAAAAAGCAGGTGCAGCAGCTGCCGAACATGGCGTAAAAAACCTTGAAGTTCGTGTTAAGGGCCCTGGTCCTGGTCGCGAATCTGCCGTTCGCTCATTGAATGCGAACGGATTCAAAATTACCCACATCACGGATGTGACACCTATTCCACACAACGGCTGCCGTCCTCCAAAACGGCGTCGTGTGTGATGTCTCATTCAGATTACGTGACAGGATTTTAGAGCATGGCTAAGTACACAGGTCCAAAGTGTAAGCAATCTCGCCGCGCCGGCACCGATCTCTTCCTGAAGAGCCGAGGCCGTTCGCTGGATTCGAAGTGCAAACTTGATACGCCTCCGGGCATGCACGGTGGAAACCGTCGCCAGCGTTTGTCTGACTATGCTTTACAGCTTCGCGAGAAGCAGAAGCTGCGCCAGATGTATGGTGTGCTGGAACGTCAGTTCCGTAACTATTACAAGAAGGCATCTGCAACCAAGGGCGCTACAGGTACCTTGCTGCTGCAAATGCTGGAAACACGTCTGGATAACGTCGTCTATCGCATGGGCTTTGCGGCTACCCGTGCAGAGGCACGGCAGCTTGTTTCACACAAGGCTATTGCTGTTAACGGTACAACCGTCAACATTCCATCATTTCAGGTCAAGGCCGGTGATGTCGTAACTGTGCGTGAAAAATCACGTAAGCAGATTCGCATCCAGACTTCGATGGAAGTTGCCAGCCAGCTTGGCTTGCCTGATTGGGTTGAGGTCAACGAGAAGGCGCTTGAGGGTACATTCAAGCAGATTCCGGATCGGGATCAGATTCACCCCGACATTAATGAAAATCTGGTCGTCGAGTTGTACTCGAAGTAATCGCGCCAGCGAAACAGAATTTACGAGGAAACACCTATGCAGGGTTCAGTTACCGATCTTCTCAAGCCACGTCTGATCCAGGTCGATCAGTTGAGCGACAATCGCGCTCGTGTAACGCTGGAGCCACTCGAACGTGGTTTTGGACATACGCTTGGCAATGCGCTTCGCCGCATATTGCTGTCATCCATTCCGGGTGCGGCCATTACAGAAGTTGCCATCGATGGGGTGTTGCATGAATACACCACTGTTGAAGGAATGCAGGAAGACGTTGTTGACGTTTTGCTTAACCTGAAGAATGTTGCAGTACGTATGTACGAACAGGAAGAGGTTGAGCTTCGCCTCAGCAAGAGTGGCGCAGGTGTTGTGACTGCGGGCGATATCATCGTTGATCACGATGTCGAAATTGTGAATCCGGAGCATGTGATTGCCAATCTCACCAGTGGTGAACTGGGCATGACACTTAAAGTCTCTCGCGGACGTGGTTACCAGCCTGCACAGGTTAAGGTTACCGGCGAGGACGAAATAATCGAAAGCACCATTGGTGGTCTTCGTCTTGATGCTTCATTCAGCCCGGTAAGGCGAGTGAGTTACCAGGTTGAGTCAGCTCGTGTTGAGCAGAAAACCAATATGGACAAACTGATTCTGGACGTCGAAACCAATGGCGGTATTGAACCAGCAGAAGCGGTTCGTCTGGCTGCCAGCATCCTGCGCGACCAGATCAACGTATTCGTAGAGCTTAAGGGCGACGAGACTGTTGAAGAAGAAGCCGTGCCGGAAAGTGAAGGTGTAAACCCGACATTACTCAAGCCAATCGAAGAGCTTGATCTGACAGTGCGTTCAACCAACTGTCTGAAAGCCGAAAACATCTACTTTGTTGGTGACCTTGTTCAACGTACAGAAAACGAATTAATGAAGACACCGAACTTCGGCAAGAAGTCGTTGACTGAAATCGCTGATGTACTTGCACAGCATGAACTGAGCCTGGGCATGACCCTGGAAAACTGGCCGCCAGCCAACTTGCAGAAAGCTAGCTGAGTAACAGCTGTTTTAAACTGAATATAAGAGAATAGCCATGCGTCATCGCAAATCAGGTACCAATTTAGGCCGCGACACTGCGCATCGTGAAGCGATGCTGAGAAATATGTCGTCATCTCTGTTCAAGCACGAGCTTATTCGCACAACCTTGCCGAAGGCAAAGGAACTGCGTCGTGTCGCTGAACCGCTTATTACTATCGCCAAGGAAGACAGTGTTGCCAATCGCCGTCTTGTTTTTAATCGCTTACGCGACAAGGAAATGGTGGGTAAGCTGTTTAATGAGCTTGGGCCACGTTACCAGAGTCGTCCAGGGGGATATTTGCGTATCCTGAAGTGTGGCTTCCGTCCTGGTGACAATGCGCCCATGGCTTATGTTGAACTGGTTGATCGTCCCCAGGTTGAAGATGATGCTGAGGCTGTAGTCGAAGCCGAGTAAATCAGAGTTTTAATTAAAGCCGGGCATAGCCCGGCTTTTTTTTGCCTTTTTGACTCTTGGCCTAATTCAGTTTTGCTGCGTATGTCGCGATTAATCTTGCAGCAATGCTATCTGCTGTGCAGACATCCACGGCCAGTTGTATCCGGGAACGCCTACGTCTCTGAAGTAAATGTACAAAGCGCTGCCACTGCTCGTTATCAGTGCCAGCACATCGTGCATAGAAGTCTTCATTAATAGCTGATTCGTAGGTTATCTCTGTTTTTTGTACGACCAGGTCGCACGCTATTCCAGCTTCCGTAGCAGCAGCGTTTAGCCAGGTCCAGCCACACAATATTGCGATACTGCCTATGCTTCCCCCAAAGGCTGTTCCATGCAGGTTGCTATTGGCGGCCAATGGTATGGCTAATTCCACGAGCCCCCTTTCGTACGATTTAACCGAAACCTGCATATGTTGTGTAAGCGGGATTTGTTGGTGCAGATAGGCTTCAAGCTGTTGATTATTCAATATTGGTCTCTAAGTCTGTGTACCGTAAAGATTATTTCACTTTTAGCACAGTAGCCTCGGGATTGGAAAAACTTGGCAAGGCGACCATATTAGGCAACAATAGCTGCAAATGGCACAAGCCAAATAAATAGATAGCCACAACCAAAGTGTGTGGAGGAGAGTAAAAGTGGGAAACCTTGTACATGGTTCACGTAGCGGTAGGTATGTGCGCGCTGCTGTGGTTGCTGCATCCGCGGCGCTGTATTCTCTGCCAAGTTCGGCAATCATTTTTGACTGGGATATTGGCGAAGGCGTTTCGGGTTCCTTGAATACCGCAATTACCTTCGGCGCAGCCTGGCGAATGGAAGAGCGTGCCGACCACCTGATCGGTTTCGGCAATCTTGATCCCGAGGTGTGCAAGGTTCGAGTCTGTCAGGGGGTGTGGCAGGGTGATACACAACCGAACGCCCAGCGATTAAATGTGCCGGGGGCATTCTCCAATAATGGTGATGATGGCAACCTGAACTACGATCAGTACGATATCACCCAGATGCCACTGAAAGTGCTGCAGGATTTAAACCTCACTTATGGTGACTATGGTTTCTTTGGTCGTTATATTGCTTTTTACGATCATGTAAATTATGACTTCCGTGAATTTCACCCAAACCGGGCAATCAACAGTACTCCTGCAACGGGACCAAGTGTGATTGATACCGGTTTTCGTGATGGTGTTGAAGATGTGCTTGGGATCCCCGTGCCACTTCCTCAGCCAGGCGTCGCTGGTACACCTACTCTCAACCGTGGTGAAGTGTTGAGACCTAAGCGCAAGGATAAGGAAACCTTACGCCAGATAGGTGCAGACATTCAGTTGATGGATGCCTATGTCTATGGTGATTTCACGGTGTTCGATAAGGATTTGCGTGTTCAGTTGGGACGACAGAGTGTGAACTGGGGCGAAAGTACAATCCTTGCCATTAATTCTCTGAATCAGATCAATCCACCGAATGTAAATAATCTGTTCCGTGTGGGTCTGGATCTGGCTGAGGTATTCACGCCGGTGGGTTTGCTTTATGGAACCCTGAGTCTTACAGATTCAATCAACCTTGAGGGTTTTTATCAGTTGGAGTGGCAGCCTGTTGAGATTCCAGCTCCCGGATCGTTCATTTCTTTCATTGATCTGGGTACTAATAATGCCAAAGATGACCTGACGCTCGGGTTTGGCGGGCCGTTTGAGGATGCGCGTACAGAGCAAGGGCACCCTGGCGATAACGTGCTGTCAACTGTCACGAACACGACTGGTAAGCTCTTCAGGCTTAAAGATAACGAGCCGGAAGATACCGGACAATTTGGCTTTGCAATGCGCTATTACGCTGAGTGGCTGAACGACGGAACCGAGTTGGCGTTCTACTACATGAACTACCACAGCCGTTTACCGTATTTGAGTGCCTATGCAACAGATGCAAGCTGCTCTCGTAGGGAAGGCAATGATGCGGGTGTTGACGCGGCAGACACCGTGACCTTTTCCACGCAGGCCTGCCCGGATCTGCCATTGCAATATCAACTGGCTGGCCAGCCGACAACCAATGCAACCAGTAATGCTATTCCATTCGATACCGTGCGTGTACAACTGGAATATCCTGAAGATATTGATCTCTATGGATTCAGTTTCAATACAGTATTCGGTGATTGGGCGTTCCAGGGTGAAGTGGCGTATCGGCCAGACTTGCCCATTCAGGTAGATGCCGAAGATGTGTTATTCGCCGCCTTTCAGCCTTCACTGGGACGATGCCATGGCAGTGGCAATCAGGGTGAATGTGTCGGGACCAATACTAGTGGCGCCGGTACATTCAGTCTGACTGCGCCAGTCGGTGGTGATTATACGGGTGCGGCACGCTCCTTCCCCAGTTACCTGTTGGCCTACCGTGGCTTGCCACATGAAGACATGGCACCGAACCAGTATATACAGGGCTGGGAAACATTCGAGTCCTATCAGTTCAATCTGGGTGGTACATACATCTATAAGCCACCAGGTGCAGTGTCCAAGGCGCTTGGGGGTATGGATCAGCTGATTTTCTTCTTTGAGTTTGGTGCTCAGTGGGTGCCTGATATTACCGGGCCATGTGAATTGCCTCTGGAAGCACCGGGAACATTTACCCATGCGGGACCTGGCGCCGATGGAACAGGAACACCTGAGGGCGGCGGTCGCAGCTGCATTCCGGAGGGGGCAACAATTGCTGAGCGCAATGCCGATGGCTCCGATGGTCTGCGTTTTAACCCCACGCAACAAGTTGACGGATTCCCTGATGAATTGTCATACGGTTATAGGTTCATCTTCATACCGCGTTGGGAATCAATTTTGCCAGGTGTGAGTATCCAGCCCATCCTGATTTTCATGGATGATGTGAAGGGTACTTCTCCGGGGCCAGGAGAATCCTTCCTGGAAGGTCGGCAGACGATTATTACTAATTTCGAGGTGCGGTATAAGGAGTTCTGGAGCATCACGCCGGGATATACCATTTTCCGCGGTGCCAAGCCTTATAATCAGTTAAGTGATCGCGATTACGCTAATATTTCCGTGAAATATGCGTTCTAGATTATCCATGTAGAATTTAACGCCCTCCTCGTGAGGGCGTTTTTTTATGCCGACTTTTTGCTTTTTACAGCTTGGGGGCCCTGGGGTTTGAGTCCCAGGAGGGGGCGCAGGTAGCGTCCTGTATGTGAAGATGGATTGTCGGCAACTTGTTCCGGGGTTCCGGTAGCAATAATGGTGCCTCCGCCATCACCGCCTTCGGGACCCAGATCAATTACCCAGTCAGCAGTTTTGATGACATCCAGATTATGCTCAATAACCACTATGGTATTGCCGTGATCGCGCAGGCGCTGCACTACACCGAGTAACTGATCGATATCGTGGAAATGCAGGCCGGTAGTTGGCTCATCAAGAATATACAGTGTACGTCCTGTGTCCCGCTTGGATAATTCACGGGCCAGCTTGATGCGTTGGGCCTCGCCACCAGAAAGGGTGGTAGCGCTCTGCCCGAGTCGGATGTATCCCAGGCCGACGTCGAGCAGCGTTTGTAGTTTTCCACGGATGACAGGCACTGCACTGAAGAAATCAAGCGCGTCCTCTACGGTCATTTCCAGTACTTCGTAGATGTTTTTATCTTTGTAATGAACTTCCAGCGTTTCCCGGTTGTAACGCTGGCTTTTGCAAACATCGCAGGCCACGTAGATATCCGGCAGGAAGTGCATCTCGACCTTGATGAGCCCGTCGCCCTGACAGGCCTCGCAGCGTCCACCCTTGATGTTGAAGCTGAAGCGTCCCGGTTTGTAACCCCGGGCGCGTGCTTCGGGTGTGCCGGAAAAGAGTTCACGGATAGGGGTAAACAGGCCGGTGTAAGTGGCGGGGTTGGAGCGAGGCGTGCGACCAATCGGACTCTGGTCAATATCAATTACCTTGTCGAGTTGCTCAAGACCGGTAAGGCTCGTATAGGGTGCCGGACGTGTGCTGGCCCGATTCAGGTCATGGGCAGCCTGTGCATATAGCGTGTTATTTATAAGCGTGGATTTGCCAGAGCCAGAAACACCGGTGATGCATGTCATAAGGCCGATTGGAATCTCTATATCGGTGTTTTTGAGATTGTTTCCGGATGCGCCCTTGAGACTGATGATCCGTTTTGGGTCAAACGGATTGCGCAGGGCAGGAATGGCTATATTACGCTTGCCGCTTAAATACTGACCAGTGATCGATGCCGGTGCAGCAAGTATGTCGTCTACCTGTCCGCGCGCAATGATTTCGCCTCCATGCACGCCAGCCCCCGGGCCGATATCGACGACGTAATCTGCCTCACGAATCGCTTCTTCATCATGTTCCACAACAATGACGGTATTACCCAGATCCCGCAGATGTGTGAGGGTGTTCAATAGTCTGGAATTGTCGCGTTGGTGCAATCCAATGGACGGTTCGTCAAGTACATACATGACGCCAACAAGTCCGGCGCCAATCTGGCTGGCCAGACGGATACGTTGCGCCTCTCCACCCGAAAGTGTTTCAGCGCTGCGTGAAAGGTTCAGGTAATCAAGACCGACATTCACCAGGAATTCCAGACGTTGTTTTATTTCCTTGGTAATCGGCGCGGCTATTTCTCCATCAGGTCCTGTCAGCCTGAGGTCTTCAAACCATGTGAGGGTTTCACGAATACTTTTACTGCAAATGTCGGGTAGCACGACACCGTCTACAAATACATGACGCGCCGAGCGGTTGAGTCTTTGGCCATGACAGGTCGGGCAGGGCTGGTCACTCAGAAAGCGGGCCAGTTCCTCACGCACTATATTAGAATCAGTTTCGCGATAGCGGCGCTGCATATTTGGAATGATGCCCTCGAATATATGTTCCTTGTGCCAGCTTTTTCCACGAGGACTCACATATTCGAAATTAATTTTAATCTTGCCACTGCCATTGAGCACAATATTCTGGATGCTTTCAGGCAATTCCTGAAATGCGGTCTCAACATCAAAATCAAAGTGTGAAGCCAGACCCTTGAGGATGTTGAAGTAATAGGCATTTCTTCTGTCCCAGCCACGCACAGCGCCCCCGGCGAGGCTGAGTTCGGGATGTGCAACAACCATGTCCGGGTCAAAAACTGATTGCATGCCAAGACCATCACAACCCGGGCAGGCGCCATGTGGACTATTGAAGGAAAAGAGTCTGGGCTCGAGTTCCGACAGGCTGTATCCACAGGTATGGCAGGCAAATTTAGCTGAAAACGTCAGGCTTTCAGCCTCGTTGTCTTTCATCGGTACAATAAACGCCAGACCGTCAGCGAGGCGCAGGGCCGTTTCGAATGATTCGGCAAGTCGCTGTTTAATGTCAGGTCGTACACGGAAGCGGTCTACCACCACTTCTATATTGTGCTTGGTTTTCGGGTTGAGTTCGGGTGTCTCGTCAAGTTCGATCACCGCCCCGTCGACTCGTGCACGGACAAAGCCCTGACTCTTGAGTTGTTCAAACAGATCAAGATACTCGCCCTTACGACCGCGTATCACAGGTGCGAGCAGCATCCATGCACTCTCATCAGGCAGGGTCAGAACCTTGTCGACCATCTGGCTGACGGTTTGCGCCTGTAATACCGTGTCATGGTCAGGGCAGCGCGGACTCCCGATGCGTGCAAACAACAGTCGCAGGTAATCATAGATTTCGGTGACTGTGCCCACAGTCGAGCGTGGGTTATGCGAGGTTGATTTTTGCTCAATCGAGATGGCGGGAGACAGGCCTTCTATATGATCAACATCCGGCTTTTCCATCATGGACAGGAACTGACGAGCATAGGCAGACAGGGATTCCACATAACGGCGCTGACCTTCTGCATACAGAGTGTCGAATGCCAGTGAAGACTTGCCTGAGCCAGATAGCCCCGTGATGACTACGAGCTTGTCACGAGGTAAATCGAGATCAATGTTTTTCAGATTATGCGTACGTGCGCCGCGAATGCTGATGTGGTCCATGCTGCGTAAAATTCCTGCAAGGAAACCTGCTACTATACGTGCCTTTCCCAAGGCCGTACAAAGCCTTGCTGCAATTAAGATCAACAACTCACTGTGACACCGATTGAACGCCGCGCCACGGCTTCCCTGGCGCTAATTTATGTATTCAGAATGCTGGGACTCTTCCTGGTATTGCCGGTGCTTGCGCTTTATGCAGATGATCTGGAAGGATCAACAGCGTTAAAGGTTGGTCTGGCGCTCGGGGCATACGGTCTAACCCAGGCGCTGTTTCAAATTCCCTTTGGGCTGGTCTCCGATCGCATCGGGCGTAAACCGGTCATCGTATTTGGTCTGTGTCTGTTTGCGCTTGGCAGTCTATTGGCAGCGGCCACGGATGATCTCAACTGGATCATTGCGGGTCGTGCCCTTCAGGGTGCGGGCGCAATTGCTGCGGCTGTGAGTGCATTTCTTGCCGATTTAACACGTGAATCAGTTCGAACCAAGGCCATGTTGATTCTGGGCGTAAGCATTGGCGGTTCATTTGCCCTGTCATTGATTCTGGGCCCGGTACTCAATACATGGATTGGCGTCTCCGGCATATTTATGCTGACTGCGGCTCTCGGCGTCATTGCCATTCCCATTATTATCTGGGTAGCCCCTGAGGCTCCGGAGCCTTTGCGTACGGGCGATCATTTTCTGGTCAGTCTGAAGCGAGTGTTAAAAGATAGTGATTTGCTGCGCCTCGATGCAGGCATTTTCATCCTGCATGCCATTTTAACAGCGAGCTTTCTGGCGGTGCCGCTGGCACTGCGTAATGAGGCAGGTTTGGCTACATCCGAGCACTGGAAGGTATACCTGCCGGTAATGCTGGTTTCGTTGTTTGGCACCATGCCCCTGATACATATTGCCGAGCGGCGTGGTCACTTCAAGACAGTATTTATGCTGGCCATCGCCATGCTGGGTGTCGCACTCATGTTTATGGCCTGGGGGTATAGTGAGTTATCGGCACTGGTTATTGGCCTGTTCGTATTTTTTGCGGCATTTAATATGCTGGAGGCGAGCCTGCCATCCCTGGTATCGAGAGTCGCACCCTTGACCGACAAGGGTGCTGCGCTCGGGTTCTATTCGAGTTCGCAATTCATGGGAGCTTTCTTTGGTGGCGTCATGGGCGGCTTGCTTATGGGCAGCTTTGGATTGACTGCCGTATTCTATTTTGGGGGGCTGTTATCCCTGCTCTGGGTAGGGCTGGCACTACCGCTCAAAACACCGCCACCTCGTGATTCTTTAGATATCACACAGGCCTAAACAACAGAATCCAGAGCCATATATTCTCAAGGTTAGGTATAATCAACCGTTCGTCCGAAGCATAAAAGACGGCCTTTATTTTTGTTTAATTTATTCAGTGACTTAGATCGTAAGTTATGACTGTTGGGAGGAGCTATGGCGCGTGGCGTCAATAAAGTAATTCTAGTTGGGAACCTGGGCAAGGATCCTGAAAGCCGTTATCTGGCCAGTGGCACACCGGTTTCCAATATCACGATTGCAACTTCGGAAGGTTGGAAAGACAAACAAACCAATGAAACCAAAGAGCGTACTGAATGGCACAACGTTGTGTTCTTCGGCAAGCTGGCAGAAATTGCTGGCGAATACCTCAAGAAAGGTTCGCAGGTTTATGTTGAAGGCAGCTTGCGAACCCGTAAATGGCAGGACCGTGATGGTAATGACAAATACACGACAGAAATCGTAGCCAGCGAAATGCAGATGCTCGGCAGCCGTCAGGGCGGTTCTGGAGGCAGTTCATCCGGGTTCGACAAGCCACAGCAGCAGCCGGCAGCAGCACCCGCGGGTGGTGATGGCGGATTTGACGATGACGATATCCCGTTTTAAATCAAGAAAACCCAATGAAAGCAGTAGTTTGTAAAGCCTTCGGGCCTCCCGACCAGTTGGTTGTGGATGAAGTCGAGTCACCTGTTCCTCGTCAAACCGAGGTCCGGATTGCCGTACATGCCTGTGGTGTGAATTTCCCCGATACGCTCATTATTGAGGGCAAGTACCAGTTTCGAGCCGAGCCGCCTTTTTCCCCTGGCGGTGAGATTGCCGGTGAAGTGCTGGAAGTCGGAGA
Source organism: Nevskiales bacterium (assembly GCA_041622995.1). Classification (GTDB taxonomy): domain Bacteria; phylum Pseudomonadota; class Gammaproteobacteria; order Nevskiales; family CAJXLF01; genus CAJXLF01. Next base: position 22,050 of record JBFJXR010000021.1, read on the forward strand.
GCGCGTCAAGCATCTACGTCCCGGTGACCGTGTCATGACAGTCGTGCCCTATGGGGGCTTTGCCGAAGAAGTAGTCGTACCCGCCATGGGATGTTTCTCCTTTCCCAGGGATATGGATTTCGAAACAGCAGCTGCTTTTCCCATGGCTTATGGCACATCGTATTACGCACTTAACCAGCGTGGTCAGTTAAAGGCAGGTGAAACCCTGCTGGTGCTGGGTGCCGCAGGTGGCGTCGGTCTGGCAGCTGTCGAGTTAGGTAAATGTATGGGCGCACGCGTCATAGCGGCGGCCAGTACAGACGAAAAGCTGGAAATCTGTAAAAAGCATGGCGCTGATGAAGTCATTAATTACAGTGATGGCAACCTTAAAGACAAGGTGAAGGCGCTAACTGCTGGGCAGGGTGCGGATGTCATCTACGATCCGGTAGGGGGCGATTTGTTCCAGCAGTCTCTGAGCTGTATCAACTGGAATGGTCGATTGCTGGTGATAGGCTTTGCCAGTGGCACGATCCCTGAAGCTGCAGCTAACCGTGCGTTATTGAAGAGTTGTTCCATTGTGGGTGTTTTCTGGGGTGCCTCCATGATGCGTGAACCGCAGGCACATATGGAGAATTTTGCACAGCTGGATACCTGGTTTGCTGAACATCGTGTGCAGCCGCATGTCTCCAAAACTTACAGTCTTGAGCAGGCACCGCAGGCCATGCTCGATATGGTAGGGCGCAAGGCCATCGGTAAACTGGTAGTTAAAGTCCGCGATTAATCATGGTTGATAAGGTTTACGTGCAGACCTGGGGCTGCCAGATGAATGAGTACGATTCCTCCAAGATGGTGGACGTGCTTGCCGAATCTGGTGGCGCGGTGCAGGTAACTGATCCTGCACAAGCGGATATTTTGCTGCTGAATACCTGTTCTGTAAGAGAGAAGGCACAGGAAAAAGTGTTCTCTCAACTGGGCCGGTGGAAAGATTTCAAGAAAACCCGGCCCGATATCATCATTGGCGTCGGTGGCTGTGTTGCGAGTCAGGAAGGCAGTGCCATTCGTGAGCGTGCTTCTTTTGTCGACATGGTGTTCGGACCGCAAACTTTGCACCGTTTGCCCGAGATGGTGAAGGGTATCCGGGAAAACCGTAAGCCCGTGGTCGATATATCTTTCCCCGAGATTGAAAAATTCGATAACCTGCCCGTGCCCAGAAAAGAAGGCTATACGGCTTTTGTTTCGGTGATGGAAGGCTGTAGCAAATATTGCAGCTTTTGCGTTGTACCCTATACACGTGGCGAGGAAGTGAGTCGGCCACTGGATAGCGTATTACTCGAAGTAGCACAATTGGCCGAGAACGGCGCGCGGGAGATCACCCTTTTGGGACAGAATGTCAATGGCTATCGCGGTGCCATGTCCCAGGACGCGGGTGAAGCAGACCTGGCTCTGCTGATACGTTACGTGGCGCAAATAGAGGGTGTGGAACGAATCCGTTTTGTGACTTCCCACCCACTGGAATTCTCCGACCAGCTTATTGAAGTCTTTGCAGATGAGCCCAAACTGGCGAACTATCTTCACCTGCCTGTGCAATCCGGCTCTGATCGTATCCTGGCGATGATGAAACGTGGTCATACTGCAATCGAGTACAAATCAAAAATTCGCCGTCTGCGTGAGGCGCGCCCGGATATCAGCCTGTCATCAGATTTCATAGTCGGGTTTCCGGGAGAAACCGAGGCAGACCATCAGGCCACCATGAAGCTGATTGAGGACATACGTTTTGATCAGGCATTCAGTTTTATTTACAGCCGACGTCCTGGTACGCCGGCGTCCAATCTGCCCGATGATGTGCCTTTCAAGGACAAGCAGCGACGTCTGGCTGAATTACAGGCGCGTATCAATGAATTCGGCGCAGAATTCAACCAGAATATGGTGGGGTCAATCCAGACCATCCTGGTTGAACGCCCCGCCAAGAAATTCGTCGGCCAGTTGGCAGGACGTACATCGACTAATCGCTGGGTGAATTTTGATGGGCAGGATCGCCTGATCGGTCAATTGGTTGATGTGGAAATTATCGAGGCATTGTCCAATTCATTGCTGGGCAAAATTGTAACTTTGGATGACCAGAAGTCCCGTAGTGCCGCGTGAACCATTGAATAGTCTGATTTCCTCCGCAGATACAACCACCGAATGGAATATTGAGCCACTCGATAACGAGCGACTGGCTAATCTTTGTGGGCAACTGGATGACCATATACGCCAGATTGAGCAACGTCTGGCGGTTCAGGTTAGTAATCGGGCGGGACAATTTCGTATTAGCGGCACCCGGGAGGCCACGCGCCAGGCTACCGAGGTACTTGAAAGTCTTTATAGCAGTACTAAATCCGAAATCCTGACTCCGGAGCGTGTGCATCTCGCCATTCAGGAATTCGGAAGGCTTCCGGATGACGGTAAAGCAGTGCCGGAAGCGGATGATGATCTGCTGATACGTACCAAACGGGGTGTTATTCGGGCGCGTAGCCTGCATCAACGACAGTATCTGCAGTCGATCCTCAGGCACGATATTAATTTTGGCATTGGTCCGGCAGGCACGGGCAAGACCTATCTGGCTGTGGCCTGTGCCGTACAGGCACTTGAGCGCGAAGAGGCCAGACGAGTCGTGCTGGTGAGACCGGCCGTGGAAGCGGGCGAGAAGCTCGGTTTCCTGCCGGGTGATCTGGTCGCGAAGGTAGACCCTTATTTACGTCCACTTTACGATGCACTCTATGAAATGCTCGGTTTTGAACGGGTTGCCCGACTGATCGAGCGCAATGTGATTGAGGTTGCGCCACTGGCCTTCATGCGTGGTCGTACTTTGAATGAGGCGTTCATCATTCTTGATGAGGCTCAGAACACCAGCATCGAACAAATGAAAATGTTTCTGACCCGCATTGGATTCGGGTCAACGGCGGTCATCACTGGTGATATTACCCAGATAGATTTGCCCAGACATCAGGTGTCGGGATTACGCCACTGCATCAATGTGCTCGATAAAGTCGAGGGCATCAGTTTTACCCGTTTTGACAACAAGGATGTGGTTCGCCATCCCCTGGTGCAGCGTATCGTAAAGGCTTATGAGGCTCATGAATCCGAGCATGAAGATAACAGGCGCCCATGACATTGGTAGTTGATGTGCAGCGTGTATCCGGATTGAGTGATTTGCCTGATGACAGTGATTTTCTGGCATGGGCAAATGCGGCTGTCACTGACAGTACAATTGCTCAGGAGCTAGTTATTCGGCTGGTTGATGAACCGGAGTCGGCAGAGCTCAATGAACGCTATCGTGGAAAGAAAAATGCGACCAATGTACTTTCCTTTCCTGCGGATGTACCCGTGGAAATAGAGGAGCCCACATTGGGCGATCTGGTGGTATGTGCCCCAGTCGTTCGCAGTGAAGCTCTGGCTCAGGGCAAGCAGGAAGCTGCTCATTGGGCACATATGATTATTCATGGTGTATTGCATTTGCGTGGTTTTGACCATATTAAGGAAACTGAGGCAGAGGAGATGGAACGTCTCGAAACTGCTATTCTCGACTCGCTCGGCTATGCCGACCCATATCAATAACAGCAGGGATACCCCGTACACAATGAACGTAGACCCGGACGATAAAGAACCCGGACCAAGTCCCAACGAGGGGTCGCAGGATTCATGGATGCGGCGTCTCGGTAAATCTCTTTCCGGCCCGCCACGCACGCGAGAAGAACTGCTTACTGTCATGAACGATGCTGAGCAGGAAGGTCTGCTCGACAGTGATGCGCTTGGCATGATTCAGGGTGTGCTGGAAGTTTCGGAAACGCAGGTACGTGAAATCATGATCCCGCGTGCCCAGATGGTTGTGCTGGATCGTGATATGGCGCCCGCCGACATGCTGCCTGAGGTCATTCAATCCGGCCATTCACGCTTCCCCGTCATTGGTGAAAACAAGGACGAGGTCGTAGGTATCTTGCTGGCCAAGGACTTATTGCGTCTTGCCCTGGCCAGAGAAAGCAATAGCAACGATAAGTTCGATACACGGGAAGTGTTACGGCCCGCCGCTTTTATTCCTGAAAGTAAACGTCTCGACGTGCTTCTGAAAGAATTTCGTTCCAGTAGAAACCACATGGCAATCGTTGTGGATGAGTACGGTGGCGTTGCCGGGCTGGTGACCATCGAGGATGTGCTGGAAGAAATTGTCGGTGATATTGATGATGAATACGATGAAGCAGAAGGTGCTTTCGTGCTGCGACAGGGTGAAGACCGTTACCTCGTTCGTGCGCTGACCCCCATTGAGGAATTCAACCGTTATTTCGGTTGCGAGTTCAGTGATGATGAGTTCGACACCGTCGGTGGCTTTGTCATGCACGCGTTCGGCCATATGCCCAAACGCGGTGAGAGTACGGTGATAGACAGGTTCCTCTTTCAGGTGCAGCGCGGAGATAGCCGTCAGATTCACCTGTTTCAGGTCACTGTGATGCCTGAAACCGCCGGCGAAAGTGAATAACAGCAATGGGGATTGCGGCGCGGCTGTCTGATCCGCAGGTACTACGTTGCTTCGGCGCGGTCATTCTGGGCATCCTCACAACCCTGGCATTTGCGCCTTACGATCAGATCTGGCTACTTCCAATTACCCTTACGGGTCTGATATTTCTCTGGTCTGGGTCGACGGCCAGGCAGGCATTCTGGTTGGGCGCTGGATTCGGTGTAGGGCACTTCGGATCCGGCTTGTACTGGATCGTCATCAGCACCTATGTTTATGGTGGTGCGCCTATCTGGGTATCAGGCATTCTGGTGACCCTGCTTGTCAGTTATACCTCTCTTTATCCCGCAGCCGTCGGCTATGTATCCCGACGCTGGTCTTTGTCACCGGTGCTTTGGGCGCTGTTGCAATTGCCTGCCCTGTGGCTTTTTTTCGAGTTGCTGCGCGGCTGGTTATTGACGGGCTTTCCCTGGTTGAGCCTGGGCTATGCAGCTATCGATACCGAACTGGTGCGCGTCGCCCCGGTGGCCGGTGTTCATGCGCTAAGTGCGGTGCTTGTATTTGTCGCCGGCGCGCTATGGCTTTTGATCAAGGGCACATCGCCTGCCCGGATGATTGCTGTTGGCCTGTTGGCTGGATTGTCAGCGGCAGTTGCATTGATGCCAAAAGCAGGGGGCTGGACATATCCCGTGGGCGAACCCGTTTCGGTTGCTCTGGTTCAGGGCAATATTCCCCAGGAAGACAAGTGGCTGCCTGAAAAACTCAACCCAACCATCAAGCGGTATCTGGCGCTGTCCGAAGAAGTGCCGGAAGACACACGGCTGATCATCTGGCCGGAAGCGGCTGTCCCTGCTTTGTATCACCATCTTGAAGACAGCTTTTATGCGTACCTGCAAGAATGGGCGCTGGCCAGAAATACCACGGTATTAACCGGGTCTCTGAGAGAGCGTGACGGACGTATAATCAATACCCAGTTTCCCGTCGGACTGGATAGCGGCAGTGAATATATAAAGCGTCACCTGGTGCCATTTGGCGAATATTTTCCGGTGCCGGATTTTATGCGTTGGTTTATGCAGGGCATTCACCTGGATTATGAAGATATAAAGCCAGGGCCCATAGAGCAGTCGTTGATTGAGGTTGCAGGACTCAGGCTGGGTGTTTCGATATGCTTCGAAGATGTCTTCGGGCGTGATATACGGCGTGACCTGCCGGATGCCCAGGTATTGGTGAATGTGACCAATGACGGCTGGTTTGCGGATGCCTCGGCACCTCACCAGCATCTGCAAATTGCCAGAATGCGGTCTATAGAAGCCGGACGACCGATGTTGCGGGTATCCAATCGCGGGGTGAGTGGTCATATCCGTTCAGATGGTGTGGTTCAGGCCCAGACCGGTTTTTTTAGCGCAGAGTGGGTGTTTACGACGGTGTCCGCCCATGAAGGGCTTACGCCTTATGTGCGCTGGGGGGATATGCCCCTGTGGGTGCTAAGTGGGCTTCTGGTGCTGATTTCGATCGTGATGGTGCAGCGGCGTCAGTCTTCCTGATTCCTGTTTTTATTTAGCCATCTCTGGATTTCGACACGACTGCTATCGGTGGTATTGAGCAGGCTTTGCAGAAACCGGTTTTCTATTGAGCGAATATCCAGTTTAAGCCATTCGAGTATGTCTTCTTCAGTTTCGCCCAGTTCATGAGCAATTTCACTGAGTTGCTGCTCGGTGTGTTCAAGGCGTGATTGCACACGCGCCTTGAGTTCTTCAATGGCCTGATAAACCTGTGGCGGGGCATTCACTGTGGCTTCATGCAACCGCGTACGGATACCTGTCATCACCTGAATCAAGGTGTTGGCGGCATCAGCCTGCAGGTTTCGGTTGTCGCTATCTGGCATGACTATCTCCTGATACATCAACCGTACTCCCTGTCAAATGCCTTGTCCATGGTGATTTTCCCCACAATAAAACCATTTTCGTCTGTGCAGTGGCCGGGGCTCTGGGGTAATATGTGCAGCCTTCCAACAGCAGATTCAGCGCCCGATTATGTCCATGGACGCCCAGTACGATCCCCAAGCAGTAGAACTCGCCACCCAGTCTTTCTGGCAAGACCAGAACAGCTTCAAAGTAAGTGAAAATCCCGAGCAGGAGAAATTCTACTGTCTGGCGATGTTCCCCTATCCGAGTGGCCGTTTGCACATGGGGCATGTGCGTAATTACACCATTGGCGATGTGATCGCCCGCTATCAACGCATGCAGGGTAAAAATGTATTGCAGCCAATGGGCTGGGACGCATTCGGCCTGCCTGCCGAGAATGCTGCCATCAAGCATGGTGTGCCTCCCGCAAAGTGGACGCGTGAAAACATCGACTACATGCGTGCCCAATTACAGCGTTTGGGCTTTGCCTATGACTGGTCACGTGAAATTGCCACCTGCGATCCCGAATATTACCGCTGGGAGCAATGGCTCTTCACCCGCCTCATGGAAAAAGGACTGGTATACCGCAAGAATTCCGTAGTGAACTGGGATCCGGTAGATCACACCGTGTTGGCCAATGAGCAGGTTATCGACGGTAGAGGCTGGCGTTCAGGAGCACTGGTCGAGCAGCGTGAGATTCCGCAATGGTTCCTGAAAATCACTGATTATGCTGACGAATTACTGGACTCGATCGATGGTCTGGATGAATGGCCGGAAGCGGTCCGCACCATGCAGCGCAACTGGATTGGACGTTCACGCGGTCTGGAAATTGATTTTGCTGTAGATGGCAGTGATGCCTTGCGTATCTTTACCACCCGTCCCGATACCCTGATGGGTGTGACCTATCTAGCAGTGGCAGCAGGTCATCCGCTGGCAGTACAACATGCTAACGATAATCCCGAACTCAAGGCCTTCATCGAAGAATGTCAGGCGGGAAGTGTGGCTGCCGCAGACCTGGAAACCCAGGAAAAGAAAGGCATGTCGCTGGGTGTGGATGCCATTCATCCGGTTACAGGCGAGAAAGTACCTGTCTGGGTCGCCAATTTTGTTCTCATGAGTTACGGCACGGGTGCCGTCATGAGTGTGCCGGCGCATGATCAGCGTGACTGGGAATTTGCCAGGGCCTATGGCCTGCCAATAAAAGCAGTGATTTCCGAAGACGGCCGGCAGGTACCGGATATCAGTGCCGAGGCTTATACCGAGAAAGGCATTCTGGTGAATTCAGCTGCCTTTGACGGCATGGACTTCGATACTGCATTTGATGCATTGTCGAAGCAACTGAGTGATGCCGGAAAAGGCGAGGAAAAGATCAATTTCCGCCTGCGTGACTGGGGTGTATCCCGGCAGCGTTACTGGGGTTGCCCCATACCGATTGTGTATTGTGAAAAATGCGACGCGGTTCCCGTCCCTGAAGACCAGTTGCCGGTGGTACTGCCCGTTGATGTGACCGTGACTGGCGGCGCGTCGCCGCTCAAATTAATGGAAGACTGGATCAAGGTGCCCTGTCCCCAATGTGGTGCTGAAGCACGACGTGAAACGGATACTTTCGATACCTTCTTCGAGTCATCCTGGTACTACGCACGCTTTGCCTGTCCTGATCTTGATACCGCCATGCTGGACAAGCGGGGCAGCCACTGGACCCCGGTAGACCAGTATGTCGGTGGTATAGAGCACGCCATTCTGCATCTTTTGTATGCGCGGTTTTTCCATAAACTGATGCGTGATGAGGGGCTGGTTGACAGTGATGAGCCGTTCAAGCGTCTGCTGACCCAGGGCATGGTGCTGGCCGACTGTTTCTACACGACTGATGATGCGGGTGGTCAGGTCTGGCATTCGCCGCTGGATGTAGAGCCCCAACGAGATGAACAGGGCCGGATTGTCGGTGGCCAGCTCAGTGCCACTGGCGAAGCGGTTGAGTTTGGTGGCATGGGCAAGATGTCCAAGTCAAAGAACAATGGCATCGATCCGCAGGTTATGATCGACCGGTTTGGTGCTGATACGGTGCGCCTGTTTATCATGTTTGCGGCCCCCCCCGAGCAATCCCTTGAATGGTCGGATAGTGGTGTCGAAGGGGCGTTCAGGTTTCTGAAGCGACTTTGGCGAACCACGGCTGAGCACGTTTCCGCTGGCGAGGTGCCGCCACTTGAGCCTGACACCTTGACGGATACTCAAAGGGAATTGCGGCGCAAAACGCATGAAACGCTGAAGAAGGCGGGCGATGATGTTGGCAGACGTTTGACCTTTAACACGGCCATTGCTTCCGTCATGGAGCTGTTGAACGCGATTCAGCGATTCGACGACGATTCCGGGGCAGGCAGGGCAGTGACACAGGAAGCCCTTGAGGCTGCAGTTCTGATACTGGCGCCGATTACACCGCATGCCAGTCATGCCCTCTGGGCGGCTTTGGGGCATCAGGAAGCAGCAATCGATACTCGTTGGCCAGAGGCTGATGTTGCCGCTTTGGTTCAGGATTCGGTTAATATCGTGGTGCAGGTGAACGGCAAGGTGCGTGCGAAGCTGTCGGTATCTGCTGATGCAGATGAGGCGACAGTCAGCGAGGCAGCGTTGGCCGAGGAAAATGTACAGAAATATATTGAGGGCAAAACGCCACGCAAGGTGATCTGGGTGCCCGGCAAGTTACTCAATATCGTGGTGTAGGTGAATGAACATGAAGGGAGTACAAATGCGCATAATGCAATGGGTTGTAGTGGCGGCCGTAATACTGGTCTCGGGTTGTGGTTATTACCTGAAGGGCCAGCGTCCATTGCCAGAGGAATTGCGGGATGTGCGTATTCGTAATACTGCCAGTCTGGTCGTGGAAAGCGAGCTCGAACGTGGCCTTAGAACCGAGGTGGAGCGCCGTGGTGGCCGTATAGCGGCTATATCAAATGCGAGTGTGATCCTGATATCTTCTGTTGATGAAAACGAGCAGGTTCTCTCCCTTGGGCCTGACGGTAAAGCGATCGAGTATCTGCTGGCGATCAGCGTCAACTTCTCTTTGCAAAGCGGAGGCAAGCCCGCAGTGCCAGAGCAGTCACTGACGATCTATAAAGAATACAGTTTCAATAAACGCGAAATAGTGTCTTCCGAGCATGAAGGACAGGAAATTCGGGACGCCATGTACCGCGATCTGGCTGAACTGATTATGCTGCGCCTGGAAACCTCACTGCGCAGCTAGATTTCCGGGTTTTCAGGTCAGAAGTTGCCGACGCAGCAAGCTGATCGGGTGCATGACGGGTATTTCTATCCCCGCCTGCTTCAACTGGGCCTTGAGTTGCATTCCGCAGCCGACATTCGATGTGACGATGATGTCTGGTGCCTGTTTTTTGATTACGGCGAGTTTCCTGGCGCCAAGTTCATCTGCCATGTCCGGCTGGGTAATAAAGTAACTGCCCGCAGCGCCGCAACAGGTCGCATTGTCATCCAGCGCACTGATCGATAATCCCGGGATCTTCTCGAGCAGTGCATAGGGCGATCTGGTCTGCCTGAGCACATTCTTCAGGCTGCAAGGGTCATGAATAGCCACTTTCGAATCAAGTGACTGGAACCTTGCTTCAACAGACCAGTGTTGCAATAGAAAGTGGCTGATATCCTGTGTGAGTTTACTGAGCGTTTCGCTATTGTCTGTAACCAAGGGATATTCGGCCAGCATTGAGGTGCAGCCACTGGCAATGCCTACAATCCCTACATAGTCTCCATCAAAAGCACCGATGTTGTTGTCAGCACATTTTTTGCTGGTTTCCAGATCACCGTTATGCTGGGCCAGCGCCCCGCAGCAACCCTGACGGGATGGCACGTCAACATCAAAGCCACATGCGTTGAGCAGAGCAACTGCATCCCGCAATACATCGGATTCCAGCCATTCACTTACGCAACCCGTGAACAGGGCAACGGTACCTTTCGAACTGTCAGTCTGAGTGTCTGTGGATTTAGCAGATACAGGGCGGGGGATCTGTGGCAAATATGCTTCCAGTCGGGCAAGACGACTGTGTCCCAGAATATGACTCTTGCGTACAAGCCATTGAACACCGATGCGTTGATAAAGCCATAGAAAGTGGGCCGCTATGCGTTTTGGCCATCGACTCGCGAGCAGTCTTGAAAGAGCCTGTTCCCATGGGTTGCTGTGTTCCCGATTGGCAAGGAGTTGGGCCCGCCCCTGATCAATGAGTTCTCCGTAGGGCACTTCGGCCGGACAAACCGATTCACAGGCGCGGCAGCCGAGGCATCCATCCAGATGGCTTTCCAGCTTTGTGCTTTGTTCCAGCAAACCAGTTGCCAGTCCCTGCATGAGCGCGATTCGTCCGCGGGGTGACTCTGCTTCGTTCTCGGTGATCTGATAGGTTGGGCAATGCGGCAGGCACAATCCACACTTCACACAGCGATCTGCAAGATCAAGGGGAAAGGGTTTGGCAGCTGTCTGGCGCATTCATATCCTGTGGTTTTGTGCAGTGCAGTATAAACTCCTTTATAATAATAGCCTTAGTTAGTGAACAAATTCCCGATTTAAAGGTGTTGCTATGCGACTTATCATGATTGCCGCAGTGTATTGCGTATGTGTTTTTCCCGCTTGGGCTGAAGAAAATAGTGCTCTGGATGCTGCCGGACTATGGTCGGGCAATGCCGATATTGGCTATAGCGCCAGTGACGGTAATAGCGAAACAGAGAACCTGAATGCCGCTGGCAAAGTGGAGTACCTGAAAGGTTTGTGGTCGCACGGGTTGCGCCTTAACCTGGTGCGTGAAGACGATAATGGCACTGTGAGCGCCGAGCGTTACGAGCTGGGTTACAAGGCGAAACGTGCGCTTTCCGAGGTCAGTTATCTTTTCGGCAACCTCGCCTATGAGCGGGACGAGATCGGCGGAGTATTCGAACGTACTTCGGAAACCATAGGTTACGGACGCAAGTTTTTTGACACTGATGTTCACAGTCTCGAAGCCGAAGCCGGTATCGGTGCACGTCAAAGTGAACTACAGGATGGCACAGAGGAAGAAGACGCGATTATTCGCCTGGGTGCCGGATACCAGCGCGCGCTGAGCGATACGGCCAAATTTAACCAGGATCTGGTCGTGGAAACAGGTGAAGAAAATACCTATGTTGAGTCTGTGAGTGCCATGAAAGTGCGAATTAATGGCAACCTTTATGGCAAGATGTCATACACGGTAAAGTACAACGACACTGTACCGGTCGGCACTGAGGACACCGATACCTACACAGCCTTAAGCCTCTCATACGAGTTTGGCAGTCACTAACAACGGGCAATGGCATTGAGTTATTACGATAAACACGTCTTTGTATGCTGCAATCTGAGGGAAGAGGGTCCCAGACCCTGTTGTGCCAATCGTGGATCAGTTGAAGTACGTGACTATGCCAAGCGCAAGATCAGGGAACTGGGTCTGAACGGTGCCGGAAAAGTCCGTATCAATATGGCCGGATGCCTCGACCGCTGTGAGGAAGGCCCGATTATGGTCGTCTACCCGGAAGAGGTCTGGTACAGCTATCTTGATGAGCAGGATGTCAACGAAATTATTGAAAAACACCTGATTGGTGGCGAGCCGGTCGACAGACTGCGTATTTAACCCCTCCGCGAGTGAAAACAGGAGACAAAAAGGCCTTGCTATTGAAGGCTGTCTTCTGTAACATTTCGCGCCTTTCCACGCTTATGTGGGTTCCAGAATTAATTAATACCATGAAGACTTATTCCGCTAAACCCGGTGAAGTACAACAGGACTGGTTTGTGATCAATGCCGAAGGCAAGATCCTGGGCCGTCTGGCGACTGAAATTGCCCACCGTCTGCGTGGCAAACACAAGCCCGAGTACACACCTCATGTTGATACCGGCGACAACATCGTTGTCATCAATGCCGACAAAGTTCGTGTGACTGGCGGTAATAAGCCAAAGCAAAAAACTTATTACAGCCATTCCGGCTATCCAGGCGCGCTGAAAAGCGTAACCCTGGAAAAGCAGCTTATTAAAGCGCCAGAACGCGTTATTGAAGCCGCTGTTAAAGGCATGTTGCCCAGGAATCCCCTCGGACGTGCCATGTTTTCGAAACTGCGTGTATATGCCGGTGCCGAGCACCCACATACAGCGCAGCAACCACAGACTTTAGAAATTTAGTCTGTTCACCCTGAATTAAAGCAGAGTCGCCCCCATGGCAGAGACCCAGAGCAACTACGGTACAGGACGTCGCAAGACTTCTACCGCACGTGTATTTATCAAGCCAGGTACTGGTTCGATTACGATCAACAAGCGCACTATCGAAGAATACTTCGGTCGTGAAACTGCGCGCATGATCGTGCGTCAGCCACTTGAACTGACCGAGTCGACTGAACGCTTTGATATCAATGCGACTGTTAAAGGTGGCGGGCCAAGCGGACAGGCGGGTGCCATTCGTCACGGTATTACCCGAGCACTGATCGAATATGACGAAGAAATGCGTAGCCCGCTGCGTAAAGCAGGTCTGGTAACCCGTGATGATCGTAAGGTTGAGCGTAAGAAAGTCGGCCTGCACAAAGCCCGTAAGGCGCCTCAGTACAGCAAGCGCTAAACCAGTTCACCATCGAACCCCTGGGGGTTCGTCTAGTGGTAGGACTGCGGTCTCTGACACCGCCAGCGGGGGTTCGAATCCCTCACCCCCAGCCAATAAACGACAAACCCGCCTTTACGGCGGGTTTGTCGTTTATGGTTAGAGTGAAAGAATGAGAACCCTTGGGTTTGAGCAACAATCACAGGGAAGTGATTGTAAATGAGCGAAGTGAGCCTTTGGTCGAGCACATGGAGGTTCGAGATAACCCCCCTCACTCAGACAATAATTAGCCCGCGCAAAGTGGGTAAATTATTATTTGTAAATATTGAATAATTGCAATTAACTGGGGAGGATTAGTTGTCAAAGCGTTGTTCCAACTTGCAAACGAAATAATATTTCTGTAAAAATCCCGATCGTCCATGTTAGCGTCACAGCACGGACGTAGAAATAACAGACCTTTAAACAAACAAAGTTAAAGATAGGGTTGGGTGATGAGAAAGGGGATTCCTCCGTTTAAGGCACTCTTGTGCTCAGTTTTTTTTGCATTGTCTTTTGGTTCGGCACATGCCGATCCTGGGGTCGACTGGTTGTCGGCACAGAGTAATGCAGATGGCAGCGTTACTTCAGAAAATGACATCGCTCTCGCCGAGCAGGCGACCAGCGAAACTCTTCGCAGCTTCTTCCTGAAGGACGAAGGAAGTGCGCAAACTATTACCAGTGCCCAAAACTTTCTTGCGGCTCAGTCTTTTCAAAATACCGAGTATCTTTCGAGGCAAATAATCGCGTTGGTTGATGCCGGGCAATCCTCCCAGGCACTGATTTCGAAGCTGTTGTCACATCAGAATCGAGATGGTGGATTTGGTGATCAGGCAGGTTATCAAAGTAATGTGCTTGATACGGCCTATGCGATAGATGCATTAACTAAACTGTCGGGCAATGAGCCGGTATTAGGTAGTGCACTTGAATACCTTAAGTTGCAGCAGTATCAGGACGGTGGATGGGGGAACGAGAGTAACGGTACGATTACATTCGATACTGCACTTGCATTGGGTGCCTTGTTCCAGTTTAAAACTACCCACAACGTTGGTGCTGCGTTGCAGGCCGGCAGTAATGCATTGTTATCGCAACGGAATGCAGATGGGCTGTGGGGCGAGGATTTTCTGAGTGCGCTTAGTCTGATTGCATTGGTTGGTGCGGTAAGTGATGTCGGTAGCATTGAAGAAAGTGCTGAAAAGCTGCAAAACCGGCAACGTCCGGATGGCAGCTGGGCATCGGACGTTTATACGACTGCTTTAGCGTTACGGGCGCTCAAGCTTTATTCCCTGCGTAAAAGCGGATCCACCGTAGGCAACGATAGCGGTGTGGTTGAGGGTTATATCAAACACGCCGGTAGTGCTGAGCCCGTCGCCAATGCCGTAATCACATTGGCATCATTGCCTGGGCTTTCAGGACAAAGTAATGGCGATGGTTATTTCACAATTTCAGGGATAGAGCCGGGCGACCACACACTTCAAGTTAACAAGACTGGTTATACGGGCGTAACCAGCTTCGTACAAATCCAGGCAGGCCGAATTAATAACGCAGGTGAGATAGTTATCGGCCGGAGTACCAGTACGGCTGTTCTGGCAGGCGTGGTGACTGATGCTCAAACAGGTGTGCCGGTCGCTGGGTCGTCTATCGGTTTAAGCGGGCCCGCTGATTATTCTGTAATAACAGACAATCGTGGTGAATTCGAAATCACAGCTGTTGAACCTGGTGGCTATCAGGTTGAGGTTCTTGCCAGTGGGTATTACGTGGCACAAGGCAGCGTTACGCTTGAAAGTGGCCAGCGGCTTCTGCTCAATCAGGTACTCAATCAGGAGGGTACATACCAAGACCCTACACCAACCGATTTATATGGGGTGGTAACAGATGGTGAGTCTGGGCAACCAATTAACAATGCCAGGTTCTTACTGAATAACGGCCAGCAAGCCATCAGTGCAAGTGATGGAGGCTTTAGGATAACTGGCGTTAATCGTGGTAGTTACGATGCGACACTTAGTGCTACAGGTTATGCCACGCAGCAGTATTCAATTCAATTGCCGCCAGGTGCCAGTGGCAATCTCGGCGAGCTCAGGCTTTTTGTAGTTGAAGATACCCAGGCCGCCACGACATTGACATTGAAAGGTCATGTGCAGGACGGCTTGAGTAATAACCCAATCTCAACCGTGACGGCAACAGTGACGGGCACGGGTGAGACAGCGGTTTCCGATGCAAATGGCGACTTTGTCCTCAGCGGACTGGAATCTCTGAGTTTTGAGTTGTCTTTGCAAGCAGAAGGGTACGCCACGCGTGTGTATCAGGTAGAAGCCTCGGGCTATGGCGAAGTGTCCGGGACCTTTACCATGTCACCAGGCGGGGACAGTAACGCAACCAGTACGCTTTTGCAGGGCGTCGTTACCAATCAGGAAACGGATGAACCGATATCAGATGTTCTCGTTCAATTAGTAGGCACTGATTACAGCGCGACTACAGGTTCGAATGGCGCTTATCTGCTTGATGGTATAGATACGCTTGAATTTGAATTCAGCGTGAGTGCTATCGGCTATGCGGAGAAGAGACAGCATGTTGAGCTTTCACAACATGGCAACTATGTGCTGGATGTATCTCTCGAGCCTACAGTTGTCCCGGGTGACAATTTCCAGATCGTCAGCTTGGAATTGCAAACCTCGAATATTGGTGCGAGTAGCCGGCATCTGCTCCAGGCTAGTATCGCGAACCTCACAGCCAATGAGAAGGAAGTGGTCATCACCGGTGAGGTGCTGGATGGCGAAGGCATTAAGGTTGCGGAACTGACACCTTATGCACCGGGCACAGAGGAACCTCAGGCGACATTTGTTTTCCTTGGTGAAGAAAAGAGGCAGGTCACAATACCTTGGCATACCGCACAGGTATCGCCAGGAAGTTATCGAATCATAATCAGAGTGGTTACGCCGGGCACCATTACTCGCGGTGTGCCCAGTGGTGAGGTGTTAGCAGAACGCAGCACTTACGCTCAGGTAATAAGTACTCCGGAAATCGATGGGCGAACCGATTTCAGCCCACCCTTAACGCAGGCGGGTTCGCAAAACCCTGTGCAGTTACGTGTCTTCATGGTCAACTCCGGTAACGAAAATTTAGCATCAGTACCCATGCGTCTGC
>JBFJXR010000022.1:0-37927 GCA_041622995.1 Nevskiales bacterium
AGGCGGGCTTCCGGGAGGATGATGATGTCGGGGTCAGTAAGCTTTACCGCTTTTTCCAGCGGGGCGATACATAGTGCAAAACGCACATCACTGTTAAGAAAAGCTGCCCAGCTGTCGAATATCCCGGGGCGTATATCGGAAGTTCGAAGCCGTTCAAGAAGCATTTCGCGACGGCCGGCTGAATCGGTGGTTAACAGTACCCGGCCTGAATAGCTATCCAGAAAATGAAGCAGGCCAGAATTAAGTTGTTCCGGTGTTAACTGGGCGGGCAGACCATCGTCCAGATCATCCGTGGCAAGGGAGATGCTGATGTCTGCATGCGCCTTAATCAGCTTGCTTATCGTTGCGGCGGTTTGAAAGGCCTCATCAGGTTTCAGTAACGGGCGCTCTATGTCGCTCCCGTATTGTTCATGGCGTATGTGAATCTGATGCTCGGCATCTTTTAATGCCTGGGTAACAGCGCCTGCCTCTATGGTAAGGGTGCTTTCAGGCAAATAATCAAACAGCGTTGTTGTGTTTTCGAAGAAGAGCGGCAGTAGGGCCTCGATGCCATTTGGTGTGATTCCCTGGCTGACATCCTGATAAATTCGATGTCGGGTCAGGTCTCCGGTGAAGCGGGAACGGTATCTTGCACGGAAACTTTCAATGCCCGTCTCATCCATGGGGAATTCGCGGGCGGGCAGGATGCGAATGTCTGTGATTTTTCCTACTGACTTCTGGTTTTCAGGGTCAATGATGCGTAGCGATTCGATTTCATCGTCAAACAGTTCGATGCGATAGGCGTCATGACTTCCCATCGGGAACAAATCGAGGA
The DNA here is from genome assembly GCA_041622995.1 of Nevskiales bacterium. Taxonomy (GTDB): domain Bacteria; phylum Pseudomonadota; class Gammaproteobacteria; order Nevskiales; family CAJXLF01; genus CAJXLF01. Next base: position 815 of record JBFJXR010000022.1, read on the forward strand.
GCCCACCCCGTTGTGCATATTCCCCATGACTGTGAACCTCGCTGACGTGACTATAGCCGGCAGTCTCCAGTTGAGCGCGCAGGTGCGGGGCATCGAGTTTGTCACCGACCTTTAACAGGAAGGCATGCGCATCCACATAGCTGGTCGGCGGCAGACGCTGAAGCAAGGTATCAGCAGCGACGACGACAATACCGGTGGTCAGCCTGGGTAATTGGTAAAGCAGCGCGAGTCGAGTGGAAATAATATCCTGATGGGGAGACATCAGGTCGTAGGGTAGGGTCTCCCAGTCCGGGAAATGCAGAACAGGCAATTCATGTTCGTTTTCTGCATAAAAACGTAATTCCTGCTCCATGCGATAGGCGGCATGTTCGTTCTCGGTGACGACCAGTACGGGCGCGGACTGTTGTCTTGCGGCAGATACGATAGCGAGCGACATGCTTCCTGCCGGGACCGAATTCCAGGCAACAGCCGTTTGCCCCGCGGTTGGCAGCGGCGGGTTCAGTGGATTGATGTCAGTCACGGAATCTTTTTAGAAGGTCGGCATAGGCATCAATGCGTCGATCACGCAGGAACGGCCAGATGCGCCGCAGCTGTTCGGCTTTGGCAAGATCAATGTCCACAATCAGGGTTTCAGCATTTTCGCCGGCTTCTGCGAGTAACTCTCCCTGTGGGCCGCAAACGAAGCTGTGCCCCCAGAACTGGGCGCCTCTGCTTTGTCCGCTGGGGTCAGGCTCATGACCCGTGCGGTTACAGGATAAAACCGGAAGTCCGTTATGTACCGCATGGGCGCGCTGACTCAGTTGCCAGGCTTCCAGTTGTCGCTCGCGCTCGTCGGCCGGATCATTTAAATCCCAGCCAATCGCTGTTGGGTAAATCAGGAGGTCGGCACCTGCAAGCGCCATCATGCGTGCGGCTTCAGGAAACCATTGATCCCAGCAGACCAGCACACCGAGTTTGCCCAATGAGGTTTCTACAGGGTTAAAGCCGAGGTCACCGGGGGTGAAATAGAATTTCTCGTAGTATCCGGGATCATCGGGTATATGCATCTTTCGGTAGCTGCCAGCCAGTGTTCCGTCGCTATCCATTACTACAGCGGTATTGTGATAAATGCCGGCTGCACGTCGTTCAAACAGTGAACTGACGATGACGCATTCAAGTTCAGCGGCCAGGCTGCTTAGCCATTCGGTTGAGGGCCCGGGAATGGTTTCAGCAAGATCAAACAGCGCAGGGTCTTCGTGCTGACAGAAATAACGGCTGTTGTGCAGTTCCTGCAATACGATCAGTTGCGCGTCCTGAGAGGCCCCAGCGCGGATATTCTGTTCGATCGTTAGCTTGTTTTCCTGAACGTCGTCAGTACAGGGGTGTTGGATCAGGGCGGCTTTGATATTGCGTTGAGTCATGGTTGTCATTCGCAGGCGTTACAGCCCGCGCATTATGCCTGAGCGAGCGTTACCTGGGCAGGTATTTGCATGGTGACGCAATGCAGGCTTCCAAACTGTTGAATCAGGGCCCGGCAATCAATCAGGTGAATCTTTCGGCCAGGAAAGCAGCCTGCAAGTATTTCAGCAGCGATCTTGTCGGCCGGATCATTGTAAGCGGGCAACAGTACCGCTGCATTGATGATCAGGAAATTGGCATAGCTGGCAGGAAGCCGCTGGCCCTCATCGTTATGGATTGGGCTGGGGAGTGGCAGGGCGCGTAATGTATAGGGCTCGCTGTTGGGCTGTTTTAACTGCTCAAGTTCAATCCGCATGGCACCGAGTTCGTCAAAGTGCTCATCTTGATCGTCCTCACAGCCCTGGAACACGATTGTTTGCGGGTTGGTGAAGCGGGCAATGGTATCGATGTGTCCATCAGTATCATCACCAGTAAGATGTCCACGTGTTAACCAGTGAACAGTATGGATGCCGAATTGCTCTTTAAACATGGATTCAAAATCCAGCCTGGTCATTCCGGGGTTTCGACTGGGCAGGGGAAGACAGTCAGTCGTGGTCAGCATGACGCCTTCACCATCCGTTTCTATTGCGCCGCCCTCGAGTACACAGTCTAGGGATTTAATCCCGGCATTTGAAAACAAACCCTTGTTGTAAAGCGATGGCGTAATTTGATTATCCAGTTCAGCCGGATATTTACCGCCCCATCCGTTAAATGTGAAATCAAGCAATAACGGGCGATCATCTTTAATTACCGTGATGGGGCCATGATCCCGTGCCCAGACATCATTACTTGGCAATATATTGAAATGGAATCGTTGCAGATTCGCGCCAGTTGCCAGCAAGCCTTCTTTGATTTTTGCTACGCCTGACTCTGAACGACAATTGATGATGACGTCCTCATAGCAGGAGATACAGCTGGCAATTTCGAGGAAGTTGTTTTCAGCGGCTTCAAGATGCGCGTCCCAGTCGCTCTGATCATGAGGCCAGGTAAGCAGCACAGCAGACTGCGGCGCCCACTCTGCGGGCAGTATATATCCGGATGGCATTTGGATGATTTCAGGCGTGCTAGTAACCTGTATTTAGCTCTTCTTTGTTATAAATGGGCTTGGGTTTTTCAGGTATTACACTATGCAGAACATGGTTGTATTCGAAGAAAACCGAGAAGCCGTCATAATCCCAACGGGTAATGGGTGGATCACCTATCGTGGGGTGCTTTAGGCTCGGAGTGCCGTATTCTGCTTCTACCTGAGATTTGGTAATGCCACGCCTCGGAAGTAATACCGGATTTTCATCGATTACAGCCTCCGGTTTATCATTCTCCGGCATGCTTAAAATATCGGCATTGGCGGTTAGAGAAGAAAATACGCAATACATGCCAATGAAAAACACAGCGACGATGGATTTATTTGTATATGGCTGGTTTGGCAAATTTTTGATTTTCAACATGATGATAAACAACCGTAATATCGATAAATATAACTATATCATTCCCTTATCATTGGGTGTAACAGTAATTAATTACAATTGAATGCTATTCAAACGCAGAGTACTTTAGTGCTTATGACAAGTGCATTTCATATTGATAGATTATTGCGATTGGGGGTTTCAATACTTTCCCTGGTTTTATACGTTCTGCCAATGGCTGTGAATGCCGGGGGTGATCTGGATAGAGCGAAAAAGTTAATTGCTCAAGGGAGCCCGGCAGAGGCTTATTATCTGTTACGTCCTTTGGCTGAAGATGAGGATGAAGAAGCTGCCTATCTACTTGGATGGATGTATCACAAGGGGCATGGCTTGATCGCAGATGACAGTGAGGCTGTGAAATGGTGGGAAATTGCTGCAGAAGAGGATTATGTCGACTCCATGATGGCACTGGGTCTTCTTTATCTTCAAGGCGGTGTAAACATTAAGGCAGATACTTCCAGATCGGTTGACTATTTCTTAATGGCAGCGGATGAAGGTCATGAAGCGGCCCGCCTTAAAATTACTGAATTATTACTACAGGGTGACATGGGAGCGATCAGGAAAATCAGGAAGCTGCTCAGGGACGATCCGGAAATCATGGGCGAAATGGTACAGGTGGTCATCGCTGTGGCCAGCGCCCTTGAAGAACCACGGAATAGTGCGCCATCCATTGCGGCATTGGTCAAGGGTTCTGAAGTTGTCAAAATCAGCAGAGCCGATGACTGGTTTTTTATTGGTATACCGGCAAAACGTAAACTCGCATGGATACATGAGTCTGCGCTGCCCATTGATCCAAAAAAATAAACAATACTATTGTAATACTTGAAGAGCAGTTACTGATGCTGAATGATGTGAGCATGCCGAAAAAATTATGTGTTCTATTATTAATCTGCTGTACAACGACCAGTTTTGCCAAGGAAGAATTGTATTCGGCAAAGCGCTCTATTCGTGAGGGTAACTACGCGGAGGCCTACTGCCTGTTAAAACCCATGGCAAAGAAAGGACATCCAGAGGCGCAGTACCAGATCGGCTGGATGTATCACAACGGCTATGGTCTGGCAGTAGACGATGCCAAGGCTGCGTACTGGTGGGAGAAAGCCGCTGGGCACAATACGCTGGACGCAATGACAGCTTTGGTCATGCTCTATCGAGAGGGCGGTATTGGTATTAAGAAAGACTTGCCCAAGGCGGCAAAGTATCTGCTCAAGGCAGCGCAATCGGGAGATGAAGAAGCGCGCATGTTACTGAGTTATTTTCTGGAAGATGCAGATTGGGCGCTACAAAGCCAGATTAAAAAAGTTCTGGATTCCAACCCTGAATCCCTGGGGCCGGTCATGTTTGTAAATGTCGACAAGGCGAACATGCGAAAGTCACCCTCTACGAATTCTGCTGTTATAGAAACTGCTAAAAACGGGGAAAAGCTCATATTTCTGGCCCGTCGAAACGACTGGGCACACGTGGTTCATGTGCGTAAGAAGCAGTTAGCCTGGGTAAAGGGAGATTTGATTGGTACATCACCTCCTGGCAGAAACTAGTTTTCTTCCGTCTCTTTCTGCGCATTTAATGCCAGAACATTCCAGATGCCTTTGCCGTGTTTGCTGACCGTTCTGCTTTTTTCCTTTTTAAGTGATTTAATTCTCTGTACGTAACCCCTGGTTTCTTTAGGTGCGCGGGGGGCAATGTCATCCCAGGCTGTAATCGGTTTTGGAGAACGTTTATAGGCCCTGAGAATATTTCCAAGTCCAGCGTTATAACTGGCAAAAGTCATAAATAATCTTTCCTGCTCGGTCAGGCCCTTTTGCCATTTTCTGAAAAGCATTCTGTCGTAATAAATACCGGCAGCAATATTCCACCTGGGTGTCTCAAGATTCTTGAAATGAGGGTTTGATTTTTGAATATCCTTATAAGTGGCCGGCATTATTTGCATAATGCCTTTAGCGCCTACACTACTGGTTGCATCAGGTTTTAAATGCGATTCCGCAATCGCCTGTGCCTTGAACCACTGCCAGTCAAAGTGCGCGCCAAAGTATCGTTTGCTGTACTTTCTGAAATATTTGTCATACTGATTCGGCCAATGACTGCTTTCAACCGAGGGCAGTTCGGATGACAGTGCAAGCTTTCCGTGAAGCGTTAGTGTGGTTGTGAGTGCGGCAATCAGAAAGATTCGCATTCTATTTCGCGACGACTAGTTTAGTCCAAGGCCAATGACGAGTCCCATTGAGATACCAACCCCAACGAATATGCCCATGACGGTGACTCCCACGGCCAAATTCCCTTTGCCCAGTTGTTCGGAAACGCTGAACGGCATGAAATGGCTGAATAGCTTTACGGCAAACCAGCTGAATAATATCGCGAGTAGACCGCCACCAGCTGCATATGAAAAATTTATGACTATAGGGTTCATAAATATGTCCATTTCAGGATCTCCATTTGTTTTATTTCCTGCCAAGCAATCGCCGATTTTGTGATTCGACATTTCCTTATCGCTAAATCTGAGTATATACCCATAGATCATGCAATGCAGGTTGTGCTTTAATGCCGGCCATGTTTCAACCTTATGAGCTATTCGTCGGCTTGCGTTATACGCGTGCCAAACGACGAAATCATTTTATTTCATTCATTTCCATGGTTTCCATGGCAGGAATCGCACTGGGCGTGACAGCACTGATTACAGTGCTGTCTGTTATGAATGGTTTCGAGACAGAATTACGTGAGCGCATTCTCGGCATGGCCTCTCACGTCAGCGTGTCGGGGTTCAGTCGATCACTTTATAACTGGCCTGATGTCATAGAGGCTGGCAAGGCCCTGGATGAACATATTATTGCCGCTGCCCCCTATGTCGAGGGTGAGGGTATGCTCAAGCAGGGCAAGCGCCTGAGTGGCACGATGATACGAGGCGTAATTCCGGATAAGGAAGTGACCGTTTCGGATGTTGGCGAGCATTTTATTGAGGGCAGTCTCAACGAACTGCAAGCTGGTGAGTTCAGGCTCTTGCTGGGTTCGGAATTGGCACGCTCACTGGGGGTTGCAAATGGGGACAAGATCGACCTTATGATTCCACAGGTGAGTGTCTCTCCCGCTGGACTGCTGCCACGTTTTCGGCGATTTACCGTAGCCGGCATTTTTGAAGTCGGCATGTATGAATACGATCGTGGTCTGGTCATCATTCACATGGAAGATGCAGCCGCACTTTATAGAATGGGCGAGGGCGTTACGGGTGTGCGATTCAAGCTGGATGATGTATATCTGGCTCGTCAGACGACGCGTTATCTTTCGGCAGATTTACCCGCTGAATACTATGTAACTGACTGGACGCGTCAGCATGCAAACTTTTTCAGGGCCATTCGTACTGAAAAAATTGTTATGTTTATCATTCTCAGTCTCATAGTGGCCGTCGCGGCATTTAATATCGTTTCCACGCTCGTAATGGTAGTGACAGATAAGCAGGCTGATATTGCAATCATGCGAACGCTTGGTGCCAGTCCCTTGAGTGTTATGACTATGTTTATTGTTCAGGGTAGTTTGATTGGTGTCATCGGCACCATTCTCGGTGTTATCGGTGGTGTATTACTTGCCGTTAATGTAGAAAACATAGTGCCATTGCTCGAGTCTCTGGTAGGGCAGGATTTGCTTTCTCAGGATGTTTATTACATTAATGAGTTAAAGGGGCAGGTTAATACTCCTGATGTTATAAATATTGGCTTGATGTCATTGTTCCTGAGCCTGATCTCAACTTTATACCCAGCCTGGAGGGCCTCAGCTGTACAGCCAGCGGAGGCGCTGCGTTATGAGTAATCAGCCAGTCCTGAATTGTTCGCATCTCTCTAAAACCTATCTTGAGGGGCCGACACCGGTATCTGTGCTGACTGATGTGAATTTTACTCTCGGTATATCCGGGTCGGCGGCAATTGTCGGTGCATCCGGGTCTGGGAAAAGCACTTTATTGCATTTATTAGGCGGTCTGGATAAACCTTCAGGTGGCAAAGTAGAGGTCATGGGGCAGTGCATGACCCAACTTGGTGACAAGGACCGGGGGAGGCTCAGAAATTCAAGTCTAGGCTTTATTTACCAGTTTCATCATCTATTGCCGGAATTTTCAGCGATTGAAAACGTAGCCATGCCCTTGCTGGTGAGAAGAGTCGCACCCGCCGAGGCCATGGATGCAGCCAGGGAAATACTCGGCCGCGTTGGTCTATCTAACAGGCTGGCACATAAGCCTGGCGAATTGTCAGGTGGTGAGCGACAGAGAGCTGCAGTGGCACGTGCACTGGTGACCCGGCCTAAATGCGTATTGGCAGATGAACCGACTGGAAATCTTGACCGTAAAAATGCAGAACAAATATTCGAATTATTGATAGAACTACAACAAGAAAGCGGTGCCAGCTTCGTAGTGGTTACCCACGATGAAGCACTGGCCCGGCGAATGGACCGGGTATGGTTATTACAAGACGGAATACTCAAGACCTCGTAAATTTATTACGAAATTTTCATTCAACATATGCAATATTCTTTCTGTCTGGTCTGGCAGCGGTATATCTGCAGCCTGTTTTGCCGGATTTTGGATGGTTTTTGTTGCCGTTGCTTCTGGCGCTTGTCTTATATCGGCTTAATACCGGCTTATCTGTCGGGCTCCTGATCTTTACTGCGGCCGCATTGTTGATGTGGCTGCATGCCTATCAAATTCTGAATGCGCAGTGGCCGGAGTCACGTCATGGCGAAGATATCTGGACGTCAGGGCAAATTACAGAAGTCACAGTTCAAAATCACAAGCTTTCACGTTTTTTGTTCAAGCCAGATCAGTTGGATGGACTTGTTCGCGTTGCCTGGTACAGAAACAGTATCAATGTACAGGAAGGTGAGTGCTGGAAGTTTAAATTGAGAATGCGTGCCCCCAGAGGCAGCATTAATCCAGGTGGATTCGATTATGAGGGGTGGTTATTTCGTCAGGGTATTGTCGCCTCGGCCTACGTTCGTGAGTACAAGCAATGTGACGCCACTTCAATGCTGGCATTCAAGCTACCACAATGGCGTGATTCTGTAATTCAAAAAGTCTCATTGGCGCTTGACGGGCATGCAATGAAAGCTGCTGTCCTGGCCTTGGCGTTAGGCTCAAGGCAGGATTTCGGGCCAGATGACTGGGCATTGCTCAGACATACGGGTACGAGTCACCTTATGGCTATTTCCGGGTTGCACATCGGTATCGTTGCTCTATGGTTATATTGGCTTGGTAGCGTCTTGTGGCGTTTTCTTCCTTACGTGCCAGACTGGTTAACGGCAAAAAAATCCGGGTTGATATTCAGCGCGGTGGGTGCTTGTGGCTATGCTGTCATGTCTGGCATGGGTCTGCCTGCGCAACGCGCACTTATTATGCTCCTGATTGTGTATGTTGCTTTGTGGCAGGGGAGACGTGTATCTGCGATACAGGTACTCTCCATAGCTCTGGTTATCATCCTCTTATTACAGCCGTTTGCGATCGCAGAAGCAGGTTTTTGGTTGTCGTTTGCAGCAGTGTTCTGGATCTACTATTTGTTGTCATATCGTTGGCAAGTAAAACAGAAAATTCCGCGATTGTTGTATTTGCAATTGAGTTTGGGGCTGGCATTGATGCCTCTGGTGCTATTCTGGTTTAGCGAAGTTTCATGGATTTCCCCCGCCGTGAATCTTGTTCTTGTTCCTGTTTTCAGTTTGCTTGTGCCTGCGCTCTTAGGGGCAGTTTTATGGTTGGTGGCACATGAAGATTCGGGTGCCTGGTTGCTGGAAAGTATCGCAGATCTACTTGGCTGGATCTGGACCGGGCTTCGCTGGATAGATGCCAATATTGCAGGGAGTTACCCGCTTGTCCTTGAAAACGGATGGCTATTGTTGTTGGCAACCATTGCAGTCATTTGGTTATGTGCGCCTCATGGTTGGCCAGCCAGATGGCTTGGGTTACTCCTGCTATTACCCATATTAAGTCAGTCAGAATTAAAGACAGATAATATGCTGCGTTTGGTAGTACTGGATGTAGGGCAGGGTTTGTCAGTAGCCGTAGAGACTGACAATAAAGTGTTGATTTATGACGCCGGTCCTGCCTTTGACGGAGGGTTCGATGCAGGTGATATGGTTGTACTTCCCTATCTGAAACATCGTGGCTATAAAAAAGTGGATATGTTGGTGCAGAGCCATACGGATCTGGATCACAGGGGAGGAATTGGTGCCATTACTAATACATTGCCGGTACTTAGGTCGTACGGTGTGCAAGCTAACAAGCCCTGCCGACAGGGTGATTACTGGACATGGGGAAGTGTGAGTTTCGATTTTTTGCATCCGGATAATGGAAGCTGGAAAGGAAATAACAGCTCATGTGTATTGAAAATTACTGCTGGAAATCACGTTGTACTTTTAACGGGTGACATTGAAGCGCCTGTGGAAAACAGGTTGCTCAATGTATATGGGCAAGCTGTAAAAGCGAATGTGCTTGTTGCACCTCATCATGGAAGTAAAAGCTCATCTACGATTGCCTTCGCCAGGGCAGTCAATCCTGAAATAGTTATATTCTCTATGGGTTGGAAGAATCGTTGGGGGTTTCCACATGATGAAGTGAAAGACCGGTATACGATTAACGGGGCTGCATTGTATTCCACGGCGGAACATGGCGCGATCATTATCGATTTACCTATTGATGGTGATTTGCAGCCGCCTGTTTTATGGAGAGAGGCGTCAGGGTTCCTCTGGAGAAGTGGCTTTTGACCCATGGTATTGTCATGAATAACTAGCCGCCAGCGACCGTGGCCTCTATCATCCTCATTCAGATCGTCATTTATGTCTGAAGTGACGAATTTAGAATTGGAATATATAAGGGTTCAGAGCATCCATGGCTGAAGATTTCTCACCTGGCGCGATCTACAAGCGCTTGCTGGCGTACTCGCTAGTGCACTGGCAGGTTTTTTCACTTGGTATAGTGGGAATGGTGGCATTCGCTGGTGCTGATACTACTTTGGCATGGTTGATGAAACCATTAATGGATGAGGGGTTTGTTAATCGAGACCCTCAATACATTAAATGGATGCCGATAGTTTTACTGTCAGTATTTCTCTGGCGGGGTATAGCGAGTTTTACAACGAACTACAGCCTTCAGTGGGTTGGACGTAGCGTAATCAAACAGCTTCGCACAGAAATATTCGAGCACCTACTGCATTTGCCGAAAGCCTACTTTGACCACAACACATCAGGTAACTTGATCGCTAAATTGACCTATCACGTTGAACAGGTTGCGCAATCTGTCACAGATGCCTTTATCAGCGTCGTAAAGGATGGTCTAACAGTAATCGGCTTGTTGGCACTCATGTTTTATCTGAGTTCCAGTCTCGCTTTTCTGGCGATAGTGGGTGGACCTGTTATTGCGGTTGTCATGGTAGTTGTGAGTAGACGCTTTAGAAGATATAGCGGGAGTATTCAGGGCTCGATGGGCGATGTGACGCATGTCAGTGAGGAAGTGATCAATGGCCACCAGGTTATTAAGGTTTTTGGTGGGCAGTCTTATGAGAGACAGCACTTTGCAACGGTCAATGAGTTCAATCGACGTTTACATAACAAAATGGCACGTGCAAAGGAACTTAGTACACCTTTAATTCAGATGATCGCTGCGGTTGCGATTGCAGCCGTTATATATTACGCAACATCAGCCGTAGGGGATGACGTGCTGTCTCCGGGCTCATTCATTGCGTTTTTCGGGGCATTGATCGGAATCATGGGACCGCTACGACGATTGAGTAACGTTAATGCCTATATTCAAAAAGGAATTGCTGCGGCCACGAATATTTTTGAATTGCTTGCCGAGCCCGTTGAGGATCTTGGTGGTGATTTAAGAATTGAAAGAGCAGAAGGCGCCATTGCATTTGAGCAATTGAGTTTCAGATATCCGCATGGAGACAAACTGGTTCTCGAGGACATTAACTTGAATGTCGCCCCCGGACAATTAGTGGCTTTTGTTGGTCGCTCGGGCAGCGGTAAAAGTACGCTGCTAGGTCTTATTCCACGTTTCTATGATATTACCGGTGGTCGTATTCTTCTGGATGGCAGGGAAATTCGGGAATATGCCCTGGATAATCTTCGAGACCAGATAGCCCTTGTAGATCAAAACGTTGTCCTCTTTAACGATACGGTAGCGAGGAACATTGCCTACGGATGCCTTGAGGGAACGGATGAGGAAAAAATAATAGATGCAGCCAAGGCTGCTCATGCATGGGAATTTATCAAGGATTTGCCCGAAGGGCTCAACACTCAGGTCGGGCAGCATGGTGTGTTGCTCTCGGGTGGGCAAAGACAGCGTCTCGCGATTGCACGCGCACTTTTGAAAGATTCTCCGGTGCTTATACTCGATGAGGCTACATCTGCACTGGATACAGAGTCAGAACGAAAGATTCAGGAAGCGCTTGAGGTGCTCATGAAAGATCGGACCACTCTGGTCATTGCGCATAGACTGTCGACTGTGCAGAACGCCGACATGATCGTCGTTATGGACGAAGGCAAGGTCGTGGAATTCGGTAAACATGATGAACTTCTGGCGAAAGATGGGCATTATGCCGCCCTCTACCGCGTGCAGATAAGTAGCACGGATTAAGATTCTGTGTCGATTCCTACCTCCCATAAATTTCCGGAAAGCTATTGGTACGGATCGGGTGGTATGGCACGTGTCTGGCCATGGCTGGCTTCACCAGTCACGCTTGTATTTTCAATCCTGGCGTTTATGAGGCGAGTTGCATACAGGCTGAATTTAAAAAAGCAGAGTAAATTCTCTGTACCTGTCGTCGTGGTTGGCAATATCACCGTAGGTGGAACGGGTAAGACACCCATGGTCATTGCCTTGGTAAACCGTTTACGAGACGCTGGATGGAAGCCGGGAATCGTCAGCCGTGGTTATGGCGGCGAGGCACTGTCTTACCCTTTACTGGTTACCGGTGAAACACCTGTGACACAGTCTGGCGATGAGCCTGCAATGATTGCACGACATACCTCATGTCCCGTAATGGTCGATCCTCAACGCAGCAGAGCGGTGCAAATGCTTGCCAATAACTACGACGTGGATATTGTGGTGAGCGATGATGGCCTGCAGCACTATGCAATGTCGCGAAATGCCGAGGTGGTCGTAGTTGATGCGGCCCGGGGATACGGGAACGGGTGGTTATTACCTTCCGGGCCTTTAAGAGAGGGTAAGTGGCGCCTGGAAAATGTAAATGCAGTGCTGGTGAATGGGGGAGATGATAGCAACGCTTCTTTTCAGCTTGAGCAATCTGACGCCGTTAATCTTCTCGACGGCTCAGAATTACCATTACGCGCATTTTCAGGTCAGTCGGGCCATGCGGTAGCGGGTATTGGTAATCCCGGAAGATTTTTTCAGCAGCTAGGTGATGCAGGCGTTAAATTCGAATCACACACATTTCCTGACCACTACAATTACATGTCCAGTGATTTAAACTTCTCAGGTGCGAAATGGGTGCTTATGACAGAAAAAGATGCTGTGAAATGTAAGGCATTCGCCAATGAAAAGTTATGGTATGTGCCCGTCAATGCAAAATTTAATAGTATGGCCGAGTCGGTCATGACCGAACTATTGTTAACACTGGAGTCATTTCGAAATTAATATGGACAGGAAGTTACTGGATATTCTTGTATGCCCGGAATGTAAGGGGCCGTTATTGCATAGAACGGGTGATAAGGCTGAAGAACTGATATGCAGAACAGACAGGGTCGCATTTCACATCAATGAGGGTGTGCCTGTCATGCTAATTGAAAATGCCCGGGTACTTGATGACGATGAGGAAATTGCTTGAGCACTTTCAGGGTCGTTATTCCTGCACGAATGGGCTCGACACGATTGCCCGGTAAGGTTCTTCGTGAAATTGCAGGCAAGCCGATGCTGGCTCATGTTTATGAACGTGCAATGGAAAGTGGTGCCGCCCAGGTGGTTATTGCTGCTGATGACGATCGCATTGTGTCAGCGTTGGCAGATTGGGATGCACAGGTTTGTCTTACTGATGCGGGACATTCATCAGGAACCGACAGAATCAATGAAGTGGCCAGCCATTTAGCCTGGCCCGATGACGATATCATTGTAAATTTACAAGGGGATGAGCCCTGCATGCCTGCCAGTCTGATCAGGCAGGTTGCTGGCTGCCTGGATGAGCACATAGATGCTGATATTGCCACATTGTGTCATGAAATCATTGAGCCAGAAGACTGGCATAACCCTAATCTGGTAAAGGTCGTATTTGATTCAGCAGGCCGCGCCCTGTACTTCAGCCGAGCTGCGATACCGCATGACAGGGATGGTCGATCAGAGTTGCCAGTTGCTGGTGCCTATGGGCACCTTGGAATTTATGCCTATAGGGTTGGCGCACTACGGCGGTTTAGCAGCTTACCCGCCAGTAAACTAGAGCATTGTGAGGCGCTTGAGCAATTAAGAGCGCTGGAAAATGGAATGTACATAAGCGTGGCCGTCGCCGGAGAGATGCCGGGGCCTGGTGTGGATACCGAGGAAGATTTGATAGCCGCTGAGCAATGTCTGCGACTTAACTATTAAATGAGTAAATCCCGAATAACCGGATTGAATGTGAATCCATCAGCCTCGTAAACCGGAATTGAAAAAGACTCTGGCGTCCGCCGATGAGCATCACCCCATTGATCCGGCTGAATACTGCGTGTTCCGCAAACCTGCATAACGATTTGTGGGCCGTCTTCCAGTATGTCGATTATCTGACAATCTCTTCCTCCCACTTCCAGATGCTGGCCTATATGGTCACGCAATCTGGAAAGTGGGAGCTGAGAAGGACGGGTCACTCTGGATGCTATTCTTTTACGGTGGATTCCGGAGATTTTGTTTCAGCTTTTTCCACTTGAGGCTTGCTATTAGATGTTTGGGTTTCTACCTGTACCAGACTGGGTTTGCTTGCTTCAGGCTTGCCAGAAGGGTTGGCTGGTACAGCCGCTTTCGTCTCATTGAACACAGGTTTAACTGACTCGATTTTTTGTGCTTCGGATTTTGCTGTGCCTGAATCTGCTGCCACCGCGGTATTACCAGTTGAAGGGGCTGGTTTAGGAACTTCGGACTTTTCAGCCGGCGTAGGAGGGGGTTTAGGCGCCGATGTTTGCACTATGATGGGTGCATTGTTTTCGCTGGCTGGCAGGCTTGGCGTATTGCTCAAACTGGGTGCCGGTGGCTTCTCCCTGTTGGGCGCAGGCTGTGGTGGCCTGGTGGGTTCAACTTTGCCCGCTGGTGGATTGATATCGCCGCCAGGTTTGTTAATTTCAGATGTTGCAGGAGCTTGCCGTTGGTCAGCTGCAGGCACATTGACTGCCGGCGAATTAGCTTCTGCGGGTTTGCTCACTACATTGCCCGTCTGGGCAGGGCGTTGCTCGGCTGCAGGCTGGTTGTTCTCACCCGCAGTATTCTGATTACTGTTTTGGCTTTCCTCACCTTGGCTCCGGCGGTTTCTTCGACCCCCACGGCGGCCACGTCGGCGGCGGTTATTGTCTTCGCCCCCAGCCTGATTACTGCTCTGCGGTCCTGTGGACTGCTGCGATGTTACTTCAGCATTTTCTTGCTGGGCGTTTGCTGTTGTACTTGTAGCAGTAGGATTTTTTCCATTATCTTCATTTGCTGTTTTACGGGGCTGATTCTGTTTTCTATTTGCCTGATTGGGGCGATTGCCAGATGCATCCCTGTTTTGCTTGGGCTGCTGCTTGCGGTTCTGGTTCTGCTTGCCCTGGTTTTGCTGAGTGCCTTTCTCATCGTCGTCTTTACGTTGCTGGTTTCGACGTCGGTTATTGTTGTTCCGGTTCTGCTGATTTCTATTGTTATTACGATTACGCTGCTGATTCTGTCGGTTACCCTGTCCGCGCGATTGATTGGTTTTTTTCTTGTTTTCGGGTTCAGGTTCAGCCCGGTTGGTTGCAAAAATGGCCTTGATTGCCAGGATCAATCGCTGAGCCAGTCCGGGCCTCCTGGGCGCGGCTTCTATTTTGGCCGCGGTTGCTGTCGGCGCCTGTGTGGCGGGCATTACTTGCCGGACTGCAGCTTCTTCGGGTACCAGGGGACGCGTACGATCTGTAATGATTTCTACATCGGTAGTCGTTGACAACTCGCTGGTTAACAGATGACTGTGCGCACCGTTGTCATCTTCAGCAAGTTGATCATCACGAATTCGACGTACTTCGTAATGAGGTGTTTCAAGTGCCTGATTAGGTACGATCGTCAAATGTGTCTTGCAACGCGTCTCGAGCTCGCTGAGGATGCTTCGTTTCTCGTTCAGGAGGAAGCTGGCAACAGAAACTGGCAGGTGGGCTATTACGCGTGATGTGCGATCTTTAAGCGCTTCTTCCTCTACCAGTCTGAGTACAGATAACGATAATGACTCTACATTTCGTATGGTGCCCTGACCACTGCAACGTGGGCAGACTTCATGACTATGATCCCCCAGTGATGGGCGCAGTCTCTGACGGGACATTTCCAGCAATCCGAATCTGGATATACGGCCAATCTGAATTCTTGCCCGATCAATGGCAACTGCGTCACGCAGACAGTCTTCCACCTGCCGTTGAGCCTTGCTTGAACTCATGTCGATGAAGTCGATAACAATGAGTCCGCCCATGTCACGCAGTCGTAACTGGCGTGCTATTTCATCGGCTGCCTCGAGATTTGTATTTAGCGCAGTTTCCTCGATGTCTGCACCGCCTGTGGACCGGGAGGAATTGATGTCAATTGAAAGCAGTGCTTCTGTGTGGTCGAGTACTACCGAGCCACCGGAAGGCAGTTGAACAGTACGCCGAAATGCAGATTCAATCTGGCTTTCAATCTGGAAACGGGAGAAGAGGGGAATAGTATCTTCATAGCGTATGAGTTTGGACAGGTTGGCAGGCATCACCTGTTGCATGAAATCCTGAGCCTGGGCAAAAGCCTTGGCGTCATCAATGATAATTTCGCCGACATCTTTACGTAAATAATCACGTAAGGCGCGAATGACGACATTGCCTTCCTGGTAGATCAAAAATGGTGCAGATCGTTCACTAGCTGCTTTTTCAATGGCTGCCCATAGCTGAGTCAGGTAGTCCAGATCCCATTGTAATTCTTCAGTGCTGCGCCCAACACCAGCAGTTCTGGCAATAACGCCAATGCCCTGTGGCATTTCAAGTTTCGCCATGGCTTCACGCAATTCATTGCGATCTTCACCCTCAATACGTCGTGAAACACCACCGGCCCTTGAGTTGTTTGGCATGAGAACAAGGTAGCGTCCGGCCAGACTGAGGATCGTGGTAAGGGCTGCACCTTTATTGCCACGTTCTTCCTTGTCGACTTGAACGATGACTTCCTGGCCTTCTTTGATGACATCCTTGATGTTGACCCGGCCACTGTTTCCCGTGCCTTCCTTGAAGTAACTGCGTGAAATTTCCTTTAAAGGCAGAAAACCGTGACGTTCCGACCCGTAATCAACAAAGGCCGCCTCGAGACTGGGCTCGACCCGGGTAATTCTGCCTTTGTATACGTTTGCTTTTCGCTGTTTGCTGCTCGGTACCTCTATATCGAGGTCATTAAGTTTTTGGCCGTCCACGATGGCCACGCGCAGCTCTTCTGGCTGCGAGGCGTTGATTAGTATGCGTTTCATTAATAGGTATCTCTTGGAGCGCTCGACCGGTGTCGTTAAAACAGGCACGCGAATTCAACGCCTTGCCATCAACTGGCAGACGCAATATCGAGATTAGGATTTTAGCCGCCGAAATAATCAACAACGGTATCTCCTGTCCTGTCACTCCGAAACGTGTCGGGAGCGCGTTTATAAAAATGTTCAATTTCCACTTCAGAGTGCAGATGGGTTGTTAAACGAGATAATGACGACGATAACAACACTATGGTTTAGACTTTTCATCTGCCGCCATGCCAAAGTAAGCGCTGAAGCGGTCGGTATTCATGGCTGCCGCCTGAGCGGTGAGCCGTTCCAAGCAAACTGTTACTTGGTAGCCCTATTTTGCCACAGATATTTCAAACTGTGCGTTATTTTGATATTGGCCCTAATGAATCCGGGCAACGCATAGATAATTACTTGCTTAAGGTACTGAAAAATGTACCAAAATCTCATGTCTACCGATTATTGAGAAGTGGTCAGGTACGCGTTAACAAAGGACGTATCAAGCCTTCATATCGGCTTGAAACGGGGGATAGATTGAGAATCCCACCTGTTCATCAAGCCGAAAATACTGAAATACGGCCTCCGGATGATCTCTGCAAGCGCCTTCTGGAGCGTGTATTACATGAAGATGAGGATCTGCTTGTTATTGATAAACCCTCGGGACTGGCAGTGCATGGCGGAAGTGGGCTCAAATTCGGCTTAATTGAAGTAATGCGACATGCGCGTTCTGATCTGGAGTATCTGGAATTGGCGCACCGACTCGACAGGGCGACAAGCGGCTGTCTTGTGCTGGCAAAATCGAGAGAGGGTCTCATGGTTTTACATAATGGATTTCGCGAGGGCAATCATGAAAAGCGATATCTGGCCCTGTTACTGGGGAAATGGTCAGGTGGTGATAAAAGTGTTTCCCTTGCACTGCAAAGGCAACAATTAAAAGATGGTGAGAGAATTGTAGTTGCAGACGACGAAGGTAAGGACTCCGTCAGTCATTTCAAATGTCTCGAATCCTGGCCCCAGGCGAGTTATACGGAAGTGGTTATCGATACAGGGCGTATGCATCAGATTCGTGTGCATGCAGACAGTCTGGGGCATCCCGTTGCAGGAGATGAAAAATATGGCGATCGGAAATCTCAGAAACTTATACGTGAGTTCGGGTTACGTCGCATGTTTCTTCATGCCCATAATTTGAAACTGCAATTGAATAATCGAGTAATTGAAGTCACTGCAGAGTTACCGGCAGAACTGGACTTGGTGATTAATAAATTGCGAAAACAGGAGTGACTGTGTCGAAGAATTATGAATTATTGATATTCGACTGGGATGGCACCTTGATGGATTCAGCTGGTCATATAGTGTCCTCGGCTACCCGGGCAATTGAAATGATGGGGCTGCCTGAACGTGAACCCCGGCAAATCAGCGAGCTGATCGGCCTTGGATTACGGGATGCATTTGACCGTTTGTTTCCGGAAATATCACGTGAAACCATGGATGGTTTACTGGTGGAGTATAGCCAGAAGTTTTCCGGAGTAACTCAGCAGCCTTCGGATTTATTCGAAGGTGTAAAAGAGACACTTGAGCGACTCATTGATCAGGGTTTTATATTGGCGGTTGCGACTGGAAAAAGTCGCAAGGGACTGGACCGTGCCATGTCGGAAAGCGGTGTAACTGAATACTTTACTATTACGCGTTGCGCTGATGAGTCGGCAAACAAACCTGATCCACAAATGTTGCACGATATTCTAAAGAGCACCTCTACTGAATATGATCGTGCGTTAATGATCGGTGATACCGAATTCGATATAGCAATGGCGCAGCATGCTGACGTGCATGCACTTGCAGTTGAATGTGGCGTACATGACCGAGACAGGCTGCAGGCTGCCGGGGCTTCAGCGATTTTGGAATCTGTGGTTCATTTGCCGGATTGGCTTAGCGGAAATATTTGAGTGTCCTGTATGCAGAATATGCAGGGTAGTGAATAATGACTGAATTGCTGATGTGCAAATTATTAAGTCAGATCAAGGAAAGGTAGTTAGTAGAAATGCTATTAAGTAGTCGTGAAAAGCGTGGCAACCTGGTTTCGGCCTTTATCGGAACGGTGCTGCTTAGTCTGGCCGCAATGCCGGTACAGGCTGAAAACTTCCTCTGGAAAGTGCAGGGAGCGCGCAATACTGTTTATTTACTGGGATCCATGCACCTGCTACCGGCTAAGGCATATCCACTACCTGATGTTATTGAGCAGTCATATCGTAACTGTGAAATCGTTGCCTTCGAAACAGATATAGGTGCAGCGGGCAATGAGGAAACCCAGATGGCCTTGTTGAATGCCGGTATGTATCCTGATGGTGAGAACCTGATGAATGCCTTGCACACCAGTGTGCTTGCGCCCTATGCTGAGGCGGTACAGGAATTACGGCTACCGGTATCCATGATCAATAGATATCGTCCATGGTTAGCGGCACTTACGATAGAAATGAGTGTCTACGCCAAACACCAGTTCAAGGCAGAGCTTGGTGTGGATCGTCACTTTTATCAGAAAGCAGTTGTGGCCGAAAAAAGAATAATTTCTCTTGAATCCATAGAGGAGCAAAGTAAATTATTTACAAATATGAGTCACGCAATGGCTCAGGATTACCTGGCATTAACACTATATAACCTGGATGAAATCGACTACGACCCGCGCGAACTGTATGAAATATGGGCAGATGGTGATGACGGGGATATGGAAGATTTTATAGATCCTGTACAGGATGACTACCCGGAACTTTACAAGCTCTTCATCAAAAACAGAAACCAGAAATGGCTGCCGAAAATACTTGAGCTATTGAAAGGTGACAAGGATGCATTTGTCGTTGTAGGTGCATTGCACATCCCTGGTGACCATGGGCTGTTGCAGTTACTTGAAAATGCCGGATATGACCCGGATCAGATGTAATTATTTCCAGAAGTATTTAGCGACACGGTCAGGGATGGTCATGCTTTATTATCAATTGCTGGGATGGGGCAACCCGCTTCTGAGAGCATCCGTCGTAAACGAATGAGCGGCAGGCCTATTAATGCTGTCGGGTCGTCGCTTGTAATATTCTCCACCAGTGTAATTCCCAGTCCCTCGGCTTTACAGCTTCCGGCACAATCATAGGCAGGTTCCAGGGACAGGTAGGATTCAATCTCCTGAACGTCTAATGGACGAAACTGAACATTGATCTCAGCCAGATCAGATTGAATGCGTTGGCCCTCGCTAATCAGGCAGATACTGGTATAGAAAGTCACTTGTTGCCCTGAAAGTTTCTGCAACTGGGCGACAGCATTAGGGTGTGTGCCTGGTTTGCCAAGAATTTCATCCCCAAGTGCCAATGTCTGGTCAGAACCGATTACCCATGCGTTATCCGCACTATCGAGTACAGCACGTGCCTTTTCCTCGGCCAAACGCACTGCCAGATCACGTGCTGATTCGCCGTCCTGTCTTGTTTCGTCAATGTCTGCTGCGATTACCCGGAAAGGGATATGCAGACGTTCAAGAAGCTCACGTCGATAGCGTGAACCAGATGCGAGAATTAGTTTGGGAAAGTCAGGCATTATTAATCTGAATTGGAAATTAAGCGCGTATTCTGCTTGAAAGATGTTCAGATGACTAAATCAGGATCGGGGGATGATGGCAGATAGCTGGGTAAAACCCTGAAAATTCAATGAAATTGAAGGGGTAGAGGGTCAATTTATTTTGACTTTGGCGGCGTTCACCTCTATTATCCCGCCGCTATGTCCTCGGGTCTGCCAGTTCACATTCAGGTTAAAAAGGCCGTTGCAAACGCAATTGGTCTGGAAGGTGAGCTCAATATTTCCAGTTTGACACGCTTACACACCTCATTGCTTAAGCCTGAGGGAAAGGTGTCAGTGAAACTGGATTTTAATCGTGGTGAAGATAAACGCGCCTGGTTGCGTGGTTCATTACGGGCAGATCTGATTATGCAATGTCAGCGTTGTATGGGTGAGATGATTTATCCACTTAATGCAGAGCTGGCACTGAAGCTGGTTAATTCCGACTCGGATTCAAAAGATGAAGATGAGTCAATTGAATTTGTGGATGATCAGTTATTGTTGCATGAAGTAATTGAGGACGAACTAATATTGGCTTTGCCAGTTGTTCCGATGCATGAAAATGTTGAGGAATGTGACGGAAGCCAGATGCTTCAGGAGTATATGAAGCAGGACGCAGACAATGAACGGAATCCGTTCGCTGTACTGAAACAACTGAAACCGAACAGCACATCGACCAGGTAACGACATGGCCGTACAAAAAAACCGTAAAACACGATCAAAGCGTGACACACGACGCGCTCACGATGCATTAACAGGCAAGAGTCTTTCCATAGACTCCACCAGTGGTGAAACGCACTTGCGTCATCACGTGACTAAAGACGGCTATTACCGTGGTCGCCAGATAGTTCGACCAGCTTCCGAAGGCGATCAGAGCTAAATAAGACTGGTTCTGGATGCCTGAGATGACCCAGAAGGTCACTCTGGCCTTGGATGCCATGAGCGGCGACCATGGTCATGAGGTTGTTGTACAAGCAGCTTTAAATGCGCTTAGAGATCACCCGGCTATACATTTACTGTTGGTGGGTGATGAGTCTTTGCTTGCCTCTGCACTCTCTTCAGTTTCACCACAATTAAAATCAAGAATCAGTATTCGGCATGCCACACAAGTGGTAGAGATGGATGAGCCGCCTTCAAAGGCATTACGTGGTAAACGTGACTCTTCAATGCGGGTCGCAATCAATCTTGTAAAAACCGGTGATGCACAGGCCTGCGTAAGTGCAGGTAATACGGGTGCATTAATGGCAATGTCCCGCTTTGTACTGAAAACCTTACCTGGCATAGATCGACCTGCCATCATTTCTGCGATTCCTTCGCATAAGGGTTATACCTTTATGCTGGATCTCGGCGCGAATGCCGAGTGCTCACCTGAACAGCTGTTTCAGTTTGCAGTTATGGGTTCTGTCGTAGTCTCTGAGATGGAAGGTATAGCCAGACCCAAAGTAGCACTTCTTAATATCGGGGAAGAGGAAATCAAGGGAAATGAGGCCATTCAGACCGCCTCAAAAATGCTGGAACTAAGTGGTCTCAACTATATAGGCTTTGTTGAGGGAGACGGTGTTTACCTGGGTGATGTCGATGTTGTCGTATGTGACGGGTTTGTAGGCAATATTGCGCTTAAAACCAGCGAAGGCGTTGCCAAACTAATTGGCGAGTTCATCAAGGCTGAGTTTTCACGCAGCTTAATTACCAAGCTATCAGCTCTGGCGGCTATGCCTGTACTTAAAGCCCTTAAGAACAAGATGGATCCCCGAAATTATAATGGGGCAAGCCTCGTGGGATTGAACGGTATTGTGATTAAGAGCCACGGCGGAGCCGATGTTCTGGCATTCGGTAACGCCATTAATATTGCAGTTGCTGAAGTTGAAAAATCAGTACCGGAAAAAATCAGCCATTTGCTGGAACATGCTTTGGCTCAGGCAGGATAGTTGGGCGCTGCTGTTATTTGACCAGTTGATTAAGCTCGAAGATTGGTAACAGAATTGCCAGTACAATTAAAAGCACAACGCCACCCATGACGAGTATCAGCAGGGGTTCGAATAATCCCATGAGGGCACCTACCAGCGTCTCAACTTCACGCTCCTGATGCACAGCTGCACGTTCCAGCATGCCCCCCAGGTCGCCTGAAGCTTCACCATTGGCAATCAGATGAAGTGTGATGGCTGGAAACAATTTATGCTTGGCCAGAGCGTCATGGATTGTGCTGCCTTCGCGTACCCGTTGAGCTGTTTCCGAGACAGCAGTGCGCATAGGCATATTGCTGACTACCTGGGTACAAATTTGCAAAGCATCCAGTACAGGAACACCGCTATTGACTAGAATACTCAGTGTTCTGGTGAAACGTCCTGTATTTATACCTAGTACAAGTCTTCCAATTACAGGCAGACTCAAAAGCCAAATATCATAGGCTCTTCTGATATGAGGTTGTCTGAGAGCAAGTCGCCAACCAAATCCGGCAATAATCAGTATAACGAGCAGAATCAGGCCATAATTGCTCAAAAAATCACTGGTGGCAATCAGGCCCCTGGTTAGTGCGGGTAATTCAGCGTCAATGCTGTCGAATACACCGACAACATCCGGGACAACCTTGGCGAGCAATACAACAATTACGCCAACGGCAACAAATGTAAGGATTATCGGGTAGAGCAGGGCAAGTTGTACTTTTTGTCGCATAACTTGCTGATTTTCAACGTAATCAGCAAGTCTCTCGAGCACGCCGTCAAGATGTCCGGACTGTTCGCCTGCCGCCACAGTGGCACGATAGATTTCGGGGAATACCTGTGGGAAGTCAGAGAGTGCATCCGCCAGAGTATGACCTTCAAGAATTCTGGATCTAATGCCAAGGGCAACGCGTTCAGTGCGGGCGTTATCGGTTTGTTGGGAAGTCGCCTGTAATGCGGATTCCAGTGGCAGGCCAGCTTTTACAAGTGTGGCGAGTTGCCGCGTAAACAGTGCAAGTTCAGTAACACTGACTTTATTTCTTTCCAGACTGAGTCGGGGAATGCCGCCGCGTTTTCTGCCGCTGACTTCCTGAACATCGAGTGGCGTCAATCCCCGTTCGCGAAGTAGTTGACGGATTTGCCGGGGTGCATCGCCTTCAAGAACGCCGCGTTGTTGCTTTCCGCGATTATCCAGGGCGGTGTATTCAAATGCACCCATGACTAGCTATTCAATTCAGTCTTCACGGGTAACACGCAATACTTCTTCCAGAGTGGTTTCACCGTCAAGAACTCTCCTTCTGCCATCATCATTAATGCTGGCGGAAAATTTTCTTGCATGGGTTTCCAGTGCCTGTTCAGAAGCGCCATCGTGGATTAATCTACGCATATCATCGTTGACCTGAATCAACTCATAAATACCAGTGCGACCCCGGTATCCGGTCTGATTGCATTCGTCACAACCGCGTGCGTGATAAAGCGTGACCTGATGATCATCCGGGAGTTTGAGTAGTTCGCATTCCTTTCCATCAGGTTGATAGGGGTCACGACAGTCATTGCATAGCGTTCTTACCAGTCGTTGCGCCATGAGGCCGATTAGGCTGGAGGAGAGCAGGAATGGTTCCACACCCATGTCACGTAATCGCGCCACCGCGCCCACGGCTGAATTGGTATGCAGCGTCGACATGACTAGATGTCCTGTGAGCGAGGCCTGAACGGCTATTTCTGCTGTTTCAAGATCTCGTATTTCACCTACCATCACAACATCTGGATCCTGACGCAATATGGCACGTAATCCGCGTGCAAAAGTCATATTGACCTTGGTGTTGACCTGGGTTTGACCCACCCCGTCGATGTAATACTCGATAGGATCTTCAACCGTCATGATATTTCTGGTTTTGGCATTGATCCTCGACAATGCAGCATAAAGCGTCGTCGTTTTACCTGATCCAGTTGGACCGGTGACCAGGATAATGCCATGTGGTTTATGAATCAGTTTATCGATATTGCTGAGCGTATTCGTTTCCATGCCCAATTGTTGAAGATCCAGCCTACCTGCCTGTTTATCAAGTAGACGCAGCACCACACGCTCGCCATGACCAGAAGGAATTGTTGATACGCGTACATCAACAGCCCGACCTGCAAGGCGCAACGAGATACGACCATCCTGGGGTAAGCGCTTTTCAGCAATATCCAGTTTAGCCAGAACCTTGATTCTGGAAACAATCAAAGGCGCGAGTGATTTCGAAGGTGATAGCATTTCACGCAACACGCCATCAACCCGAAAGCGCACAACCAGTCTCTGCTCAAATGGCTCGATGTGGATGTCTGACACGCCGAGTTTAATGGCCTCGGTTAACAGGGCATTAATCAGGCGTATGATGGGCGCATCATCTTCGCTTTCCAGTAAGTCCTGAGGCTCGGAAAGGGCCTGCGCAGCGCTTGAAAGGTCGAGTTCATCGTCAAAGCCCTCCATCGACTGCATGGACTCTGACGACTGTTCTGAATAACGCTGTTGTAGCAGGCGGTCGAACTCCTCCTGACTTACTTTATTAAACCGAATAGGGCGCCCCAGTACGCGCCTGACCTCATTCGCCACATTAAGCTGAACGCCCGGACGACAGAGTATTTCGAGATATTCTCCGTGATCATCACCGGGAAGTACCCCGTGGCGTTTGGCAAATGCAAAGGGTAAATGCGCTTCAGTTGCGCTCATGGTTTATCTTTTGATTTCGGTGATGTGCTGCTGGTTTGGCTTTTACCGGTCAATGGGCGTTTTTCGTAAATTTTAACGTCAGGCAGTACAGGTCTTGAATTTCTGTTTAACAGGTATGAACCTTCTTCACGTTCTTCGATTTGCTTATTGCGAATGAAATTGTATTTTTCCCGGGTAAAGAAGTTTGCTTCATTGTTCTCACGCAATATCACAGGACGAATGAAAATCATCAGGTTCTGTTTGCTGTTCTGCACAGAGCGGGAACGAAAAAGTGCCCCCAGTAATGGAATTCGGCTAAGCAGGGGCACCGCAGTTTCATTCTCGGTTACCTGATCGTCAATCAAGCCACCGAGTACAAGTATGTCGCCACTTTCAATCAGTACTGAGGTGGCGAGTGTGCGCTTATTGGTTATCAGGTCAACGGCACTGGTAGAGCCGGCACTAATGCTTGAGGTTTCCTGATCAATTTTTAGCTGGACAGACTTGCCCTCATTAATCTGGGGCGTGATCTTGAGCGAGAGTCCCACATCGCGTCTTTCAACAGTCTGGAACGGGTTGACACTGCCCGAAGTTGCGCCTGTATTTGAAAACGAGCCTGTGAGAAAGGGCACTTCCTGACCGACAGTAATTTCAGCTTCTTCATTATCGAGCGTGACCAGTGTCGGCGTAGAGAGGATGTTGGTGTTGCCATCTCCGCGCAATGCTCTGAGTATTAGAGCGAAATCACGACCATTCTCGGACCCGCCGCCGCCAATGTTCAGTCCGGAACGGATCAGACCTACAGCATTGCCAGAGGCGACAGCACCGGCCAGGGCAGCGGGGTCAAGGCTTAACAGGCCTGCTGCCGCAACTTCGTCTTCGTCGAGTATGGCCCAATCCACACCCAGCTCGCGCGTTTTAGTCAGGCTAACCTCGGCAATAATGGCTTCTACCAAAACCTGAGCTCGACGCAAGTCCAGTTGGTCTATAACATTCCGAATGGCCCGCATTGTTTTAGGCGGGGCAGTTATGACAAGTGCGTTGATGTCCGGCTCAGGCAGTATGCTTACGCCTTCCTGCTGGCTACCGGCACCTTGCTTTGACGCTTTTTTCTCGCCTTCCTGTGCCTGTGCTTCTTTTGCATATCCCTCAAGGATGGGTGCCAGAGTTTCGGCCTTTGCATATTTCAGGTAAACAACCTGAGTCGCGCCACCACTGTCTATTGGCGTATCAAGGTGGGCAACGATAGATTTGATTCGAAGTCGCTCGGATTTGTCCCCGCTGATTAGTACGCTATTGGTGCGTTCGTCTGGCACTACGGTGACGCCTGTCGACGTAGGGTCTGTTTTCTTGGCTTCTTGTGAGAGGTTGAGGCTCCCAACCAGTCTGGAAACTTCGGTGGCACTGGCATATTGAAGTTGTATAACTTCAATTTCCGAATCTCCAGTCTGATCTATCCGCTGGATAATCTGCATCAATCGTGCAACGTTGTCCGCGCGGTCGGAAATGATCAGCATGTTTGAAGGGGTATAAGCCGCCAGATGCCCGTATTGAGGAACCAGCGGGCGAAGGATGGCGACCAGCTGGGCTGCAGGTACGTTTTCAACCTCAATCACCTGTGTGACGACTTCTTCTCCCCGGCCACGAATTCGTGTAGTGCCGACTGGTGGCCCTCCGGATTGCTTGGACACAACCTCAGGGACAATTTTTATGACGTCACCCGCGGGAACGGCAGCAAAACCATGTACCTGGAGTATGGATAAAAATGTGGCATACACCCCATCCGCATCCATCGGTTCAGAAGAGAGCACCGTTACATTGCCCTTTACCCTTGGATCAATAACGAAATTTTTACCTGTTAATTCGCTTATCGTAGCAATCAATGTGCTGATATCTGCATCCTGGAAATTCAGGGTGAAATCTTCCTGCGCATTTACAGGGTTGAATACCACTGCCAGCATGAGTACCAGCGCGCGTAAATACTTTATGTAACGGTCAGTTGTATTCATAAACAAATGCCTGTCGGCTTACCAGATGGGTGGTTTATTGATTTAAATTAATATTGAGCGTACGGGTCTGACCAGAGCGCTCAAGTGTCATATTAAATTCTGATGCCTGACTTAAATCAGTCAGCATCTGCAAGGCTTTAGTCGGGTCATCCAGTTGTACACCGTTGACACTGGTTAGAAGCTCCCCTGCTCGCAATCCTACATCTTTGAATAACGCACGATCCTTGCCGGGATACACACGATATCCTTTTAGTTGTCCCTGATTGTACACAGGCTGTACTCGTATGTATTGGCTGGCTTTGGTCGGATCCTGAAGGATGGCGTTACGGGCTTCGCCCAGTTTTGCTGCTGTAGCAGCAGACAGGTCAGCACCCGCGCCGGGAAGTGGGGATAGATCCGCGCGTTGACTCGATTTACGGTTGTTGGCTTGCTTCTTTCCTCCAAGTTGTTTCTTTTCTAATCGCAATGTTTCATAGCGTCCTGCGCGTTCAAGAATTACTCGATCACTTTGAATTGAAGAGAGTCGGGCATTGCCAGGTAAATCATCGCCAATTGCATACGGGCGCTGCTTGCCAGAGCTGTCCTTGATTAGCGCCCGGGACTGATTGTCACCACTGGCGGCCATAATTCCGGTCAGAGTTAAATTCAGGCGTGTCTCGGGTGCATCGATAGGTTTGTTGTCAGGGGTGGATTTACTGATTTCCTTCCGTCCGAACAAATGACTGTTATAGATGACATTGAGGTCAATCGGTTGTGAGGTAGATGTTTTGGTGCCCGTGGTGTTTGGTGGTGGCGCCTGAATTGTGTCTACAGGCCACATGCTCCAGGCAATTTTTGCCAATGTGGAAGCGCAAAGCATGATCAGAAGTATATTCGTACCGCGAATTGCCCATAAGCGCCATTTTTCCTGACCGCCGGGAAGCCGCTGCATGATTGCGTGTGCAGATGTTGCCATAAGTCCTTGAGCATTCTGGTTTAGTTAGTCATGACACACTTCGCGTGCGTCAGACTGGGCATGATAGCTCTGTCAGCCATTGTCCACAAACATAAAGGTGATTCTCTTATTTCAAATAATGAATAACTCAGTACCATGAAGTAACGAAACAGGTTTACGGAGGTCAAAGTCTCATTAAATGAGATCAAGGAAAGTGAGGATGAGTGAGCTAGAATATATGGCATGGGTGAAAGAAAACATGGCATGGATCACGATATCGCGCTGGCGCCGGCAAGGCCGAAGCTGCAGCGCCCTCCTATGTATCACGTCATTCTTAATAATGACGATTACACGCCCATGGATTATGTTGTGAACGTTCTGGAACGTTTTTTCAGTATGGCGCATGAGAAGGCAATTCAGACCATGCTGGAAGTACATACCCAGGGCAAGGCGGTAGCCGGTACTTATACTTCAGAGATTGCCGAGACCAAGGCAGCTCAGGTCAATAGTCATGCGCGCGAGCAGCAACATCCGCTGCTATGTACATTGGAAAGGGTATAAGGAGCTATCTCATGTTAAGTCGTGATCTACAAACTGCCCTGGATGCCGCATTTATGGAGGCCCGCAGAAACAGCCATGAATTCCTGACGGTTGAACATCTTCTGCTGGCTCTGATTGAGCATGACACGGTTATAGATGTGCTGAATTCATGCGGCGTTGAATTACCGCGTTTAGCTTCAGAATTACGTACTTACCTTGAAGATAATGTGCCTGTCGTTAGCGAGGATGCCGGCAGTCAGGAAGTGCAGCCTACATTGGGCTTCCAGAGAGTTCTGCAACGAGCCGTGTACCAGGTGCAGGCTTCAGAGCGGCAGGAAGTGAGTCCTGTGAATGTGCTGATTGCCATATTTAGTGAGAAAGATACGCAGGCAGTATTCTTGCTGGCTGATCAGGGTGTGACACGACTGGAAGTGATCAACTACATTTCCCATGGCATTACGCCGGACAGTAATAATGAAGGACTTGAGCATGATGAGCTTGAGGATGATCATTCCGAGGATATCGGTGAAGGTCAGAAGCCCCTGGAACAATACGCAACAGATTTAAACGCCCGAGCCATGGCAGGGCTGATTGATCCTCTCATTGGACGTGCGATGGAAATCGAACGGCTGGTGCAAACATTGTGTCGTCGCCGCAAGAACAATCCATTGCTTGTTGGTGAGGCAGGGGTCGGTAAAACGGCCATCGCAGAGGGGCTGGCCAGGCAAATTGTCCGCGGCGAAGTACCCGAGGCTATAGCGAGTTGCAGAATTTATTCTCTTGATCTGGGCGCTTTGATCGCGGGTACAAAATATCGCGGGGACTTTGAAAAGCGCTTAAAAGCTGTCTTGCGACAATTACAGGATGAGAAGGGTTCGATTCTCTTTATAGATGAGATACACACCATTATAGGAGCAGGGGCTGCATCCGGTGGTGTTATGGACGCCTCGAATCTGATCAAACCCATGCTCGCCTCGGGTGATCTGCGTTGCATAGGTTCAACAACCTACAACGAATTCAGGGGCGTATTTGAAAAGGATCATGCGCTCACGCGCCGTTTCCAGAAGATTGATGTGCCTGAGCCTACTGAAGAAGAAACACTGCAAATACTGCGTGGGCTCAGTTCCCGTTTTGAAGCACATCACGGTATCAAGTACGCACCAGCAGCACTTGAAGCTGCGGTTAAATTATCTGCCCGACACATTAATGAAAGATTCCTTCCGGATAAGGCTATTGATGTCATTGATGAAGCAGCAGCCCGTTTGCGCCTGATGAGTGGTCAGCGAAAGCGCAAAAGTGTTCGCGTGAAAGATATAGAAGAAACCGTTGCACGAATTGCCAGAATTCCGGCGAATCACGTTACGACATCAGATCGTGATGCCTTAAAGACACTGGATCGCGACCTTACGCGTGTCATATTCGGACAGTCGAAGGCCATTGATAACCTGGTATCCGCCATTCGCATGTCACGTTCGGGATTAGGCCAGCCAGAAAAGCCGATTGGCAGCTTCCTGTTCTCGGGCCCTACAGGTGTGGGTAAAACCGAAGTGACACGCCAGTTGGCTGCTCACATGGGTATAGAACTGATTCGCTTTGACATGTCTGAATACATGGAGCGGCATACTGTTTCACGACTGATCGGCGCACCTCCTGGCTATGTAGGCTACGACCAGGGCGGTCTGCTGACCGAGGCAGTAATAAAGCATCCGCATGCCGTAGTTCTGCTAGATGAAATAGAGAAGGCTCATCCGGATGTATTCAATCTGTTACTTCAGGTCATGGACCACGGTCATCTCACTGATAATAACGGTCGTAAAGCTGATTTCCGCAATGTGATACTTGTGATGACCACGAACGCGGGTGCCGAAGATCTGGCAAAGAACTCCATCGGCTTTTCAAATCAGGACAATTCTTCAGACGGGCTAAAAGCGATAGAGAAAGTATTCGCGCCGGAATTCCGCAACCGGCTTGATGCCACGATTGCTTTTGCCCCGCTGGATACTGACACTGTGCGTCATGTGGTCGATAAATTTGTACTACAGCTTGAATCCCAGCTGGAAGAGCGAAAGGTACAGATAGTCGTTGATGAACAGGCCTGTAATTGGCTGGCTGAACATGGATACGACCCTAAAATGGGTGCGCGTCCAATGGCTCGTGTCATTCAGGAGCAGATCAAGAAGCCTCTTGCCGAAGAATTGTTGTTCGGATGCTTACAGGAGGGTGGTGAAGTCAAAGTCAGTGCTGTTAAAGACGGTCTGAAACTGAGCTATAAAGCACTAAAAGAACCCGCAGAAGCCTGACAACCCGATCGGGCTTGCTCCAAAGGGTTGAGTTGAAGCCTCAGCCTATGATTTACAGTCAGGCTTGTTATGCAGGTGTAAGGCGCGTTTAAGCCACACGCTGAACGCATTCATTCAGTGATTCGGTATTCGGAACTCAGGGGTAGCACTGAGCACTGCAGAAATTCTGCGAAGTGCAGTAGAAGCACTAACGGTCGCGGTAAGAAATGCGGCCTTTTGTTAAATCATACGGCGTCAGTTCAACCTTAACCTTGTCACCACGCAAGATGCGTATGTAATGCTTGCGCATTCGACCTGATATATGTGCTGTGATGATATGGCCATTATCCAGCTTTACGCGGAAGGTTGTGTTTGGCAGGGCATCCATTACAGTGCCGTCCATTTCTATTACGTCTTGTTTAGCCATTAACTCTTTCGGGGCATGAATAAGCCGCGCATTATCCATTAAAGTTTGGTCAATGCGCAATTATTGTTGGTTTATTATTTAAATTAGCCTTAACCAGGCAGATGAATGTTGCTGGATGGCAGTGAATCTGAATACAGCCATTTGTCCGGTAAAGGGGGTTCAGGAATCGAGTTCAGTAATATCTCTTCAAATTCCGGTCTGGGGATTTCTCTGGCCCCCATTGTGAACAGATGCGGAGATGCAACCTGGGCATCAATGAGCGCATAACCCCACAGTCTTAATTGTTCAGAAAGTGAATAAAGAGCGATCTTTGACATATTGCTGACATGACTGAACATGGATTCACCAAAAAATACTTTGCCCAGTGCCATCCCATATAAGCCAGCGACCAGTTTCCCCCTTTGCCAGATTTCAATCGAATGAGCAAAGCCTTGATGGTGCAGGTTTATGTACGCATCGCGCATTTCCGGTATCAGCCATGTGTCGGCTGATTGTTTTCTTGGCTCGGAGCAATGATTGATTACCTGCTCAAATGCATGATCGAGTGTAATGGCAAAATCAGCTTTCCGGATCTGACTGCCAAGCTTTCTGGATACATGGATGTCGCCTGGTGTGAATACTGTTCGCGGGTTCGGGGACCACCACAAGATTGGATCACCTTCTGAGTACCAGGGAAATATTCCCCTCTTGTAAGCGGTAATCAGTGTTGCAGCTGACAGATTGCCGCCGAATGCAAGCAGGCCGTTGGGATCATCAAGTGCCTCGCTGGTCGGCGGAAAAATGTATCCGGATTTCGAACACTGCAGTTCATGCAGGATCAGGCTCACAGGCCGGGTCTGCGCAACTTATCGACTAGTGTTGATGATGAAGCCCATGCTGAATCTCTACAGAAGCCAGAGCGAGTTGAACGCAGGTTTCCTGCTCAAATTCACTAATGGGTGCCTGTTTTTCAGGTTTTGCACTGATTTCGAGATTATCGGCCTCACACAGGCGGCCCTCATCATCAAAACGTATGGCGGCTCCTGCAGTGACTACCTGCATGGTGTCATCTTCCTGCTGCTCATCGAAGCGCACCTGTAGGTAGCGTACTTTCAGGTCCGCGAGTTCGGGAATGCTTTTCATTCCATTGACTACACTGAAGGCTTCCTCGGAAGAGTACTCTCGAATACGTCCATCATCAGTCAGTACAAAGTGCTTAATGAGCATGTTGATTTCCTGTGCTGTGAGTGCCGTAGATAGTGTCTTGGATGAACATTAACCTCAATATGTGGTGTTTTACGCTTTTTTTCAAGAGTCTGGGCTAAAATATTTTCTGCATTGCAATAGGTATCGTAATCCCTCATGTATACTTTGATTCAGATTTTATCGACTTGTTCAATTAACGACCCTTCCGGACGATCTTCTTGATGGCAAAGGCCAAAGAAAAAGCCTCCAAAAACAAAGACGACAACGCCTACGCAGAACGACTGCATCGGTGGATGCGTGAGGCCGTGTTACTGCTATCTGCTGCGTTAACCATATTCCTGCTAATGGCATTGTTTAGCTATACCCCAAGTGATCCTGGCTGGTCAGATCTCGCTACCGGAGAAAGCATTGGCAATCTGGGCGGCAGAGTAGGCGCCTGGTTTGCAGATGTTTTGCTCAGTCTTTTCGGCCTGATGGGCTTTGTTTTCCCCTGGTTACTCTTTTATGCCGGATGGATGGTGTTCAGGGGCGGTAGAGACAAGTCGCTTCAGGGCATGATGCTCGCGATCAGAAGTGGGGCACTGGTTGTTGTTCTGCTGGCAGGTTGCGCATTGCTCGGGCTGGCATTCGAAGGGCTAACAAGCAGTCTCCCACAGGCCTATGGTGGTGCGCTGGGCGGCGTCCTGGCTGCACTGCTTGAAGCCGTGTTCAACGCAACAGGCGCGGCCTGGTTGCTATGTGCCTTGTTTGTTGTGGCATTGTCAGTGGGTATAGGTTTTTCATGGCTGGGTCTGGTTGATTGGCTGGGTACACAGACTTTACGTCTTGTCGCCTGGTTACAGATGCGAATTCAAATGTATCTGAATAACCGTGCAGAAAAGCAGAAAAACAAACCGGTCCCTATCACGATAGCTGAGCCTGCCAAGCCCAGGGAAACAAAGCGAAAAGTCAGAAAAGAGCCTGTGCTGGAAAAAAAGGGCACTCAGTTACCGTTACCTATGGATGAAGAGAAGGTGGATATTCCATCTTACGTGCCAGGCAAAGACAGTCCATTGCCCCCTCTTGATCTACTGGATATGCCTCGTGTAGGGGGGCGTGCCTATAGCGAAGATGAATTACGCAATATGTCACAGCAGCTCGAGCAGACTTTGTCTGATTTCGGGGTGACGGTGAAAGTAGTGGCTGTCGAGCCCGGACCTGTCATTACACGCTTTGAGCTTGATCCGGCTCCGGGTGTGAAAGTGAGTCAGATAAGTAATTTGGCCAAGGACATAGCGCGAGCACTATCAACCATTAGTGTGCGTGTTGTCGAAGTGATACCCGGCAAATCCTATATCGGGCTTGAAATACCAAATCAGGAACGTGAACTGGTTTCCCTGCGTGAAATATTTGAGGGGTCAGATTACAGCAATGCGTCCTCTCCTCTGACCATGGCACTGGGTAAGGATATTTCGGGTAATCCTGTTGTGGCGGATCTCGGGCGTATGCCGCATCTTCTGGTTGCAGGTACCACCGGCTCGGGTAAGTCTGTTGCCATTAACGTCATGATTTTAAGTATTTTGTTCCGCACAACACCGGAGCAGATCAAGTTGATTATGATCGATCCGAAAATGCTGGAACTCTCTGTTTACGAGGGTATTCCTCATTTGCTTTGTCCAGTGGTCACGGATATGAAAGAAGCGGCCAACGCCCTGCGTTGGTCGGTGGCTGAAATGGAGCGTCGTTACAAGCTCATGTCTGCTGTGGGAGTTCGTAATCTGGCCGGTTATAACCGCAAGGTTAAAGAAGCTATTGATGCCGGACAGCCATTGAACGATCCATTGGCTGAAGTGCCCGAGGAATTACCGGATGGTTATGAGACACCGACACTGGAACATCTGCCGCATATAGTCGTTATCGTGGATGAACTGGCTGACATGATGATGGTTGTCGGTAAGAAGGTTGAAGAACTGATTGCCCGAATTGCACAGAAAGCACGTGCTGCCGGTATTCACCTGATTCTTGCCACCCAGCGTCCTTCGGTCGATGTGATTACAGGTCTGATCAAGGCCAATATTCCAACTCGCTGTTCCTTCCAGGTAGCTTCACGAGTAGATTCTAGAACTATTCTTGACCAGATTGGTGCTGAAAGCCTGTTAGGTCATGGTGATATGTTGTTTCTACCACCAGGCACCTCACTTCCGCGACGTGTGCATGGCGCCTTTGTAGACGACCATGAAGTGCATAAAGTCGCCGCATGGCTCAAGCAGGTCGGTGAACCCGAATATCATGATGAAATTCTGGCCGGTGTGCCGGAGGGCGATGCTGGTAATGGCGGAGGCGCAGATGGTGATGCAGAACAGGATGTCCTGTACGATCAGGCGGTTCAAATAGTGACAGAAAGTCGTAAAGCATCTATTTCATGGGTACAACGCCGTTTACGGGTCGGGTACAACAGAGCTGCACGGTTGGTTGAACAGATGGAAGCTTCAGGTGTCGTAGGACCATTGGAATCAAACGGTGCCCGTGAAGTACTGGCACCGCCGCCGCCCGAAGTCTGATTACTGGAAGCTGATGAACACTAAAATCAAACAAGGCTGTCTGGCCCTGATGCTGGCATTTAGCACCACTATTGCCTCCGCCGATGCTGTAGATAGTCTACGCCAGTTTTATGCTCGCACGACAACCTTGCAGACCCATTTCACACAGAAAGTTCTTGATGAGAAGGGCACGGTTACCGACGTAATGGTAGGGCAGCTCTGGTTATTAAGGCCTACTTCATTTCGCTGGGAATATCGTGAACCCTATGTCCAGATTATGGTTAACGATGGGAAGAAGCTGTGGATGTACGATGTTGATCTTGCTCAGGTCACGGTAAGAGATGCTCAGGCGGCACTCGCAGGGGCGCCTGTTTGGCTGTTGAATGGAGGGCCGGCCCTGGATGAGCAATTCCTACTGGTGCATGAACCTAGCAACGATGGTCTGGATTGGGTAAAAATGAATCCAAAAAGTGAAGGTGGAGATTTTACCCAGGCACGTATGGCCCTGAAAGATGGTCTCCCGGAGATTCTTGAACTAACTGATTCGCTGGGTCAGAAAACCGTTATCGAATTTAGCCGCACTCAGAATAATGTTGTAATACCAGCTGAACGTTTCAAATTCACGCCTCCACCCAATGTCGAGGTTGTTGAGGGCTAATGTTGCGTTCAATCTCGGGGTTAATCAGTGTTGCGATGATCGGGACCCTTGTTTTTGCTTCATTAAGTCCTACCACGCCTGAGTCATCTGCCCCCCATTTTGATAAATTGCTTCATGTATTTGCATACTTTGTCGTGTGTTTCTGGCACAGCTTGCTGTTCACGAGATTCCCCGGAAGAGTTTTCGTTGCCTGTGTAGCGCTGGGCGCCTTACTGGAAATTCTGCAGGGCGTGACGGGATACCGGGAAGCCAGTTTTGCAGATCAGATTGCGAATACTATCGGCGCTGCTATTGCGCTACTTTCTATCAGAATGACCGGAATAGCATTGTTCAGGGATGAGCCAGCTACCCACTGATGACATCTTGCGCCCTCTGGCCGACAGAATGCGGCCGGAAACGCTTGATGATTATATTGGTCA
This sequence comes from Nevskiales bacterium, assembly GCA_041622995.1. GTDB lineage: Bacteria > Pseudomonadota > Gammaproteobacteria > Nevskiales > CAJXLF01 > CAJXLF01. The sequence goes on from JBFJXR010000022.1 coordinate 36,569, forward strand.
GGATCATATTCTGGGGGCTGATAAGCCGCTGAGGCGTGCTCTGGACGCAGGTCATCTGCATTCAATGATTTTCTGGGGGCCTCCGGGGACCGGTAAAACGACCCTGGCACGTATCCTCGCGCGCCTGACCCGAATGCAATTCATAGCCATCTCGGCAGTGATGGGTGGAGTCAAGGATATCCGCACAGCCGTTAAGCAGGCACAGGAAATTCGGCAGAGTTCACAGAACGGTACAGTCCTGTTTATTGATGAAGTGCACCGTTTCAACAAGGCACAACAGGATGCACTGTTGCCTTATGTTGAGGATGGGACATTCGTGCTTATTGGTGCAACCACTGAGAATCCATCATTTGAACTGAATAACGCGCTCTTATCCCGGTCACGCGTCTACGTTCTCAAGTCACTGGATGAAGCTTCGATCAAGGAAGTATTAATTCGGGCCCTCAAAAGTTGTGACGGACTTGCAGAAAGGGGGTTGGCGTTTGACGAAAGGCAGCTCGTACAAATAGCTCAAGCTGCTGACGGGGATGCACGTCGTGCTTTGAGTATTCTGGAGATACTGTCTGATCTTGCCCAATCTGAAAAAGTCACCGATGAGGAGGTTGCCTCCGTGATTTCAGGCGGGGTAAGACGTTTTGATAAAGGTGGGGAATATTTCTACGACCAGATTTCAGCCTTGCATAAATCTGTACGAGGATCAGACCCCGATGCGGCGTTGTACTGGTTCGCCAGGATGATCGATGGCGGATGTGACCCACGATATATCGCCCGACGTGTATTACGCATGGCCGCCGAAGATATTGGCCTCGCCGATCCACGTGGTCAGGCACTGGCAATGGAGGGCTGGCAAACCTATGAGAGGCTGGGAAGTCCTGAAGGTGAGTTGGCCATTGCCCAGGCCGTTGTTTATCTTGCCTGTGCGCCAAAGAGTAATGCGGTTTACAACGCTTACAATTCGGCACTTGCCGATGTGAGAAAAAACGGTAGTTATGAGGTGCCTCTGCATTTGCGAAATGCACCAACAAAACTCATGAAATCCCTCGACTATGGCAAAGACTACCGCTATGCGCATGATGAAATTGCTGGCTTTGCGGCTGGTGAAAATTACTTCCCGGATGAACTCAAGGGCCGGCAGTATTACCAGCCAGTAGCACGTGGGCTTGAAATTAAGATCGCCGAAAAACTTGAACGATTAAGAAATATGAATAAGTCTGGTGCAAAGCAGTCGGGCAAGGGCAAGAAGATGAAAAACAGCTGATGAGCTGGTTCGCAGTTGCAGGTGGCGGTGCAATTGGCGCTGTTCTACGTTACGGGATGGCCAATGGCCTGTATGCGCTCTACGGTCGCAGTTTTCCAGTG
>JBFJXR010000023.1:0-37774 GCA_041622995.1 Nevskiales bacterium
GTGCCGAATGCGAACGCCCAGACGCTGGATGATAACGAGACCGAGCAGGATGTCTTTAGCTACACGATCACCGATGGAGACGAGACCTCGACGACGACGCTGACGATCAATGTGACCGGCAGCAATGATGGTCCGACAGTCTCAAATGCCAGCGGTAACGTATCTGAAGAAGGTCTGGCGCATGGCATCAAGGATACTGGTGGTACTGTGGATACTACAGACAGTGCCGTTACCTCAGGCACCATCGTTATTAATGATGTTGATGGCGATGCCATCACTTCGGTTGTCCTGATGGCGCCAACTGACGTTCTGACTTCAGGTGGCAATACGGTTACCTGGTCGGGACAAGGCACCGGTACTCTTGTCGGTATGGCTGGTGGAAAACTCGTTGCCACACTATCGATTGATACTGCGGGGGCTTATGAGTTTGTATTGAGTGCTCCGCTTGATCATCCTGACGATACTCAGGAAGACGCGTTGACACTGGCATTCGGCGTTACTGCCAGTGACGGGACAGATACCGGCCAGGGCACGCTTAGCCTGACGGTGGAAGATGATGCACCGACGCTTATACCGAAGTCACATGAAATTAATCTTGTCGACAACAATGTTCTGATCGTATTGGATGTATCCGGCAGTATGAATAACAGTGACGGTATCGGTGGTCAGACACGTCTGCAGACTGCCATCCAGTCTATTAATACGTTGCTGGATGGCTACGATCAATTCGGTGATGTCGCTGTGCGAATTGTCACATTTTCGTCACAGGCAAATGCAATTGGTACGCAGTGGACTGATATTACAGAGGCCAAGGCTCAGCTTGCTTCTCTCTCCGCTAATGGCTATACCAACTACGATGCAGCCCTTGATACTGCAGAGATAGCATTTGGCAGTGTCGGGGCTTTGACCGGTGGACAGAATGTTTCCTATTTTTTCTCCGATGGTAACCCCAATCGGCCAAGCGGAAGCGCAGGGATAAATGGTTCCGAGGAGGCCAACTGGGAGGACTTTCTGGAAGCAAACCAGATCGCATCATTTGCGATTGGTCTGGGTGACAACGTTAATCAGGATAACCTTGATCCTATTGCCTATAACGGTCAGACCATGCAGGAGGCGGATGCCATTGTGGTCAATGACTATGGAGATCTGGATGAGGTTCTGATTGGTACCTTGCCTGATATGCCGATGGGTTCTTTGCTAAACGGAAGTCTGCTGTCGGGAGTAGGTGCAGATGGCGGCTATGTCGATTTCATAACTGTTGATGGCATCACCTACACTTATGATCCAACAGGCAGTGGATCAGTCACCGTCAGCGGTGGTCCGAGTAGCGGCGTATTTAACGTGCTTACGCAAACGCTCACGATTGTGACGGGCATAGGTGGCGAATTGGAAGTTAATCTTGCTACGGGCATGTACAACTATTCCGCGCCTGCAGATGCAGTGAGTGGTCAGGAAGAATTGTTTGCCTATGGTGTGATCGATAACGACGGTGATACTGGCGAATCCACGCTCAGCATAGAAGTGGACTCTTATAACGTTATCAATGGTACAAGCAGTGCTGACCATCTAGTGGGCACTTCAGCTAATGATCTAATTAATGCCCAGGGTGGCAATGACGTCATTCAAGGTGCGGGCGGTAATGATCGTCTGCTTGGTGGCGCAGGTAACGATACCTTGTTTGGGAATGAAGGAAATGACCAGTTACTGGGTGGTTTGGGTAATGACTTGCTTGCCGGTGGCATAGGAAGTGACTCATTTATCTGGGAACTGGGTGATCGGGCTGCTCCGGGTGCCCCGGCCGTTGATGAGGTTACTGATTTTCTGGCCGTGGATGTGCTGGCAGGTGGCGATGTGCTTGATCTGCGTGACCTGTTACAGGGCGAGGATGTCGGCAATCTAACGGATTATCTGCACTTTGAGACCGATGGTGCGGATACCGTTCTTCAAATAAGCAGCGATGGTGACTTTAGTAGTGGTTATGCATCAGCTCTAGTTGACCAGACGATTGTGCTTCATGACATTGACCTGACAAGTGCGGGCACCATGCTAGATGCCCAGATTATTAACGACCTTATGCAAAAGGGTAATTTACGGGTCGATATTTAACAGGCTAATTGAGAGAGGGTAATGAGATGATTTATGCAAAAAGAGATGCTGACGGCAAAATAGTTTCGGTCAGCCTTCATCGTGATGATGAACACACAGTAGGTCTGCCCAGTGATGCCAAAGAGCTTGTGGACTTTCTTCAGGAGCTGGCTCAGCATCAGGCTCAACTCAGTGCGTCAGATCTTGAGTTTGTTCGTGTACTGGAAGATCTGATCGGGGTCATGATTCAGAAAGAGCTACTCTGCTTCACTGATTTACCAGAGCAATCAAGAACAAAGATCATTAAGAGAGAAATGCTAAGAGGTGAGAAAGTAATCTCGGGAAAGAAGGATGGCCTCACATTAAGCCAGACAGTGTAACGTCGGGCTAGTTTTGCTAATAAAACCGCGTTTTCAGTGACTGGTTAATCTTGGGATCAAGACTGTGACTTCGCCAGTTTTTGGGAAAGGCGAATCATTTATCTCATTGCAAATAACCTTGCCGGATTTAATCCATATCTGGCTGTCATTTGATTTACATGCAAGTTGTCTGCTCGCGACAAGTCGCGCACGACGTTCATTGGGGGCGCGAACATCTACTTGCTTTGGCCATCTAATGTTCGCATGAGCGTTTGGTGTCAGTCTGTATATCGCCACGGTGTTTCTCCTGTTAAGGCATCAGGTAATCCCGGCCGGGCCGGGATTACCATCTCCGTAATGATCGGTCCATCAAGCTGACCTGACATGTCGCTCTTCTTTACTGACAGGCGTCGCAATCCGGATCAAGGATTGAGCAGGCCTTGGGCATTTCCGCATTGGACTCGATTGCCTGGGCAGAAGAATTGCCTTGGGACGCCGCCGTCACGCTGCTACCCTCTGCGTCACGAACCTTGTTCAAACGGTCGTCGCTGATGGTGGATTTCTCCGCATGGGTTGCGCCCATGGTGCGGAGGTAGTAGGTGGTCTTCAAACCCTTGGTCCAGGCGAAGCGGTACAGTTCGTCTAGCTTCTTACCAGATGGCTCACTCATGTACAGGTTCAGACTCTGGGCCTGATCGATCCACTTCTGGCGACGTGAACCGGCTTCAACCAGCCAACGTGGGTCAATTTCAAAGGCACACTTGTACAGCGGCTTGAGGTCGGCCGGAATGCGGTCGATCGGGAGCAGGGAACCGTCGTAGTACTTGAGGTCATGAGCCATGACTTCATCCCACAAGCCGCGTTCCTTGAGATCAGCCACCAGGTAGGGATTCACCACGGTGAACTCACCCGAGAGGTTCGATTTGACGAACAGGTTCTGATAGGTCGGCTCGATGGACTGTGATACGCCGGTGATGTTGGCAATGGTGGCAGTTGGGGCAATCGCCATGGTGTTGGAGTTACGTATGCCGACTTCCTGTACACGGGCACGCAGACCTTCCCAATCCAGCGTCTGGCTACGGTCCATGTTGAGGTATTCCACACCGCGGTTCTCGGCCAGAATCTCGATGGAGTCAATCGGTAGGATGCCCTGGTCCCACAGCGAGCCCTTGAAGCTGGCGTAAGAACCACGCTCTTCAGCCAGATTGCTGGAAGCCTTGATGGCGTAATAGCTGATGGTTTCCATGCTGCGGTCGGCAAATTCGACCGCTTCCTTGGATTCGTAGGGCAGGCGCATTTTGTAGAGTGCGTCCTGAAAGCCCATCAGACCCATGCCCACCGGACGATGCCGCAGGTTGGAATTGCGTGCGGAAGGCACCGAGTAGTAGTTGTACTCGATGACGTTATCCAGCATGCGCATGGCAGTGTTGATGGTTTTTTCGAGCTTCTCGGCATTCAGCACCATATTGCCGTCTTTATCAGCTTCGATATGCTGTGGCAGGTTGATTGAACCCAGATTGCAGACGGCAATTTCCTTGCCGGCCGATGTGTTGAGAGTGATTTCGGTGCAGAGATTGGAGCTGTGTACCACGCCCACGTGCTGCTGCGGCGAGCGCAGGTTGCATGGGTCCTTGAAGGTGAACCAGGGGTGGCCGGTTTCAAACAGCATGCCCAGCATCTTGCGCCACAGGTCGACTGCCTTGAGCCGCTTGAAGTTGGTGATCTCACCGCGATCAGCTTTCTCTTCGTAGCGGCTGTAGGCTTCTTCAAACAGTTTGCCTGTCAGGTCATGCAGATCGGGCACATCGTTCGGTGAAAACAGGGTCCAGTCGGCACCTTCGATGACACGTTTCACAAACAGGTCAGGAATCCAGTTGGCAGTGTTCATGTCATGGCAGCGACGACGGTCGTCACCGGTGTTCTTGCGCAGGTCGAGGAATTCCTCGATGTCCTTGTGCCAGGTTTCAAGGTAGCCGCAGACGGCACCCTTGCGTTTGCCGCCCTGGTTTACTGCCACGGCTGTGTCGTTGACCACTTTCAGGAAGGGCACAACACCCTGTGATTTGCCGTTGGTGCCCTTGATGTGGGCGCCCATGGCACGTACCGGTGTCCAGTCATTGCCCAGACCGCCTGCGAACTTGCTCAGCATGGCGTTGTCCTGCATGGCACCATAAATACCGTGCAGATCATCAGGCACGGTGGTCAGGTAGCAGCTGGACAGCTGCGGACGCAGGGTGCCTGCGTTGAACAGGGTCGGTGTGGAGCTCATGAAATCGAAGCTCGACAGCAGGGTGTAGAACTCGATGGCGCGATCTTCACGATCAACTTCGTTGATCGCCAGACCCATGGCCACACGCATGAAGAATGCCTGTGGCAATTCAAAGCGGGTGTCCTTGCTGTGCAGGAAGTAACGGTCGTAAAGGGTCTGCAGGCCGAGGTAAGTGAACTGCATGTCACGCTCGGGCAGCAGGGCCTTGCCGAGTTTGTCGAGGTCGTACTGGGCAAGCTCCGGGTCAATCAGTTCCAGTTCAATACCCTTGGCCAGATAGTCTTTCAGGTACTGGGGGTACAGTTTCTTCATCTCGGCCTGGATAACGATATCCGTGCTGGCATGCAGGAAGTGCAGTGCCTCATGGCGCATATTGTCCAGCAGTAAACGGGCTGAAACGTAGCTGTAGTTGGGTTCAGCTTCAATCAGCGAACGGGCGCAGAGGGTCAGGGCCTGGGCCAGTTCCTTTTCAGTGATGCCGTCGTAGAGGTTACGCAGGCTATCCGTGATGATGCGTTCGGCGTTGACGTCTTCCAGACCTTCGCAGGACTCCTCAACGAGGCGGCGCAGACGAGCCTCATCCAGTGGAGTAGTGCTGCCGTTGTTGAGCGTGACATTAATTGTCGCCTTGGTTTCAACGGATTTTTTACGCTTGGACTTGGAGGCGGTTTCGGCGTCCTTGGCCGCACGTTCCTGGGAACGGCGCTCACGGTAAAGCACGTAGTCGCGCGCAACCTTGTGATGGCCGGCGCGCATCAGGCCCAGTTCTACCTGATCCTGTATGTCTTCAATATGTACGGTGCCGCCACCGGACAGATGACGCGTCAATGCGGAATCGATCTGGGCGGTGAGTTCCTTAACCGTTTCGTGAATACGACCACTGGCGGCTGCGCCTGCGCCTTCAACAGCGAGGAATGCCTTGGTCAGGGCAACTTCGATCTTGTTGGCATCGAATGGCGTGACCTTGCCATTGCGACGAATGACTCGGTAGCTGCCGGGTGCAGTGGCAGAAACTTCAGCGGTGTTTTCAATACTGTCGTCTGTAGTAGCAGGTGGGACAGAATCTGCTGCGGGTTGTGTGGTGGTCTGGCTCTGCATCTGGTGGTGCTCCGTATTCGCCTGTTCGTTTATTCGTAAATCCTGCCTTTGCACACCCGGCCCGTTCTGATTATTTCTCCCTGGCCGGCGCGCAATACCTGACACCTTTTCTGAATGTGTTCATATGCGGGTATCGGGTAATGGAGACACTATATAGGGTGGGTGTATGGGGTCGTCAAGACTATATGTTGTGGGTGAGTGGGTGTTTCGGGGGATAGAGCGGTGGGTAGCCTGTGGATAACCGGTGGAGCATTGGCTGAAAGTCAGTATTCATACGGTTTTTTCATTCGGTGGATAGCTAGTGGATAACTTGCACGCAGGGGGTAAAAAGAGTCTATGTCAGACCGGAGTTTTCCAGTGGTGAAATTCGCTATGCGCGCTGCACTGCGCCAAAACAATTAAAAACAAATGGTTACAGGCTGAACAGTGAGAATCATCTGCTAATACGCAGAAATGAATGCAGGAAAATGTGGCGTTGCCAGGTTTCGCAGGTTAACAACACGGTCAGGTGCAGCCCTGAATGTTCTTGTCTGAATAAGATCAATAAGATTAATGAGGTTAAGGGTAAATGGATGCCAGAGTTTTCATTAAATTAATTGGCCTGAGCACTCGAATACGGATGTTCACTGTTCAGTCTGCGCAAGAAACCCATCACAGCTTCAAGGAAAATATCGTTTTTGTCGCCGGCCACCATATGGCCGGCGCCACCTACTTCTGCAATTTCTGCATGTGGAATGCGTGCCTTAAAGTCTTTGGCAACTTCGTCATCAACAACATCGCTGATCATGCCTCGCACCAGTAAAATTGGCTGGGTCAGGCTTTCCGCAGCTTCATACAGCAGTTCATCCGAACTCATGTTCTTTCGGTGGTCTTCCTTGAATGTTTCCAGAACTACAGGGTCCCAGTGCCAGTACCAGCGGCCGTCTTCATGTTGACGCAGGTTTTTTTGCAGTCCGTTGGGGTCTGAGCGTTGTTTCCTGTGAGGTTGATAGGCGGCTACTGCTTCAGCTGCGTCCTCAAGATTATCAAAGCCGTCGGCATGTGCAGACATGAAATTCAAAATGCGTTCAATACCTTCTGGTTTCATCCGCAGGGCAATATCCACCATAACGAGTGCTTTGGAAATTTCACCCGTTTCCCGGGCATTGGCCAGCAGGGCACTAAAACCGCCAAGAGACGCGCCCACAATAATGGGAGGTTTCGGCATGCCAATGGCGATCTCGTAAACATCGTCCACGAAATCCTCAGTGGCATAGTGCGGTGCCCAGGTGCTATCGCCGTGACCACGGGCATCAAAGGTGATGGCGTGGTAGCCCGCATCCCCCAGGGTTTGTCCGGCCTTGCCCCAGGCATGGCGTGTCTGGCCACCTCCATGAAACAGCAGCACCGGTTGCCCGTCTTTTGGTCCATACGATGAGCCTGCGAGTGTGACCCCGTCATTCATGATGCGAGTAATGGTTGTGGGCATGCTTTGATCTCTGGGGTGCTCTGGAAAATACGCTATGAACCCAGAGTAAAGCGAGGATAGACGTTAATTCAACGTGGGAGGTAATCCGGAATATTCAGGCATTATGAATGCCTAGCGAAAGCCAATGGTGTAGATCGCTGAACCCACAACCAGCAACATTGATCCGATGATAATGCCGAAAAACCAGAGTACGCCAGCGGTCTTGGCCAGGTTGACTGTCCATCCTGTCCAGGGGATTTGTCTGGAGACCCAGATGCGGGTGTCGCGCTTGCTGAAATAGAGCGAAATCAGTTTCGGGCCGCCCCAGTTTTTCGGGTTCTCCCATTCATTCTGATTGATTTCTGCTTCGGTCATGCAGCACTCCTCATGGAAAACCATTTATCGCCATTAATTGTTATGTCATGGCTTTAATATAGCTGAATCAGTCTTCCATTTTCCTGAAATCGGGTTTGTCACGTACCGCACAATCGGGGTAGGTCCAGTCCTCGGGGATTTTCTGCCAGCGGGTATCGCCTGACTGCATTCCTTCAGTGGTTATGGCCTGTCTCCTGTGTAGCACCGCGTTAAATTAACCGAACGGATAGTCAATTAAAGCATTCACTTATGTGTCATGTCTGTATGGAAGTGTCAGAATTTCAAGGGATATATTTGCATGTCAAAGGAAAATGAATGATGTATGAAGTGTAATAAAAAGGTAAACTGGCGGTTAATTTATTTCAGAATTGACCTGTCCCGGAGAAGAGTTTATGGGTCGCAGACCCGCGGTAAAACAGGGTGAAACCCTTAGAGATATCAGAACAGCAGCCTTCCGGCTTTTTGGCCGGCATGGCTATGACGGAGTGTCTATGTATTCCGTTGCAGAGGCATCTGGAATCACCAAGGCAGCACTCTACTGGCACTATGATAGTAAGGAAGCCCTGTTTACTGACTGCCTTCGGGAGCTGCAGACACTGTTTGAGCGACATGTTTTTAATCGCATACTCAGTGAGGAAGATCCCGGTCAGAAGTTGATGGCCATCTTTCGTGGCATGGTGGCCCTGTTTAAGGACCGAAGAATCCAGGAGGGCGTGGCGGGTTACTGGCTGGATGCTGCTTCAGCTGAACTGACAGAAGCTACCCAGATGCAGCGGCGCTTTGAAGACAATTCTGCAAGGCTGGTGGCCGCGGCCATTCAGGAAGGCATCGATCTGGGCGAACTTAAATTCGAGATACCGGTTGAAGACATGGCGCAGGCGATCATCTCTACGATGGAGGCGATCATACTGCCGTTACGCAAGATGACGCCTGACGAAAATATTCGATTGATTTCCAGTTTGGCCCATACCTTCTTTCGGGCACATGGCACAAGTGATGCGCTTGCACATGAGGCCATTGATATTGCACGTAAGACGATGAAAAGCTAATCAGGTTTTAAAGCTGTCAGATAACTTATTTCGGTGTCGGCGAATGTTTCCAGTTGCTGCGCAAGACCTGAGACTGAGCGCAATTGGATAAATCCTTCATCTGCAACTTTGTGAATATCGGCAAGGCCACTATTTCTGAAAATACCTCTCAGAAGTTTCAGTCCGGTATGCATGAGTCGGCTATTGATATGAGGCTCGACTTCCTTACCGATGTCTACAAGCAATTCCAGTCGACGCTTTCTGTCTCTCATATCGTCGCATGCATGAAGTGCTTGAGCATAACTATCTCGGGTGACGGCACATTTGCCAAGACGAAGCGTGATCTCATCCTGGATTACAGCACTTAAAACGCTGAATTCTATGGCATTGGCAAATAACTGATAAGCCTTGTCCAGTCGGCGTGCGTTATTGATGCCCTGTGGGCCACGATCTACCATGCCCTGAAGGTTGAGACCGTGATGTAGCTCACATAAGTAAAAATCAATGACGGCCGCATAGTTCATATCCGCATTGCACGCTGATGCATGTCGGTGTCTGATTTCTGCAGTTTCAAACCGTTTTAGTGCATTTAACCGTTGATGATATTGATCATCAGCCTTGTGACGGGGCAGAGCAAGAAAACGATCAAATTGTGAGCGTAAAAAAGTAATTCTCTGGTCGCTTTCAGTCATTTTCCTGTTGCACCGTTACCTGGGTTTTGCTCATTTCGTCAACTTGGATATTCATGATGATCGGGCAGCAGCACACCTGGCAGTCTTCCACATAATTCTGGTTACCTGCTGAGCTGTCTATCAATATGGTGATGATTTCACCACAGTAAGGGCAGCCTATCTCAGTTTGATCGAGTCCAGACATGTTATTCAGTCTTTCTTGCCCCAGATCTGTTCCAGCCGTTTGTCACGACCGCAGCCAAAGCGGTAGTAGTTATAGGCCAGCTTCTTTTTCTTGTAGTAGTCCTGGTGATAGGTTTCGGCGGGGGTAAAGTTGTCAGCTCTTTTGATTTCGGTCACTACCGGTTGGCCGAGTTTCTGCTGGATGGCATCACGTGACTTTCGGGCCTGGGAAAGCTCGTCATCGCTAATGCTGAAAATAGCGGTGCGATATTGCGAACCCTTGTCACAAAATTGTGCGTTCGGAGTGAGTGGGTCGACGTTACGCCAGAAATGATGCAGTAACCGGGCATAACTGACGATGGCATCGTCATAGATCACTTTTACAGTCTCGGCATGGCCGGTCGTTCCACTGGATGTAGACGCGTAAGTCGGATTTTTGGTCTGTCCGCCCATATAACCCGAGACAGCCTCTTTAACACCTTTCAGCTTTTCAAAATCGGATTCCATGCACCAGAAACAGCCGCCTGCAAAATAGGCGTATTTATCAGCAGCAAACAGCGGAGTCGAAAAGAGCAGCGCTAACGCTATTAACAGAGCCCTGTTCATGAGCGCAAGGCCGGCAGTTCTTCATCTGCGGGTACAAAATGGAGTGCGAGACCGTTATTGCAGTAACGCAGCCCGGTCGGCTTGGGGCCGTCATTAAATATATGACCCTGGTGGCCGCCGCAACGGGCACAGTGGTATTCGGTGCGAGGCACAAATAATTTGTAGTCGGTTTTGGTGTCGACTGCTGTGTCGTTAATGGGTTTGAAGAAACTCGGCCAGCCGGTGCCACTATCGTATTTGCTTGCGGCATTAAACAGAGGGTTCAGACAGGCAGCACAGAGAAATACGCCATCCCCTTTTTCATTGTTATAGGCGTGACTGAAAGGGTGCTCAGTGTCTTCATGAAAAAGCACATCGAATTGTTCTGTAGTTAAATGGGGTTTCCAGTGCGTTGCGGGCAGCTTCAAAGTCCCAAGCACTTTATCTCCGGCCAGCGCTCGTACGCTCAGGCTGATGGTCGTGCCTAGTCCCAGGAAAGCGGCTATCTGGGCCATGAATTGTCTGCGCTGCATGTCAACACCCTCTTATATATGCTCACATGAGACAACAGTGCCCGTATGAGGTTCAAGTGTATGCACAAGACTCGGGCGAGTCAGAAGTTATTGCCTTACAGGTCGTTTTTGCAGTTTTCGTTGCAGGGTGCGACGGTGCATGCCCAGTGCACGGGCCGCAGCGGAAATATTGCCTTCATGTTCTTTCAGTACACGCTGGATATGTTCCCACTCCAGGCGTTTGAGGGTCGGACGGTCTACCGGCATTTCTGTCTGTTGCCCGTCAGGGTCAAAGGCAGCCATGATTTCATCGGCGGTTGCCGGTTTTGGCAGATAATTCACTGCCCCGCGCCGAACGGCCTCGACAGCCGTCGGGATGCTGGCATAACCGGTCAATAACAATATGCGTGCCGACTCATCAATGCCCAGTAATGGCTTAATTAAATCCAGACCGGAAGATTGCCCCAGCTTCAGGTCGAGGACGATATGTGTGGGTGGGTTTGCCTGGGCAGCTTTCAGGGCAGATGAAGCATCGTTGGCTATACTGACGGACAGATCGCGACGCTCAAAGGCGCGTTCCAGCACCTGACAAAACATCGGGTTATCATCAATGATCAGGTAGTGTGCGGTATTCATTTTTGTAGTGGTTGGAGTGGAAGCAAAACGGTTGCGCGCATACCCCCTCCATCACGATTTTCCAGAGTGACCTTACCACCGAGTCGTTCCAGAGTGGCATGAGAGAGGACGAGTCCCATGCCTAGTCCGCCGGACTTGGTGGTAAAAAAAACATCGCCTGCTTTTGCCTGCTGATCTTCAGTGAGTCCGGCGCCATCATCATCAATCTCAATTTTAAGTTGTGCATTGTCAATGCTGGCAGAGAGATGAATGAAACCCTGTCCAGTGTCTGACGACGCATCTGCAGCATTCGAAAGCAGGTTGACGAGTGCCTGCGCAAGTGTGGGGCCGGCGATGACTGATGCCTGTTGCAGGTTTGAATTGATAGTCTGTCTCAGCTCTGTTTCGGGGCGTAGCAATGACCAGCGTTCGGTGACCTCTTGCAGCAATCGGGTTGCAGACATGGTTGCCTCGGGGTCAGGCCGGGTGACCTGTTCAACCAATTCACGAATTCGATCACGGCAATGAGTCACCTGGCTGGCCAGTACATCGAGGTCTTCCTGCTGGGCACTTTCGTTATTTGGGCCATTACGCATTTCATCAATCAGGATGGCCATTGTTGCAAGGGGCGTGTTCAGTTCATGGGCTGTGCCAGCAGCCTGAGTGCCCAGAGCGAGAATCTGCTCATTGCGTAATGCCTCTTCACGTTGCTGATTAAGCGCATGGTCCCGTCGTCGAACGGCGGTAGCAAGCAGACTGACAAATGCAGCAATTAACAGAGCGCTGATAATAAAGTTGGCCCACATGCCTAGTACGTGCAAATTGAAATCGGTACCTCCATGTCCATGTGAATGTGGCAGTGGTACATGTTTCCACAGGAGCAGGCTATAGCCACCGATGCACAGGAATGTAATGAGCCAGGCATGTATACCCGGTAGTGCTGTGGCAGCAATCGCGATCGGTACCAGATAAAGGGAGACAAAGGGGTTGGTCGGCCCGCCTGCCCAGTAAAGCAGCCCGGTTAATACAGTGATATCAATGATGAGGTGAATGCTGGCTTCAACTGCCGTTGGCGCCCAGCGCTTGAGAACGGCAGGTCGCAGTCGCCACCAGGTGGCCACATTCCATAAAACCAGAGCAGTAATCAACGACAGCATGGGCGTGAGAGGCAGCATCATACCGAGTTCGTATTTGGCGTAAGCGATCACTGCCAGCTGTGTCAGAACGGCGATGAAACGCAGTTGAAGCAGGCTGTTGAGCACTTTGTGTGGGGTGAAGCCGAGGTTGCGTTGCATGGTTCATAGAATGAAAGGAAAGGCCAAGGATACCGCTACAAAAGAATAAAGCCATGAAGGTGCGACAATAAACCGCATGGGGTGCCTGCCTATAGTTCACTAAAATATGCGGCTTCATAATCTATGGTTGTAATCGTGCACAATTTTCTCGTTCTGATCTCACTCTCATTTTTTGCAACAGCAACGCTTGCCGATCCGGTCGGCATCTCTACCGCAGACAGTCACGCACCCTTGGGTGTGATGGGTGATCACGTGCATAAGCCCGGTGAGTGGATGGCCTCTTATCGTTATATGCGCATGGAAATGAGGGGCAATCGGGATGGCAAGGATGACCTGAGTCCGCAACAGGTGCTGGCGCAGGGATTCATGGTCACGCCCTTGCAGATGTCTACAGAAATGCATATGTTCGGAATGATGTTTGCAGCTACCCAACATGTGACATTGATGACCATGTTGCCCTATGTGGAAAGAAGCATGGATCACATCAATGGTCTCGGAAGGAGATTCGCAACAGAAACATCAGGTTTGGGTGATTTAAAGGTCAGCGGCCTGATCCAATGGATAAACAAACCCGAAACCAGGGTTCATGCCACCGTGGGTTTTTCAGTGCCGACAGGGGCTATTGATCGTAGAGACAGAATCCCAACGCCCATGGGCGTTAGAATGGTACAACTGCCTTACCCTATGCAGATTGGCTCCGGCACCCTGGATTTTCTGAGTGGCCTGACCTACAACGGTCATCGGGGGCTATGGAGTTGGGGTGCTCAGGCGAGTTCAGTGTATCGACTGGAAGATGAAAACAGTCAAGGTTACAGCCTGGGAAATGAAGGCCTGCTGACCGCCTGGGGCGCACGCCGGTTTAATCAGAATTTGAGCGCATCACTCAGAATGGCTGCAAAAAAATGGGGCAATATTGACGGTGCCGATCCGTTGTTGAATCCCAAAATGGTGCCGACGGCTGATCCCAAACGTCGTGGCGGAGAGCGTTTTGATATTGGTGTGGGTGTGAATCTTCTGGGCACAACCGGCGCAGTTGCAGGCCAGCGATTGGCTATCGAATGGTTGCAATCCATCGAAGAAGATCTACAGGGTCCTCAGCTCAAAAGCGACGGCATGCTCACGCTGGGATGGCAATACGCCTGGAATTGAATCGGGGAATACATTCCATTTTTTACATGTCACGGGTAGCATGCGTAGCTTGTTGTGATATGAGAGTGCTATGCAGACTGTTTTCCGATTAGCGATCCTGTTGGTTACTACGCTCTGGACAATGCAGGCGATGGCGCAGGAATGGGCGGTGCGTATTGAGCCCGAAACCATCAAGCTGGCGGGTGATGAAGGAGATGTGCTTGAGGCTGAATTTGCACTGATCAATACAGATGATTGGCCCGCTCAGGCCAATCTGGTTGCCGTTAACTGGAAATACGATCAATCCGGACGACGAGTTTTCGGATCAGAAGTAAAAGTTGCAAATGATTGCAGGCATTGGTGGAACAAATCCGTTGTCGAGCTGCAATTACGCCCCAGTGTGGCAGAACTGTATCGACTGGAAATCATTATCCCCGACGATACGGAGGAAATGGAGTGTCATTTTGCCGTTGAGGCAGTTCCCGTATCAGGAGATGGGCGATTTGCCAGTCGCTATCTGGTGATTTATGTCAACGCAGAAGGCGCTGAACCTGAATTGGAATTTAATTCCCTTGTGATGGGCAAAGATGCTGCCGGCAACAAGCAGCCTATGGTTGTGATTAAAAATACTGGCACGGCACACAGCAAATTATATGGCTTGCTCGAAGGCGAAGATGAAGAGGGTCAGGATCTGGATGTGGTGGTACGTTCCACTGAGATACTCGCCGGAGAAACAAGAGCCATTCCATTGCTGATCAGCAAGGAAGGCGGTGGTGAAGCCTGGTGGAGTACGCCGCTGGAGATTGATGGCAGCCTGAACTGGGATGGCGGTGAAATCGACGTTGAAGGTGAGTTGCACTAACTGCATAGCAGGATTGCGTGCGCACTATGCAGCAATTTTAATGCCAGAGAAAATTTAACCTTAGTCAGATTTATTACTTTCAATCAGTGCGTAGGCTGAGTGATTGTGAATGGATTCGAAATTCTCGGACTCAACCACATAGGCCTGCACGCGTTCGTCGGCATTCAGTCTTGCCGCTACATCGCGGACAAGGTCTTCAACAAACTTGGGATTGTCGTAGGCCTTCTCGGTGACATATTTTTCATCCGGACGCTTGAGGATGCCAAAGACTTCGCATGAGGCTTCTTCTTCAGCAATATCGATGAGGTCTTCCAGCCACATGAACCCGGACATTTTCACATCAAGCGTGATGTGTGAGCGCTGATTGTGGGCGCCGTAATCTGAAATCTTTTTAGAACAGGGGCAAAGGCTGGTGGCCGCGACCACGACTTTTACCCATATATCGATTTTGTCGCCACATTTCTCACCGATAAATGTGACGTCATAGTCCATCAGGCTTTGCACGCCTGATACAGGGGCAGTCTTGTTGACGAAATACGGGAAGCGCATTTCTATATGACCCGCTTCGGCTTCCAGCTTTTCCGTGACTTCGGTAAGCATTTCACGGAAGGATTCCACAGTGATTTCATAATCGTGGCTGCTGAGAATCTCAACAAAACGCGACATGTGCGTGCCCTTGAAATTATGGGGCAGATTCACGTACATATTGAAGTTGGCAACCGTGTGTTGCTCGCCGCCAGAGCGTTGTTTTACACGTACAGGATGGCGAATATCCTTAATGCCGACCTTATTAATCGGGATTTGACGCGAATCAGCTCGACCCTGAACATCTTCGATCAGAGTAGAGGCGGTGTCGGGGAGAGACTCGGAGGAGGCGCTCATCTATAGTCCAGTTCTTGCGCCGCTGGCGCGGGAACAGATAATTGTACCAGACCAAGCGGTACGTAGGCTGGTAATCCTGACTTGGCAATGATAACTATAAGCTCATAACAAGCAGTTATTTTGGCGAATCCGGCTTGAGAAATTGAATGAGTCATAAGAAGGCAGGAAAAACTCCATCAAAACATAATAATGGCGACCCTCGGCTGTGAGGTGGATCGCCAGTAGATTCAAGGCGCAGTGAGGTATTGGCCGGTATCGTAGTGGCGACTGGCGCAATTGCTATTGGAGGCTGTGGTGGTGACAGTGCCGGTAGCAGTGCCGGTAGCGCGATTCCCGAAGCAGGCAGTTATGCTGGGAGCAGTGGAGGCGTAGAGGTTTCTGTATTCCGTCTCTTTCTGACCCGCGTCGAAATGACGGCTTGTCACATCTTCATTTGAAAGCGCGTGCCGGTAACGACCAAGCGCTGGTAAAACGAAGGCAGCAGTCGCGCCATCCAGTCGACAGCATGTGCGTCGGGTCCAATCAGGATGCGGCGCTTGTTGCGGCGAACACCTCTGAGAATTACCCTGGCAGCGCGATCTGCCGAGGTGATGAATAGCTGTTCGAAATTTGCCTTGGCATCCGTTTCGTTTTGCCCCATCAATTCCTGCATGTTGTCCGAAAATCGTGCGGCATTGGCGATGTTCGTCTTGATACCCCCCGGATGGACCGAACTGGCACTGACATTGGATCGTGTCAGGTCCAGTTCCTCGCGCAGGGATTCAGTAAAACCACGCACTGCGAATTTGGAAGCGTTATAGGCACTCTGGCTGGGGATTCCAACCAGTCCGAATATGCTGGAGGTGTTTATTATGTGTCCTTCGCCAGAGGCCTGAAGGTGAGGCAGGAAAGCCTTGGTGCCGTAGACAACGCCGTAAAAGTTGATGCCCATCAGCCAGTCAAGGTCTTCATAACTCATGCCTTCGACTGAGCTGCCCAGAGCAACGCCGGCATTGTTGAATATGAGATTGGCCTTGCTATGATCTGCGACCACCTGCTCAGCCCAGGCGTACATCGCATCGCGATCGGCAACATCCAGTGTCTGATGTGTGACCTTGACGGAATATTCTTTCAGTAAATCGGCGGTTTCTACCAGTCCGGCTTCATTGACATCCGAAATGGCGAGATGGCATCCGGCCTTGGCCAGATTCTGAGCCAGGCAGCGTCCAATGCCGGAACCGGCGCCGGTAACCGCAGCGACTTTATTGTTAAAGTTTTTCATGATATTCCTGAATTAAGCGGCTTTTGCCAGAGTTGTTT
Source organism: Nevskiales bacterium (assembly GCA_041622995.1). Taxonomy (GTDB): domain Bacteria; phylum Pseudomonadota; class Gammaproteobacteria; order Nevskiales; family CAJXLF01; genus CAJXLF01. Next base: position 16,694 of record JBFJXR010000023.1, read on the forward strand.
TACCCTTGGACTTTGATGAACCTTGCAGAGCCTGTACCTCAAAGTTTTCGAGGTCAAACTGGCGTGTCAGGCGGCGGTAGGCAAAGGTGAAACCGGGCCATAGCGTGGTGTTCTTGCCATTCTCATCCATGTACCAGCTTTGGCAGCCGCCGGTGTTCCAGATGGTGCCTTTCATGCGCGCCTGAATTTTTTCGTTGTACGAGGCCTGCACTTCAGGTCTCACATTCACGGTTGCCAGCTTGTTCTTGTCCATGGTCTTTATGGCAGCCATGACGAACTGGATGTGCGATTCAATCATGTACACCATGGAACTGTGGCCCAGACCGGTGTTGGGGCCAGGCACAATGAACAGGTTAGGGAAGCCGGATACCGTGCAACCTTTATAAGCCTCGATGCCATCCTTCCACGCATCCAGAATATCGATGCCATTCTGCCCAAAGACCATACCCGCGGGCAGTGGGTCGGTCGCATGGAAGCCCGTGCCATAAATAATGGCATCGACCTGCATTTCGCTGCCGTCAGCTGTGACCACAGAGTTTTCGCGGATTTCCACAACGCCATCAGTAATGACCTCGACATTGTCCTGGGCGAGGGCAGGATAGTAGTCGTCCGAGATCAGTACGCGCTTGCAACCCATGGTGTAGTCAGGGGTAACCTTGGCACGAAGCTCAGGGTCTTTTATGTGCTTGTGAATGTGGCGCTTTGCCTGGGTCTGGGCCAGTCTCAGTATCTTGGGATTAAATACGAATGCCAGCACACGGGCTTCAAGAAAACTGTAAATACCGCCACGCATTAATTTTTGTGTAATGGGTAATTTGTCAAACAGGAACTGCTCTAATTTACTCACCTTGCGATCAGGCTTGGGCATGATCCATGGCGGCGTACGCTGGAACAGGTGCAGTTGTTCGACATCCCTGGCAATTTGGGGAACAAACTGAATTGCACTGGCGCCTGTGCCGATGACGGCGACCTTTTTGCCTTTCAGGTCATAGTCATGATCCCATTGCTGTGAATGGAATGTCTTGCCCTTGAAAGTCCCGACACCCTTGATGTCAGGAATAATGGGACGATCCAGCGGACCCATGGCTGCCACAACAATGCGTGCAGTGGTGGTCTTGCCATCCTCGGTTTTGACTTCCCAGAGGTTGTTGTCGTCATTGAAACGGGCACCGACTACAGTCGTATTAAAGCGAATTTTTGAGCGCAATTTGTATTTGTCGGCACAGCTGGCGAGATAGCGTTGAATTTCCGCCTGGGGCGAAAACATGCGTGACCAGTTCGGGTTCGGCTCGAATGAGAAAGAATAGAGGTGTGATTGAACATCGCAGGCACAACCCGGGTAATTGTTGACCCACCAGGTGCCACCAACTTCCGGCTCGCGTTCGAAAATAACGAAATTATTCTTGCCTGCCTTTTGCAGGTTTATCGCCATGCCAAGGCCGGCAAAGCCGGTACCAATAATGGCTGTTTCTACGTCAGGTGATCCTGTATGTGTTTTAACTGTAGTGGTCATCGTGGTCTCCACGTATTAATTCTGACAATTGATGATGTCACTTTACATCTGACAATTTATCATGTCAATATGTAAATATGAAAACTTCAACCGCTACGCAATCGTCAGCAAAAACCCGTCGCCAGTACGGAGGCGTAAGTGCGGAGCAGCGCCGGGCCGAGAGACGCGAGAAGTTGTTGAAGGCCGGTAAAGAGGTATTCGGAACTGTCGGCTATCAGGCCGCCACCGTACGCCAGATTTGTACAACAGCAGGGCTTACTGAACGTTACTTCTATGAATCTTTCAAAAAACTGAATGAGTTGTTTGATGTCGTCTATGACCGAGAACTGGATGCGTTGCGTATGGCTCTGCTCGCCGAGATAGCAGCAGCACCCAAGAATATAGAAGGCATGACCCGCGCTGCATTACAGCGTTATTTCACCATCCTCCAGGAAGACCCCTGCGGTGCCCGTATCCTTATCATCGAAGTTTATGGCACTACCCATGACATGGAACGCATGTATAAACGTGGTGTTGAAGACTTTGCCGAGATTATCAGGGGCATTATTGAAACCCAGTTTAATACCCAGTCCGATTCGGTACTGGATGCAGGTCTGATTTCAACAGCAGTTGTTGGCGCACATATTCATGTGGCCATGCGCTGGTTACTCGGCGGTTATAAGGAACCGCGTGATGTCGTGGTTGAGAACTGTCTTACTATTATTACAGCCGTTACCGACAGATTGGCGGCCCGCTAATTCAGGAAAAAACATGAAGCGTAAACTTTTTACCGCTGTACTTATTTCAGTGGCGGGCTATCTTGCCTTTGACTATGGCCTGCCGGAAACATCTGCAAAGGTTGGGCTTGCATTAGAGCGTATGCGCTGTGGTCTGGAGGCCAGGACCACGCAGATTGGTGACGTGGAAATTGCTTATCTGGAGGGCGGCCCCCAGGGCGAGGGTGTCGAAACTATTGTTTTGATTCATGGCTTTGGTGCTGATAAGGATAATTTTACCCGGGTGTCTGCTTATCTGACCGATCGCTATCACGTCGTTATTCCTGACTTACCCGGCTTTGGCGACAGTACCCGCCTGATGGATGCGAACTATGAGATTGCCGCCCAGGTAGAACGTCTGCATGGCATTCTGCAGGCTATGGACATTAAGCGTTTTCATATGGGTGGCAGTTCAATGGGCGGGGCTATCACGATTGCTTATGCGGCCAGTTACCCCGCTGAAGTCAGCAGCCTGTGGTTGCTGGCCCCCGGTGGCGTTGCCGGTGCAGTTGACAGTGAACTGTTCGCAGAATATCGCAAAACCGGCAAATCCCTGCTCATCGCAAGCAAGCCGGAAGAGTTCGCTACGGTTATGGATATCGCAACCGAGAAAGAACCCTGGGCACCCTATAGCGTAAAGCACGTGCTTGCGCATAGAGCAGCTGCAGACTATGAGTTACATAAGCGTATATTCGATCAATTAGGTTCACAGGCAGACACAGGTATTAATGCGGCCGCCGCAAAAGTGAAAGCGCCTACCCTGATTGTCTGGGGCGAGAAGGATCGTGCGTTGCATGTGTCCGGTGCAGGCATATTGCAAAAAATAATTCCGCATTCCGAGTTGATAGTGCGGGAGGGGATCGGGCATCTTCCTATGCTGGAAGAGCCTGGTCAGGCTGGTAAGGATTATCTGGCTTTTCTGGATAAGCTACTAAAGTAGATAGCCTGAGAGGTCAGCGGATTCAGTATTTCTCGACTCGCTGTAAACCCATCCATGGGGGCTCATCGGCCGCGTCCTGCGGCCAAGAAATCCTGAATCCGATGACCTTAGTCAATTAACCTGGCGGCCAACTAAGTGCTCTGCCTCCGATTACATGCAGATGCAGATGAAAAACACTCTGGCCGGCCCCTGCGCCATTATTTATCGCGACCCTGAAGGCTTCGCCGTGACCCTCTTGCTCGGCAATCTGGCTACAAACCAGCATCAGATGACCGAGTAAAGCCTGATCCTCAGTCGTAGCATCGACGAGTCTGGGGATAGGTTTACGCGGAACAACGAGCACATGCATGGGTGCTCCCGGGTTGATGTCGCGGAAGGCAATGCATTGCTCATCTTCAAAAATGATGTCACCGGGAATCTCGCGGTCGATGATTTTTTCAAATAATGTTTTCGACATGGATTGTCTCTAATTAAGGTTTCTGGGCCGAGTCAATGATTAAATCGTGTTCGAATGTTAGCGCTTGAGCAGCCGTCCGTTAAGATAGCTGTGTAAAGATGTGGAATCTATCATGACAGACGTGGAATTTTTACCGCTGAAAATCGCGGTGATGACTGTATCCGACTCTCGTACCGAGCTTGATGATAAATCGGGCAATCTATTGTGTGAGCGCATACGTGATGCAGGGCATGCGCTCGCGAATCGACGCATTGTGACAGACGATACTTACCAGCTGCGGGCGGTTGTGTCTGCCTTGATCGCAGATGAGTCAGTAGATGTAATAATTACAACAGGAGGAACTGGCATTACTGGCAGGGATGTAACGCCCGAGTCCTTGGCCCCCTTGTTTGATCGGCCTATAGAAGGCTTCGGAGAGCTGTTTCGCCATATATCATTTGATGAGATTGGTGCGGCTACAATCCAGTCCCGTGCCTGTGCCGGCATTGCTAATGCAACGCTTATATTCTGTTTGCCCGGCTCAACCAATGCCTGTGCGACAGCCTGGGATAAAATTCTGGAAACCCAGCTTGATATACGCACTCGTCCCTGTAATTTCGCCAAGCTGGTCGAGCGGTTCCGGGAATAATTATTTAATTTATTGTTATGCTTGAGAGCAAATCCATACAATCATTCAGGACACCAAGATGAAAAGATTCTTACTCGCCACATTACTCGTTTCTATGCTTGCTGCCTGTGGTCAGGACAAGGCTGCTGTTTATTTCATTGAACCTGCTCATGGAGCTGAGGTGAAAAGTCCGGTCACGGTTAAATTTGGTCTGAAGGGCATGCAGGTCGCGCCGGCTGGCACTACAACGGAAAATACAGGCCATCATCATCTGTTAATCGATGTGGCTGAGCTGCCTGCGATGGATAAGCCTATTCCATCAGATGCGCAGCATCGTCATTTTGGCAAAGGGCAGACTGAAGTGAGTCTGGAGTTGGCGCCCGGTAAACATACGCTGCAATTGCTGCTGGGTGACGGAAGTCATGTGCCGCACAAGCCGGCCCTGATCTCCAAACCGATAACGATTACGGTGCTGGAATAAGCCCGCTAATGGCAGAAATGCCTGTGCACACCATCTGCACCATTCTTGGCGAGATTAATTAGCATATCTGCAACGTCTTTTGTTTCCACCGCCCGGTATTTGCTCAAGGGTCCAGCTAGCAGGGGGTTGAACAGCGGCATCAGTTTTTGACTAAAAGCCTCGCCCGGCCGATGCTCTGCGCGTTCGCCCATGAGGAGTGACGGCTGCACGATGTGGATGGTATCGGGTCCGCAATTGATGACGTCTTTTTCAGTATCACCCTTAACACGGCTGTAGAAGATCATTGATCTGGCATCCGCACCCACTGCGGAAATCATTAGAAATCTCGACGCACCCGCCTCGCTGGCCAATTGCGCCATGCTCACGACATAGTCGTGATCCACGCGGCGGAAGGCTTCCCGGCTACCTGCCTGCTTGATAGTGGTGCCTAAACAACAAAATACGTCATCAACATCGAACAGGGCAGCATGCTGGTCCAGTGTATCGAAATTGACCTCATGCACATTTAACTTGGCTTCTGTTGCGGCTATCGGTCGGCGGGACAGTACGTGAACGGTACCGTAATCATCATCGGCCAGAAGCTTCGAAAGCAGGTGGCGGCCTACTGCGCCAGTAGCGCCGGCAATCAGAGCGGTGCGTTTGTTAGAGGTTTCAGTCGTCATATCCATACAGGTTTGCAAGAGCTAGCGCGCAGCATACACAAGCGATTACAAGTTGTCCTCACATTGCTGCAGTCTGCAGTTGCCACAGGTAATATGCATTGAAACCCGCGGAGGCACATGATGAAGGTAGCATGGTCACATATGGATCGTAGCGTGGCGCTATCGGCGCTGGGCGTGGCATGGTTCTGGGGGTTTTCGGCTGTTTTTCTTTCACTGGGCGCAGTCAGTCAGGTCGACGAATTTGCTCTTTGGTTATTGGGCATCATCATGGGCGCCCTTCTATGTGTGCAACTGGTCGGTGGGCGTGTAGAACTTGGATTTGCACCGTTAGGCAGTCTGCTGATGAGTTTGTTTATCTGGCAGCTAACGGATGTTGATGAGGCGCTCTGGTGGGTGCGTGGTCTGGAGTTAATCGGCGTAGGCCTTGGTGGAAGTCTGTTTGTGGTGCCGTTGTATGCGTTCTCGCAACAGAATATTCGCGATGAATCGCTCGGTTGGCTGGCGGCACTGACCCTGATTTTATCCGCGATTGTTGTGTTGGCCCTGTTGGCAATTGATCAGGGTTTTCAGTATTTATCCATGACGCTTGATCAGCGCCAGTCGATACTTGCTTTGGGCAATCTGGCCGTTGCCCTGTTTATTTACCTGCAGGCACCGGAATTTTTCATGCGTCTCGTGTTGTGGGTGTTGACGAGAACCATGTATCGGATCCGAACCCGGGGTGTGGGTAAGGTGCCGTTGAATTCACCCGCTCTGCTGGTCTGTAATCACGTCAGCTTCCTTGATCCGATCATCGTGGGTTCATCCCTGCCCAGACCTGCCCGTTTTGTCATGGACCACAGGATTTTTAAACTTCCGCTCGCGAACCAGTTCTTCAAATCCGTAAAGGCGATTCCAATAGCGCCGGCCAGAGAAGATGCGGCTATGCTGGAAGCCGCCTATAAGCGAATTGCCCTGGAGCTGGATGAAGGGCATCTGGTCGTGATTTATCCCGAGGGAGGGATCACCTACGATGGCAATATCCAACCGTTCAAACAGGGCGTTGAACGTATACTCGCACGTAACCCGGTACCTGTTTATCCAATGGCACTACGGGGTGTGTGGGGGAGCTGGTTCAGTCGTTATCGCGGGCAGGCACTTAAAGGGCTGCCCAACCGGTTCCGGGCCCGTATCGAACTGGTGATCGGGGACTGTGTACATCCCGATAAAGCGACACCGGCTTATCTGGAGCAATGTGTTCGTGAATTACGCGGTCCTGATGGATAATTTATTTTCGTAAACGGAGAGATACGTGCTAGCTGAAATGATGCAGGACAACATGATGACCAAGGTCATGCAGGAGCCGCTATGGCTGCAGGCCTGGGTAGGCTGGATGATGGTATTGAATACCGCGGCACTGTTTTTCCTGAGAACCAGCGAGGCGAGGGTCGTGCTCGGATGCTGGATTGCCAATGTCATTACCATGACAGTGTTCTTTGAGTTGTTCGGCTATGTCCGGCTTCTGGGTCTGTCCCATGTGATCTGGTGGACACCTCTTGTGATCTATCTGTTCAGTCGTCGAGGCAGTTTCCCGGCAGGTGCAGTCGGCATCTGGTTATGGATAGTGCTGGTGACTAATTCGGCATCGCTGGTTATTGACTATATTGATGTGGCTCGTTACTTCATGGGTGACGGTGACCTGGAGTAGTCAGTGCTGACTCGCCACTGGCCTATTCGTATCAGATCGGGTATTTGGCAGTTTCTGACAATGCGAAAACTGTTCTTGCCTGTACAATAAACAGTTTGCAGTAGTGCCATCAATTTTCAGTGGTGGCACATGAGAACAATAGTAAGTGCGAGGGATTCGTCAATGAGTAATACGGTCGTAAAAATGCTGGAGTCAGCGGTGCAGGATTTTGCATCCATGCCAGCCATGAAATACAAAACCCATGGTCAATGGGAGTCGATTAGCTGGAAAGAATATGGCGAGCTGACCCTGCAGGCGGGTCGTGCCTTTATGGCGCTGGGTGTTCAGCCCAAGGATGGCGTCAGCATTATTGGCTATAACTGCCCGCAGTGGGTGATTGCCATGATGGGTGCTGGTTATACCGGTGCCTGGCCTGCCGGTATTTACACCACCTGCTCAGCTGAACAATGTCACTACATTGCCGAGCATTCCGAGGCGACCGTGGCGGTAGTAGAAAACCGCGAGCATCTCGCCAAGTTTATGGAAATACGCGACCAGCTTCCCAAGTTGAAATCGATCGTTATGATGTTTGGTCATCACGACGACCCGAATGTTTATTCATGGGAAGAGTTTCTGGAGTTAGGCAATCAGGTGCCAGAAGACGAGCTGCGGGCCAGGGGTGATGCGCTGAAGCCGGATGATGTGGCGGGCCTGATATATACCTCGGGCACGACCGGTAATCCCAAGGCCGTAATGCTGACACATCGTAACTGTACCTGGACAACACAGCAGATGATGAAGCAGCTTGAACCGACCATGCGCAATGCTTTCGGAGGTCAATTGCCCCAGGAAGCAAAAAGCGGCTTTGATATTCTGAGTTATCTGCCACTCTGTCATGTGGCTGAGCAGGGCATGACGGTATTTGTGCCAATGGTGGTTGGCGGTACAGTCTGGTTTGCTGAAAGTATCGATCAGTTGGGCGATAACCTGCCGGAAGCGCGGCCGCATATATTTCTTGGTGTGCCCCGCGTATGGGAAAAAATACAGGCCAAGATGTTGGCGATTGGTGCACAGGCCAGCCCCAATCAGAAAAAGATTATTGCCTGGGCAAAGAAGCACGGCACTATTTATACGACGGCCATTATGGCTGGCGAGAAGCCGCCATTCTTTTCCAGACTGGTTACTGAGAAGCTACTGTCCAAGGCCCGGCAGAAGCTGGGTCTGGATCGTTGTGTTCTTCAGTTTACCGGTGCGGCTCCAATATCCCGTTCAACGCTGGATTACTTTGGAAGTGTCGGGATTCCGATATATGAAGTCTATGGCATGAGTGAAACCTCGGGCCCAGCGACTGCTTCATTCCCGGGTACGGCCAAGCCGGGCAAAGCTGGCGTAGTACTGGAAGGGGCTGAAATCAAAATTGCCGAGGATGGTGAAATTCTCATGAAGGGTGGCCATATCTTTGCTGGTTACTACAAGAATGAAGAAGCGACTAAAGAAACACTGACAGCAGACGGCTGGTTACATAGCGGTGATATTGGCACCCTTGATGCAGACGGTTTTTTGCAAATCACTGATCGTAAGAAAGAACTGATTATTACGGCGGGAGGCGAAAATATTGCTCCGCAGATGGTAGAAGGCAAGCTCAAGAGCATCCCGCTGGTTGATCAGGCGGTGGTCATAGGCGATCGACGGAAATACCTGACTGCATTAATTGTGCTTGATGAAGAATCACTTGGAGCAGCAGCAGGTGAACTGGGCAGTGCGGCGGCTAATCTGAGGGAAGCCAGTCAGTGTGAGAAGTTTATGGCTCATATTGATGCTGAAATAGATCGCGTGAATGGAGATCTCGCTCGTGTGCAGACGATTAAGCGCTGGGAATTTCTGACAGATCCTCTTACGCCGGAAACGGGCGAGCTGACTCCAACAATGAAGCTCAAGCGTAGAATTATCAACGATAAATATGCTGATAAAATTGAGGGTATGTACGCTGAAGTGTAAGCAATAGAAATATTAAATGTAAAAGCTGCAAGTCAACTAAAGAAGCCCCGGCAACACACGTTACCGGGGCTTCTTTTTACCTGATGACTTAGCCGCGTCGTTTCGCGACTGAATCAGAGAGTTCACCGAGTAATGCAGCAGTATCTTCCCAATTGATGCAGGCATCCGTGATGCTCTGGCCATAGGTCAATGGCTGTTCAGGAATGACATCCTGGCGGCCGGCTACCAGATGGCTCTCAATCATTACGCCGAAAACACTGTCTGAACCATTCTCGATCTGGCTGGCAATATCGCGACCCACTTCAATCTGACGCTGATGTTCCTTGCGACTGTTGGCGTGACTGAAGTCCACCATGACGCGCGGCCTTAACTCGGCTTTTCCGAGCATGGCACAGGCTGCAGCAACACTTTCGGCGTCGTAGTTAGTGCCGTTAGTGCCGCCACGCAAAATGATGTGACTGTCTTCATTGCCCAGGGTAGAAAAAATAGCCACGTTGCCCTGCTTGGTTACTGACATGAAATGGTGTGGCCTAATGGATGCGCCGACTGCGTCTACGGCGATTTTGACGCCACCACCTGTGCCATTCTTGAATCCAACCGGGCAGGACAGGCCAGATGCGAGTTCTCGATGACTCTGGCTTTCAGTGGTACGTGCGCCAATAGCGCCCCATGCAACCAGATCAGATATGAACTGCGGAGAAATCAGATCCAGGAACTCGACACCGGCAGGCATACCCTGATCATTCAGATCAAGCAGCAGCTTGCGAGCCAGGCGCAGGCCCTTGTTGATCTGATAGGTGTCGTTCAGATCGGGATCATTAATCAGGCCTTTCCAGCCCACGGTTGTGCGCGGCTTTTCGAAATAGACGCGCATGACAATCAGAAGATTGTCGGAAAATTCTTCACGTGCTTTTTGCAGCTTCTGGGCATATTCCATCGCGGCGGCCGTGTCGTGTATTGAGCATGGCCCAACGATGCACAGGAGGCGATCATCACGCCCGTGCATGATGTCCTGAATCTGCTGGCGCGCCTCAAATGTCGTCCGGGCTGCAGCCTCACTCAGAGGGAGTTCTTTTTGCAGGGTTTCAGGTGATGCAACTTCCTGAATGCCTGTAATTCTTAAGTTATCTGTTTGGTAAGTCATAACAATCTTTGATTTACCGGTGGAGTACCGGCGTTATTGGACTGCGCATGCTAGCAGATCAAGGCTCAATAGCACATCCGCAACCCGGCTTATAAGTAAATTCAAGTTCAGTAGTCCCACGGACTCCCGGGCAGGTTCGCCTGCTGGAATTGTCTGTGCCAAACTCTTTACCATGACAGCAGTGAATGAAATCAGTGTGAAATTAAACCAGCATCAACCCAGACGTGTCATGGGGCGGCGCTGGATGACACGTTGTGGCGTTGCTGTATTGCTGGATGAGTCCGAGAAAGAAGGCCTGCGGGTATTGCTGATGCGCAGGGCAAAGCGTGCGGGTGACCCCTGGTCCGGCGACATGTCCTTTCCAGGAGGCAGAATGTCTGTTTCTGATGTTTCCCCCCTGGTGACGGCCATTCGAGAGACCCGAGAGGAAATTGGTATCGAGGTGCCTGAAGACAATTACCTAGGCAGGCTGTCAGATGTGGTTACTCGTAAACATGAACACTGGCGCCCGATGATCGTGACACCTCATGTGTTTCGTATCGGAGATGACATCGCGCCGAGTTTGAATCATGAGGCGGTAGAAACGGTACAGGTGCCGTTGCAATTTTTCGCCCAGGAAGCCAATCGCCAGAAAATGCACTGGCGAACCGGACGCGTCACCTGGGAAATGCCCTGTTTCTTTTATGAGGAAAGACGAATCTGGGGGCTGACGCTGCTTATGCTTCGTGAGTTGATTCAGTTGGTGCATGGATCAAAATGGAGCGCCATGCGTCTGCGCTTCGGTGATGTGAAAGGTGAAGTGCTGGACCGCAAGCCCTAGACTCTAATCGCTGGCGGTTTTCGCCAATGCATTAAATTCTTCACTTAAATATGCAATAAAAAGATCCGGGTCGGGCATCATCTCTCGATCTGAGGCAACACCGATATCTACGCTTTGGCCATAACGCATGGCTGACAGTGACAGTCCGCAACCATGAAATAGTACGCTCAAAGGGTAGGCGCCCTCGACGACATGGTCGGCCACCTTGATCACACGAACTGGCCCGGGCATATAAGTCACCACCGCACTGAGGGTTGAGAAAATGCGTTTCTGCCTGATCAGTTGGCTATAGGCCCTTGCTGCCATGGCAATCAGTTTTGGCGGTGCAAACGGTAAAGATGTCTGAATACGCCGCCATATTTTTGAAGGCTCTTTTTTCAATGCTGCTTCACAACGGTTTTTCATGAGTTCCAGTCGTTGAACCGGATCATAATTCTTGGTTGCCATGCTGACACGATAAAATCCGATTTGATTATTGGCACCTGAATATTGTCTGCTATTCATCTGTGAAATCGGCAGGCCGGCATGCAAAGATTTGCTAGGCAGCTCATCTTTTTCGGAGAGGTATCGGTTCAGCGCACCAGAATAAATACTCATCAGAATTTCATTGTCTGAGGATTTGTATTTACGGTTAATTATACGAAAAGTATTCAGTGGCAAGCTTAGCGTACCGTAGCTTCTCTGCTTGCCCACTGCTCCGGTGAAGCGCGTAGCTTGCGGCGGAATATTCAAAGTATTGGGTGAGAGTCGCTTCACATATGCTTTGATAAACGGCGCAAGCAAAAAGTAAGTCATCAGGCGTAATGGATTTATCAGCCAGTATTTGCTGATTTTATTGGAGCCCGAATCGAGTTCCCTGTTTGCATTGCGAACCATCTCGGCCTGATAAAGCGGCGGGCTGGATAAAGATTGTGAAAACATTTTCAAGGCATTCAGGCCATCGGCACAGGCATGATGCAATTTAAGAATGACGGCTATTTTCCTGTCTTGCAGACCTGTGACGTAGTGGATTTCCCACAAGGAATTTGTACGATCCAGGGGAGTCATCAGGACATCTTCAATGACTGCATCCAGTTGTTTACGGGCACCTGGGGTTTGAAGACTATGGCGCTTGATGTGCATATCCACATCAAGATCATCATCATGTACCCAGCATGGTTGACGGATTCCGCTTTCAGCACTGCTTAACTTGTTGTAATGACTGCTTATAGATAAGGCTCCGGAATTGATGACCTGTACCAGTCGGGTAATGCTATCTTCGTCATCAGGTCCACTAAGAATAGCGAGCAGCCCCATATTCATCGGGCACTCGGGCTGTTCAATATTCAGAAATAATGAATCGGCATTTTTGAGGTATCGCATGTTGGCTCAGTTACATCCTGGCCAAGGTTAAAAGCTCCTCAAAAGCTTCTTGCATATGCTGAGCAAACTTATCCGGGTCCGGCAGGCTGGCCCGGTCTGCTATTACGCCAAATTTGTTCTGATCCTTATACCTGATGGCAGAAACGAACAGACCCGCTCCATGGTAGGGAATGCTCATTGGATGCACGCCTACAACCTCCGCACCCGCTATTGTCCAGCCCTTGCTCGGGCCAGGAATGAGGGTCGTAAATACGTTGAAGTTAGGCGCAATCAATTTTCTGGCCAGTAATCGCCGGTAGAGCTCGGACATGGTGCGCATTGCCCGGGGCGGTGCGACGGCCATCCGTTCCAGCAAGCGACCTTTCCATTGGGTTCTCGCTCGATCAGTTGCACGTTTAAGCCTGTTTGAAACCTGCGCCAGTCTATTCAAAGGATCATCAATATTGGTTGCAAGACTGCTGCGGTAGAAAGCAAGCTGATTGATCGCTACGCCGCGGTGATCCGAAGCCGGTAGAGAAAGGGGCAGGCCTGCATACAATGACTTGTCAGGCAGTTCATCCATTGATTGCAGATAACGCCTCAGAGCAGCAGATACAGTGGTCATAAATACATCATTCCTCGAACAGCTGAATGCGCTGCAGATTTCCTTGATTTCTTTAAGTAGAAACGAGCCATGTGTATAGCTACGTTGTTTGCTTATAGGTTTGTTGAAGCGGGTTGCCGGGGCAAGCGAATCGGACTTGTGCGCGCGTTTTTTCAGCATGAACTTATAAAGAATAATGCTGTGTAAACTTATATTGGCCAGCAGGGTCAGTAACAGCTGCCGGGGCAAGCCTGACCAGTTCATATATCGATACCGCTCGGTTTCATTGATGGCATGGACGATAGTCTGGTTGCTCTCACTGGATACTTTTTTTCGGCTGCCTGGCGCCTCTCCGTCCATCAGTAGTTGTAATAACAATACTGCATTCGCGCCATCAGAATAGCTGTGATGAATTTTAAGGACGAAGGCCGTTCGATTGTTCTTCAGGCCGGTGAATACGTGGAACTCCCACATGGGTTTATCGCCAGAAAAGCGCGATTGCACTATTTCTGCAAGGGCTGCATTGAAGTCATTGGACTCTGTTGTCGTATTCAGTTGATGCCGGATGATGTGCTCGTTAATATCAAACCCGGTATTTAGAACCCATATGGGATGGTCCAGTTCCATTGTTGATTTTATGAACTTCCTGCGCACTGCTGCCGCGAGCGGTGCCTGACTCATCATGACATCAGTAATGCGTTGAATCAGCGCATCCAGATCACAGTCCTGAATAATAGCGAGCACGCCAATGTTCATCGGACAGTCATCGGATTCGATGCTCAGAAATAGTGAATCAGCGCCCCCCATACGAGGTTCGCAGACAATCGCATGTTTCTGATTTGAAGCTTCAGGTTGCAATAGTGGTGCCATTAACTGATTTCAGGATTTACGTTCAGTCTGGTACCTGGATTTCCATTCGGAATAAGGCATGCCATAAATGGTTTCACGAGCCTGATCGTAGTCGATGTCAATTCCGTTCGCATCGGCCTCTGCGCTGTACCACTTGGCCAGACAGTTTCGACAAAATCCTGTGAGTTCCATTAAATCTATGTTTTGCACGTCTTTGCGACTATCCAGATGTGCCAGTAACCGGCGGAAAACGGCGGCTTCAATTTCAGTACGATTGCTATCCTGCATTGCGTATCCTCTTGGTTTAGTGGAATGATACCTGTTGCGTGTACCGAGGGGCAGAGACAAGCGTGAATCTGATTATAGGAACCGGGGCAGTCGGCACCATACTTGCCGCCTATCTGAGTAAGGCTCGGCAGAAGCTTCATTGTTGTGTGCTGGAGTCTGATTTGGCTGCTTACGAGGCCGCCAGGTCCATGAAAGTAGAACGCGTAACCGGTGGCCCGCCGCTCGAATTTCCGACGCCGCCACTCAGTATCCAGCCCAGTCTTGAGGGCGTGGAATATGTGTTTATCTGTGTGAAGTACCCTGATCTGGCGGGTGTAATTGAACAGTTACCGGACAAGATTCCGGAGGGTGTGACCCTGGTGGCCTGTATGAATGGCATAGGTGCCGCGCATCAATTGCGACAGCGTTTTCCGGATACACCCGTGGCGCAAATGACAATAATGTTTAATGCACGCCTGTACGAGCCTTTGCATGTGCGCATTACCACGCGTCCCGAGGTGCATATCAATACTGACGATAAGGTTTTGCTCAAGTTGTTCGACAAGAGTGGCATGGCGGTACACCGTGCAGAAGATGAATCAATAGCATGGGGACGACTGCTCATTAGTTTGCAGAATGCCGTGTGCGCGATCACGCATAGCAATTTCAAGGCGGTGTATTTAAATAAAGACCTTAACAAAGTGCTGATGGCCTCGGTAGATGAAGCGGTATCTGTGCTGGATCACGCGAGCATTCGTTATCGGTTGCCGACACTTCTGCCATTTTCAGTGGCTCGCCGGCTGCTGCATACCGGTTGGCTGGCATGGTGGTGGGGCAAGGTCCGGGCTGGCTGGACAGAAGAGTCCTTTCCTTCGATGGTGGCTGATATAGATCGCGGTAATCTGACAGAAATAGATCAGCTCAATGGTGAAATTGTTCGTATCGGCAAGGAGCAGGGCGTGCCTACGCCGGTGAACTCCAAAATCGTAGAACTGGTTCATGTCATGGAAGGTAAGTCAGGCAGCAGCTTTAAATCGCCAATGGATTTACGCAGCCTTATAGATCAGGCTACTAGCGAATAATCATTCGAGGGGGAAGAGTATGTTTCCAGTCACTATCGCATTTGGCACTTTAATCATAGGCCTGATTACGGTCCTGGCGATTAATACCTCACGTTTACGCGCAACGATGCCACGTGAGTCTGCCCCTGAGAAGAAAGAAGCCCTGCGTCGTGCAATGCGTGCACATGGAAACAATTTCGAGCATGGCGTGCCAGTGATCCTGCTGATGATGTTCTATGAGTTAAGCGGTGCTAATCTGACCGTACTTTGCAGCATTGGGTTGGTGTACCTGGTGGCACGTCTGTTATTCAGCTATGGAATGATCACCAGACCAGTCGGGACCCCGCATCTGATTGGGGCGACAGCTACCTATCTGGTGGAGCTGGCACTGATTGGTCTGGTACTGGCCACGCTGGTTTAATCAGAAGGGCGTTTCTTCGACTTTCGTCTCGACTTTCGTCTTGCCCCGATATTGCCCAGTCGGCGTTTGCCCGAACGAGGTTTAGCGTAATTGAGTTCCAGATCGGTGCTGAGCGCGCAGACTGGAATCGGTTGCGGGAAGCCTTTGAGAGGCTCTGGGCGACGTTCTTCAGAACGTATGCCGCCTTCACTCCCCAGATTTTCCTGGGTACGAACATCGGAGAGGATTTCTCCATCCTCAGCACGGTTACATAATCGTGCGGCCAGATTCACGGCATTGCCAACGGCGACATATTCCAGCTGACCGGCGCCCTTGATTGCACCCACGGTGGTTGTGCCGGTTGCGATACCGATGCCCAGTCCCAGGTCGGGTGCGGATTCGCGTAGCAGTTCCTGGCCGCGTTTCATCAGTTCGAGGGCGAGCAGGGCAGCGCGCCTCGCATGGTCGACCATGGGCGCAGGGGCGCCCACCAGGATGAGCACGCCATCACCGGCATGGTCCTTGATAGTGCCACCATGTGCCGATGCCACTTCGCCGACCACTTCGTAATACTGTTCGAGCAGATCCATGACTTCATCGGAATCACGTTCACGGGCAAATGCAGTAAAGCCCCGCAGATCACAGGTAACGACGCTGAGCAAACGACGTTCGCGCTGCAGAGCCTTATCAATCCCTTCCGCCTGAACGATTTTTGCGACTTCCGGTGACAGAAACTGGCGCATAAACTGCCCACGCCGACTTTGCAGTATCAGATAACGTACCGATCCGGAAAGGAAAATCAGCAGGCCAAAGGCTATAGATACGGGCACCCATTCGGCATTCAGCACGAGCCCGAATAACAGGAAAGGTGCTGCAAAAAACAGGGCACGCAGACGTGGTACCTCGGCAGAATCAATTCTCGTGGCCAACAGGATCAGTATGGCAATGGCCGAAAGCAGCATGCTGGTACCAATAATCGGTACGAAAACTGCTATTTCTCCCGCCTTGGCTCTGAATAATCCTTCTTCATCACTGGTGGCGCTTTCGGGGAAGATGGCCAGATACCCCAGAGACAGTAACCAGAAAATCAGGATAAGCAACTGGGAAGATCGAAAAAGCCCATTGGCTGCAAGGCGAGCCTTGTCGCCAGCGGTTTGCCCGATACGCCGTCCCCATTCAATACCAAAAGTAATGGCAACAAATTCCAGCGTGAGCGATATCGCGGCGAGCCACCATGGTTCGGAGCCATCAAGTGATCTGGGTAATAGCAGATCGAACCCCATGGCGAGCAGACACCATGCCAGTGCCTGACTTGCACGGTTGCGGCGGTCCGTCCAAAGGAATATCAGCCCACTACCAGCAGTGAGCAGGCCTATGACAAGGAAGGAGGTGTCAGGAAATTGCATATTCTAGTCAAACATCCAGGGATGCAGTTGGTATAGGCCGTATGAGACCGCTCCACCGAGGAACACTGCAAACCAGGGGAGTTCTTTTAATGCCAGTTTATTGCGGCCTGTAAGTATGGCCATGAAAGGCAGCAGTGAAGTTTCAGCAAAGAACTGTTCCAGTCGTTCGCCATGGGCATGACGTTTTCGATGGTCCTGATGAGCACAGCCGATGATGGCGAAAGCAGGAAAGCCGGCGAAGAACAGTATGTCGGTCAAGAAGGGATTCAGCAGGCAATGTCCCAGGCCCCAGACGCCCAGAAACATGAACATCGGGTGCCGGGTAATCCGCGTGAGGCCATGGCTGAGTTGGTGACTGGAAGGTATGGCCCCTGTGGGAGAGGGTTGAAACAGGGAAGCGATCACTCCGACGATACCGATCACTGACAGGACAATACCCAATTGTCCGGTCCACGACGGTGCCATCCACAACAGGCCACCTTGATGCATGTTATCAAGATAAAGCATGACCAGCGGGATGAAGCAGATAAAGGCCACCGCGCTAAAAAGCAATGAGTAGCCAGTCCCGCCCAGGGTTTTAATTATTCTTTGTCGTTGCGAAGTGAGCAGCAAATGGGTGACAGCAAAACTGCCCCACCAGAATAACAACCCTTGTTCGGCAGTCATATGCGTATCCCTGTGACTATGGCTTTCTTGCCTGGCGATCTAGCCAGACTTCCAGACCCTGCGCATTGAGCTCCATGTCGAGTTCCAGCAGCTCTGTTATTTCTGCTTCACTCAGCTTGCACCCATGTTGCCGCAATTCGGTAATGCTGTGTAGGTACAAGGCATCTTTTATTTCCTGATGACGGTTTTCACTCTGTGCATGTTGCCGGGCAATGTCGACATACTTCTGTATGCCACGCTTAAGCAGGACGGTCTGCTCGGCGACATCTTTGATCCTGCCGTAGTGCGTCAGGTACATGGCTCTAGGCTCATAGCCTAGCATTCGATCCAGGGAATTCAGCCATGCTTCCGGCTCAAACTGCACGGGTGTTGTTGTAGGCATTACGTAAGGCCCGCGGTCAGTATCGAGTTCCCGGTAGGACAAACCAAAGGTATCTCCCGTAAAGAAACCTTCGCTTTGCTCGTCATAAATGCAGCTGTGATGACGGGCGTGACCGGGGGTATCAAGAAAAAGAAGAGTCCTGCCCTGACCAAAATCCAGGGCATCTCCATCAGCCATTATCCTGACCCGCGCTTCGGCCACGGGCGGTATTTTGCCGTAGACCTTCTGCATGGTTGCTTCGCCATATACGGCCGTGGCACCTGCATAGAGCTTGCTGGGGTCAATCATATGCGGCGCGCCGCGCGGGTGTATCGCGAGCTCGGCATTGGGGCACTGCTGCATGAGTGCGCCCACACCGCCGGCATGGTCCAGATGTACATGGGTAGGAATGATGTAGCGAACCTGTTCGGGTGAAAGGCCACGCTTAGTCAGGGCTGCGAGCATGCCTGGCACACTATGGGTCGTACCTGTCTCGATAAATACCGCTTCATCACCCGAAATAATCATGTAGCAAGCGGCCAGGCCGGGGCGATGCATGCCGCTGTCAATCAGAGTAATGTCAGCACCGAGATCGAGAGTTTGAGGGTGTTGCATGGGGAATAGTGTCCTTGGTATAGGGGTCGGAGTGCCAGGCAGGGTCATCCACATTGATGAATCCGCTGTGTGCCTTTTCGTCTATTCTCTGGTTAAGTAATGCTGATGAAGCAGGCAATTGCATTTATTCATCCGCTATTTTTACAGTTTGATGCCAATCCTGATATAGAAATCGAGATTACGGCAATTTCAATTACCAATGGCGGGAGCCATGAATCAGGCTAAAATTGACGGCTTGATCATTATTTAGGTTACCTTTGATGAGTCAAAGTGCAGCAAGTGAAAACAAGGCATCTGATCCGGCGTCAGACGAGCAACCGGTACGTTTCGTAACGGCGGCCTCACTGTTTGACGGTCACGATGCCTCGATCAATATCATGCGACGCCTGTTGCAGCAGTACGGTGCCGAGGTTATTCATCTCGGGCATAACCGATCTGTGGAAGAGGTAGTAACGACTGCCTTGCAGGAAGATGCCCATGGCATCGCCATGTCTTCCTATCAGGGCGGACACGTTGAGTATTTCAAATACATGATTGACTTGCTGCGTGAACGTGGTGGCGAAAACATCCGCGTATTTGGCGGTGGTGGTGGTGTCATCATTCCCGAAGAAATTCGTGAATTGCAGGACTACGGCGTTACCCGTATTTATTCGCCGCATGACGGGCAGGCGCTGGGATTGCCCGGCATGATACATGACATGCTGGATCGTACGCGCCAGTCGCTGGGCGGTGACCAGAATGAGTTGCTGATGAAGCTTCGCTCCGGTGATCAGCGTGCACTCTCGCGTGTTATCACCATGGTCGAGAACGAGCAGTTCGATCTGGAGCGACTAAACGCTCAGGCCGATGTGGCTCAGGAAAGCAAACAGGTGCCAGTGCTCGGTATTACTGGTACCGGCGGTGCAGGCAAATCATCGTTGACGGATGAACTGATTCGACGCTTTCGTCTGGATCAGGATGACCAACTGAATATTGCCATCCTCGCGGTTGATCCTTCACGTCGTAAAACCGGCGGTGCTTTGCTGGGTGATCGTATACGCATGAATGCCATTGGTGGTGGCACCTTGTATATGCGTTCTCTGGCCTCGCGTGCTGCAGGTGCAGAAATTTCTGCAGCGCTACCTGGCGCGATTGCTGCCTGCCGAGCTTCAGGGTTCGATCTGGTTATTGTGGAAACGGCAGGAATTGGTCAGGGGGATGCCGCAGTGAGTGAGCATTCCGATGTGTCTCTTTATGTCATGACCCCGGAGTTCGGTGCAGCCACACAGCTGGAAAAAATCGATATGCTCGATTTCGCCGATGTGGTAGCCATCAATAAATTTGATCGTCGTGGTGCTGAGGATGCACTGCGAGATGTCCGCAAGCAGATGCAGCGTAACCGTCAGGCCTTCGATCAGATGCCCGACGCAATGCCTGCTTTCGGCACCCAGGCCAGTCACTTTAATGATGAAGGCGTCACCGCGCTGTATCAGGAATTGAAGCGACAACTGTCTGCCAAGGGCCTTCAGTTCAGTGATGGCCTGTTACCCATCGTGGAAGGCAGCACCAGTAAAGGCGCTGTTTCTATTGTGCCAGCCGCTCGAGCTCGTTATCTGGCCGAGATTTCAGAAGCCGTGCGGGGTTATAAACAGCAGGCAGAACAGCAGGCGCAAATTGCCCGCGAGCGTCAGCAACTTAAAGCCACGCAAAGCATGCTGGGAGATGATAGCAATCCCGCTATTGGCGAGTTGATTGCCAAGCGTGAGGCAGCGCTGGAAAAAGATTCCCGGCAGTTGCTGGAGGACTGGCCAGCCACACGTGAGGCTTATCGCCAGGACGAGTACATCTATAAGGTGCGTGACAGGGAGATTCGCTCTCCGCTATTCCGTACATCCTTGTCGGGTACAAGAATACCTCGTGTGGCCTTGCCGAATTTTTCTGACGACGGCGATACACTTCGCTGGCTGAAGCTGGAAAACCTGCCAGGTCGTTTCCCTTATACCGCTGGTGTGTTCCCGCTGAAACGTGAAGGTGAAGATCCTGCCCGCATGTTTGCCGGGGAAGGCGGTCCTGCACGCACCAACAAACGTTTCCATTTACTTTCCCAGGGACCCGGCGCCAATCGCCTTTCAACGGCTTTTGATTCGGTGACCCTGTATGGCAATGATCCAGCAGAACGTCCGGATATCTACGGCAAGGTTGGCAATTCCGGTGTGTCGATCGCCACGCTGGATGATATGAAAGTGCTGTACAGCGGTTTTGACCTCTGTGCACCAACCACTTCAGTGTCCATGACTATAAATGGGCCGGCACCGACCTTATTGGCGATGTTTTTGAATACCGCTATCGATCAGCAAATCGAGAAATTCAAGGAAGAAAATGGCCGTGAGCCCAGTGAATCCGAGTCTGCCGAGATTCGAAAATTTGCTTTGGAAAATGCCCGTGGCACAGTGCAGGCTGACATTCTGAAAGAAGATCAGGGCCAGAAC
>JBFJXR010000024.1:0-37058 GCA_041622995.1 Nevskiales bacterium
AATGCCGTGCCGGATGAAAAATCTGTGGTGGAAGGACAAGGTGTTGAGTACGTTTACATCCCCGTGGATTTCTTCAATCCAACACAGGCAGAGTACGAGCGCTTCTCAGCCGCGCTGGATAATGCCGAGGGTCAGAAAGTGCATATACACTGTGCCGCCAATTTCAGGGTGAGTGGATTTTATGGCCGCTATGCCGTTGAGCGAGGTTTATGGAACCCCGCCGAGGCCGATGCGTTTATTCGTGAGCTCTGGAACCCGGATAAATTCCCATGCTGGATTGAATTCCTGTCCGTGGATCAGTAATCCGGACACTTCGATATTCCGTTGCATGCGACAATAGCGCATGAATAGCTTTACTGACTTGCCTCTCCCCCCTGCATTGCTCAAAGCAGTACAGGCACTGAACTATGTCGAAATGACAGAGATACAGGCAGGTACTTTACCCGTGATGCTGAAAGGGCAGGATGTGCTCGCACAGGCCAAAACCGGAAGTGGTAAAACCGCAGCTTTTGGCCTGGCATTGCTTGCGCATTTAAAAAGCGACCAGATACGCCTGCAAAGCCTGGTGCTGTGCCCGACGCGTGAACTGGCTGATCAGGTCAGCAAGGAAATCAGGGCGCTGGCCCGCTTTATTCCCAATGTAAAAATATTGAGTCTTTGTGGGGGTGTACCAATCAGGACGCAACTCTCGTCGCTTTCGCATGAGCCGCACATTGTAGTGGGTACACCCGGCCGTATTCAGGATTTGCTCAGGCGAGAAGCGCTGAAACTGGATGGATTGCAGTCCGTCATTCTGGATGAAGCGGATCGTATGCTGGATATGGGGTTTTTTGATGCTATTAACGATATTCTCAGGTTAACGCCGGCGACGCGAAATACATGGATGTTTTCAGCGACCTATCCGGACGAGATCCGGATGATCAGCAAGCAGTTTCAAAAAGAGCCGACCGAAATTACGGTTGAAAGCAAGCACGACGATACCGTTATTCAGCAGGAATTTTACGAGGTCGAAATCGACGACAAGCCCGATGCGGTCGTGGCCCTGCTTCTGAAGCACAAGCCGGAGAGTTGCCTGGTTTTTTGCAATACAAAGAATGATGCCCGGGATTTGAACAGGACACTGGGCAAGCGCTATATCGCTGCCATTGAATTGCATGGCGATCTTGATCAGCGGGATCGGGATGAAACCATGGTGCAGTTTGCTAATGGTAGCCGTCGGGTACTGATCGCCACTGATGTTGCTGCCCGCGGGCTGGATATAAAAGCCTTACCCATGGTGATTGCCTATGAGCTGCCAAAAGACCCCGATGTGCATATTCATCGGGTCGGACGCACGGGTCGGGCGGGTGAAACCGGTCTGGCTCTGAACCTGGTTGCAGACCGGGAGCGAGGTCGTTTGCCGAAAATAGAAGAGGCGCTAGGTTCACCGGTGACGTGGGCAGATTTGCCTGAGGCAGATGACGAGTCGTCGGTGCCTTTGCCTGCAATGAAAACGCTGGTGATAGATGCAGGGCGTAAGGACAAATTGCGCCCCGGCGATATTCTGGGCGCTATGACCGGTGTCGCCGGACTGAAGTCATCGCAGGTCGGCAAGATCGATGTTTTCCCTACACGTAGTTATGTGGCAATACAGGCTCCGGCTCTTAATTCGGCCTTTAATAAATTGCGTGATGGCAAGATCAAGGGCAGAAAGTTTCGGGTACGAAAACTATAAATCCCAAATGGAGATGTATATAGGTATAGTGCCAAGTCAGGGCTTGGAGATTATTGAGTGACGGGTACAACATACTCATGTTGAAAAAAATATTATTATTGATGGCTGTACTGCTGGCACTGGGCGCATTGGCAGCTGTTTACCTGGCATCTCAGCAGCAAGCCGAGGTGCCCACTATCGAGCTTGAAGTGCCTCCTGTTGTTGAAAGAGCGCTGGAACCTGAGCCTGAGCCCGAGGCCAAGCCCGAGCCGGAACCTGTAGCGGTTGTTCCATTGGTTAGCGAAAACGCCAGAGCCCATATCTGCTATCTGTCGTTCAACAATCCGTACGAGGCGAGTGTTGCACGTACCTTTGTAAACTCACTGTCTATTTATCCCAACGCGCCCAAAATTACGGTAACCGAATACCAGTCGGAAGGCTCAGACCCGGAAGAATCACTGGAGCGTCTGGTCAGAAGCGGGACACGCTGCGATGGATTGGTATTGTCTGGTCATCATGATGAAGACGGCGAATTCTGGGGCGACCGCACCAGTGGCGATCTTGAAATAGATTTTCTATACGAACTCTCTGCGCGGCCGACATTGAGTACATGGTTCAGCAATGTAAAAGCACTCTGGTTACAGGGTTGTCACACAGCGACAACACGTGTTTTTAACCCTGAGGTCGATAGCGAGGATCGGGTTTCCGGGTCACCCTTGACGATGATTAACAGACATCTTGATCTGTCCGATCTGGAAGGTAGCATCGATGATCTGAACGATATATTTCTGGAGAATACAGAAGAAGACAACATCATCCTGGATTATGGCCGCGTCTTTCCGGCTGCCACCATTTATACCTGGTGGGATAAATCTCCAGGTGTAGAGGCTGGTTCGCACTGGTCATTTCCCTTTCATGTCGTACAAACCTCATTTGTCATTGACCCTGATCCACAATATTTTCAGCACCCATTCAAGCGCCCGATTCCGGAGGCTGCGGCATTGCGCTACGCCGAAATTCTTTATGAAGGACTGACCCGTCCGACATGGCCGGGCCATCACGAAGGCCCGCTCAAGGCAGATGAGGACACCCTGATAAGGGGTTGGAAAGAACATGGCCGTTGGGCCGTACACAAGCGTGAATATTCATTTGAGAATGCTTCTGCAGTAGGGCATCGATCATTGCTTTCAACCAGTAGTGGCATTCTCAAGCAATTGCGTGGCTTTAACGTATTGCTTGCCCAGCTGGATGAGGAATGGGTCGCTGAGAATTCCACGGCTGTGGTGAATACCATTCTTGGCAGTGAGGCCTATATTCCATATAACGTCTATCTCTTGTGGGCATTCGCCCAGAAGTCGCCAACCTATAAAGAGAAAATGAGTGCAAGCATTGAACTCAAGCAGCATCTGGAATGGGCGATAAATACGCCGGGTGAAGATAATCTGCAGAAACGGGAATACAGTCGCTTCTACAGCTACCTGTACGAATAACTAGCCGTCGCTGCCCTACGTGGGTCGGCCAAAATTCAACCATTTGGCAGGTTCCAACTGTCAGACATTACCTACAGACTCAGTCGACTTTCGCTCACTGTCTAAATGTTTGAGTAGTGTTAAATTAAATCCACGTTAAAAGTTAAGGGCACCTTCTTCTCCCCCTAACTGCCTTCCTCCCTGGGCAGTGAATTTTGAACCGGCACTTGTGCCGGTTTTTTTTATGGAACAGGTTATTGCCTGAAAGTTCCTGATGGCTACAATCAGTTAGACTGGGGGATTGAGGAATTGTAACTATGAGCAATAGGTCAGCTATCGTCGTTGAAGGTGGGGGCATGCGAGGCATCTTTTCATCGGGTGTACTGGACGTGTTCCTGGAAAATGATTTCAACCCGTTCCAACTGGCCATTGGCTGCTCAGCCGGTGCCTGTAATTTGTCCTCGTATCTTGCCGGTCAACATGATCGCAATCGGCGTTGTTACACGACACAAATGTCGCGACCGGAATTCATTAGCGGACGGCGCTATCTGCGAGGCGGGCACTGGCTGGATCTTGACTATCTGTGGGACGCCTTCGAGCGTGAAGATCCGCTGGATGTTCAGGCGGTGATGACAAATGACACAAAGTTGCTGGCGGTGGCCACGGCTGCTGATACAGGATCGGCAGAATACCTTGAGCCGAGCACCGAAACCTTGCTTGAGGTGCTACGTGCTTCCTGTGCTGTGCCCATCATGTATCGGAAGTTTGTTGAGCTATCCGGAAGGCCTTATACCGATGGGGGCACCAGCGACGCCGTGCCCGTGCAAGAGGCTTATCGTCGTGGCGCCAGAAGCATCATGGTGATTCGGTCGCGGCCTGCGGACTACGTCAAAAAAGCCCGTTTTGAAACCTCTATGGGCGCCTTCGTTTTGCGTAAATGGCCAAAACTGGCGACAACGATACGTAATGCGCATAAAGCCTATGCCGAGTCGCTCGCCTTTATCCAGAATCCACCTGCTGATTGTCGTGTGATTCAGGTAGCGCCAGCTAAAGCCTTGCGTACTGGTCGGGCGACTCAGAACCAGGACTATCTGGCTGAGGATTATGCGTCGGGCCGAGTTGCCGGTGAGTCAGCATTGCGTAGCTGGACACAAAGCCAGGCTGCCTGAAATTGTGTGGTTAATCAGGCCTGGGTCAGTACATAACGAATTATTTCCGCGATCTGGTCTACACGTTGGCAAACCGCCTTGGCATAGCTATCCACCTCTTTCAGTGGGTGGGTAATCGATTCGTCGTGCAGCACGATATAGGGCTTGTCCATCGCGGCAGCAAAACCGGCATCAAAGGCCGCATTCCACTGTTTGTACTTTTCACCGAAGCGAACTACAACCAAATCGGCTGACCGGATGTGTCCCTGAATGCGAATCGCATTGATTTTTGCTGCTGTGTGATCGCGATAGAAAGTCGAAGGTTGCTCACCTAGCGCTTTATCGCCTATATCGTCCGAGGCCTCATGCACTGTGACAGGCGTCAGCCATTCAATATCGAGATCGGAACAGGCGGTTTTGAGTTCTTCACGCCAGTCGCTGTGAATTTCGCCAGAAAGATAAATACGGTAGCTCATTAGAAGTCACTAAATAGATAAGGGTTTCAGAGTAGCAGCACAGTAAAACTGTGTGCCAATCAATTTGGGGGCTCAGTTCTGACCGGGCAGTACTGTACGTGGTCTTTGCCGGTGACCACAACCTCTGGAACTTCTCAGGCAAACGTCAATAAGCAGCTCCAGTTCATCTTGATCAAAGCCATTCATGAAGTCTGCATGACCTGTGCTGCCCGGCGCGACCGTATCCGAACCAGAATGACCGTGCCCGTGGCTGAGATCAGAGACGAGGTTGTATTCGTTCGCCGGGTCTCCATCGGTATCGAAATGAGCTCTCAGGATCAGTCGTGGTATTGGATGTGGATAACCAGGAGGACAGACCTTGCCTGAACCCTGCCAGACGGCATAAGCCATATGGGAGCGGTGATCTTCAGAATCCAGATTTTTGCCATCCCAGCAGTCCGGAAAACGGATGTGCATAATTACACTTCCACCGCCAGTACAGTCCGGTATGGTCTGGCTTAACGGTGTGCCTGACCCGCAATTCCAGCTCAGGGCTTCCGGTTGTGATGGATGGTTGCCTGCGATCATGATCAGGTTTTCCGGAATTATCTCGAGTGTAGAGTTAACTTTTCTGTTGGTTGTGTAATAAGCGCCCACATTTCCAATATCTACACGCGCGCCATTTCTCAGCAATGCTGGAAGCCAGTAAGCTGAATGATCGATGCGATGGTTCTCATCAAGATTGACTCTTTTGCAGGTAGTGCCGGCACCGTTTGTTCGCAGGTCTGTTGATTTGGTATACGCATTGGTGCCTATATTGCCGAAAAATTCATGCAGATGTGATTCGCCCGGCTCATCAGGACGCACAATAGGGTCATCTTCGAGTGAATGCGAATAATCACAACTGACCAGAAAGAATGCGCTTCCATCTGGCAAAACGTTTGAGGCGATACCCGTATTTGGCAGCAGTAGCGCCAGCCCCGAGATCAACAGAAAAAGAAAACTACATGGTTGCCTTGAGAATATTGCTCTGGCCATGATACGTACTCCCCCGATTATATTGTGGTTTTACCAGTTCAAATAATGGCTTGATTCTGGCTAACATCGTTATTCTACGTATGTTTTCAGGGATTATGAACTTTTACAGTTAGGCAATAATTCCACCGATAATCGCGCCTAGCAATAATGGGCCAACCTGGAAGACCAGCAGCATAAAAATGCCTGCTCCTGCAACGACGCCGATAATTGGCATTCCCGTGAGTGCAGTAGAGAAGAAAAACAGTAAGCCGGCCATGATGAGTGAAGGCAAAAGTGCGGCCATGATGGCGGCACCCACTCCGCCGGATTTCTTGCCGCCAACGATGCCCGCGATTAGTGGTCCTATCGTAGGTAACCAGAAGAGCAGAATGGAAATTAAAAACATCCAGAGCATGCCACTCAGTACGCTGCCATTATTTTCAGCCATGTTGAAACCTCATTATTGGAAGCTGCATCAGTTATTGCTAACCAGAAATAATAAGTTTGTCGACAGGGGCATGTTAACCAATTGATTGTAATGGCGTGAGGTTTTTGAGCAAAAAAGTTAAGTTGATCGGGCTGTTTAGGGCACCATTTGCTGATGAAGCGATGGATTCGAATGCGATTTAGGGTTCACAGCCGTCAAGCTACTCATTCTATGCTTCAGCAATTCGCCGCTTGTGCAGGATTCCGGGCGACCAGATTGATCGAGCAACTTGTCAGTGATTGAACCGCTGCTAAATGCCACAGAAAACTAGCTGAAGGGTTGATATCGTAGACCTTGCATCCCTGGCAGGAAGCAGTACTGGCACCTGACCTCCTGGATAGTTCGATTTGGCCTAAAGTCTTAGCCAGTATTGACCGATATACTGAGGGGTGTCTGGGCTTTCACGCAGGACGCTATTTGGAGTCGCACGTGACGCAAGAGTATAAGGACAGTTTGGAGGGTTATCCGCAAGCACCCAACCCTCCCGGAAATCGAGCTCTGAGCAACAGCACGCTGCTCAGAGCTGCTCGCACCTACGAGCAGATCATATTCCTAGCATTCGTTTTATTTCCGGCGCTGCCGATCGGTTATCTGGTTTTCCTGCAAACCTCAACGAATCCATTGGTAGCGCACCGCTTCCATGAAATAGCCATTGCCATTGCCATTGCACAAAGCAGCCTGATCGCTTTCGCAACCTGGCGTTGCTATTTGCAAAGCGGTGAGCGCTTCTTGTACTGGCTATCACTAGGGTTGATCAGTTTTACCCTGTTTTACGCGCCGCATGGTGTGTTGACGACCGTTGCCCACGAAAACCTCAGCCTATTCCTTATATTCGGCCCGATTTCACGGCTTGCCTTTGCCATATTTCTGGTGGTTGCCCTGGCCCAATATGATCGCCCTGCAGATGCATTGGCCGAGCGCCGACGGACCCTGCGCTGGTTACCGTGGCTTGTGTCGTTTGTTGTTGTTGATATCGCTGTGGTTCTTAGCCTGACCTCAATGTCCTTCGACACTATGGCTTTACGGCGAAATATGGAGATAGTTGCGCTGGCGCTCGAGATTTGTGCAGCTATTGCTCTGTTCTTTCGCCATGGCCGATCCCCGCTACTCAAAATGTATGTTGTCGCTACGGCTTATTTTGCATTTTCGTCTATCTCTTTCTTGCTCTCGAGGCCGTGGTCGCATCAGTGGTGGCTGGCTCACCTCATCTTTGCATCCGGATTTCTCTTGTTGAGCATGGGTGTCCTTAGAGCCTTCCAGACGACCAAATCCTTTGCCGGTGTTTATAGCCAGGAAGAGTGGGTGGAAAGGCTCGCATCCGAGAAGAGGCGTGTCGAACTTGCTCTGTCCGAGCAGGAGGTGCTTACACTAAAACTCGAAGAACAATCACGGGCCCTGGCCAGATCCAACCGTGACCTTGAGAACTTTGCATCCGTTGCGGCGCATGACCTCAAGGAGCCCCTGCGCAAAGTGACTATGTTTGGCGAGCGCCTTCAATCACATGCTGCAGAATCACTGGACGAAAAGGGCCGCAAGTTTCTGGATGTCATGGTCAGCGCGACGCACCGCATGCATATCCTTTTGGATAGTCTGCTGACCTACTCGCGTGTTTCCACGCAAGTTCACAGCTTTGAGGACACGAACCTGAGCGAAGTGATTGAGGCGGTTAAAAGCGATCTGGCCGAATCAATACACGAAAGTAAAACCAGGATAAGTTGCAGCAAACTCCCCATTATTCAAGCTGATTACACCCAGATGCGACAGCTGTTCCAGAATCTAATCGCTAATGCGATACGTTACAGTAAGCAAGATGTGGCTCCGCAAATTAACATTGAGTGGAATGCGTCCTCACCGGGCAGAACCGGATTTGAAATCATCGTCAGTGACAATGGCATCGGTTTTGAACAGGATCAGGCGGACTCGATCTTCGAAGTTTTCAAACGGTTGCACACACAGGGAGAATACCCTGGAACCGGCATTGGGCTGGCTGTCTGTCAACGCATCATGGAAAGGCACAACGGTAGCATCCGAGCAGAAAGTGAACCTGGTAAAGGCGCCCGGTTTATCCTGAATTTTCCCTGATTACGTTTGAACCCATGTAGCGTTAGTCCCAAGGTCTATGAGATTGGTGGAAGTTCATGTGTCAATCAACACTAATGTTTATATTGTATGACGCCAGGCTGCAGTTCTTTTTGATTCAAATTTGAGGCGGCGTACCCTTCTTCGTGGGTAGCTGACTTTCAAAGATTAAGAAGATAATTGGCATTAAAAATCTTTAACCAGCTTAATTATCAATTATCAGGATTGTCGACTGACTTTATTATTTCCCGCCCGACTTGATTACTTCTAATTACATGCCAGTTTAACTACCAGAATGGTGCCGATGGTAATCGTAATTAATCTTCCACTGGCACGTTGGTCTGAACTACAGTAAAAACAACGCTTTCGAAATCAGATCAGGGGATAACAATGGCTGGTCCATTGCAAGGTGTAAGAATTCTGGAACTCGCGGGTATTGGGCCGGGGCCGTTCTGCGGCATGATGCTGGCAGACATGGGTGCTGAGGTGATTCGTATCGATCGTCCGGGCGGCAACCCGTTGGCTGAGGCCGGACACAGCGTCATGTTTCGCAACCGGCGCAGCATAGCGATTGATCTGAAGAACCCGGATGGTGTCGAGACCATACTCAAACTCTGTGAATCAGCTGATGCGATCTACGAGGGTTTTCGTCCCGGCGTGACCGAGCGACTGGGGGTGGGGCCGGATGCCT
The DNA here is from genome assembly GCA_041622995.1 of Nevskiales bacterium. GTDB lineage: Bacteria > Pseudomonadota > Gammaproteobacteria > Nevskiales > CAJXLF01 > CAJXLF01. The sequence continues at coordinate 9,040 of JBFJXR010000024.1, forward strand.
GTCTGGCCCGAAATCCGAAGCTGGTTTACGGCCGCATGACCGGTTGGGGTCAGGATGGTCCTCTGGCGCATACCGCCGGGCATGACATGAACTACATTTCACTGACCGGTGCGCTGCATGCCATTGGCAAGAAAGGTGACAAGCCGGTGCCACCCCTGAACCTGGTGGGTGATTTTGGCGGAGGCGGCATGATGCTGGCCTTTGGTCTGGTTTGCGGCATTCTTGAAGCCCGTGGTTCGAGTAAAGGACAGGTCGTTGACAGCTCCATGGTTGAAGGGTCGGCTGCGCTGATGGCGATGTTTTACGGCTTTAAGTCGCAGGGCATGCTGGTAGAAGAGCGTGGCAGCAATATGCTGGATGGCGGTGCCCATTTTTATGACACCTATGAAGCTTCGGATGGAAAATACATTTCGGTGGGCTCAATCGAACCACAATTCTATGCCCTACTCAGGGAAAAGGCCGGACTGAATGATGCTGATTTCGATCAGCAGATGAACCCTGCCAAATGGCCTGAACTGAAAGAGAAACTGGCTGCGGTTATCAAAACCAGAACCCGTGATGAGTGGGCAGAAATTTTTGAAGGTACTGATGGCTGTGTGGCACCGGTGCTGACGCTGGAGGAAGCTCCGAAGCATCCGCACAATGTGGCGCGGAAAAGCTTTATTGAAGTAAAGGGGCATATGCAGCCGGCACCCACGCCGAAGTTTTCCCGTACAGCATCAGGCGAGCCGGAACCCATGGAAAGACCCGGTACGCATACCCGTCAAACACTTCTAGACTGTGGTTTCAACGAAGCTGAAATCACCGACCTCATCGAAAAGAAAGCGGTTACCCAGCTGTAGGTTTTGCGGATGCTGCATAAACTGGTTTTCTATACAGGGTTTTCAACGCTGCTGGCACACGAACTGGATGCGGTTGCCCATGCAGAATGGCGCGTGTTGCCACTGACCAGTTTCCTGCCAGATCATATTGGCTATGCGGTATTCGTCGTGATGCACATTCCACTCCTCGTCGGCTTGCTGTGGTTGCTCTGTGAAAGCTCGCAACAGGTACATGAGCGAACGCGGCTGGTAGTTGCCGGTTTCCTGGTATTGCATCTGATATTGCACCGCCTGTTTGAGGGTCACGAGCATTACGATTTTTATTCTTCGCTGTCTGTCGGGCTGATTCAGGCGGCGGCTGCCCTGGGATTGCTTTATCTCTTAATGGCCTTCGTGGGCCGATACAAAACTGTCAAATAATTAGGGTATGCTTCGCGCATGCACGTCATGCTTGAAGCTTCGATCTATCTAGCTGCCGCTCTGGTGGCGGTTCCGCTTTTCCGTCGCCTTGGGTTCGGCGCGGTACTTGGCTATCTCGCCGCAGGCATGCTGATTGGCCCCTGGGGGCTGGGCCTGATTGGCGATGTGGAATCAGTGCTGCAATTTTCAGAAATCGGCGTTGTCTTCCTGCTGTTTGTCATTGGGCTGGAGCTCAAGCCCTCTCGCCTTTGGCTGATGCGTCGCTCGATATTCGTGACCGGTACTTTACAGGTGCTTTTCGCGACGGTGCCATTGGCAGCATTGCTGCATTGGGTTGGTCTTGAATGGCGACCGGCATTGCTTGCAGGCTTCGCGCTGGCGTTGTCATCCACAGCATTTGTTCTGCAGTCCCTGGGTGAGCGTAACCAGCTAAGTGCTCGGCATGGTCGGGCCGCATTTGGCATCCTGCTGTTTCAGGATTTGGCCGTAATTCCCTTTATTGCTCTGTTACCCATGCTGGCAGTTTCGGGAAGCGACACAGGTGGAACGGACATCTGGTCAAAAGTCGGGCTGGCGGTCGCGGCTATGTTTGGATTATTTATTGCCGGGCATTATCTGTTGCGTCCGGTGTTCCGGATGGTTGCGCGCTGGGGCAGCGAGGAAACCTTCAGTGTGGCTGCCTTGCTTGTTGTGATTGGTGCAGCCTCTCTGATGGAGTGGGCCGAACTTTCAATGGGGCTGGGTGCGTTTCTGGCCGGCGTGCTGCTGGCGGATTCCGAATACCGACATGAACTGGAAGCCAATATCAATCCATTCAAGGGTCTGCTGTTGGGTCTTTTCTTTATCTCGGTAGGCATGTCGGCTGACTTCGGCATCATGGGGCGTGATCCGGTGCCCATTCTGGTGGGAACCGCAGCATTGCTCAGCATTAAATTCTTCACGCTATGGGCGGTGGCGGGCACATTGGGCTATGGGCACCCCAGCAGTTTACGGCTGGCACTGGTGTTGGCGCAGGGCGGTGAATTTGCCTTCGTGTTGCTACACGCCGCTACAGGGTTACATATTTTCCCGCATGAAATCACCGATCAGCTGATTGCCATTGTGATTTTGTCGATGGTCGTTACGCCACTGATGTTCCTGTTGAGCGACTGGTTTGGCAAGCGGGATAAATCGGCCGCACCGGCACGGCCATTTGACGAAATTGAAGATGAATCTCCGCCTGTGCTGATTGCCGGTTTCGGCCGCGTTGGTCAGGTAGTGGCGCGTGTATTGCAGATGAGGGGCATACACTTTACGGCGCTTGAGCAGGATGTCGAGCATGTTGACCTGGTGCGTCGCTGGGGCAACAAAATTTATTATGGTGAGCCTACGAATCTTCAGACGCTGCGAGCGGCAGGTGCCGAAAATGCCAAGCTGCTGGTGATCGCGATGGATGACGCAGAGAAGGCTATTCATGCGGTCGAGCTGGCAAAGCGCCACTTCCCTCATCTGAAGATCTATGCCCGGGCCCGTGACAGGCATCACGCCCTGCATTTAATGGATCTGGGAGTGGACTACCTGATTCGTGAAACCTGGCTGTCCAGCCTGGAAATGGCAAGAGAAGTATTGCAGGTGCTCGGAGACAGTAAGGAAGCGGCAGATTATTCTGTCGACATCTTTAGTGAGGCGGATCATGATTTGCTTCAGCGTCAGCTCAAGCATCGGCATGATCTGGATCATATGATCCAGAGTTCGCATGAGGTCCGCAGGGAACTGGCAGAAGTCATGGAAGGTGATCCGAAAATGTCGACGCTCAAGCCAAAGCGGCCCTCCGGGGATGACGGCTCATCCCGTGCCTAGGAGGCATTGGTGAGTGTGCCATCCTGGTAATCACGAATGGCCTGGTCGATTTCCTCAGGGGTATTCATGACGAAGGGGCCGTATTGGGCAATCGGCTCATTCAGGGGTTTGCCGGCGAGTAAAAGCAGCCGGGCACCTTTGGCCCCGGCAGATATTTCCACCTGCTCACCATCACCAAGAATACCGGCATGATGCAACGCCAGTGCCTGACCTTCTATGCTGGCCGCGCCTTCATAGATGTAGGTGAAGGCATTGTGTTCCGGGTCAATCGGCGTTTGGAATAGTCCATTCGCCGGTAACTGAATATCCAGATAAAGTGGATCAGTCGCCAGTCGAGCATTGCAACCGTTGATCGGGCCATCACTTATTTGGCCGCTGTTATCAAAACTGCCGGCAATGATTTTGACGCTGCCGCCGTTGGCAAGCTGAACCCTGGGGATATCAGTCGCCGGGATGTCGCTGTAGGCTGCCGGCTGCATTTTATCTTTGGCAGGCAGATTGACCCATAGCTGAAAGCCCCGCATACGGCCTTCGGTCTGTTGTGGCATTTCGGAATGAACGATACCGCTGCCAGCCGTCATCCACTGCACATCGCCATCCCTGAGATGGCCTTTATTGCCCATGTGGTCTTCATGCAGCATGTGACCCTCGAGCATATAGGTCACGGTTTCAAAGCCGCGATGGGGGTGCGGTGGGAAGCCGCCGATATAATCGGCAGAGGCGTCCGAGGAGAACTCGTCCAGCATCAGGAAAGGGTCGACACGCAGACGCTGTGAACTGCCAATGCTGCGAGTCAGCTTTACGCCGGCACCATCCGAGGTGGGGATGCCTTTGATGACTTGTTGGATTTTGCGTGTGGTCATGTCTTACTCCTTATTGTTCGCTGTTGTATGCCATTGCTGTGACACGCCGTGAACCCGTCCATGGGGGCTCGTCGGCCGCGTCCATGCGGCCAACGGTCACATCAATGGCACACAACATCGAGTGCCTGTTTATACCCTGTTAGCTCTTCCTGAATTTAGAATCCAGGCTCCAGTCACCGGGGCCATGGGCTACCAGAAACAGGAAGCCACCCGCCATCGCCAGGTTCTTGAAAAACAGGATGAACTGCATCTGGTCGGCCAGGTTCGCATGGAATAACAGGGCTGAAAGGATACTAAAGCCAGCCAGCGCGAATGCAGTCAGGCGGGTAAACAGACCGAGGATGATGGCAATAGCGCCCCCGACTTCAAGGGCAATCACCAGCGGTAATAGTGCGCCGGGTACGCCCTGCGAAGCCATGTAGGCGACGGTGCCGTCGTATTGGCCAATCTTGTTCAGGCCTGCCAGCAGGAAAATGGCGGCGATGAGGATGCGACCTGCAAGGTCAGCTGATTTTTCGATGTTGTTCATGATGGTGCTCCTGGGTGTTGATGGTCAGGCGGCAAGCAGGTTAATTTCCTGGCGAGCCTGGGTAAGAGAGGCTTCTCGGTTGTCACTCATGCTAAGACCTTCAGCATAGACAAATTCAATGTCACTAATGCCGATGAAGTTGAAAAAATCAATGACATATTGCGTCTGGGTGTCCTTGGGCGTGCCTTTGTACAGACCGCCGCGGGCAGCCAGTACGTAAACCTTTTTGTTTTCCAGCAAGCCTACTGGCCCGTTCTCGCTGTAGCGGAAGGTCACACCGGCCCTGGCAATGTGGTCAAAGTAGGCCTTGAGTTGTGACGGAATGCCGAAGTTGTACATGGGCAACCCGAGCACGATGATATCGGCCTGTTGCAGTTCTTCAATTAACTGGTCCGAGTAGGCGGCCGCTGTCTTCTGTGCTTCGTTTCTTTCTGCTTCTGGCGTCAGGAATGCCTGGAAGGTTTCTGCGCTCAGGTGTGGCACCGGTGATGCGGAAAAATCCCGAATTGTAACGGGGCTATCAGTGTGGCTGTGCTGCCATTGTTGTACAAAATCATCGGCCAGATGGCTGGATTGGCCGTCGTCCGAGAAGATGCTTGTTTTGATCTGTAGTAACTGTGCCATGGTGTTTCTCCTTAATGAATCTGGGGTCAGTGACTCGCGTCGCGCTGACGATGGCTGTAATTAAACTATTTATTAATACGATTAAAAAGCGCATAATTTCGCTGAATTTCATCTAATTATTAGATATATGAGTCAGCCCAGAATAACGATTGAGCAATGGCGTGCCCTGATTGCCGTGGTTGATGCCGGTGGCTATGCCCATGCCGCCGAGGTATTGAATAAAAGTCAGTCAACTGTGAGCTATGCGGTGGGTAGGATTGAAGAACAGCTCGGCGTGAACGTTTTTGAGATCGAGGGTCGCAAAGCCGTATTAACGCCAACGGGTAAAACACTTTACCGTCGTGCAAAGCTGCTGATCGATGAGGCCAGCGGCCTGGAAAAGGCAGCGGGTGAACTGGCAGCTGGCTGGGAGCCTGCAATACGCATCGCAGTGGATCACCTGTTCCCGAGTGAAACGCTGCTCTGTGTTCTGGGGCAGTTCTCCGATGAATGTCTGCAAACACGGGTACAGATTATCGAGACGGTACTCAGCGGCAATGAAGAGGCATTGCTGGAAGGTCGGGTCGATGTGGCGATCACACCCATCGTTCCGGCAGGGTTTCTGGGTGAGCACCTGATGCAGATCAGGTTTCTTCCGGTGGCGCACCCGGAGCATGCTTTGCATAAACTGGGCAGGGACATTTCGCATCAGGATCTACGGCAGCAGCGTCAGATGGTCATCAGCGATTCGGGCACGAAGGCCAAACGGGATGCCGGATGGCTGGGGTCAGAGCAACGCTGGACAGTGAGTCACACTACGACTTCGATTAAGTCAGTCAGCATGGGCCTGGCCTACGCGTGGTTGCCGGAACTGGCGATTCGTAAGGAACTGGATGCCGGCCTTATTAAGCCTTTGCCACTGACGGAAGGGCGGGAGCGCTTTGCCGAGTTATACCTGGTATTTGCCGACCGCGACTATGCCGGTCCGGCCACCAGGCGTTTTTCCGAGCTGATCAAGGCGAGTGTGTTAAAAACAGGATAGGGATACGCAATAAGCGGTTTGGACTTCAGGTTCGCTATACTTCTCTTTGGTCCAGGAGACAATCATGATTAACAGATTTTTCAGCGGTGGGTTAATTGCCGCAGCTTTGGTGTGTATTTCGTCATGTGGCGGAAACAGTAGTAATAATGACAATTCGAATCAGTCGGGAAGTAATCTGGCCAGTTCACCATCAGTGCTGGTGCTTTCAAACCGGGCTGATCTGGTCAGTGGCGATGATGTTCTGATTGATGTGCTGCCTCCCGCGGGGAGTGATGCCAGCAGTATCAAAATGACACTCAATGGTCAGGATGTGAGCGATCAGTTTTCTCCTGTCTCCAATGGCAACCTTCGTGGCCTGGTGACGGGCATGAAACTTGGCAAGAATACTTTTGTCGCTCAGCTACCCGGTGGTAATGCCACGACTGAAATCGTTAACCACCCCAATGGCGGCCCGATTTTCTCCGGCCCGCAGATTCAGCCCTGGACATGTCAGGAAGGCGCGGTGGATGAACAGTGTAATCAGCCAGCTGAATACAGTTTTCTTTACAAGTCTACCGATTCAACCAATAACAGCCTGCAGCCCTATGACCTCGAAAACCCTCCGGGTGATGTTGCCGAGACAACGACCGACGATGGCACTACGCTGCCTTTCATCGTTCGGCTGGAAACCGGCTACCAGGATCGGGATCAGTACAAGATATTTACGCTGTTTGATCCGGCTCAGGACTGGACAGCCAAGTCACAGCAGCCTCAGTGGAATGGCAAATTATTAATGACGCATGGCGGTAATTGCGGTGCCGCACATAGTACGGGTAATGCGCCTACGGATGACTATTCGGGCACTATCCCCGCTAATCCCGTATTCGAGCAGAGCTATATCACTGCGCTGGGCAAGGGGTATTCGATTGTCACCACGGCCCTGAACAATGCCGGACATAACTGCAATCTTGCCGTTGAAGCTGAATCCATCATGATGGTCAAGGAGCGCTTCATTGAACAGTACGGCCCGGTGCGCTACACCATGGGTACGGGGTGTTCAGGGGGTGCTATTGTCCAGCTGACTGTGGCCAATGCCTATCCCGGAATGTACCAGGGGATTCTTGCCATGTGTACCTATCCGGATGTGATGGGTGCCGGGGCGCAGTTTACTGATTCGCATTTGATGCGCCGTTATTTCGAAGACCCTTCGCGTTGGGGGAATGTGTTGTGGACACCGGTACAGTTTGGTCAGGTGGCCGGGCATATCAGCCATGTGAATGCGGTGTTGGCGGATGAGCTTTTATACAAGGCTGCGCTGAATCCTCGCAATGACTGTGATGGTATCAGTGCGGAGGAGCGCTTTCATGAGGAAACAAATCCTGAAGGTATACGCTGCGATGTACTGACTTATATGAAGAATCTCATAGGGCCACGTGCACCGGAAGTCTGGACAGATCTCGAGATACTACGGGGTGAAGGCTTTACCGGCCTGCCCATCAGTACCGAAGGTATTCAGTATGGTCTGAATTCCCTGCGGGCACTGGAAATCACCCCCGCACAATTCGTCGAATTGAATACCCGCATCGGTGGGTTGGATCTGAACCAGAACTGGGTGCCCGAGCGTATCAAGGCTGATGAGCCGGCGTTGTCTAATGTGTATCGCACCGGACTGTCGAACATGACGAATAATCTCGAGAATGTCGCGATACTCAATTTCACTGGTAATGACCCCGGTGCCGCGCATGACACGGTGCATGCCTTCTGGGTACGCTGGCGACTGGATCGGGCCCAGGGCCATCACGATAATCATGTGATGTGGGGCGGGCCGGCACCGTTGATTGGTGATCCCAATTATGTATACCTCGGTCTGGATGCCATGAGTGACTGGCTGGATGCGATTGAAGCCGATACCAGTGATCTCTCGATCGCCGAGAAGGTCATTGCCAACAAGCCGGCTCATGTGCACGACGCCTGCAGTGATGGCAATGGCAACTTTTTGCTTGAGGAAATGTGTCCTGAACCTGTCGTGACTTATTTCGGTACGCCAAGAACCGTTGCCGGTGATGATATTTATGGCGACAGTCTGGCCTGCCAGTTAAAGCCATTCAGTCGTGAAGATGACTATGGCCCGATACCCTTTACTGAAGAGGAATGGCTGCGGCTGGAAGAACTATATGCCGAAGGTGTCTGCGATTATTCCCAGCCGCCCATGAGCCAGCAGCCGACAGTAGCCTGGATGATTTATGAGGATGCCAATGGTGATGTGATCTACGGTGGCACAGCACTGCCTGCTGCACCGGATTATTCTGGCGTGGGCTGGGCATCACCTTCCTTTAGTGTGTTCAAGAATTGAAGTCGCCTTTGAGCCATGTGCTTCAAGTGATTATCTATTATCAGGAAGTTTGAGATGACTATGAATATCGATAAATCCAAACCCGTACTCGTGACCGGTGGCAACGGCTACATTGCTTCGTGGATCGTTAAATACCTGCTGGAAGATGGCGTGAATGTGCATGCCACGGTACGAAACCCGGATGACGACAAGAAGGTCGGGCATCTGAAAAAGCTGGCTGAGAACGCATCCGGCACGTTGACCCTTTTCAAGGCTGACCTGCTATCGGAAGGTGCGTTTGATGAAGCGATGCAGGGCTGTGAACTGGTCATGCATACGGCTTCGCCGTTCGTGATCATGGGCATTAAAGACCCGCAGAAAGAACTGGTCGATCCGGCGGTGAATGGCACACGTACGGTGCTGGACTCGGTTAACCGTACTGACAGCGTGAAGCGTGTGGTGCTGACTTCAAGTGTCGTCGGCATCTATGGCGATGCGGTGGATATGCAGAAGACCGAGAACGGAATCTTTACCGAGCAGCACTGGAATACCACCAGCAGTGTCGATCATCAGCCCTATAACTATTCCAAGGTGGCCGCCGAGAAAGTGGCCTGGGAGATGGTAGAGAAACAATCACGCTGGGATCTGCTGACCATCAACCCGGGTCTGGTGCTCGGGCCATCGCTGACCACGGCCAGTGCCTCGGGCAGTTTCTCGACCATGAAACAGTTCTTTAATGGCAGCCTGAAGATGGGTGCGCCGAAACTGGAATTCGGTCTGGTCGATGTGCGTGATGTTGCCATGGCCCATATCAAGGCAGGTTTCACGCCTGATGCCAGCGGCCGACATATCTGTGTCAGTGAGTCGATGACCTTTTTGAAAATGGGCAAAGTGCTGCGTGAGCATTTCGGTAGCAAGTACCCTTTTCCGACGAAAGAGTTACCGAAGTTTATGGTTTGGCTGGCCGGGCCGTTCAGTGGTATCACCCGCAAGTTTGTCTCGACAAACGTGGGTTATCCGCTGCAGTTTGATAACAGCTATACCTGCAAGGATCTGGGTATGAAATTCCGCCCTGCGGAAGATTCCGTTGTTGAATTCTTTCAGCAACTAATTGATGACGGAGTAATCAGGGACAAGCGGAAAGCAGCCTGATGAGAGGCAGGCGCGCCATGCGCGGCACTCCGGATTCTCCCGAGGCAGGAAACGAAAAAACCGACTGGCGTGTACTGGGCATTCTGATGCCCTACCTGTGGGAGTACCGTGGACGGGTGATCATATCCATGGCATTCCTGGTGACAGCCAAGCTTGCCAGTGTGGCGTTGCCTCTCATTATGAAGTACATCGTGGATGGTCTGGACTCAAACCAGACCGACATTATCGTGCTGCCCCTATCGTTGCTGCTGGCCTACGGCCTGCTACGACTGGGAACGGTGCTGTTCGGTGAATTACGCGATGCGGTATTTGGGCGTGTCACAGAGCATGCCATGCGACGTATTTCCCTGCAGGTATTCAAGCACCTGCATCGGTTGGACCTGAATTTTCACCTGTCACGACGTACCGGCGGCCTTAGTCGGGACATTGAGCGTGGCACAGGGGGTATCAGTTTCCTGCTGCGCTTCATGTTATTCAACATCATCCCGACTTTACTGGAAATTTCCCTGGTTGCGGCTATTTTGCTTGTCAATTACAGCGCATGGTTTGCCATCATCACCTTTGGTTCAGTGGTCGCGTATATCGCTTTCTCGGTCATCACGACGGAGTGGCGAACCAAGTATGTGCGACAGGCCAATGAGCGGGACTCACGGGCCAATACCCGCGCCATAGACAGCCTGCTCAATTACGAAACAGTGAAGTATTTCGGCAACGAGAAATACGAGGCCAACCAGTACGACAAGAACCTGGAGCACTGGGAAGAGTCTCTGATCAAGAACAGACTTTCACTAGCCACTCTGAATTCCGGGCAGGCCCTGATTATTGCCGCAGCTGTCACCAGTATGATGATCCTCGCGGCTCAGCATGTAGTGGATGGCACCATGACACTGGGTGATCTGGTGCTGGTCAATGCCTACATGATCCAGATGTTCCTGCCACTGAACTTCCTTGGTTTTGTTTATCGGGAGATCAAGCGGGCGCTGGCCGACATGGCCCGTATGTTCCGGTTGCTGGAAGTGAATGCCGAAGTCGCGGATAACCCGGATGCGACATCGCTCAATATTCATCACCCTCTCCCTGGGGGAGAGGGCCGGGGTGAGGGGGTCAATGTTGGAGTCCGTTTCGAGAATGTGAATTTCGCCTATCGGCAAGACCGACCGATTCTCCGGAATGTCAGCTTCGAAATACCCCCGGGTAAAAAGTTGGCTGTGGTGGGTCCAAGCGGGGCGGGCAAATCAACCATAGCCCGATTGCTGTTCCGTTTTTACGATGTGAACGAAGGCAGTATTCATATCAACGGGCAGGATATCCGTGAAGTCACACTCGAGAGCCTGCGTGCTGCCATTGGCGTTGTGCCGCAGGATACCGTGCTGTTCAACGACAGCATTTATTACAACATTTCCTATGGGCGGCCGGAGGCCACCAGGGCCGAAGTCATTGAAGCGGCTCGCAATGCCCATCTGGCTGAATTCATTGAACGCCTTCCGGATGGCTACGACACGATGGTAGGAGAGCGTGGTCTGAAACTTTCCGGTGGCGAGAAGCAGCGTATCGCCATTGCACGGACGATTCTCAAAAACCCGGGCATACTGATCTTTGATGAGGCCACCTCATCGCTGGATTCCGAATCAGAGAAAGCCATACTGAGGAATCTGAATGAAATCGCTGCCGACCGCACCACGCTGGTGATTGCCCACCGGCTGTCGACAATTATCGATGCCGATAATATTGTGGTGCTGGATCAGGGCAGGGTGGTCGAGCAGGGCAGACATCAGGAATTAATTGAGAGCGATGGCACTTATGCCAAACTCTGGAAGCTGCAGCAGCAGGCATCCAGAACTGACAATGTTGAAGAAAGCCCTGTAGTTTTATCCCAATAAATCGTGAGTGACCTTTATTTTGAGCAGGAATAATCATGGCTGAGATGGATATGAAAACACTAGGCATGAATATCCTGTTATTTCTTGTCCTGGCGGTCATGGCTGCATTTTCATTCCAGTTAATTCAGGGCCTGCAGGCGCATCAGACGCTTGTAGAAGATCGTGCTGAACTCAGGCATGTGAAATACGGCATGTTGAATGCCGATGTCTGGGTCAGGCAGGTAAGCAGGATTGTAGAAAAGGAAATTCAGGCGCTTGAGATTGAGGGCAATAATCGCGAAGCCCTGAAACGTGCGATCGAACAGATGCTGGATACGCTGATTACAGAAGCGGACAAGCAGGTACGAAAGCAAAGCAGGCAGGGTGACTGGTGGACGCGTGTCACGGGTAAAGTCAAGGAAAGCATGCGGCAATCTCTGGTCGATATAAATACCGTAAAGGCAGGGATTCCTGAATATGCCGATCAGATTCTGCTCGAACTTGAAAAGCCGGAAACCAGGCAGGAATTAAGTGCCTTTCTGTCCAGTATGGTCCATGACATTTCCCAATCAACATTTGCCAAGGTGGATGATTCACGTCGTGATGAAATCCGGGCTCGCTATGAATGCAGAACAAGCACGGCCTGTAAGAAAATCATCAGTAATCAGTTGAAGGTGGTTGATGAGCAGGCCAGAAATTTCGCATTGATTGTTGCGGTCTGCATGCTGCTGCTATTTCTGATGTCGCGTTTTGTTTCGAATACTACAAATACCTTGCCCTTCGTGATACTGTCATTTGGCTCGGTGCTGTTGCTGTTTTGCGGTGTGTTGACGCCGATGATGGAAGTAGAAGCCCAGATATCCAATCTGAAGTTTATGCTGATGGGCAGTCCGATCGAGTTCCATAACGAGGTGTTTTACTTCCAGAGTAAGAGTGTGCTCGATGTTGTGACTGTGCTCACCGCTACAGGCAAGTGGGACATGATGGTGGTCGGCATTCTTATTGCTACGTTCAGTGTGGTTTTCCCCACCTTCAAGCTGTTGGCCTCCATCCTGTATATCTACAATCCGATGAAGTTACGTGCATCTGCTGTCGTGGAGTTTTTTGCACTGAAATCGGGTAAATGGTCAATGGCCGACGTCATGGTGATCGCCATATTTATGGCCTACATTGGCTTTAACGGCATGATTACCAGTCAGCTTGAACTGATCTCCAGTGGCTCGTTCGAGAGCGGTGTGGATGTGCTGACCACCAACGGCACTTCACTGCAGATAGGCTTTTTCATGTTTCTGGGATTTTGTATGGCAAGCCTGTTGACATCCTCAATGATGGAATCTGTCATCAAACCGCTGAAAGCGGAAGCGGATTAGGCAAGGCCCAGAATAAATTGCATATACTCGGCCGCGCGTGCTTCAGCGAAATAGTCCAGACCCAGCATTATGGCTGATTGCAGAGTTAGCCCCAGCCCGACTGCCAACCACCTCGGGTTTTTTCGTAGCAGAACAACCAAAATGGTACCTGCGAACAGTAAAGCGATCTCGATCCACCGATAGAGAACAAAGTTATCGATGACCACCTGCATGCGAGGAATTTCCTCACTTTGAAAGCTGGTCACGTCCTTTTCGTAGAGGCTGGTTAATTCGCCAACCTGTGCATCGGTCCGGAAATAAACCGTACTGCCCACTGTGATCTGAATGGCTGCGATGGCGACCAATGGAAAACCGGCTGCCCTGAATCGACTACTGGTTTTTATCATCCATGCGGTGATAAGGATAGCGAGCACACCCACAACCATGAAAAGCAGGGCCTCCTGCTTTTCTGCTGTGAAGTAGTCTGTGAATTCAGCTGGCATGATGCGGCTACTCGAATGCCATGATCTGCTGGTAGGTTGGACGATTCACCCAGTGCATGGGCGTCAGGTCGGCACTGGCATCCGGGACAGGAATGAACAGGATCTCTTCACGTGCCATTGTCACATCTGCGGGGTCTCCAAGGCTTTGTGCCACATTGCCCAATACTGCCCAGATGCGTTCGGCACACTGACGCTGTGTCGGCTGGTCGCCGAGTTTATCCGCTCCACAATGACGTTGTGATGTGGGCGTGTTTACTGCATCGCCCAGCGCCATGCTGAGTTCTGTCCATATGTGACCATAGTGTCCATCCTGATAGGCGCTGCCCGCGACGCCGGGGGCGTTATCCCGTGCACCGACCAGTGCTTCGATATCTGCAAAAGTGAAGATACTGTCGATCAATGGACTCCATAAGGCATCCATGAATGATACGGCGGCACCACGATCGTAATTGCCATCGTTGTCGCCATCGCGTCGTAATGCTTCATTTGCTACCCATTCATTCAACACTACCACCCAGTCAGTAGCGAGCTGGTTGGGGGATAACTCCGGATGGGCAGCGGCCAGACGTAATGCCAGGGGCAATACATGTGAACCACGGAAATCGTTCAAACCCGCAGCTTCCATAAGCTGGGTAAGTCGTACCGGCGTGATCCTGGTGCCTGCATCGCCATCTTTCAAAATGCGATCTTCGAGCATGTCGGCGCGGTATAGTGCACTGAAGTTCCACTTGGTGTCAGAAGCTCCCCAATTGGGCGAGTGCTTGTTATTCCAGCTCACGATGTAGTCGCGTTCCGGATTTATGGCCTGTGGATGTTCAGACTGGTCTCGCAGCCCCAGCCAGTCCCACTGACCCGTGCCCAGAACAGGAAAATCAGGATCAACAGCCTTGTTACGAATTGGGAAGAGGCCGCCATGGTAGTAGGCAATCTCTGATTGGTTGATGTACATCCAGTTAGTGGAGAGATTCATGGGACGCATGTCCTCAAGGAATTTCTCGGCGGTGTCTGAATGGCCGGTTGCCCACTGATATAAAGTAATGGCACCGTCAGCTTCCTTGAACAAAGTGGTACGGGCCTTGGCAATCGCCACTGCGACCACTTTACCGTCGCCATTGTCCAGCGTGCCACGTGCCACGATCGGGCCATGAACGCTACGTTCGGCAATGATGTCGGTAACGCCAAGATTGGCAAGTTCGCCGATAGGGATCTGATCCAGAGGAATCTCGGATAAAGGGATCTGCCCGGGCACCGGTCCCAGTTCAGGCACCACCGTGCCGGACTGGATTTCATTCACACTGCGATGCACCCACCAGTCCATTGGTTTACATTCATCATTGTGCATGTAGTGACGGCTTTCTTCTGTTGCCGCGCTGCCATCCGGTTCGCACAGGATTTCGATAAAACTGTCGATCATGTCCGAGCCGCCGGCGGTGGCTGTCCAGGCATAGTTACCGGCACGACCTATGACGGGTGCAAAGCTAAGTCCCGGGAATCCGGCACCACGGGTGTGTACGGTTTCACCATGGATTTCCAGCTCAAATAGAATCTGCGGCGCGAAGTAACCGGTCTGTGGGCCGCCGATCATAATGGGGCGACCACTTTCGGTACGGCTGCCGCCAACGATCATGGCGTTGGACATGGAGCCGGGTTTGCTGATGTCGATAGTACCCAGTGCAGAACTGAGCTTGAGGTTTTCCCACTTGATACGGGATTTTTCGTTCAGTACGTTTAACTGGCTGGCTATGCTGGCATTGCTTTCACCGGAAGGGGCAGTGCCAAACAGGGAGGTAAGCAGCACCTGCAGGCCAGGGTCACCTGCGGTGACGCCGAGGCTGTTGGCAGCAGCTTCAATCGCTGTCTCGTCACGTTGCATGTAAACGAATTTTTCGTCGGTGATATGTATCGGTGCATCCTGATTGTTAAGGTTGCGGAAGTCATCGTAGATTCGCCGTGCATCGGCCTCGCCAAATTGGTCGATGAGGCCGAGCATTTTTGCCGCATTTCCGAGTTCAGCGCCACCGTCTGCACCGAACATGGCGCGTATGACAGTTGCACAGGCGACCACGTCGCCGATAGTCCAGGGAGCCGGAGTGACGCCGAGTTCAGCCAGAGCATTCGGGAGCGGGATTTCAGCTGTGTAGATGCCGGTCAGGTAGGTGTTGATTCCATCAACAAAAGCTTCGACTGCTTCACGGGTTTTGGTACCGACTTCACCATATTCCATTTCTACACGATCAATCTGTTCGGCAAACTCGGCCCGTGTATAGGGATAAAGGCGGATCATCTCGGCATCGGCCAGCCATGCGGGGGCGGTACCCAGTAATTCAAAAGCCTCGGCATAGCCGAGTGCCCTCAGGGCTTCCATCACCGTCAGGCGATCCTCGGCGGTGACGTAACCCGCACCGAAAAAGGCATCGTTATCTGTATCACCATAGATGACGGGGATGCCCCATCTGGCATCACGTTTGATGGTGACGCCGGTTTTGGGTGAGTACTCGCGCTCTATGCCCCAGCGTTCCTCAGGGTGAAATCCGCCGTCCTTGAAGTAGGTGCCGATCAGGGTTTCTTCCGTGAGATCGGGGTAGCCCTGTACGAGATCGTCGTACATGGGGATTTCATCATGCGCATGGCGGTAGTCGGTGCCTGGGGGCACGATGGTGCCAGCGATTGTGGCGCAGTCAGCGGCATTGCTGCCACCGGCGTTTGCTTTACAGGAACTACTATTGCCTATATTGCTGCCACCCTGTTTGGTAGAAAGCAGATCGGAATCTCCCGAGCCGCATGCGCTCAAAATTATAATAAGTAAAGAAAGCACAATACGTTGCATTTATAAAACTCCTGTTGACGCGCTTCGTTATTCTGAGCGTAATGTTCCACAATGGTTTGCTCAGATGTTATATGGATGTAAGTAATAAACAGCCCAACAGCCTAACGCCAAAATAATGCAGCGTACACAGTAAAAAATGCGTAATGATCACCTTTATAGGCAACCAATGGAGGAAATGTGAAATTTAAGACTATCGTAATCCTGAGTGTCGGGGGGCTGGGTCTGGCAGCTCTTTTCTGGTTTTTAAAGCCGGATTATTCGGTCACAAACGCCGAAGTCGGGAGCGAGCTTTCTGCGATCGAATCTAAGTCTGACAACATAGGCGATCAGGCAGCATCAGAAGTCATCCGGATAAAAATACAGGACGGCCGACGCACTGCCGGCCCGGAAATTATCAGGGTTAGTCAGGGTGACTTACTTACCCTGGAGTTTACGAGTGACAAAGAGGGTGAGCTGCATCTGCATGGCTATGATCACAAATGGTTGCTCAGTGCAGGTATGCCGGTGACGCATGGTTTTATAGCCGAGCATAGCGGGCGGTTTGAATATGAATTACATGGACATCACGCACATCATGCACTCGGGGTGATCGAAGTATTGCCTCGATGAAAATGCAAGATGCCGGGCGGCTCATTGCATCTCTAGCCTTGCTGGTCTGGCCATTGATAGGTCAGGCGCATTCCTTTGGCCGTATATATAACCTGCCTGTTCCGTTCTGGCTTTATGCCTGGGGATCAGCGGCAGCATTGATCGCCTCGTTTCTTGTAGTCGGGATCTTTGTCACATCCAGAGAGCAGGTTTCGGGACCGGCTAAACGGGATATTAGCGGGCATTTTCTGATTGAATATTTCCGCAGTTTCAGGTTACTGACCCTGCTCCAGGTTCTGAGCGTAGCGGGATTGCTGCTTTGTATTGCCACGGGCCTGTGGGGTAGCAGAAGCCCTTACAGCAATTTCAATATGACCTTCTTCTGGATTGTTTTCATGTTGGGATATGCCTATCTCACGGCGATAACCGGTGATCTTTACTGTCGCATTAATCCCTGGCGCGTGATGGCTGAGTCACTGCAGAAATTTTTCAGTAAATTTGGGACAGGACTCTATGTGTACCCGGAGAAACTGGGTGTTTGGCCTGCAGTAATCCTGTACATGGCCTTCATCTGGATTGAGCTTTTTGGTCGAACGTTGCCTTATAGCCTGGGCTTGTTACTTCTGGCGTATAGCGTGATTAATTTTATTGGCGTTGCCGTCATCGGGATAAAGTCCTGGTTCCGTTATTGTGAATTTCTCAGCGTTTTTATGCGCCTGTTGGCAGCGATGGCGCCGATTGAAATCGTTAGACCTGATGACGGAAGTGAAACCCGAATCTCATTGCGAATGCCATTCACGGGCCTGATTGATTCGCCAGCAGAAAAATCCGGTTTGCTGGTATTTATATTATTCATGCTGTCATCAACAGCATTTGACGGCCTGCGGGAAACAATCGTCTGGCAAAAGATTTACTGGGGGGATTTGTACAACTGGAAGATCCAGGCTTTAGCAGGAAATGATCCGCTGACGGCCTTTTCGCGGGCCAGTCAATTATTCATGCTTTGGCAGTCGTTCTGGCTGTTGCTGTCGCCGTTTATTTATTTGCTCGTATATCTGCTTTTTATATGGCTGATGCGACTGTTGACGCGGGTAAGTGTCTCGGTAAAGCAGCTGTCACAGGAGTTTGCCTTCTCCTTGTTGCCTATCGTACTGGTCTACAACATCACGCACTACTATACCTTGATTCAGTCTCAAGGCGTGAAGATTGTCAGCCTCATGTCTGACCCGTTTGGCTGGGGCTGGAACCTGTTCGGCACGGCGAGATGGTTGCAGCGGGCAATTATTCCTGATGCCGGTACCGTATGGCATGTGCAGGTGGGGCTGATCGTGCTGGGGCACATTGTGAGTGTGTATGTTGCCCATGTTGTGGCATTACGCATTTTTCCGACCCACCGTCAGGCGGTCATTAGCCAGATACCCATGCTTTTCCTGATGGTGATCTTTACCGTGGCAGGGCTATGGATACTCTCCCAGCCTGTCAGAACAGGTGCCTGATTTCCGGGTGTCTATTTGCCCATCAGCTCGTATGGACCACCCTTTTCCAGTCCTCGCTGATAGGAAGGCATGGCGTGTACACGGTCCACATAGGCTTTTATGCGTGGATGTGTTTCACCTATGCCGGCACGGGCAGAGGCGGCTTCCAGGGGAAAGATCATCTGGAAATCGGCACCACTTAATTCTTCGCCGGCAAACCAGGTGCTCTTGCCCAGTTCGTCTTCAATGAATTGCAGGTTTGCTTTGGTATTAGGGCCCAGATAGGCCTTTTTGACTTGCCCGGAAATTGCCTTGGCGACAGGGCGTACGAGGAACGGTGCCTGCTCTACTCGATTGAAAATAAGTGTCATCACCATGAGTGGCATGAAAGTGCCTTCTGCATAGTGCATCCAGTATGTGTTGCGAAGTGCTTCGGCAGTGCCGGCTGCAGGCTTGAAACGGCCATTGCCGTAGGTGTCGATCAGATATTCCGTAATGGCCCCCGATTCTGCAATCGTCAGTTCGCCATCGGTGATCACGGGTGATTTGCCCAGCGGGTGTACCTGCTTCAATTCGGGAGGGGCAAGACTGGTTTTCTTGTTGCGTTTATAAATCTTTATTTCGTAGTCAACACCAAGTTCCTCCAAAAGCCAGAGTACGCGCTGTGAACGGGAGTTTTCCAGATGATGAAGTGTAATCATGTTGGTGCCTGTATCGATTGCAGCGTCGTAGCCTAGCATGTAGTCAGTGAGGGGAAAATCGCGTTTTTTGTCAGGTCGTGTGGAATTAGCGTACATAAGTGCCATAAAAAATAATGACGAACTAGTCCGAATGAAGTATGTTTCGATTTCCCCAAAATAATTAATACATGAAATATAAGTAGTTATAAGGGTTTTTAGATTCATTAAAAAATGAACAGATGGCCCCCATGTGCGAGTTTCTGCAGCAGCAGATTTAAATGAGGGAGAAGAGTATGCGAAGTTTATACGGCGTATTGCCGTTGGTATTCCTATTGGCATTCTCAGGCAATGTTATGGCCCGTGATGCAAACAAAACCGCTTATCCAATTGTCTTTGCTCACGGCATGGCAGGCTTTGACGATATTCTGGGTTACGACTACTGGGGCGATGATTACGGGGTCTATGTACTGGATACATGTCAGTGGGGTGAGTATTACTGCAACCACGATATCAACTCATCGCAGCAGTCATTCGTGGCTTCGGTGACACCATTCCAGAGTTCCGAGCAACGTGGTTATGAGTTGTATCAGGATATCGAGGGCTATCTGGCGACAACAGGTCACAGCTATGTGAATATCATCGGGCATTCCCAGGGTGGGCTTGATTTACGCAAGGCTGCAAAAATGCTTTATGAGAATCGTGGCTACACCGTGGTGAAATACGGCATCAGTATTTCTTCACCTCACCGTGGTTCACCGATTGCCAAATATGTCTTTAACCTGAATCCGGGCGTGCAGTCTGTGCT
This sequence comes from Nevskiales bacterium, assembly GCA_041622995.1. GTDB lineage: Bacteria > Pseudomonadota > Gammaproteobacteria > Nevskiales > CAJXLF01 > CAJXLF01. The sequence goes on from JBFJXR010000024.1 coordinate 28,706, forward strand.
GGCCGCTCTGGCAGAGTATTTCGGCGATGTGATTTATGGTGGTGGCAATGATGCCTACGCTGCACTGAAGCAGCTTGTGCACGATGACATTGATCCGAATGACGGCATAACAACCGGTACCAAGGTGTTCAATCAGAACAACCCGCGCAGTGCGACTTACGTGGCGCGTTCACGCAGCATTATCACCGGACAGGACAATGGCTATATGAACCCTGCTCTATATCTGGTGAAGGAAGCATGGACGACCATTGACGGTGACGGTTACGCCACATACGACGCAAATAACGACGGAGCCCTGGGGACAGGTGACGGTAATCCCAATGACAATGATGATGATGGCCTGGTCGGCATCAATTCACAGCAAATGGGATACCGTCTGGAGTACTGGGAATGTGGCGGTTGTCTTGATTACATCTGGGCGCAGACCAACACCGGCTTTACGGGTGACCTGAATGCACCTGATGCCACCCAGATGACTTCGCATAGCTGGAAGGTTTATCAGGATCATCTGGATGTCATCGGCGTACCACCAGATACTTTTGATGAAATGGAGTTTTATGCTGCGATTACCGATTACATCGCAGACAACGGCTTCTAGTCAGTGCTGAAAGTTTGAGCCTGCACCCCCTGGGGTGCAGGCTTTTTTATTACGAATTTCATTAATGCCGGGTCTGTTCAATGTTTCTTAAGAGTAAAGCTGTCTGGGTTATAGCTTCGGTGATGCTGCTGTCTGTAATGGCCATCGTTATGTTTGCTCCTTCAGAGAGTGGGAGCAAAAGAACATACGTGGATAAGGCGGCGAATGAGGCCATAAGACGCGCACCCGAAGCCACGCTGAAGCAGCATGGGTTTGGCATGCCGGCAGGGCCTTTAGTCGAACATGAAGCCGAGTACGAGTTCACGCCAGAAGATGTTGAGTTTGTTGATCAGGTGCGTGAGCGATTCGCTCGCAACATGCACGTAAAACATAGTCAGATCAAGCTCATTGAGCAGGTGATTAACTACCTTAAAGCGAAGTATCCGGATAGCTGGCAAGGTATGGTATCGGCATTTCTGGCAGAGCTTTTTCCGGACATGGCCGAGGCGCTGGTCTCCAAGTATGAGGGCCTGCTGGCCTATAACGGCTGGCTGGAAACCAATCGTTCCGATCTGCGGTCGATGGCATCCGCAGACCGTCGTTCTGCATTATGGGCAGCCCGCTATGCGGCCTTTGGTGATGACGCCAATCAGATCTGGGCCATGGATATCAAGAACCAGCAAGTCAGGGATGCGCTTGTCTTTGTGAACGAAGCCGAGGGGCTTTCGGTCAATGAAAAGCTGTCTGTCTACAAGGAATCGATTGAAGCTGCCTATGGCGAGCAGGCAGAAGATTTCATCCTAAGCAGGCAAACCGAACTGACGGGCAATTTTCTGTCGGTGGAATCGGTACAGAATCAGCTGCATGACATGCCTGCTGCTGATCGCAATGCCGCTCTGCGGGATATCCGGCTGTCCCTGGGTATGGCTCCTGAGGCTGTTGATCGCTGGTCAGGGCTGGATCAGAAGCGCGATCAGAAATGGCAGAAAGGTCAGGAATACATGCAGGAGCGCGACCGTATCAGTCGCGAATATCAGGGTGAAGAGCGCGAGCAGGAAATGGCAAAGCTCAGAAATTCTTCATTTGAAGGTGAGGCAGATACCATCAAGGCAGAAGAAGACTCCGGTTTTTATCGTTATGGCAACAAGCGTCGAATCGGTCGGGAGTAATTGTCAGTTACGGTCGTTTGGTTAGACGCAACCGTAGATTTTTCGGCACCAGTGTGAAGGCCATTAATTCGGTGACTTCGCGATCATCATAGGGTTCGATTTCAAAATTACGGGCCAGCATGGCGACGACTGAACGAATTTCCATCTGGGCCAGATTTCGACCCGGGCACATCCTCGGGCCGCCGCCAAAGGGCATCGGGGCCTGATTTTCAATGCGTTGCTTACTGTTGTCGATCCAGCGTTCGGGACTGAAGTCATCGGCATTTGGGTAACAGGCATCGCTGGTTGAAAGGTGCCGCAGCGCCAGTATCAGGTGCGTTCCGGCAGGCACAAACAGCTTGCCAAGTGTCATGTCTTCATTGGCGCAGAGAAGAATCAGGGGCGCGACCGGTTTCACACGCAGTGTTTCACTGCTGACGGCATCAAGGTATTTCAGGCTGGTACCATCTTCCATGCGAGACCATTGTGTGTCTTGACCAAGTACACTATCGACTTCTGCCTGTAGTTTGTTCTGGGTGTCACGGTGAGTGGAGAGCATATGCATCATCCAGGCAATGGTGTTGGCAGTAGTGTCCTCTCCTGCCAGTAAGGCCACCACTGTATTGCCGAATATTTCATCGTCGCTATAAGTTGAGCCATCTTCGTCACGGGCAACGAGCAGGGCTTCAAGCAGATTGCCGGGCTGGCTGGCGAGTGCCGGGTTTGCTTCTATTCGGCGACGAGCATCCTCAATCATTCCATTTGTAAATTCACGAACGGCCAATAGTGATTCGTCCAGTTCGCGATCAATAGGTAATTTGAACCAGCGCCAATAGGGGATGGGAATTGTCAGTCTGCGGTTCAGCATGTAGAACAGTTTGCCAAGATGATGCTGGATGATGTCTCCCTCTTCTTCGAGAGTGTTGGTGGCGTGCCCAAAGGCGAATTCGGTGGTGACATCTACGGTATAACGCATCAGGTCTGCCTGAACGTCAATGGGCTCGCCATTTTCTGCAGCCCGTTCCCATCGGCGCTGCAGTCTTGCAGTCGTTGCGGTGAGTTTTGCAAAAAATGGTTTCACCTGGTGAAAGTTGAGCGCCTGCATCCACGCTCTGCGCTGGCGCTGCCAGTCGGCACCTTCGGCAGGAAAAAGCCCGTTAATGCCCATTTCCTGAGCGATGGTTTCCAGAGCAGGGAAGCGGCGGAATTTATCCGGTCGTTCTTTTAGCGCCTGTCGTATCATCGTTTCGTCGGATATGACGATGGCCCGTTGCATGCCGAGATGGATGCGGTATGGACACCCATACTTATCGGCCCAGCGTTCAATGGTTTGCTGCATGCGGCTTGGTTTCAACTGCAGTGCATTGCCCACTAGAGGCAGGCCACGAGGACCCGGAAGGTCTTTTATTGTGAGATTTGTTTCGAGTTGCATGAGACAGGCGAAGGATTGAAGTATTTGCCAGTGTAGCCGATATGCATGATGATGCTGGGTGCGCCTAGCCGTAATTCGTGGAATTTCGGCAGGTTTAAGTAATTTTTACTACGTGTCTGGCTGTTTATGCCCTGACAGTAGTCTATAAAGACGAGCAAAATTAACTGTTGATGTGATGAACTGCTACATCTTCAGTTTGGATATTAACGTGGCGCAAGCAAGACGCGTTCAAGTATTGAGGCAGGATGAGATTATGCGTGATCATTTGAGAGTTGTTTTTTTGGTATTACTGTCCACAGTTTTGGTGGCATGTGGCAGTGATTCCAATGATGATGATAGTAATATTGCAGCGGAATCGGGTCGTTTTATCGACAGTCCGGTAGCTGGTCTGAATTATGCTTCTACCTCTCATACTGGAACGACAGATGCTCTCGGAGCGTTTTTGTACGCTACGGGTGAAACCCTCACATTTTCCCTGGGAGGTCCAACCGGTATCCAGTTGGGATCTGCCGCTGGCGATTTAATCATTACGCCACGTGACATTACTCCCAATGATACGGCCGCCATTAATATTGCACGGTTGCTCATGGCGCTGGATAGCTCGCCGGGCACAACCATTCTGCTCGATGCCGAGGCTGTGGCTGACGCGGCGGGCCTGAATTTATCCGCCAGCATTTTTGGTGAAGATCCGTTTCCACCTGCCTCCCTGGATGCTTTTGTTAAAAAGCACGTCACAGATAAGGGGCGCACGGTTCCGTCAGCAAATGAGGCCCTGACTCATCTTAATTGTTCCGCAGCCGATATTGCAGCGGGTCGTGAACCAGATGGTGTATGTGACACCGGCGGTGGCGGTGGTAATGGCGGGGGTACCTCGACAGGCCGTATCTTCAAGATCGAACCGGGTGCCGATGCCACGACCAAGATGGTCGGCGCCATGATCGAGGCCAAGCCTGGCGATATTATTGATTTCTCTGCCGGTTACTTTGAGCTGACTACGGGTCTGCAGATATCGGGCACCGAAGACATTCTGGTACGTGGTGCCGGTATGAATGAAACTGTTCTGTCGTTCAAGAACAGCTCTTCACAGGAAGGTTTCCTGGCCTCGACTGTTCGTGGCATCACGGTGCAGGACCTTACCGTGCTGGATTCGCCCGGTGATGCTTTCAAGCTGCAGGGTGTGGATCACGGTACGCTGAGTCGTGTGCGTGCATTCTGGTCCAGTGGTCGTAAAACGGCCGAAGAAGATACGGTAACTGCGGATAACTTTGTTTCTAAAATGCAGATCGCATGTACGGATCCTGCCCGTCATAATCCCGCTAACCCCAATCCAAGGGAAACGGACAACACCTCCCCGGATTACACAGTCAGTATTATGTCTGGTCGTTACGGCATCTATCCGGTGAACTCGAAGAATATTGTGATTGAGGCCTCTGAATCAGTAGGCGCATCCGATGCAGGTATCTACGTTGGCCAGACCGATAACGCCATCATCAGGGGCAGTCGTGCGGCCTACAATGTGTTCGGTTTCGAAATCGAAAATGTTCGCCAGGGTGAATATTCCAACAACCTTTCAGAATGTAATACCGGCGGCTTCCTGATTTACGATCTGGATGGACTGACCCGTTACGGCACAAGTACGCGTATGTTCCAGAATGTTGCCCGTAACAATAATTCCTATAACTTTGCCGAGCCGGGCAGTCTGGTTTCCAATATTCCCCGTGGTGTCGCTGTGATCACACTGGGTTATGACAAGATCGACATGTTCGATAACGTCTTCGAGAACCATGGCACCGCGGGTATTGTGCATACCAGTTATGAGCTGTTCGGTGAACCGGGTGATCGTCGCCTGGATATGTATACCGAAGGTCTCCATATGTGGAATAACACATTCAAGAACAACGGTAACGATATTCCCGATCCGGATTTTGCCACTATAGCGGCGACAGAAGGTGAGCAGGTGACATCGGCATTTCCAATGCTCGTGGGCCTTAAAGTGGCTGCGGGCACTTTGCTGGCGCCCGGTGCTCCGGAGTATCGCGGGGGCCATGTAATCTGGGATGGTTATCTGGACGATCTGGATACTGAATGTCCTTATCCTGTCGATGGGGATGGTCAGCCGGTACCGGCTGATGAAGATGGCAAGCCCATCCAGGGTAACCAGTATCCGAATCCGGACTGTCGTTATAATGCCTATAAATTCGATGCACAGGGCAACCGTCTGAATCCCAAGTGGTGGGCGTCCTGTATTGATGACGACAATCAATTCGACAGCGACAGTATTGCCTTTATCAATTTCAACGGTACTGAAGGTATCGAGTCAGTGCTGGCTCTGGGACCGGATCCGGAAGGCATGATCAATGCCGTGGTGGATAATGTGCAGAGTTTGCCAGACTTCCCCGCCCACTTTGATATCTCTCCCCATAAGTGTGTAGAAGCCTATGGTTCGAATATGGAATTGCTGCCACCGGTCGTGATTCCGGAATTCGTACCTTCAGGCTCAATTGATCCTGCGCCTTCACAGGAAGTGGTCGACGAACTTTGTGGGGCCGAGCTCGTGCAGGGGCAGATCAATGCACCTGCCTACCAGGTAAACTGCCCGACGCTGGATCAGTACAACCTGTTTGAAGATCCGCAGGATCCGACCAGTATGCCCAACGGTCAGGGTGTGCCCTTCGTGATGAACAGCAAGTTGTTCTCGGATTACTCCACCAAGTATCGTGTGGTCTACATACCGGAAGGTGAGCAGGCTATCTTCCGTGACGGTCAGGATGGCGAGAATGCAACAATCCTGTTCCCGGTCGGTACGATCATTGTCAAGTCATTTGCCTTTGCTGATGAGATTGCCGGCACGGAAACGGTCGCTGAAACACGTCTGCTGATCAAGCGTGAAAACAGTTCGGGAATTCCATTCTGGGACGGTCTTGAGTACATCTGGAAAGAGGAAGGTGGCAAGCGTGTTGCAGTCCTCACGCAGGGTGGCGGTGAAGCCAGCGTGAGCTGGGATTACACCGATGTGAACAGTGGTCAGCGCCATACCGGTTCAACGGACCATTACCTGTTGCCGAATGCCAACCAGTGTAAAACCTGTCATTCCAATGATGATGCCGAGACCGGCTCCGCGCCTATCGGTACGAAGGTTCGAAACATGAACCGCCCGTTTGCCGTGGAGTCACCACTGCCGTCGGGTGTGCAGTCACATCCAGTCAATGGTTTGAATCAGATCGCCTATTTATGTGATAACGGTCTGATGAAGAACTGCCCGGCCGATCTGGGTGTCAACGCTGCAACACAGTACGCCGAGAATATTGAACGTAACCCGATCTTCAATATACCCGGGGACTCCGGTTTCGCTGCCGACAGTGCAGAAGATATCGAAGCCCGTGTACGTTCTTATCTTGAAGTGAACTGTGCGCATTGTCATAACAATCGTGGACTGGCCCAGAATACCGGTTTCTATCTGGATGTATTCCGTCCAGTCAACGACACCTACGGTATCTGTAAAGGTCCAACTGCGGCCGGTACAGAGGGGCGTGGTGGACGTCTGTACGACATCTTCCCGACGAATGCGCCGGGTTCCATTCTGCCTTACCGCATGGGGCCTGAGGCTACTTCATTGGCTGCACGTATGCCGCCGATTGCGCGTAGCACAGTACATACAGAGGCCTTTGATCTGGTCACTCGCTGGATTAACGAAGTGGTTGATAACAGCTATCCGAATGCGGATGCATGTCAGGAAGGCGGCGGTGGCGAACCACCTGTGCCGACCTGTGCGCCGGGCGAGGTGCCTGGTGTCGGCGGTGAGTGTCTGCCTGAATCAGGTGGTGATTCACCAGTGCCTAATTGCGCACCGGATGAGGTGCCAGGCATTGGCGGGCAGTGCTCCCCGCTTTAGGAAAGTAGTTAATAAAAAGGCTCCTTCGGGAGCCTTTTTTATGTCCATTTGTACAAGCTGTATTGTTAAATGAAAGGTATGTTGCTCATGCGGGTGTTGTGGGGAATTCGTTGTTCTCTATTAAGTGCCTTGTCTCTTCCAGCCATTCGATCCATTCACGTTCATAACGGATGCCGCGTCGCAACGTCAGGTACTGAAACTTTGCCGCCTGCTGAAGTTTGCTATCGGCTTTGAAGAAATCAGCTTCAAGCTGTTGATGGCTTGTCAGGGTTTTCTCATGAATAAGGATATGCCGGTTCAGTTCGGCAATGATGGCGTCCTTATCTTCAGGTTTGGCAGCAAATACCTTGATGAGTAATGCATCACGTACAACCGGCGGCTTTTCGGCCTGTTGTATCCAGATGGCCAGGGCCTTTTGGCCCTGATTGGTAATTGCATAAACCTTGCGATCCGGCTTGCCTGACTGCGCTTCCGTTTTAAAACTTACCAGCTTTTCCTCATCCATTTTTTTGAGTTGCTGATATATCTGCTGATGACTGGCCTGCCAGAAATGACCGATGCCCTTGCCGAATCTCTGGGTCAGGTCATAACCGGAACCGGGTTCACGGTCTAGTAATACAAGAATGGCGTGCTTGAGGCTCATATGCAAACTATTGCATATAATTCTGCTTTACGCTATAAATATGCAACTAATTGCATATAAGTGGCGATGTTCGCCACGGAGTAGAATCATGAAACGCACTGGAAAACGCTACCGCACAGGTCGTGCCGACGATAATTACGATGCCATTGTGATCGGCTCAGGTATTGGTGGCCTATGTAATGCAGCATTGCTGTCGAAGCTGGGCAAGAAGGTTTGTGTGCTTGAGCAACATTACACAGCTGGCGGTTTTACCCACACCTATGAAAGCGAAGGCTATGAGTGGGACGTTGGTGTGCACTACATCGGCGATGTGCATAAACCGCATTCGCCCCTGCGCCGTATCTTCGATGTGATTTCCGATGGCAAGCTCAAATGGGCGCCGATGGACGATTGCTACGACCGCATCATTATTGAAGATCGTATTTATGACTTTCGAGTAGGGCGTGAGCAGTTCAAGAATATGCTCAAGGAACGTTTCCCGGAAGAAAAAGACGCCATTGACGAATATGTCCGTCTGGTAGACAGCGTTTCCCAGTCCATGCGTTCATTCTTCTTTGGCCAGGCCGCCTCGCCGACGATCGGTAAGCTGCACCGTTCATTGCGTCGCTTCCTGGTGCCGAAAGAATGCACTATGACGGTTCGGGAAGTGCTGGAGTCCCTG
>JBFJXR010000025.1:0-36244 GCA_041622995.1 Nevskiales bacterium
GCAGGACAGTGATTTTCGCTATCTGACGGGCTTCCCTGAGCCCGAAGCCATCGCCGTACTCGCGCCGGGTTCAGAATTTGGTGATTTCATCATGTTTTGCCGTGAACGGGATCCTGAACGCGAAACCTGGGACGGTCGTCGGTCGGGCCAGGAGGGCGCGGTTCGGGATTATGGCGCTGACACTGCCTTTCCAATGTCAGAACTGGATGAGCGGCTGCGTACCTTATTGGCGACCCGGAAAAGGGTGTTTCATACCCTGGGTGACCGTCGCGTTCTGGATCGTAAGCTGGTGAAGTGGATCAAGGCGCTGCGTGAACAGAATCGCAAGGGCATTGAAGCACCCGCTGAACTTCAGTCGTTAGAGCCGGTTCTGCATGAGATGCGGTTATTCAAATCGGATGCAGAAGTCGCACTGATGCGGCTTGCGGCAGAAGTTTCTACCGCTGCGCATAAAAAAGCCATGTCGGTTTGTCAGCCGGGGATGATGGAATATGCGCTGGCGGCAGAGTTGCATTACTGCTTCGAGCGCAATGGTATGGGTACGGCTTACGGCTCAATCGTTGGCGGTGGTGAGAATGGCTGCATTCTGCATTATGTCGAGAATAACTGTGCGTTAAATGCGGGGGAACTGGTACTGATTGATGCCGGTGCCGAGTATCAGGGCTATGCAGCGGACATAACCCGTACATTTCCTGTGAACGGAAAATTCAGTGATGCACAGAAGGCTGTTTATGAGGTGGTTCTGGCAGCGCAGTTGGAAGCCATTGAACAGGTCAGGGTGGGTAATCACTGGAATAGGCCACATGAAGCTGCGGTGGATGTCCTGACGGCCGGGCTCATTGAGATTGGGCTGCTGAAAGGCAAGAAGTCTGCATTAATCGAGAATGAAGCCTACCGGCGATTTTATATGCACAGCACCGGGCACTGGCTGGGTATGGATGTGCATGATGTCGGTGCTTACAAGCAGGCTGGCCAATGGCGTGAATTACAGCCGGGCATGACCCTTACGGTAGAGCCGGGACTGTATATAACCCCTGCGGATGATATCGATGAGGCATTCTGGAATATCGGGATTCGCATAGAGGATGATGTTCTCGTCACTGTTGATGGTCCAGATGTGCTGACACAAGCTGCGCCAAAAACCATAGAAGATATTGAAGCTTTAATGGCATCCTGATGGCAAACTGGGATTTTGATGTCCTCATCGTAGGCGGTGGCATGGTGGGGAGCGCAATGGCCGCCAGTCTGGCTCAGTCAGGTCTGTCTATTGCGTTGGTCGAGGCCAGAACGCCAAAGGAATTCGATAGTCGCCAGGATTATGACCTGAGAGTGTCTGCCATTTCAGCTGCTTCCAAAGGTTTTTTGCAGCAAATAGGTGCCTGGCAATTTATTGCGGCCCAGCGTTTGAGTGAGTATTCACAGATGAGAATCTGGGAAGAAGAAGCAGCAAATGATCTGCGATTTACGGCATCGGATATTCAACAGAAGCATTTAGGCACGATAGTAGAAAATACACTCATTCTGGATGCCATCTGGCAGCAACTGGCATCCGTTACAAAATATTGCCCTTCAAGAATTTCGTCCATGAACTTTCATGATGAATATGTAGATGTGGGGCTCGCGGATTCAGAATATATTCGGGCCAGGCTTGTAATAGCTGCTGATGGCGCCAACTCAAATACCCGGGCGTTAGCAGGCATTCCGACTTTTGGTCATTCCTATAGACAGCAGGGCATTGTCGCCGTGGTGAAAACATCTCAGGGACATGGTGACACTGCATGGCAACGGTTTATGCCCAGTGGCCCGCTGGCATTTCTGCCACTGAATGATGGCCGCTGTTCAATTGTCTGGTCTGCTAATGACGAGCTGGCGACACAGCTGCTTGGCCTCGACGATAATGCTTTTTGCCAACGTTTGACAGAAGCATCACAGGGGCGGCTGGGAGAAGTAGTCGCAACCGGCCCCAGGGCCGCGTTTCCATTACAAATGTTACAGGCAGAAAACTATGTCCGTCCGCGCCTGGCATTGATTGGCGATGCGGCGCATGTCGTGCATCCACTGGCGGGTCAGGGCGTTAATCTCGGATTCGGAGATTCGGAATGTCTGGCTGGAATTTTAATCGAAGCCCAAAAAAGCGACCGGGATCCAGGCGGATTCAAATTGCTGAGGAAATACGAGCGGGCGCGTAAAGCGGAAGACGCGCTAATGGTGCAGGTGACTGATGGTCTTAGCAGGCTCTACTCAAGTGAGCATTCGTTACTCAGGCTGGGTCGCAGAGAAGGCGTCAGAGCCGTCAATATTCTCAAGCCACTAAAGGCGGCCTTGATTCGGCACGCAGTTGGGCAATAGTCAGAATCAGAATCAGAACCAGTCTCTTACCTGCTGCTTCAGGCGCTCCCAGAAGCTCGGCGTCTGTTTTTCGGTTTTTCTGGTCAGTCCCAGGATTTCCGGTGCTTCAGAAGCGGTAAATGTTGCAGTGGAATGTGTACTGCAATACTCAATATGATGCTTTTTATACGGGGTATAGTCAGGATACTTGAATTTATACTGGAAACTACGGGTTTGGCCGGGAGGCACCGCAATATCGTCACGCGGGGGGGTTGCCATGCTGCCTAAGGAAATCGTAGCCTTGCCTGACACTGTGCATGCTCTGGAAATGAACTCTTCGGTAAAATCGATTTTTGGCAGTTTGCAGTCAAGTGAAGTTGCATCGACCTTAAAGCCATATACACCTATATATTTACTTCGATTGCTTACATAAATGGTTAGCTTGCGATTTTCCGGATGCTTGCTGTTCTTGATCTCGGAAAGAGCGCATTCATAGCTGACCTGGGAATAGGTGTCTTTACCTGCCTGCAGCGGCGTAAAAATAAATAACCCGGCGCAAAATAGAGCGCCATAGGGAAATGCAGTGTTAACGGGTTTCATCGTGTGTTCTGATAATCAGTCTGATGTCAGTGTATGGCCAAGTATAGAAAGCATACAACGTTGAGTCAGCTTGGCCTTCATCCGTTCAGGCGGTATAGTTCACTGTTCCAACGTTAAGTATTGCGGGAGAGCGCGAAGCTTTAGCTTCGCCACCGAAGGCGCAACCCACCCGGAAACGCTCAGGTACAGGGACCGCGATTTCAGCCTTTTCGGCTGCGTTGGCTCTGGAGAGCGTCGTACTTGATACGACCACCGACGGGGCAGGGGTACGCAATGCGCTACCCTGATCTCTCAGGTTCATGGACAGAGGGGTGGCCGCATGCAAGTGCGAACCCCAAACAAATTGAATGTGAGAAACATGGCCCAACGTACTGCTTTATACGACCTACATCTTGCCGCAGGCGCCAAACTTGTGGACTTTGCAGGCTGGGATATGCCTGTTCAGTACAGTTCCCTGATTGAAGAGCATGAAGCTGTGCGACAGTCGGCCGGTATGTTCGATGTCTCGCATATGACGGCGGTCGATATCCGCGGTCCGCAAACTATTCCCTTTCTGCAGCGTCTTTTGGCGAATGATGTATCAAAGCTGGCACAGGGCAAGGCCATGTATTCCTGCATGCTGGCTGAAGATGCGGGTGTCATTGATGACCTGATTACTTACCGCATGGCTGATGACTGGTTTCGCACGGTTGTGAATGCAGGTACTACGGATAAGGACCTGGCATGGATGACGAAGCAGGCCGAAGGCTTCGAAGTCACCGTTGAGGCTCGTCGTGAGCTTTGCATCATTGCCGTCCAGGGGCCGCAAGCGCGACAGAAAGTGGCTGACTGCCTATCCACGGAACAGGCCGAAGCCGCAATGTGTCTCAAGGTTTTCAGTGCAGTGAACCTGGATGAGTTGTTTGTCGGTCGAACGGGTTATACAGGTGAAGACGGTTTTGAAATTGTATTGCCTGCCGGGGCTGCACAAAAAATGTGGCAGTCCCTGATTGATGCAGGTGTCCAACCCTGTGGGTTGGGGGCTCGCGATACATTGCGTCTTGAAGCCGGGATGAACCTGTACGGTCAGGATATGGACGAATCCAAACACCCTCTGGAATCGGGGCTGGGCTGGACAGTGGCCTGGGAGCCAGCCGAACGTGATTTTATTGGCCGGTCTGCGCTTGAGATTCAGCGCAATCAACATGAATTTAAGATGGTCGGCCTGTTGCTGGAAGGGCGCGGCGTATTACGTGCGCATCAGAAAGTCCTGACAGCTGAGGGCGAGGGTGAAGTGACAAGCGGTACTTTCTCACCGACCCTGCGTCGCTCAATCGGGCTGGCAAGAATTCCGGTCAAGGCCGGTGGAAGCGTAGATATAGATATACGGGGCAAGGCGGTGACAGCCAAAGTGGTGAAGTATCCCTTTGTGCGTAATGGCAAGCCCCTATTAGACATTTAAGTGGACATTTAAGTGGACATTTAATTGGATATTGATAGAAATTATTTTTGCCCAGAGGGCATAGGGAGACAAAGATGAGCAACATCCCCGCAGATCTGAAATATGCAGCTTCGCATGAGTGGTTACGTGTCGAAGATGACGGCACGATTACCGTGGGTATCAGTGATCACGCTCAGGACGCCCTTGGCGATCTGGTGTATGTGGAAACACCTGAAGTCGGGGGCACTGTTGATGCCGAAGGCGCCTGTGCAGTGGTCGAATCGGTTAAGGCTGCGTCAGACGTCTATGCACCGATAGCCGGTGAAATTATTGCCGGAAACGAAGCGCTGGTCGATCGGCCGGAACTCGTTAATGAGGACCCTTACGGTGAAGGCTGGTTGTTCAAGATGAAACCCGATAGCGCAGATGATGTGAACAATCTGCTGGATGCTGACGGCTACGCCGCGACCCTGGAAGACTGATAGAAACGCCATGCCATTTATACCCCATACCGAATCCGATATAAGCGAAATGCTGGCTGCCATAGGCGCCGACAGTATTGAAACCCTGTTCGACGAAATCCCCAGGGAACTTCGTTGTGGCGGGTTGGAGGCCATTCCCGAAGGTTTATCGGAGATGGCAACCAATCGCCTGATGCATGAGCGTGCCGCGCTTGATGGACAGGCACAGTGCTATATAGGAGCAGGTGCCTATGAGCATCATATTCCGGCGGCTGTGTGGGAAATTACCACGCGTGGGGAATTCTACAGTGCCTATACCCCGTATCAGGCAGAGGCCAGTCAGGGCACCCTGCAGCTGATATATGAGTACCAGACCATGATGTGTGGTCTGACAGGGATGGAAGTGTCTAACGCGTCCTTATATGACGGTGCGTCGGGTCTCGCAGAGGCCGTGTTGATGGCTGTACGGGCCAACCGCAAGTCCAAGTCATCCCGTATTCTTATGCCGACGGCGGTGCATCCCTATTACCGTCAGGTCGCCCAGAACATAGTTGAGGGTCAGGGAATTCAACTGGAAGCGCTGCCGTTCTGTACGGAATCCGGCACTACATTGGTTGAGTCACTTGCACACCTGGAAGGCGAGGACATCACGGCTCTTGTGATTCCACAACCTAATTTCTTCGGCAACCTGGAAGCTGTTGACGCACTGACCGACTGGGCTCATGCACAAGGCGCTCTGGTCATTGCAGTGGTCAATCCACTGGCGCTTGCCTTGCTCAAACCACCGGGTGAATGGGGTGCAGACGGTGTGGATATCTGTGTGGGCGATGGCCAGCCGCTGGGCGCGCCCATGTCATCGGGTGGTCCGTACTTTGGCTTCATGGCCTGCAAGCAGCAGCATGTTCGCCAGATGCCGGGTCGAATTGTTGGCCGTACAGTAGATATGGACGATAAGCCTGGTTTTGCATTGACACTGCAGGCACGTGAGCAGCATATCCGTCGCTCCAAGGCGACCTCGAATATCTGCACCAACCAGGGATTACTGGTCACTGCAGCGACCATTCATATGTCCCTCCTCGGGCCGAAGGGTCTGGAGTCGGTGGCAGCGACCAGCTTTGCAAATACTGCGGCACTGGTGGATGCCGTGAGTGAAATTGAGGGTGTCGAACCGGTATTCAGTTCTGCCAGATTCCATGAAGTTGTTCTGCGATTACCTGCCAGCGCCACTGATATTCTGGCCAGGATGGCTTCACACGGGATTTTGGGCGGTTATAACCTTGCCGAAAATTACCCTGAACTGGGAGAAGCAATTCTCGTGTGTGTGACAGAAACCAAGTCGCCGGAAGATATCGCCCGATATGCCAAGGTTTTGCAGGAGGCCCTGTCATGAAGGCACCTGAATTGGATAATAAACTGATTTTTGAACGTAGCCGTGAGGGTCGTCAGGCTTATGCACAGGCACCGTTGGGAACTGTAAATACCGATGGAATTCCGGCTGAATTACGTCGTCAGAGCCCGATTAGTCTACCGCAGGTGTCTGAAATGGACGTGGTTCGCCATTTTACGCGACTGTCGCAAAAGAATTTCTCCATCGACACACATTTCTATCCTCTTGGGTCCTGTACGATGAAGTACAACCCGAGAGCCTGTAATACGCTTGCTATGTTGCCGGGCTTCCTCGGCCGGCACCCACTGGCACCCGATACGCATAGTCAGGGCTTCCTGTCCTGCATGCATGATTTGCAGGAAATTCTTAAAGAAGTGACCGGCATGGCCGGTGTATCGTTGACCCCAATGGCGGGTGCGCAGGGTGAGTTTGCCGGTGTGGCCATGATTCAGGCTTACCATCAGTCGCGCGGTGATACCGAACGTACTGAAATTCTTGTACCTGACGCAGCACATGGCACAAACCCCGCTACTGCTACGCAGTGTGGTTGTACCGTACGCGAGATTCCCACGAATTCTGAAGGCGATGTGGATGTCGAGGCATTACGTGCGGCTGTAGGTCCAAAAACTGCCGGCATCATGCTTACCAATCCTTCAACGCTGGGTGTATTTGAGCGCCGTATTGGTGAAATTCAGAAGATTGTGCATGATGCCGGTGGATTGTCTTATTACGATGGAGCCAACCTGAACGCTATTTTAGGCAAAGTGCGTCCCGGGGATATGGGCTTTGATGTGATTCATATGAATCTGCACAAGACATTTTCAACGCCGCATGGAGGTGGTGGGCCCGGATCGGGGGCGGTGGGTGTCAGCAAGCGCCTGCTGCCGTTCATGCCAATTCCGGTTGTAGGCAAGGACGAAGCTGGCTTTCGCTGGTTAAATGAGAAAGACCTGCCCCAATCCATCGGGCGGCTTTCCGCTTTCGCAGGAAATGCGGGTGTACTACTGCGTGCTTATATTTATGCACGCCTGCTGGGTCGTGAGGGCATGCACCGTGTAGCCGAATTCGCCACCCTGAATGCCAATTACCTGATGGTTGAACTCGAGAAACGTGGTTTTAATGTGGCGTACAAGGGTCGTCGGGCCAGTCATGAATTCATCATCACACTGAAACGCCAGAAAGCCGAGCTTGAGTTGACGGCAACGGATGTGGCCAAGCGTTTGCTGGATTTCGGAATGCATGCACCCACAATCTATTTCCCTTTGCTGGTACCGGAGTGCCTTTTAATAGAGCCCACCGAAAGTGAAAGCAAGGAAACACTGGACAGTTTTGTGGATGCGATGGCTGCAATCTACGAAGAAGCGAAGAATGATATCGGGCAGGTCAAGGGTGCGCCCTATACCATGCCGGTTCGACGTTTGGATGATGTGCGTGCTGCCCGTCAACTGGATCTCCGCTGGCAGCCATAATTGAGTCATTTGAAATTTGGTTGGTTATTGCTGGAAAAGTCAGATATTTAGCACGGTAATCACATACTATGTGCATTCGACTTTAATAGATTTCTGGATTAATGCGGATACTGGGGTTTTCAGCTAGTTTGCGAAATGCACGCTTCGGAAGGGGTAGTGAGGCGCTGGTGTCTGATTTGCAGGGTCTCTCGTCAGCAGAGGAATTACAGAATTATTTACGAGAGCAAACAAAGTTTCGATTCGATGATTTTATTGAAGCCGGACGCAAAGAAAACAAACCGTTTAATGAAATTTATAACGAGCTACGTAAGTTAAGGGGTGAAAGAGGTTTAAGTAACTCTGAGGCCGCTTTGGCTGCGGCTTTATGGAGTGCTCTGCAGGAAGGAGCAGAAGTCCGTCATTCCTCACTTTCAGGATATTTCCCTGCCTCAGGAATTCCCCGAAATCTAGACGAACTCAGAACTGAAATTCTTGATGCTGATGCAATTATCTTATCGGGTCCGGTGTACTTTGGAGACCGGGGTTCCCTGGCTCAATCACTTATCGAATTTATTGCGGCAGACAATATTCTACGTTCATCTTGTGAGGGGAAAATATACGCGGGTATAGCTGTAGGCGCGAAGCGTAATGGGGGTCAGGAAACCACTTTGATCTATCAGATGCTGGATATGGTTAATCTGGATTTTCTCGCGGTTGGAAATAACAGTGAGACGACATCCCAGTATGGTGGGACTGTATTGGCCGGTGATGTAGGTACCATGCATGAAGATGAATATGGTCTTAATACATGCATTGGAACAGGGCAGCGCGTTGCGCGAGCGGCTAAATTGATGAAACAGGGAATTGATCAGGATGTTTCATTACGCGGCCCACTGAAAATAAGGCTTTTACTGTTACAAGATTCAAAGTGTGGCAAAGGTTCTGACTTTTTTCAGGACTGGAGCAACCAGCTGAGCAGCGAGTCTGAAGATCTGGACATTAAACTGATTAATATTACTAATGTAGAAATTGTGCGATGTATAGCATGCGATATTTGTCCTACACATGTTGGTCCCAAGAGTGAATATCGCTGTATTATCAAGGCTTCAGATGATTTCTTCGTCAAGCATCATGCTGAACTAATCGATGCAGATGCACTCTTGCTTTGTGCATACAATCCTGAAGATAGAAACGACATAGTGACGGGGTATCAGAAGTTTATTGAGCGTACCCGATATCTTCGGCGGGACAATTATGTATTGAGCGATTTGCTATGCGCTCCATTTGTTGTGAGTGAGCTATCTGCCAGACAAAACCTGCATATGAGAATGCTGACGTCCAGTATTCGTCACCACACCATATTGCATCATCCTCTCATTGGTATTGTTCATGAAGGCAAGTTGCTTAATGAAAATAATATTTTCAGTCAGGGCAGAAAGTTTCTCGATCGGGCCAGGGAGTTAACAATTGGAAGATTGCGTTTAGGGCAGCCCAATGATTTGCTTTATCACCCTGTCGGCTATGAGGTGAGTGCTGAGCAGGCGAAGGTGGATTTTGAATCAGGCAGAATCAGGGATGCACTGAATGTGGTTGCGGATGAAAATAAAGTTGCGGCAGAAAAGAGACTTACTATCAAGTAACGTTTGTAAATAAATTTACTGTTTCTAATAAAGTGTCAGGGTTGGGTATATGAGTGAGTATGACAAACATCTTCATGTCGTCATGGATGTAATTAGGCCATTTATTCCAGAAGATGTGGTACTTGATGCCGACACTTTACTTATCGAGAATGCGCAAATTGATTCACTTAATATGATCAATATTTTGTTGGAGTTGGAATCGAGGCTGGGTATACAGTTAAAAGCATCTGATCTTACATTTGATCACTTTCAAAGTTGTCGTCTACTGGCCAATTCCCTGACGCAAAGGATAGATTGATCCACTTAAGGTTTACTCTAAATACTGATAACGAGTATGCAAACATTGAATTCCAGACCGGAGGAATCGACTGCGCTGATAGTTGATCGATCACAATATACTGTTGCTGAAGTTCTGGTGTTCGCGAAAAGACTGCAAGATTTATTATCTGATGCCTTGGTTAAAATAAAAAAGGAAACACGGCCTTTAGACGCCTGTTTTGTGCTTCCGTCACTAAATCCAGTGAGTTATATGATTGGGTTTGTTGCCTGCCTAAATGCCGGTGTAGGTGTGATACCGTGGCGAGAGCAGGCCATTTCTCTGGATAGGTTAATGAACCTGGTTAGGCCTGACGGACTTATAAAAATTACAGATGCTCCGGGAACAGGTTTTAGTCTAGAGTTGTTTGATCAACCTGAACTGGAATTTTCAAGGCCAGGACAGGTCGTAATGTTAACAAGCGGGTCAACGGGTCAGCCAAAAGGGGTTACGCTTGGAGTAGCCCAGTTAATCAGGAATGCCGAATTGGCAGGTTCTGCAATCAATTTATCAGCATGTTCGAAATGGGCAATTGATATTGATATGGCACTTATGTCGGCTACCAGTCATATGGTAATGGCATGGCAATATGACAAGCCTTTGTTGCATTTGCTTGATATGCCAAATGATAGCTCTGATAGAGAATTCTCGGACGGATGCACGGGATTTGGTGGGAGTCCTATACAACTGGTGCGGATGTCTGAGCGACTGGGCGCTAAAACACAACCGAATAAAATGATGAGCTCAGGTGATTTTCTCGCACCTGCAATGCTTGATCAGATTCGGACATCATTCCCAAATACAGAAATATACAAATTCTATGGTCTAACGGAACTTAGTGGCAGATTTTGTTTTGTTTCCAATCAGGAGTTATTTAAATACAAATCGGCGGCAGGTCGTCCACTACCCGGCTTTGAAGTACGTATTGCCTGTGAAAATGAAGAGGGCGGAATTGGAGAAATTGAGGCGAAATCAGACCTGATTACGGCAGGGTATTACGTGGGTGATGGACAATTCCAGGCTATTGAGGGCGATTGGTTTAGTACAGGAGATATTGGGTCACTTGAAAATGGCATGTTAACCCTGATTGGTCGGTCCGATGATGTTATGAAAGTGGGCGGTGAAAAAGTAGACCGCCAAACGATAGAGTCAGCGCTTACAGAAATACTTTATCAGCATGAATATTGTGTACTTTCAGTTCAACATTCCCTATTTGGTCAGTGTCCGGCTTTATTCATTGCCGAAAACTCTGCATACAATATTCCCGCATGGGATGAAATCGTTCAGGCCATGAAAAAGAAGCTTTCTTCACGGTTTATTCCAAGTCTGATATTCCGGTTGGAAGAAGGTTTGCCACGATTGGCAAATGGCAAGATAGACCGGGTAAAACTTAAAACAGAATTTCAGCAGTATCCGAGACTTCACTAATGGACGAAAAGCCGAAAGATGGATTGCCAGAAAGAAAAGGCAATACTTGTTCTGGCTGGAGAAATGTCGTTTTTGAGGTGCTTTCTTACCTGACCATGATCTTCCTTTTAGCCAGTCTACTGCTGGTATCCACGCTGAGAAATATTGATACGAGCACCTTCCGCTATGTTGGATTCTGACCAACTAGCGAAATTTGGTGAAGGTGCTCCCTGGCTTTGGGTGTCATCCATACGCAGAGGTGTGATTTTTATATTTATATTTCTGCTGGTTTTCACATCCTTGTTTTTCTTTGAATATCAGAATCCATGGAGAATCCTCACTCAGTATGAAGTGGTTGATGAGGATATTACTGATTGGGCGCGAGTAACCCATAGTATTGCCAATGCGCACAATTCGGGGAAGCCGTCTGTGCTCTTGCTTGGAGGGTCTACTGCGCGGGAATTAACCTCAGATAATCAGGCGCTTTCCATGGCCATTTCGTCGGAATGTAAAGAAGATTATTCTATTATTAATGCAAGCACTACCAGTCAGACTTTAACAGAGGCCTGGTCAATTGCAGAAGCGCTGCCCGAGTCCTCAGTCAGCCTTATAGCGGTGGGCTTCAATTATTACCGCCTACATGCTGATTACCATTCAATTCATGATTCCTTCAATTTTAGAAGACTTCCGTTTGAAGTTCCAAAACGGCTTGAACAGTTTATTGAAACTAAAGGAATTAAATCAGGTACACCGATGCCGGATTTAAGAAATATTGCATGGCTGAAAAATAATCTTAAGTTTTTCAGTAAATCTGTACTTTCAGAATCAGGTATCTCCAATATCTCTATGATCGCCAATACTGATCCGTATCAGGGGCTGAATAATCGTTACGTTTCACCCGCAAAGTCACATGCAATAAAGAAGAAAATAGTAAACCGCTATATAAATGAGCGGGCTGCTCTTTATCAGGAATTTAGTGATCAGGCTTTAAGCGTCTGGATTGAGTTTGTTGAAACATATTCAAGAAAGGGTATACCTGTACTGTTTCTGGTTCTGCCACAAAGTGATGAAATGGAAGATGTTGATGCCGTTATTGGAGAACAGTTTAATCAACAAATCGAGATACTGAGGGAGAAAGGGGCGAGAATTGCTGACCTCAGGCATGGTAAACGCTTGTTAAATAGTGATTTTTATGATCAGCAGCATCTTTTGGCATCGGGGCGCAGGAAAATTGAACAGGATTTAATTCAGATTTTTGTCAGGTCTATTCCCGGTTGTATGCTCGAGTCTGGTGATTAATGAATCGCCTGTTCTTACTGGTTTTATTTGTATTTGCTATGGCTGCAGCATTTACATGGTTCAAACTTGATCAGCAGGTCAGTGTTACTCTCGAGTACCGAGCTGTCAGTGAAGAATCTGCGACCAAGAATAAGAAGGTTTCACGGACAGACGTGGCCTTTCCTTTGAGTGACAGCATCAAGCTTGACAAGAAGAATCCTGAGCACATCTATCTTGAATTGACGGCGCTTGGTTCAAATCAGGTGGGGGTATTAAAGCTGGATTTCGCGAGAGGAAGTCTGGATGTCATTGTATCTGAAAGCGCAGTTTCTGAAAAACGTAATGTCTGTCTGATTGATATATCCGATACCGAAAAAGTTACAAGTTGTAGTGTGCTGCTTAAATTAACTGATGGACTTCCTACACGCGTCATCATTGTTCCAAAAGTACATCAGGTCAGTGTTCACGGAATTGATTTCGAGTCAGTGACAGCAAAACGTCATACAGAAGCTTCAAGTGCTGATTTGCTTGCTGCATTTGGCGTACTACTTATTCTGGGGCCTGTATTTGTGGCATTACGCAAATTCAATGGGGGCGAACATCTTTTGTTGGCGGCCATTGGACTTTCATGGATTGCCTACACTGGATTGTCCGGCCTTATCTACAGTCTGATATTTATTGTGTGCGGCTATGGCGTAATTCGGCTCATCGATATTTTGGAGAATAATAAATTACGTGCACTGGTAGCGGCACTGGTCGGGGTGGCGCTGCTTGTTGTATTTGTTAAATTCCTGGCACCTCTTGTCACTACCGCATTTGCCAATCCGGGTGGGTTTGCGCTCGCGTTACCCTTGGGGGTTTCATACTTCGCCATCCGGATCGTGGATCTGTTATTAACTGCGTACTCTGGCGCACTGAAAAAGATTAATTTCTTGGACTATGTGGCGTTTATGTTTATGCCTCATACGTTGGCAGCTGGGCCAATTTTGACATTTTCCGAATTTCTCTCAAGCCGAATAGAAAATTATTCATTTGTGGATTTTAGTGCAGGTTTTGCCAGAATGAGTTTCGGGGTCGGAAAAAAACTATTTGCTGATACATTCCTATTGCCAGTCGTGTCTACATCAATGGGTGAGTTTGTGGTCTCAGGCATGAGCACATCTCCAATCATTGTCGCAAAGATGCTCTTAATAAATGTACTATACGTTTACCTGGATTTTTCAGCGTACAGTGACCTCGCAATCGGTGCAGGCAGGGCAAGTGGGCGCAGAATTAATGAAAATTTCAATAATCCTCTGATTAGAAGTGGCATAAGGGAATATTGGCGTCATTGGCATATGACGCTTTCGAACTGGGTTATGAGAAGGGTTTACCTGCCTGCATTTCTGTCTTCACGATCCCAAACCCTGTCGGTAATTTCCTGCATGCTCGTGATTGGTGTCTGGCATACGCCAAATTTATCATGGTCCTTATGGGCGGTTCATCATGGCATTGCTATGTCAGCTGAAGGTAAATACTTTCCTGGCAGTTCACTGCAGAGAACAGGTTCTGCGAGATACTTATCTAGACTGGGTGCAATTGCATTTGTGTGGGTATGGGTTGCCCTGGGGCACAGTTTTACACTTTTTTCATCTGTGAAATTTGCTCTAACGGCCTATCTGTTGGCATTAGAAGCACCACTTGATGTGTTAATTGGGATTGTAAATATCTTTATTCTGCATAGATAAACTGCGATACCGTATATGGATGTTTTCTAAACTTAAAGAACTATGGAGATATTTGTGCAGGACGTTGAGGATGACATTATTATCGTTCAGCATTATTAACTTAGATACTAACCTAGATGTAGGAATTACATCTGAACAGGAAATTTTATATGTCAGCTTTGATTTGTGGATCAATGGCGTTCGATACCATCATGGTGTTTGACGGTCAGTTCAAGAACGAAATACTGCCGGATAAGGTTCATATTCTGAATGTGTCATTTCTGGTGCCGGCACTACGTCGTGAATTTGGCGGGTGTTCGGGCAATGTGGCTTATAACCTGAAACTACTGGGAGGTGAGGGTTCACCCATGGCGACTGTAGGGCGTGACTTTGGTCCCTATGCCGAATGGATGGATCAGCACGGCGTAGATCGTCAATACATCAAAACAATAGACGATGCTTATACTGCGCAAGCGTATATCACGACAGACAAAGACGACAATCAGATTACGGCGTTTCATCCCGGCGCAATGAATAATGCACATGAGCAGACGATTCCTGATGATGGCAGTGTAACGCTGGGGCTTCTGTCACCTGACGGGCGTCAGGCCATGATCGATCACGCTGAGCAGTTTGCGGCTGCCAATATTCCATTTGTTTTTGATCCCGGTCAGGGCCTGCCTATGTTCGGTGGCGAGGAACTGAGCCGGTTTATTGAACTGGCTACCCATGTAACGGTTAATGACTATGAAAGCCAGATGCTGATGGAACGTACCGGGTTATCGGCTGAAGAAATCGCAGCAAAAGTCGAAGCGCTGATCATTACCAAGGGCGGAGAAGGGAGCGAAATACATGTGGGTGGCGAGTGCCTGAATATACCGACTGCACCTGTTGCGCAGCTCGCTGACCCAACAGGTTGTGGGGATGCTTTTCGGGCAGGACTGATCTACGGTCTGCAGCAGGGCTTTGATTGGGAAACCACGGGACGCATCGCTTCTCTGATGGGGGCGATCAAAATCGAGCAGGCGGGAACCCAGAATCATCATTTCGATATGGACGCTTTTAAAGCACGCTATCAAACCAGTTTCGGCAGCAGTTTTTAGTCAGGCTGAAGAACCCGAAAGCAAAAACAGGGTCAAACGGACATATTAATAACGACAAAAATACATTCAGTACTTTCAGCTTGGGAAAAGTCATGAATAAAGAACTGCTAATGCACCCGATTCGCTGGCTGGACCAAAGCCGTACGGTCGAATTTATCGCGCCACTGCTTTTGAGGCTGTATCTCGTGCCCGTCTTCTGGATGGCGGGAATGAGTAAATTTAATCACTTCGATAGCACGGTGCAGTGGTTCGGAAATCCTGACTGGGGTCTGGGACTGCCATTCCCGTTATTGATGGCGGGGCTGGCTACAGGCGCTGAACTAGTGGGCGCAGTTTGCCTGGGTATCGGTCTGGCGACACGTATTATGACCATTCCCCTGATGGCGACCATGCTGGTGGCGATTTTCGCTGTTCATGGTGAAAACGGCTGGCTGGCCATTGCGGAAAGTGGTTCACCTGCCTCGATGAATCTCAAGGCTACACTCGGGCAGCTACAGGATAGTAATCCAGAGCTATACGCGCAGATGATCGAGTATGGCAAGCCGGTGGTACTGAATAATGGCATCGAGTTTGCCGCAACCTACTTCCTGATGCTGCTGGTATTGTTCTTCTGTGGTGCGGGCCGCTGGGTGAGTATTGATTACTGGATACGTCGTCGTTTTTATCCGGATATGGATTAGATAGCTGCGCCCATGGATCAGGGCGTTTTTTTATTCACTGATGCATCTGTAGAATACCCAACCATGCTTACTCATCCAAATATTGACCCTGTCGCCATTTCCCTGGGCCCCGTGGCTATTCACTGGTATGGCCTGACCTACCTCATTGGCTTTGCCGGTGCCTGGTGGCTCGGTACCCGGCGAATAAACAAGGCTTATGGCTGGACACGAGAAGAACTGACTGACTTTATTTTTTACGGGGCTCTGGGTGCGATTCTGGGTGGGCGCATGGGCTATATGCTTATTTATGGCTGGGAGCGCTGGTCTGAGAATCCCTTGCTCATATTCCGAATATGGGAAGGCGGCATGTCATTCCATGGCGGTTTAATTGGCGTCATGATCGCTTTTTGGTTATTCGCCCGTGCAACCAACCGTACATGGATGCAGGTGGGTGACTTTGTTGCACCAGGGGTGTTCGTGCCGATTTTTACGGTGCGCATAGGTAACTTCATTAACGGCGAGCTTTGGGGGCGTGTCACTGATGTGCCCTGGGGCATGGTATTTCGTGGTGCCGGGCCTGACCCGCGGCACCCCTCGCAGTTATATGAAGCCGGTCTTGAGGGTCTGGCACTTGGATTGATTCTTTGGTGGTATTCATCTAAGGCGCGGCCGCGTGGAGCAGTAATGGCGATGTTCGGCCTGTTGTATGCAACTGCACGCTTCATCGTTGAATTTGCGCGTGAGCCGGATGCGCATATGGGATATGTAGCCTTTAACTGGATGACCACAGGACAGGTACTGAGCATTATCATGGCACTGGCCTCGATAGCTGTGCTGGTATGGGCCTACACGCGTCCTAACCCACCTATGTCGATGAAGGAGAACTGATTTGCGTACCTATCTGGACTTGATGCAACACATTCTGGATAACGGTACACAAAAGGGTGACCGTACCGGAACAGGAACCCTGAGTGTCTTCGGCCACCAGATGCGTTTTAACCTGCAGGACGGTTTCCCGGTTGTGACAACCAAACGTCTCCACCTTAAGTCGATTATTTATGAGCTTCTATGGTTCCTGAAAGGTGAGACGAATGTCCGCAGCCTGCAGGCAAACGGCGTCAGTATCTGGGACGAATGGGCCACCGAAGACGGTGACCTTGGTCCGGTCTATGGCAAACAGTGGCGGGCATGGCCATTGCCTGGTGGCGGGCAGGCCGACCAGATTACCGACGTCATAGAACAGATTCGCAGCAAACCCAATTCCCGTCGTTTGATCGTATCTGCTTGGAATGTTTCCGACCTTCCTGATGAATCAGTTTCTCCACAGAATAATGTGCATGCAGGGCGTATGGCATTGGCGCCCTGTCATGCCTTTTTCCAGTTTTATGTGGCCGATGGCAAGTTATCCTGCCAGCTTTACCAACGATCCTGTGACGTATTTCTAGGGGTACCGTTTAATATCGCAAGTTATGCGCTGTTAACACATATGGTCGCTCAGCAATGTGATCTGGATGTCGGTGATTTCGTGTGGACAGGTGGGGATACGCATCTTTACAGTAACCATCTGGAGCAGACTCGGGAGCAATTGAGCAGAACGCCTTTTGCCTTGCCGAAACTGCTAATCAAGCGTAAGCCCGACTCAATCTTTGACTACCAGTATGAAGACTTTGAACTGCAAGGTTATGAAGCACATCCTGGAATCAAGGCGCCCATTGCCATTTAATCCTGAACGGCATCTTCAAAATAATGATGGAAGGGACGAGGTAGACCTTTATAGTCCAGACCTTCTACGCGCTGACTGAGTTCACGTGAGTTACCCGTGTTCCAGAACAATACGGTTTTACCGTACAGTGCACCCGAGCGAGCATCTGCAATTAATGCTGCCATCGCCTTGGCGGCATAGGTGCCATCAAGTTTGAGTCCGCCCAGATCTCCGGCCAGTCGAGCGGCTTCAATGCCTTCCTGGGTAAACTCCCCATAGGCATTCCCGAAGAACTCATCTCGAACTTCGCACTGGGTTTCTTCAGGCATGTCCTTACCAAACCCTCCGTCCAGTTTACGAATGTAGTCTAGTGTTTGATCAATTAGCTTTTGCAGCCCTTTCTGACTGCCAAATTGTGTGGGCACCACACGGGCGGCCACTATTTTTGTTCGCATGCCTAAAGACCGCAGTCCGATATCCAGTCCAGCGGCAGTACCCATGCTGCCCATAGGCAGGTAGATAAGATCAGGTTCGGGCAGCAATCCTTGATCAACCTGTGCCTTGAGTTCGTACGCGGCATTTACAAATCCGATGATGCCCAGTGGGTGTGAGCCACCAGCGGGTATCCAGAAGGGCAGGCGGCTTTGCATAATGGCGTGTCGGAAGCTCTGCCAAAGCGTTTTCACACCCAACCACCAGGTATTGGGGGCAGTATGCAATTCTGCGCCCGCATCTTTGCCTAGCAGCAAATTCTGTTGTACGTATCGGGCATTATGCTGGGGAAGCAGCATTGAAATGCATCGCATTTCTAATTGTTCGGCGTAGAGTGCTGTGGCCAGAGCGAAATTCGAGCCCGCATAACCGAACGTGAGGACCTCTTTTCGATTCTGCCGTTTCGCCTCGCCAAGCAGGAACTCAAGTTTTCGAGTCTTGTTACCGCCATAGTTCAGTGCGCTGCGGTCGTCGTGCTTTGTATAGAGTTTTTCAATGCCAAGTTTTTCACCGAGCCTGTCCAGCAACTCTATAGATGTCGGCAGGTCGCAAAACGGCTCGCAGGCAAGTTTCTGCGCGAGTTCCGGTCTGCATGAAAGTAAGGGGCGGTGGTTATTCTGCATAGGTTGTCGACTATGCAGAATTCTGCTGATTGGGGCAAGCGCCTGTGTTAACGTCAGTCCGAATTTATCAGGTATTTAAATGAGTATGATGAGTCTGATTGTGGCCATGGATGATGCCGGCCTGATTGGTCGGGATAACGACCTCCCCTGGCGACTGCCCAGTGACCTGGCTTTTTTTAAACGCACCACCATGGGTAAACCCATCATCATGGGACGTAAAACCTATGAATCCATAGGCAAGCCGCTGCCCGGAAGGGAGAATGTGGTGATAACACGGCAGGCTGGTTATTCCGTCACAGGTTGTACAGTGGTTGAAAGCCTGGAAGCTGCATGTGCGCATTGTGAATCTGTGCCTGAATGCGTGATTATAGGTGGCGCCCAGATATATGCTCAGGCGCTGAACCTGGTTCAGAGAATGTACATAACCAGGGTACATGCCCACTTGCAGGGAGATGCATGGTTTCCTGAGGTGGACTGGACAAAATGGAAGAGAATAGCCTCAGAACCAGTAACTGCAGATGAGAGGAATATCTATCACCATACCTTCGAGTGCTGGGAAAAACAGGCATAAAACTTGGTGCCCTTGTTATGCCATGGCATGATTTGGCTTGGTTACTAACTCACTGGAGAAAATAATGTCCGATATAAAAGCTGCATTTGATAAAGCGCAGATAGATGTCAAAACCCTGACCACACGCCCCAGCAATGACGATTTATTGTTTATGTATGCTCACTTTAAGCAGGCAGATGTGGGTGATGTGCAGGGTAAGCGCCCCGGGATGATGGATATGGTTGGTCGTGCGAAGTATGACGCCTGGGCAAAGTTGTCAGGTACTTCAACTGATGACGCTATGCAGGCCTATGTAGATAAGGTGAATGAACTACTGGGTGGCTAATCTCAGTATCACGGCAGAAGGTAGAGACCGTCTTCGTTCTAAGAAGTGCATTTGATCACTGTAAGTATGTCATTGGTCCGGCTAGGGGTAGAGAAACAGAAAAATAACATTGCTACCTTTAAAAACTATATGTACAGCAACCAGTCTGCTCTAGTCTGTTTGGAATCAAATGATGATACGCCCTCAGGAAGTAAGGACAGTAGTATGGTAATAGACAATGCTGGGGGACAACTTGCACATTACATTGTCAGTTTGGCGATCGATCCATATCTTCAAAAGTGTATTAAATCACTAAATTGGCAAACTTCTAGTAACCCTCATCTCTGCCTAAATTGAATGAAGGGTTTTATTCGGCGTACTCTGCCAAGAAATAAGTTTGCACGTGGCGTAACTGTTTTGGCGGGAGGTGCGGCCGCCGGACAGGCGATTCTTGTACTTGCTGCTCCTATTCTTACGCGCCTGTATAGCCCGGAAGATTTCGGGATGCTAGCTGTTTATACGGCGATGCTGTCTATCGTCGGAGTGATAGCAAGTCTTCGGTATCAGTTGGCTATTCCTCTGCCGGAGGATGACGAAGAGGCAGTTCATATCGTGGTTTTGAGCCTACTGGTCTTACTGGTTATAACTGCCCTTACGTTGCTGGCAATTCTGTTTTTTCATGAATTTATCGCCCAGACCCTGAATATGCATACTTTGGCCGATTATTTGTGGCTTTTACCCGTGGGTTTGTTACTCATGGGGGTTTACCAGGTATTTAATTACTGGGCGATCCGTATTAAGGCCTTTCCGGCTATCGCACGTACTAAATTTAGCCAACCTTTCGTCTCTGTTGGGATACAGGTTGGCGGGGCGATGTTGGGACCGTTTGCATTGCTATTGGGGTATGTGGCGGGGCAAGCTGTTGGCTCATATTACTTGTGGAGATTGACTGTTCAGGGACGCTGGGAAATAGTGAAGAAGGTCCGACTTTCGGATCTCAATAACATCGCTTATCGCTATCGGCGGTTCCCGATTTATTCGACCTGGTCAGCTGTACTTAATACGGCGGGAACACATCTACCACCTATATTGTTTGCGGTCTTGTTTAATCCAATGGCATCGGGTTTTTACATCCTCGCCTATCGTGTTTTGGCGATGCCTATCATATTAGTTGGGCAGGCCATTACCGAAGTTTTTATCTCTCATGCTGTGCAAGCTGAGCGAAATAATGCTTTAGCACCTCTAGTAGAGAAGCTTCATAGGAATTTGGCTCGTATCGCAGTGGCCCCTGGGCTATTATTGATTTTTGCAGGGCCAGAACTCTTTGCATTGGTATTTGGGCCAGAATGGGTGGATGCAGGGCGTTTCGCGCAGTGGATGGTACCGTGGTTGGTTATGGCTTTTATTACCGCGCCGCTTACACAACTAATAGTTGTTCTAGAAAGGCAGAGGCACGATCTTCTGTTCCAGAGTAGTCTCCTCGGCGTTCGCATTTTGGGACTGCTTATCGGCGCGGGGTCAGGAGATGTTCTTTTGGCTGTTGGTTTATTTTCAATTGGCAGTGCACTCGTTTACTTGGCATTTTTAATCTGGCTAATAATGGTGAGTGGAAATTTATTCTGGACGTTTATTTCGGTATATTGCTCGGCCATTTTTCTTGCCGCTATGGTCGGAAGTCCGGTGATAATTGCCTACATATTAGGGAGCGACATTTTGGTGTGGTGGTTCGCATTGGCAGTTTCAGTACTTTTTTACGCATTATTCTGTATTCGTGGGGCCATGAGCTTATACACGAATCAAGATGAAGGATCTCTGAATTAGGGCCACAATGCATAATAATATTCATATTGTAATGAACTCACTATCTCATGGAAGTCGTGTTCTGAAAGAAACGGCGACACTCGCGAAGTCAGATATTGACCAGATTTTTATTGTAGGTTTTCACGCGGATGGCTTGAAGGAATATGAAGAAATTGGATTCCGGCGAGTTATCTGTAGGTTAAAGCTGAGCACGAAAGAATGGTCCAATAGCATCTTCTTACAAGTGATTAAATATATCGAGTACTGTTTCAGGGTTCTGCATTTTTGTAGATCAAAAAATATTCAAATAATTAATGTTCATTCAGTGGATTTACTTCCCCTGGGTGTGCTGCTGAAGTGGAAGACAGGAGGCAAGCTTGTATATGACGCTCATGAACTTGAAACTGAAAAGTTTGGTCTGGAGGGGGTTAGGAAACGACTTTCGAAATTGATTGAACGTCGCCTCATACAGAAAGCGGACTTGGTTATCGTCGTGGGAAAAAGCATAGAAAACTGGTATCGAGAAAAATACGGAATCACGAATATCGTTACTCTGCTTAACTGTCCAGAATATAAGGAACCAAAGCGTGGCCGCATTCTACATCAGTGTTTGCAAATTCCAGAGACAAAAAAAATAGTTATATATCAAGGCGGTCTCGAACGTGGTCGCGGTATAGAGAAATTACTTAAAGCCTTCATCTCATTGGAGAATCAACGTTATGTTCTTGTATGTATGGGATACGGGGAACTCACGGCGATGATCAAAGAGTACGCTCTGGAGTACGATAATATATATTTTAAGGAAGCAGTTAGCCCGGATAGAGTGCTCGAATATACAGCATCTGCAGATATCGGAGTGTCATATATAGATAATGCCAGTTTGAATGATCGGTATTGTTTGCCAAACAAGTTGTTCGAATACGTAATGGCAGGATTGCCAGTAATTGTAAATGAGGCGCCTGAGCAGACACGCATAGTCAGAGATGCGGTTATTGGAACAGTGCTTGGAGAATTAACCTCGTACTCATTGCAGCAGGCTTTGCAAGGGATAGAGGAATTGGACCGCAGCGAAATGCGGCAGAGGTTGAGAGAAGTTGCGGTAAACTCTTCATGGGACAAGCAGTCAGAGTTGATGATGGATGCATATAGTCAGTATATTTTTTGACGGTACTCTAGTTTCATTGCTCAGATAGATTACGCATCTGCTATGTGAGTGAATGTGCATGTTTCGGAATAATGCATATAGTCAAAGTGGTTTCTGTATTTTCTAGTATTGATAATCTTTACTGATGGCGAGTACTGGCAGTCAATGCTGCAATATTTAGAGATTTATATTTTAGATAGGTTGCTTTTGATAACTCGTCAAATGGCGCTAAAATTTCCAAAATCATCAATTTTCTATATAGCTAGAGTTAAGCGTTTCAGGCTGAAAGCAGCCATTTTCATTAATAGCTGATTTGTATCACCACTACTTAGCTGGGCTGAGTTTTGCGTATAGGCTCCACATTAAGTTCTGAATATAAATAATAGTTTAGCTGTTATTGTAGGTGTTTGTTAGAAATGGTTGATTGATTTCCGGGTCAGATTGATCGTGCTATAGCAAAGGAAGCAGGCTGACTTTAGCCAGTTAGAAAAGTAAATTATGCATGTAGTTCATATTACATCGGTTCATCCACGAGACGATATAAGGATTAGGGTTAAGGAGTGCGCTTCACTTGCGTCGCGTATTAATCAGCCTGTAACTCTATTGGTGCAAGATGGTAAGGGTCCAGGCGAAATATCTTCTGATAATATCAAAACTGTAGATATTGGATCAAAAAGTAAAAATAGAATATTGCGAATAATTATTGGATCATTGCGTATGTGGCGGGCATTAAGTGCAATAAAACCGTCCATTGTTCATTTCCACGATCCTGAATTGATACCAATAGGTCTGGCATTGAAGCTGTTTGGTGTAAAGGTAATTTACGATGTGCATGAGGATGTGCCTAAACAAATTCAAAATAAGCATTGGATACCGAAAATTTTGCGTGGCCCTGTCAGTTCAATCTTTTGGGCTGTTGAATGGATAGCGGTACGAATATTTGATGGGATTGTAGCCGCAACACCGGCCATAGCCACTCGTTTTCCTGAAAGTAAGACAATTACTGTACAAAATTTCCCTATTTTGAATGAATTAAGTAATTCGAATCCCGAGCCAATGGATAAACGTCCATTTGATGCGGCATATGTGGGGGTGATTGGGAGACATAGAGGGGCGATCGAAATGCTGCAGGCGTTAGACCTTGTGCAAAAGAAATATCCCCTTAGGTTATCGTTATACGGTACTTATAGTCCTGCCTCGTTACGTAATGATTTAATGACAAAGTCGGGATGGGCCAGTGTAGATGACTTTGGGTGGGTTGGGCGTGGAACAGTAGCAAGGAGTTTAGCAAGAGCAAGGATGGGACTGGTCCTGTTTATGCCTTTGCCTAATCATATTAATTCTCAACCGAATAAGTTATTTGAATATATGTCTGCAGGCTTGCCCGTAATCGCTTCAGATTTTCCGCTTTGGAGAGAGATAGTTGAAGGTGCCAAATGTGGATTATTAGTTGATCCGTCTGATCCCGTTAAGATTGCCGACGCAATGGTATGGATACTTGAGCACCCGCAAGAAGCGGAAACTATGGGAAATCGAGGTCGTAAAACAGTAGAAGAAAAATACAACTGGGAGAGTGAGGCTAGCAAGCTGGTTAATCTGTACAATAAATTGCTTCCTGATAAATAATTTTGATTTATCAGAATTAAGTGATGATATTGGGCTGGCGTTCACATTTTTTATAAAACACCACTAACTAAAGCATTTTAAAACAACCATTATTGGATAAATTAGTTGGAGATGTTAATTCATGAGGATGGCTGGTGATTCGAGAATCGAAATCTAATTTAGACTTCAATCGTGTTCTGTACATGGCTATAAGCGGTGCGAAGTTTAGAGTATTCGGACCTGTATAGTCTGGCAAGAAAATTGGAAAAACCATAAATTGAGCGGTATCTGAATGTGTGGGATATTTGGCCTTGTTTCTTCTTCGGCCGTTAATAAGAAAGACTTACGCATATTGGCAAAACATGCTGAACAAAGAGGGCGCGACTCCAGTGGCCTGATAATTTACTCCAGTCAACAATATAAAATTTATAGAGCCAATTCTAATATAGGCCATTTACTACCACGCGCCAAGTATGAGAACGCATCAGTCGTAATGGGCCATAGTCGCTTAATTACTAACGGATTAGATGATAATCAACCCATATATCGAGATGGGGTTTGCGTATTACATAACGGCATTATCGTAAACGAGAAAGAAATTTGGGATGAGCTGACTTTAGACAAAAAACAGAAGATAGATACTGAAGTTATAGCAGGCATTGCATTAGACCATCTTGAGCAGGGTGGAACTGTTGAGTCCCTGGCATCCGCTGTACTTGAAAGGTGTTCTGGTGTTGTAGTCTGCGCTTTGGCATTGCCTCGCCTGGGTAAGCTGTTGTTATTTTCAAATAATGGCAGTTTATATGCTGGTTACAAAGATAAGGTTACCGCTTTCTCATCAGAGAAGTATCCGCTGGAGGTTGCCGGGTTCACCAAAGTACAGAAGATCAAAGAAGTATTGACTCTAGAAATTCCCACGTCACTAGTTGATATTGGCTGTGAGCAGATTGGGGAGCGAACAGTTAACTTAATCCCCCAACTCGGAAACATAAATTCTGAGGAGCGGCTTCTAGAATGCCCGAGTCACACATTGAAGCGCTGCTCGAAATGCATACTTCCTGAAACTATGCCCTTCATATCGTTTGATGATAAGGGGGTTTGCAATTTCTGCTTGAGTTATAAGCCTAGAAATGCTCAGAGGCCGGTGGATGAGTTATTTGATTTGATCGAGCCCTATCGACGAAAACACAGTTCAGACTGCATAGTTCCTTTTTCGGGTGGTAGAGATAGTTGTTTTGGATTGCATTTTATAGTTAATGAATTAAATATGAAGCCCGTGACGTATACCTACGACTGGGGAATGGTAACTGATCTGGGGCGCAGAAATATAAGTCGAATGTGTGCGGCACTAGGAGTGGAAAATATAATAATTGCAGCAGATATAAACAGAAAGCGCCAGAATATTACTAAAAACTTAAAGGCATGGTTAAAGTCACCTCATCTGGGAATGTTAAGCATTCTCACCGCTGGAGATAAGCATTTTTTCCACCATGTAGAAACCGTTAAGAAACAAACCGGTATTGCACTCAATCTGTGGGGTATAAATCCTCTGGAAGTTACACATTTCAAGGCCGGTTTCTTAGGTGTTCCCCCGGACTTTGAGGAAGAGAGGGTTTATACACATGGTTTAATGAAGCAGTTGAGGTATCAAAGCCTTCGATTGAAGGCGATGGTGAAAAGCCCGGGTTACTTCAATAGCTCCCTTTGGGATACATTGTCTGGTGAGTACTATCGTAGTTTCACAGAAAAGTCAGATTACTATCATATTTTTGATTATTGGCGTTGGGATGAAAATTTAATTAATAAGACCTTAGACGATTATCGTTGGGAGCTGGCGCCAGACACGAGTACGACTTGGCGTATAGGGGACGGAACCGCAGGTTTTTATAACTATGTTTACTACTTGGTTGCAGGATTTACTGAACACGATACGTTTCGTAGTAATCAGATTCGTGAAGGTGATTTGACTAGAGATGATGCGCTTATGCTCGTCAAGGAAGAAAATCTCCCACGTTATCCAAATATTAAATGGTATCTAGATGCGCTTAATCTTGATTATGAGCATGTCATTAAGACAGTAAATAATATTCCTAAATTGTATGCCTGATGTATTGTCGGTCCTAAACACGGTAGTGTGTGGAGTAACCGTATGCGTATATGGTTAATAACAATCGGGGAGCCTCTGCCAACTGATCAAGGGCAACCACGTTTATTACGGACTGGTATTTTGGCTGAAGCTTTGGTGAAGGAGGGGCATGAAGTTGTTTTCTGGAATTCAGATTTTGACCATGTTCTAAAGCGGGCCAGATTTGGTCATGGCAAAAAAATAAAAATATCCAGGAAGTATGAAATTGAGTTGTTATCCTCAATTTCATACGACAAAAATATTTCCTTACGCAGGTTCATTAACCACAGAATGCTGGCAAGAAGTTTTGTCAGTCGATGCCAGGCGCATCAAGCTCCCGATCTCATTATTTGTTCCTTGCCTACTGTGGAATTGTGTAAAGCTGCTATTAGATATGCTTTGCCTAGAGGTATTCCACTTGTTATTGATGCCAGAGATATGTGGCCTGATATATTTTTTGACTACATCCCAAAACACTTGCAATGGTTTGGGAAGGTTCTTCTGTGGCCGCTGTTTCGAGAAATGAAATGGGTGTGTGCTCACGCAACTGCAATTATCGGCATGACCGATGCATTTGTTGATTGGGGGATTGATTATGCACAAAGGCCCAGGAGTGTAAATGATCGTTCGTTTCCCTACGGTTATAGTTCTGAACCGCCGCTTGAGAAGGACATTAATGCTGGACATAAATATTGGCATGAATTTGGGTTGAGAGCGGATTCGGGTGAATTCATTATTGTTTTTTTTGGCAGTTTTGGGTTGGCAGATAAATTTACTTTCAAGCAAGTGATAGATGCCGCGAGAGCTTTGCAGGAGGACAATGTGAAATTTGTTTTTTGCGGAGAGGGTGAAAGTTTAAACATTATTAAGTCATACGCTGAGGGCGTCCGTAATGTGCTTTTTCCTGGCTGGGTCAATCAGCCGGAAATTTGGACTTTGATGCAAATGTCCTCTGTTGGACTTATCCCATATGCGAATAAAAAAGACTTTATGGCATCAGTCCCCAATAAGGTAATTGAATATTTGTCTGCAGGCTTGCCACTGCTTTCAAGCCTGAAGGGGGAAGTTGGTCAATTGATCGCCCAGTATAAAGTTGGAAGTATTTATTCCAGTTCCGAGGAATTAACCGCAGAAATTAGAAAGTTGATACGTGACCCGGAATCATTAGAACAAATGAGTCACCATGCGGCAGATTTATTTAGTGAAAAATTTAGTGCAGATCAGGTGTATGGCGACATGATTGAATACCTGTCTGGAATCGCCAAAAGCAAATAGAAATATATCCATGAATAAATTTCTGGATGTGACCGAGTTGCCTGGGCAGCCAGTATCTGATGAACAGATTCAAAGAATTCATCACAGGTACACATGGGCGGCTAATTTATCGAAGAACCATGATGTTCTCGAGGTTGCATGCGGTAGTGGTCTCGGTTTGGGAGTGCTGCTTGAGACCGCTCGTTCAATTAGGGCGATAGATGTTGAAGAATCGCTGGTTGAATTAGTTAGGAAGTCCTATGGAGATCAGGTGCCTGTGGAGGTGGCCAATGCAGAGAACACTGGTATAGAGACTGCATCAGTTGATACCGTATTAATCGTCGAAGCTATTTATTATCTGCCCAATATCGACAGGTTTCTTGATGAATGTGATCGTGTACTCAGAACCAATGGTCAAATATTGATTGTTAGCGCGAACAAGGATCTTTTTGACTTTAATCCAAGTCCGCATGTCGTACGGTACTATGGTGTTGAGGAGCTAGGTAGTTTATTAACGGGGCGAGGTTATGAGGTGGATTTTTTCGGATATCAGGCAATTGCAGAATCGCCACTACGACAAAAATTATTACGGCCAGTTAAATTGATGGCTGCAAAAGTAGGCCTGATCCCGAAAACAATGAAAGGCAAATTGCTTCTGAGAAGAATCGTTTTCGGCAAATTGAATATTTTGCCAATTAGCATTAGTAGTGCTGATTATGAGTTCAGGGCTCCAGAAAGTATTTGTGCCGAAATTGCAGATACCAAGCATAAAATTATTTATTGCATTGCCAGAAAATCAAAAATATGAAAATCCCTTTTTTTAACTATGCCGATTTATATCTCAGGGATAAAACTGAATTTAATGATCTTATTGAAAACGTTCTTTCTCGCGGTGCATATATCATGCAGAGTGATTTGGAATGCTTTGAGAGAAATCTGGCCGCGTACTTAGGAGCGAAACACGTTCTGGGGGTGGCAGATGGCACTATGGCCATGATCATAGGGCTAAAAGCCATGGGAATAGAGAAAGGCGATGAGGTGATTTTGCCGTCCCACACCTTTGTGGCGACAGCTGCTGCCGTTAGTCATGCAGGAGGGGTGCCGGTACTGGCTGAATGTGGCAAAGACCATCTTTTGAATGCTATTGATGTTGAAAAAAGAATTACAAAAAATACCCGGGTCATTATGCCGGTGCAGTTAAATGGCAGAACGGCCAACATGAAGCAGATGCTTGAAATCGCGGATCAACATGAAATAAGCATTGCCGAAGATTCCGCTCAGGCACTGGGCTCCAAGTTTGATGGTAAGTGTGCAGGTACTTTTGGTGATTTTGGGATTTGTAGTTTTTATCCTTCTAAAACACTGGGCTGTTTTGGGGATGGTGGTGCAGTTGTGACAAATAGTGATGCCATCGCAGACGAAGTAAGGCTGTTAAGAGATCACGGAAGAATTTCATCCGGAGATGTCGTGCACTGGGGATTTAACTCACGACTGGATAACCTGCAAGCAGCCATTTTAAATTTTAAATTGCAGAAGTATGATGCGGAAATCGCTCGTCGCCGCGAATTGGCACAGATATATCATTCGTTGTTGAGGAACATTAGTGAGTTGTCGCTACCCCCTGGCCCTGACGATTCAGTAGAGCATTTTGATATTTATCAAAATTATGAAATCGAATGTGAGAACCGCGATGCATTAAAGTTATATCTCCAGTCCGAGGGAATTGGTACGATTCTTCAGTGGGGTGGTAAATGTATTCACCAGTTTGAAGCATTGGGTTTGAATAGTGATCTGCCAATCACAGAACAGGTTACTGAACGATTTTTGTTGCTACCAATGAATACTTCACTATCAAATGATGATGTCGAATTCATTTGTGAAAAGATTTTGAGTTTTTATATGTAGCTTGGCAGATACTAAGCCAGTATATGGGAGACTATCCTTGAGTAAGAAACAAGCTGCAGGTCCAGAGGCTGGATTCCGAACGGAAGCCGAATGCCTTGAGCCAGAGGCTATCAAGTCTTGTTTTGACCGTAATCCGGAAGAATGGGACAAAAAAATTGAAAACTTTCCGAAGTATGTACGCCGACAAAACCTAACCCGTTTTCTAGCACTCTACGAATTATTCAAGATGGTAATTAACGTTAAAGGTTCAGTTGTGGAATGCGGGGTATTCAGGGGGTTTGGCTTGATGACATGGTTGAAGTTATCAGCCATTCTCGAGCCGGTAAACCTGACCAGGCGAGTATATGGGTTTGACAGTTTTTCCGGGTTTCCAAGTGTTGGAGAACCGGATGCGCAGTCGGTAGGTCCAGAAATAAAGTCTGGGGACTTGTTTTCCGATTCCTACAATGAACTCATCGAGCTTTCCGACATTAATGATTCCACTCGCTTCCTTGGTCATATACCTAAATTACAATTGGTTCAGGGTAATGCAGTAGAAACCATTCCTCGGTTTATTGAGGAAAACCCACATGTATTGATTAGCCTCCTTTTTATGGACTTTGACTTGTACGAGCCAACTTTGACAGCATTGAAACATTTTATTCCCAGAATGCCAAAAGGCTCTGTACTTGCATTTGATGAATTAGATAACCCGCTCTGGCCAGGCGAGACTTTGGCCATGCTGGAGGAATGCGGTGCAGGAAACCTGAAGATACAGAGATTCGACTTTGATCCATACATTGGTTTTGCCGTCATAGATTAAGCAATTCAACAGGCAGAATTTACAATGTCAAAACAAGACCAGGCTGCTGAAGATTTAGTTGATACCCGGCAACTTGCGAATCGTATTCGTAAACATGCGGTCACGATGACGCATCTTGGGATGAGTTCTCATGTGGGTTCTGTGCTTTCTATTGCGGATATTCTGGCTGTGCTCTATGGACGGGTAATGCGGTATGACAATCAAAATCCTGATTGGGAAAACCGAGACCGCTTTATTCTAAGTAAGGGGCATGCCGGTGCAGGTGTATATGCTGTGCTGGCTGAATGCGGTTTTTTTTCTTTGGAAACACTCGAAACGCACTATGCCGATGGCTCCAATTTATCGGGACATATCTCACATAAGGATGTGCCCGGCGTTGAGTTATCGACAGGGTCACTGGGTCATGGTCTGCCAGTGGCCGCGGGGATGGCGTTGGCGGCTAAAAAGCAGGGTAGAAATCATCGCGTCATTTGCCTGATGAGTGATGGTGAATGTGATGAGGGGTCTAACTGGGAAGCGATCCTTTTTATTCCCCATCATCAACTGGATAATCTGCTAGTTGTAGTGGATTACAATAAATTGCAAAGTATTGAATCCGTTGCCAATACTCTTGAGCTTGAACCCTTCATTGATAAATGGAGAGCATTTAACTGGAATGTGCAGGAAATTAATGGCCATAATCATCTTGAATTGGAAAAAGCCTTAAATTCAAGGGTCCAGGGGCCTCTGTGTGTAATCGCACACACTACGAAAGGTAAAGGCGTGTCATTCATGGAGAATTCTGTACTTTGGCACTACAGGTCCCCTCAGGGTGATGAGTACGCCCGCGCTATGCATGAACTGGAGTCTGGTCCTGATGCGTGATGCTTTTGTAGATGCGATTTATGACCTGGCTGACAGTAATCCACTGGTGATGCTCATCACAGCGGATCTCGGATATGGCATTTTTAATAAATTTAGGGAAGATTTCCCAAAGCAGTTCCTGAATGTAGGTGTGGCTGAGCAGAACATGACTGGAATTGCGACTGGCATGGCCATGGAGGGCCATGTGGTGTTTACCTACTCAATAGCTAACTTCGCTACTATTCGTTGTCTTGAGCAGATCAGGAATGATGCTGCCTATCATGCGGTCAACGTAAATGTAGTTTCATCTGGTGGAGGTTTTACTTACGGCTCACTAGGTATGTCACATCACGCGACGGAAGATTTGGCTATCATGCGTGCATTGCCCGGTGTGATTACCCTCGTACCTTCCGGGGACTGGGAAACAGCATTGTCGGTCCAGTCACTGGCTACAGAGCCGGGTGTTGGTTATTTGAGGTTAGAAAAAGAGAGTGCGCCAGATTGCTTACGGCAGGGAGAAGTCTTCTGTATCGGTAAAGCCAGGGTATTGAAGGAAGGAGGCGATCTGACCTTAATTGCTACTGGTGGTGTGGTTAAGGAAGCATTGCGGGCTTCCGAAATATTAGAGAAATCCAGTTATAACTGCCGTGTCATTAGTATGCACTCAATCAAGCCGATAGATAGGCAGATTATTCTGGATGCCGCAAGTGAAACCGGCCATATCATTACAGTGGAGGAGCATTCGATTATTGGTGGTTTGGGAGGTGCGGTTGCCGAGGTGATTGCAGAGAGTGGCCACAGTGGCATCAGCTTTGAGCGTATGGGGTTACCTGATACGTATTCATCTATCGTGGGGCAACAGAGTTATCTTAGGCAAAAATACAATCTTGACGCTGCGGCAATCAGTCAGAAGGCTCGGCAAATGTTGACAGATTAATGTCCAAGCGGATTCTCGATCTGTTGTTTTCAATCCTCGGGCTTGTGTTCATTAGTCCTGTTTTGTTCGTGACCTGTATTCTGATCTGGATGCAGGACAGACACTCGCCATTTTATATTGCAGAAAGAATAGGATTGAATGGTGTCACTTTCCGGATGGTCAAGCTTCGTTCCATGAGTATTGAGGCAGAGAAATCAGGAGTCACTTCTACAGCAGAAGATGACCCAAGAGTTACGAAAATAGGTGCATTTGTACGGCGATTCAAAATTGATGAAGTAGCACAGCTATGGAATGTGTTTAAAGGCGAAATGAGTATTGTTGGTCCCAGGCCAAACGTGCCAAGTGCTATTGACAGTTATACCAGTGAAGAAAAAAACTTGTTGTCAGTTAAGCCAGGCATCACTGATTTTTCTTCTATTGTTTTCGCAGATGAGGGAAAAATACTTGCTGGTAGCCAGGATGCAGATGCAACCTATAACAGATTAATCAGACCCTGGAAAAGCCGGCTAGGCTTGTTCTATATTCAAAATTCCAGCTTGGTGCTTGATTTGCATTTGACGTGTCTTACATTCGTTTCATTGTTTTCAAGAAAATCAGCATTGATAAAATTATCAGCTTTGTTAAGGAAGATGCATGCTCCAGAGGAATTGGTATGCGTGTCCTTGAGAAATGAAGGTTTAAGAGAAGTAATACCCCCAGAAGACTTTTAGTGACTTTATTTTTATGTAACAACTACGTGTAACGAAACATTGTATTAGACTATTTTCCAGATTTTGAATCTACGCCCTCACATATAAAGAATTAATCAGGTAAGCAGAGCATCTCAATGCTAGACCAATCGGCACCATCCAATAAAACTCTAAACGAGATTCTCGATTGGCCACGGGATCTCAAGAGGCTCGTTCAAGTACTAGCGGACATAATACTGATTACTATTTGTTATGTGGCTTTGCTCAGGATTTGGCCAATACATCCCATCACGGAACAACATATTGTCATTTGGATTGCGTTAGTCATATTTTCACCGGCCATGTTTCTGGTGATGAATGTGTATTTGTCGATAGTGCGATACATTCAGCCGTCAATTGTCTTGCGGCTTTTTTTTGCAGCTTTTTTCACGATATTAATGATTTATGGACTGGACAGAAGTCTGCTTCATACGGGCCTACCCGTTCACTTGATCATTGATCTGGGCTTACTCATCATTGTTGCTGCGTTATTTCCCCGAATTCTATTTGTCCAATATATAAAATGGCGATTCAAGCTTTTTAGCAAGAAGGTAGCAGTCTATGGTGTTGGTGAGGCTGGTCTACAGCTGAAGTCGGCTCTGGATTTGGATGGTGATTACCGGGTTATTGCATTTATAGATGATAGTCAGGATAAACAAAATACCTTGATACAGGGACTTCCAGTCATTTCCATGAACGACATGTCGGGATTGATTGAAAAAGGTCTTGAAGAAGTATTATTGGCCATTCCCAGTGCTTCACATGCTCGTAGGAAAGAAATTATTAACGCGTTTGAGCCGATGGGCTTGCATATTCGAACCATTCCTATGCTTCACGAAATACTGAGTGGCACTGCAAAGTTAGCCGAATTGCGTGAAATTACCAGTGAAGATCTACTTGGGCGAGACCCGGTGCCTCCAGTAGCAGATCTCATGGTTCGAAATGTCAGGGATAAGATTATTCTGGTTACAGGTGCCGGAGGCACGATTGGCGCGCAAATATGCAGAGAAATCAGTCAACTGCAACCTAGAAAACTCGTACTTTTTGAAGCCAGTGAATTAGCGCTATATACGATAGAGCAGGAATTCTCGGCACTTGCAGAGAGTAGTCAGATTAACGTCGTTCCAATTTTAGGCTCCGTTTGTAATGAAGAACTTGTATCAAGAGTGTTGGACTATCACCAGATAGATACGATTTTTCATGCAGCTGCCTACAAGCACGTTCCTATGGTGGAAATGAATCCCCTGGAGGGTATGAATAATAATGCAATTGGTACATGGATTCTGGCCAGAGCTGCAGTTAATGCTAGCGTGACGTCATTTGTACTTATTTCAACTGATAAGGCAGTGCGATCATCAAATATCATGGGTGCTAGTAAGCGTGTAGCCGAGTTATGCATTCAGGCGATTGCAGATGCCACCCATAATAACGACTGCAGGTACTCAATTGTGCGATTTGGCAATGTGCTGAGTTCTTCAGGCTCTGTAATTCCAAAGTTCAGGAAACAAATCGAGGCGGGTGGACCGGTCACCGTGACACATGAGGAAATGACGCGGTATTTCATGA
Source organism: Nevskiales bacterium (assembly GCA_041622995.1). GTDB lineage: Bacteria > Pseudomonadota > Gammaproteobacteria > Nevskiales > CAJXLF01 > CAJXLF01. Next base: position 34,155 of record JBFJXR010000025.1, read on the forward strand.
CTGTGACGGAGGCCGCGCAGCTTGTAATCCAAGCGGGCGCTATGGGTAACAAAGGTGAAGTATATGTTCTTGATATGGGCGAATCGGTCAATATTTATGACCTTGCATTACGTAATATCCGTTTGCATGGATTTGAACCGAGAACACCAGATAACCCGATGGGAGAAATTGAAGTCAGGATTACTGGAATAAGGCCTGGAGAAAAGTTATATGAGGAATTGTTGATTAAAGGCGCACAGCCTACCGAGCATCCCAGAATCCTAAAATCGGATGAGCCATTCTTGCCGTTAACTCAAGTAGAGCAATTAATTTCCAGTCTTAAATCAGGTTTGGAAAAAGGGGATGTAAATATTCTCTATTCAATATTGAAAAGCTGTGAATGCATCCAGTATCAGGTGGGGATATCTGGAAATGACATTGGGTAGAATCTATTCAACGAGTAAAAGTCACGTGATGTTTCTTTTTAGAGAAAGCATTCTGAAGCGTAGTTCAGTTCGCATTCATTGGCTATGAAGGGGGAAGAGCTTCGGTGTTACTGTGATTGTTCCGGGAATCTGGTCAAAGTCTCAAAAACTTTACGATCATGTGCAGGGATCATGAGGATATCAGGGAATTTTTTCTGTATTTGATGCAGATGACCGATGGCATCGCGTACTGCTGCAGGATCATGGTCAACCATGCGGCGTGGAATCGGTGGGCGTTGTGCGGGGATTTCAATTGCTTCCTTGGCCCATACAATATCGCCTACGAGCATTAGTCTCTTTCCTGAGGGCAGGGTGACAAATACGCCAACTGAGCCCGGGGTATGTCCCCCAATAGGCACGAGTACCAGGCTGCCATCGCGATACACATCCAGACTGCCGGGATACCCCATGTAAGGTCCGTCGTCGAAAGCGTAAATCAGGAATTCCACTTTATCAAAGCTGCGAATCAGTGTTGTATGTTCATCATCACTGCGTATGAAGTCGAGTTCTTTCTGGGGTAGCCAGACCGGGACTTGAGGGAAATCCGGAATCCCACTGACGTGATCCCAATGAGCATGCGTAAGCAGTATGCCCGCGAGTTGTTCCAGGGAGTAGTCATGTTCATTTAGCAGATCGATAGCTGGCTTGTTGAGGTCGTATTTTGAGAGGGTTCTCATAAGAAAGGGGGTCGTTCCCACATGGGCATCAACCTCGCGTCCAAATCCGGTATCGATCAGGAAGTCTCCCTTGGGGTGCTGAACCAGTAATACGTCCATGCCTGAAAGCTGCTCAGCTGCAAAGTCACCACCCTGAAATGAAAAGGCCTGTTGTGAATACATCTGGCCTGTTGATAGCACAGAAGCAGACATGCTGGCCGGTGGTCTGGCGTAGGGTAAGCGTTCCGGGAGGACTACCTCCGCGTATTCAAATTGTGCCGGCAGAAAACCTGAGTATATGGAATACCCACCCCAGACAGTTGCTGCAAGCAAAATGAGAGCTGCCGCAAGGACTAGTTTCCGCATTCGGTTCTCCAGCCTATTATCGATGATGATTTACGCCACAGTTCATCACCAAATTGCCTTAGCCACAAGACTATTGCAAGCGTTTGTACTTCAGGCGGTGGGGCTGGTCTGCGTCTTTACCCTTGCGGCGTTTCAGGTCGCTTTCATAGTCCTGATAGTTCCCTTCCAGAAATTCGACCCCACCGTCGTCTTCAAAGGCGAGAATATGGGTGGCAACACGATCAAGGAACCATCGATCATGCGAAATCACCATGGCAGATCCGGGGAAATCCAGAATGGCTTCTTCAAGTGCCCGCAAGGTTTCGGTGTCGAGATCATTGGTCGGTTCATCAAGCAGCAGAACATTGCCACCACTCTTGAGTAACTTGGCCAGATGCAATCGATTGCGCTCACCGCCCGAAAGTTCACCGACGCGCTTTTGCTGGTCTGCGCCTTTGAAGTTAAAACGACCAATATAGGCGCGAGATGGGATTTCGTAGCCGCCAATCTGTATCTGATCAAGTCCGTCTGAAATTTCTTCCCATACAGTCTTGTTGCCACTGAGCGAGTCGCGTGACTGGTCCACGTAAGCGAGTTTTACACTCTCGCCAACATTGATTTCGCC
>JBFJXR010000026.1:0-35716 GCA_041622995.1 Nevskiales bacterium
AACCAATCAGGGCATCAGCAACCGGAGTACGTGCAACCTTGGCAAAGCCCTGGGCTTCAACCAGCAGCGCGCCATCACGATCCATTCCTGCGGCTTTCTGGATACCCTTAACGGCGGTCAGTGGCGCGGGATAGTTTGGACCTGCTTTACCAGCGATAAAGCCCTTGGCGGTTTCGAACACCATCATGGATTCGATCGGCGGCAATGCCAGCTTGCCCTTCTTCTGGGCGCGGCGTGCCTGCCAGTCGTACTTGCCAGCAATCGCCTGCTTGAGCAGGTCAATTGCGGCTTCTGTTGTTTTATCCGCGCTAACTACGGCATCAACCGCACCCGCAGCCAATGCGGCCGCAGGCTTGTTATTACCACCGCCTGCTATCCATTCGATGGCGTTATCAGCGCCAATCAGGCGCGGCAAACGAACGGTGCCGCCAAAACCGGGATAGATGCCCAGTTTCACTTCCGGTAATCCGATGATGGTGTTATCGGCCATCACGCGGTAATCAGTCGTTAGTGCCATCTCGAGGCCACCGCCTAATGCAGTGCCATTTATAGCCGTAACGCTGGGCATGTCCAGATCTTCAACGCCATTGAAAACGGCGTTAGCCTGAGCCAGCCAGCTCAACAGGTCTTCTTCAGTACCGGTGAAGATGCTGCCGAATTCTGTAATATCTGCACCAACAATAAATACAGACTTACCACTGGTCACCAGTAGACCCTTTGCGTCACCACAACCTTTAATGGCATCAGTGGCTTCCTGCAACTCTTTGACTGTGGCTGCGTCGAATTTGTTAACTGATTCGTCTTGACGATCAAATTTCAATTCGACGATACCGTCATCGAGCAGTTCGCATTGAATCGAATTGCCTGAGTACAACATAGGTATCAATCCTTCTAAGTGAGAAACTGTTATCGGCACCTCATAATGGCCATGAACTCAATCACGACTTATATGTACTCACATATATTAAGGAGGGATTTCGCCGATTTGGACGCAGTAGGGTAGCCGCCATCCGCAAGTTAGTAAATAGCTATTCGCGTAATCATTTCCTGATCGTTAGGCAAGTCTATATAAAGGTTTAAAAAAATAATTTTGCTTTACATTCATTTTTCCTTTGATATTTTTATTTGTCAGGCATAGACTCAGATGTGCCCGGGTATTTACTTAAAGCGATAGAGGAGCCTAGTACATGGCTATCAAAGACGATATTAAGAAAGCACAAGGTCAGTTTGAGGAAGTGCGTAAGAATTACGCAAAGGCCGTCACTGAAGCAAACAAGGTACTCACCAAAGGTCTGGACCAGTTGTCTGACAAAGAAGTGAAAGCCATCAAGAAGACCTATGACGATGCACTTCGTGATTTGAAGAAAGCAACCGACAAAGGCAGTGTGAAAGACATTGCCCAGGCTCAGGTTAAAATTCTGAAAGCCACAATGGATCGTTTGGCAAAATCTGCAAAGGAAAGTGCTTCAATTCTTTCCGCAACCAGTAAAGAAGTTGCCAAGGTTATCCAGGCTGCAAATTCCGCAGCAGCCAAGAAGCCAGCAGCCAAAGCCAAGGCAACTGTCAAAAAAGCAAAATCCACTGCTAAAAAGACAGCGACCAAAACCAAGGCCAAAGCGAAGACTACTGCCAAGAAGGCCAAGACAGCGGCCAAGAGCACAGCTAAAAAGGCAACAACAGCAGCAAAAAAGCCAGCGGCTAAGAAGCCTGCCGCCAAACCTGCAGCTAAAAAGCCAGCTGCCAAGAAAGCAGCAACTGGTGGAGCAAGAAACGCGACTCGTACTCGCCGGACTGCACCGAAAAAGAAATAGTCTTTCAACCGGACACAACGCCGCCCCTTTCAGGGGCGGTTTTGTTTAAGCAGGATATTAATCGAAAGCAATGCTCAGAAGCCTCGACGACAGCACGCAACTTTGCCGCTTATTTGCAGATAACACGCGTATGCGCATCTTGAGCCTGCTGGATGACTTTGCTCTCAGTGTTGCAGAGCTTACGCAAATAACAGGTCTCGCCCAAAGTCGGATTTCAACACACCTCGGCAAACTACGTGAAGCAGGCCTGCTGCAGGATCAACGTCTGGGTACATCCACACTTTATACAGCGCAGATCACCAGCGATGATCATTTCATCCGAAACCTGTGGATGACATTACGTGATGGTCTGGACGATGAACAGCTGGCGAGAGACCGGGAAACAGCCCAACAACTGATCAACTCACGTGATGCTGACAAATCCTGGGCCGACACAGTCGCAGGAAGGATGGAGAGCCAGTACTCCCCTGGTCGCACATGGGAAGCGACAACCCGTGCGGTAATGGAGCTAATTGAACTGGGCGAAGTACTTGATATAGCTTCAGGCGATGGCGTTCAGGCCGAACTACTGGCTCGCCATGCAAAGAAAGTAACCTGTGTTGATATCAGTCATGCTGTTATTGAAGCTGCGCGCAAACGTCTGGCCAAATTTGATAATGTCGATTTCCATGAAGGCGATATGCATGACCTGCCATTTGAAGATGCCAGCTTTGATCAGATATTTGCCATGCACGCTCTCTCCTATACGCAGGCGCCGGAGCTTGTTATTCGACAAACTGCCCGTGTATTGCGACCCCGGGGGAAACTGATTTTGACGACCCTGGCAAAGCACAAACATGAGGCCACCGTCAGTGCCTATGATCACCTTAATCTTGGTTATGACCCTGAGGAAGTTGAAAAAATGCTCGCAGCTAATGGCTTCAAAGAGATCAACTGCATGATCAGTTCAAGGGAAACACGATCTCCCTATTTCGAAATCATCACTGCCAGTGCAGTGCGATAAAGTTAATTTTAGTATTCTTATTCACTTAACAAAGTGCTTAAACAAAAGTCCCGTCACCATCTCGCTGAGCATTGCCCTGAATTGATATGAAAAAATCATTTGGCCTCTTTATAGTACTGGCAACCATATGGTGGCTGTGGTCGGGACACAATACTGTGCTCATAGTCAGTTTCGGGATTGGCTCATGTTTGCTGGTTTGCCTGCTTGCGAACCGTATGGGGCTGGTTGATACAGAGGGGCTGCAAGTTCATCGCCTTCCCGGATTAATTCACTACTGGACATGGCTGACGGTTGAAATCATCAAATCCAATATTGATGTCAGTCGCCGAATTATCACTGGCAACATCCGGCCAGCAACCAAGAAAATTCCGACAAACCAGCGTAGCGACCTGGGTCGTGTTATTTATGCCAACTCCATCACCCTGACACCGGGCACGCTGAGCTATGAACTCGATTCCGAACACATTCATGTTCACGCCCTGCACGGCAATTCGCTAGATGATCTGGATAATGGAAAAATGGCACGAAGAATAAATAAGCTGGAAGACAAAGACTGATGTTTACCGCAGCAATGCTCGCGATTCTTGTCACCATGGGTATTACTTTGGCGCGGGCACTGCTTGGCCCCACTGTTTATGACCGTATTCTTGCCATCAACCTGTTTGGCACCAAGACAGTTTTATTTATAGCCGTCCTGGGCTTCCTGAATGGCCGCCCCGAGTTTCTGGACATTGCTCTGGTTTACGCACTGATCAACTTTGTTGGCACAGTCGCAGTTCTTCGTTTTATGCATTACCAGGAGCAGGATGATATTTTTCAGCATAACAAGGATGGCGCATGAGCATGCTGATCGACATCCTTAGCTGGATCATGTTGCTGACCGGCAGCATCCTGTTAATTATAGGCGCCATCGGTTTACACCGTTTGCCTGAATTCTTTACCCGCACCCACGCTGGCAGTGTGACGGATTCAGGTGCTGCAGCCTTTATTCTAATTGGCTTAATGCTTCAGGCAGGCCTCACTCTTATAACTGCCAAACTGTTTCTGATCCTGCTCTTTCTCTGGTTTACCAGCCCGACTGCCAGCCATGTACTGGCACAGAGTGCACTACGTGATGGCCTCCGACCTGAAGCAGAGGAGAAGTCGTGAACTTCGAACTGGTCATCAATGTTGTACTGCTCGGCCTGCTCACAGCCACCGCCATAGGCATTGCCTCCATACGACAGCTATTTCCGGTAGCGATGCTTTCAGGTATCTACAGCCTGATTACAGCCTGCTTCTTTATGCTGATGGATGCAGTCGACGTTGCATTTACTGAAGCCGCAGTAGGCGCAGGGATGGTGACCGTGCTGTTTCTGGCAACCTTTGCCCAGACTTCCCGCAAAGAACTGCCTACCCGGCCCCGCAGACGCGTGATGGCTCTATTCGTTGTCGGTCTGACGGGGGCATTACTGATTATCGCCACACTGGACATGCCGCAGTTTGGCTCCGCTGAAGCGCCTATTCAGCAGCACCCGCTTTATGAACGCTTTACAGTGACATCAAAAACCGAAATAGCTGTACCCAACCTGGTGACCTCGGTACTGGCCAGCTACCGAGGCTTTGACACACTGGGTGAAGTCACGGTGATTTTCACCGCTGGCATTGGTGTGTGGATGTTGCTCGCAGGCAGACGTCGTAAACGTAATGACAAAAAAGGCGAATCAACATGAAGCTGGGGGACGAACAAAGCATCCTCAGAATCGTCAGCAAGCTCCTGCTGCCATTCATCCTGCTTTTCGCACTCTATGTACAGTTTCACGGCGACTACGGCCCGGGCGGCGGGTTCCAGGCCGGTGTAATTTTTGCCACCGGCATCGTGCTCTATGGCCTCGTATTTGGATTGAAAGCCGCAGAAACTGTATTACCTCCTTCCTGGTTGCAGGTGCTGATGCCGCTTGGCGTACTTCTATATGCAGGCGTAGGTATTGTGAGCATGTTTATGGGAGGTGAATACCTGAATTACAACCTGCTGGACCGCCATGACCCCGTACATGGCCAGCACCTCGGCATCCTCCTGGTTGAACTCGGGGTCGGCATTACAGTCGCTGCAGTGATGGTGGCCGTTTTCTATGCATTTTCAGACCGGGGAAAGCACTGAAATGCTGGAAACAATTACAAGCCTTTTTAACTACTGGATTGCCATGATCCTGATGATGACCGGCCTCTATATTGTCATCGCGCACACCAATCTGGTGAAAAAGATCATTGGCCTGAATATTTTCCAGACCTCGGTATTCATTCTTTATATCAGCATGGGCAAGATCAAGGACGGTACCGCGCCTATTCTTGCCGACGGCATTGAAACCTATTCCAACCCCTTGCCCCACGTACTCATTCTCACCGCGATTGTTGTGGGAGTGGCGACAACGTCACTGGGGCTCGCCATCATTGTGCGTATTTATGAAGCCTATGGCAGTGCTGAGGAAGATATCCTTATGCACAAGGACATGAAGGAAAGCGCCGAATGAGCGAGCTGAACTTCATGATGCAGCTACCTGCCTTACAGGTGGTACTGCCATTAGTCGCAGCACCATTGTGCGTATTACTTCGCCAGCCGAACCTGGTCTGGGCACTGGCGCTGGCCGTCGCCACCAGTTGTCTCGGCATCAGCCTTTGCCTGGCACAGCAGGTCTGGCAGACCGGCGTCATCAGTTATGCCATCGGTGGCTGGCAGCCACCCTTTGGGATCGAATACCGCCTGGATGAACTCAGTGTATTCATGCTCGCTTTTATCTGCCTGATAGCGACACTGACACTTCTGGGAGCCCGTCAAAGTATAGAAAAAGAAATTCCCGGGGATCGTATACATCTGTTCTATGCCACGCTACTCCTCTCACTGACCGGCCTGCTTGGTATTATCAGCACAGGCGATGCATTTAATTTATTTGTCTTCCTTGAGATTGCCTCTCTCTCTACCTATGCCCTCGTCGCCATGGGTCGTGATCGTCGCGCCCTGCTCGCTGCCTTCCGCTACCTGATTCTGGGCACCATTGGCGGTACTTTTATCCTTATCGGCGTGGGCCTGCTGTACATGATGACTGGCACGCTCAACATGCAGGATATGGCGGCGCGCCTGCCAGAAGTCATTAATACCACCACTGCATTGGCGGCATTGGCCTTTATGGTGATTGGTGCCTGTCTGAAGCTCGCGTTATTGCCCATGCATTTATGGCTGCCGAATGCCTATACCTATGCGCCTTCGGTTGCGAGTGCTTTTCTGGCGGCGACATCCACCAAGGTAGCAGCCTATGTACTCATACGGTTTCTATACAGCGTCTACAACCTGCGCTGGGCGAATATTGATATTCCTCTGAACGAGGTTCTCGCTCTGCTTGCGGCATCCGCAATGCTGTTTGCCTCTTACGTAGCAACAAGACAAATCGAGCTTAAACGCCTGCTCGCCTGGTCAAGTCTCGGCCAGATCGGCTATATCGTGCTTGGGCTGAGCCTGGCCACCACTGCCGGACTGGCAGCCGGCACCCTGCATTTGATGAACCACGCGATCATTAAAGCCGGTCTGTTCATGGCAGTCGCTGCGGTGATATTCCAGCAAGGTGGCAGCACTTTGATGCTTGCCGACCTCAAGGGTCTGAGTCAACGCATGCCATGGACTACAGCGGCTATCGTTGCGGGTGGACTGGGTTTGATTGGCGTACCCATGACAGCTGGCTTTATCAGCAAGTGGGCTCTGTTACAGGCGCTGATGGAGAGCCATGCATGGGGATATATCATCGTGCTTCTGATCAGTTCACTGCTTGCGGTTGTATACGTGTGGCGAATTATCGAGACCGCTTACAGCCGTGGCCCTGATACAAGAATCGGACGCTCAGAGGCACCACTGGGTCTGCAACTAAGTATCTGGGCATTTGTTGCCATGAATCTTTACCTCGGTCTGCAAGGCAGTCCGGGGATGAGTCTTGTAACCCGTGCTGCTGAACGCCTGCTGGGCATGGAAGTCTCATTATGAGTCTGTACGACCCGACGCTCGCCATGTTGCTGGCAATCGGTATCCCCGCCATTGGCAGCCTGCTGATAGCACTGGCTTATCGCTGGCCCAACCTGCGTGAAGCCATTACGTTATTGACTGCCACCGCACTGTTCCTGAACGTACTGTCACTATTGCAACCGGTTCTGGATGGCGCACGACCGGAAATCGTTCTGCTTAGCTTGCTGCCAGGTCTGGAGTTGATGCTTTCACTTGAACCCCTCGGCATGCTGTTTGCACTGCTTGCCTCAGGTCTGTGGATCGTCAATTCGATTTATTCCATCGGTTATATGCGGGGCAATAACGAGCAGCATCAGACCGGCTTCTACGTATGCTTTGCCATTGCCCTTGGGGCAACCCAGATGCTTGCCATGGCAGGCAACCTGATAACCCTGCTTCTGGCCTACGAAGTCCTCACCTTTGCAACTTACCCACTGGTCACTCACAAGCGCACCGATGTCGCACGTGCCGGGGGGCGAACCTACCTGGGTATATTGCTATTCACCTCGATTGCCTTGCTCTTGCCTGCCATTGTGGCCGTGTGGTACCTGGCAGGCACTACCGACTTCATTGAAGGCGGCGTATTACAGGGTAAGCTAACCCCGACCGCAGCAACTGTATTGTTTGCCATCTTCCTCTTTGGCACAGGCAAAGCCGCACTGATGCCCTTCCATCGCTGGTTACCGGCAGCCATGGTCGCCCCAACGCCAGTATCTGCCCTTCTGCATGCTGTGGCTGTGGTCAAGGCAGGGGTCTTCACTGTGACCAAGGTGGCGGTGTATACCTTTGGTCTGGACTTCCTGAGTATGACCGGGGCCGCTGCTCCGATGCTGTGGGTCGCGGTTTTCACTCTGCTGACCGCTTCACTGATCGCACTTACCAAGGACAACCTCAAGGCACGCCTGGCGTATTCCACGGTCAGTCAGTTGTCGTATATTGTGCTGGGTGCCACATTGGCCACATCCATGGGCGTGATGGGTGGTGCCTTTCACATGGTGGCGCATGCGCTCGGCAAGATCACTCTGTTTTTCTGCGCAGGTGCAATCTATACAGCCCTGCATAAAACCGAGGTCAGCCAACTGGATGGTATGGGACGAGTTATGCCCTTTACCTTCGGAGCTTTTCTCATCGCCTCACTATCGATCATTGGTCTGCCACCGACAGGAGGCACCTGGAGTAAATGGTTGCTGATGAGCGGAGCGGCGGATGCCGGTGAGATGATTGTGCTGGCCGCGCTGGCGATCAGTTCCCTGCTTAATATTGTGTACCTGCTGGAAATTCCACTACGTGCTTTCCTGAAACCCACCAGCCAACCTGTAGCAACTGGTATTAATGAAGCACCATTGCTCTGCGTAGCCCCCCTCTGCCTGACGGCCTTGAGCTGTATTCTGCTGTTCTTCTATCCACAACCGTTGCTGACTTTGCTAAATGCATGGAGTCCCTCATGAGCCAGGACAAGCACGATCTTTACCTGCTTCAGCCTATGGTCGTGAAACGGATCGTGTACACGCTCTATGCACTGTGCGCTGGCAGCGTACTACTGGATCTGGTAATCCACCGTCACGAGACGCTCGGCTTCGCTGAATTCTTCGGTTTCTATGCCTGGTATGGGCTGGTGGCCTGTGTGGCGCTGGTACTTGCCGCCAAGGGCATGCGACGCCTAGTCAAGCGGCCCGAAAATTATTATGGAGAGGACGAGTCATGATGGCCTGGCTGGCGAATCCTGGATGGTTGCTGATCGCGGCAGGCCTTGTCATGCCCTTCCTGCCCCTGCGCCTGCGGCAAGGGCTGATGCTGGCTGCACCATTGCTGGCCATTGCCTGGCTATGGCAAATGCCACAACCGACTATCATTGAAGCAGAATTTCTTGGCTATACCCTCACACCGATGCGCCTGGATGGTCTGGCCTTTGTCTTTGCGCTGATTTTTTCAATTGCCGCCTTCCTGTGCGGACTCTTCATGTTGCATCTGCGCAACCGGATGGAACCGTCTGCCGCAATGGTTTACGCAGGCGCCGCCATAGCAGCCGCGCTTGCCGGCGATCTGATGACGCTGTTTATCTACTGGGAGGTGACCGCAGTCGCCTCAGCATTGGTCATTCTGGCCAATGGGCCACAAACCTATCGACTAGTATTGCGTTATCTGGTTATCCAGGTGGCCTCGGGGCTGTTATTGATGGCCGGCGCAATCATTTATATTCGCGCGACGGGCGGTGTCGACTTCGGCCAGCTCGGTCTGAATGTACCGGGTGGCTGGCTGATCTTCCTGGCCTTCGGCATCAAGGCAGCTTTTCCATTGCTACACAATTGGCTGCAGGATGCTTACCCTGCAGCAAGTCCCAGTGGTACGGTGGTGTTATCGGCATTCACCACCAAACTGGCCATCTATGCCTTGGCACGTGGCTATGCCGGCACTGACATCCTGATTCCCATTGGTGCGGTGATGGCCGCATTTCCAATTTTCTATGCCGTGATCGAGAACGATCTCCGAAAGGTGTTGGCCTACAGCCTTAACAACCAGCTCGGTTTCATGGTTGTGGGCGTGGGCATTGGAACCGAACTCGCACTCAATGGAACCGCGGCCCATGCCTTCACCCATATTCTGTACAAAGCATTACTCTTCATGAGTATGGGTGCAGTCCTGTTCAGAGTTGGCACTATCAATGGATCTGAACTGGGTGGCCTGTACAAGTCAATGCCGTTTACCACCGTCTGCTGCATTATTGGAGCTGCCTCTATCTCGGCTTTTCCACTATTTTCAGGGTTCGTCAGCAAATCCCTCATTTTGAGTGCAACTGCCTATGAGGGTGCCTGGATAATATGGATGGTGCTGCTGTTTGCCTCGGCTGGAGTCTTTCATCATTCAGGCATCAAGATTCCGTTCTTTGCTTTTTTCGGCCATGACTCGGGAATACGCTGCAAGGAAGCACCGCCGAATATGCTCATCGCCATGGGCCTGACCGCAGCAGCCTGTATTGGCATCGGCTGTGCACCGGGACTGCTTTATAGCATCCTGCCCTACAGCGTCAGTTACGAGCCTTATACCAGTAGTCATGTACTATCCCAGATGCAGTTACTTTTGTTCTCGGCGCTGGCCTTCACCATTTTGATGCGCACGGGCATTTACCCACCGGAGCTACGCTCTATCAACCTCGACGCCGACTGGCTGTACCGCAGACTGATCCCGCAATCATTTAGCTGGGCTCAGCAACGGCTAACGACTATGTGGCCAACGGCATTAGCCGATCATGTGTTGCATAACTTGATGCCAAGAATAGCCAGTCTCATGGCTATGCCCGGCCCCGCCTGGGGCACTGGCGCGATGAGCACGCTAGTTGTCGTACTGCTCGCGTTTTACCTCGCGGTTTTCTATCTCAGTTAAGAGATAGCATAACGCCATCGAACAATTCTGCATTAACAAGGAAATGCACCCAGATACTGGCGGCATAACCCAGCGCGATTGCCCAGGTCCACTTCAGATGCGAGAAGAAGGTATAAACACCACGTGCCTGACCCATGACCGCCACACCGGCTGCCGAGCCCACTGACAGCAAAGAACCGCCAACACCAGCCGTCAGCGTGACCAATAACCATTGGCCATGACTCATGTCGGGCATCATCGTGAGCACAGCAAACATCACCGGCACGTTATCCACGATGGCCGAGATCACGCCCAGCAAAATATTCGCCGTGCTATCTCCGAGTCCGCCATAAAGCCACTCCGAACCTACAGTCAGGTACCCCAGGGTCGAGAGCCCGCCCACACAAAGGATAATCCCATAGAAGAACATTAGCGTATCCCACTCGGCACGCTCGACCTGCCGATAGATATCAAATTTCTTTCGGGGTGGTTCGAACTCTTCTTCTTCATTATCCAGATGGATTAGACTGGCGCCATGCGCCTTCTGTGTGGGAATTTCTACATGGTCATGCCAGGCAAGATAATAGCCATACAGGTTTAACAGGCCCAGACCTGTCGTCATGCCTATTACCGGCGGAAGATGCAGAAAGCTATGCATGCTGACAGCCATCATAATCGTCAGAATGAACAGGCCCACTACAATCCAGGCACCCATTTTCAGGTTTACCTTCTCTTTCAGCGGTTCAGGGCGCACTTGAGCGACAGCCAGACTCATAATGACCGCAGGAATTATCCAGTTAACGACCGACGGCAGGAACAGGGCAAAAAATTCGGTAAAGCCCAGCACACCCTTTTGCCAAACCATCAGAGTGGTCAAATCACCGAAAGGACTGAACGCCCCGCCTGCATTCGCAGCAACTACAACATTGATACAGCCGATCACCACAAAACGACTATGCGTGCCACCTACTGCAATCACCACAGTGCTCATTAACAGGGCGGTCGTGAGATTATCAGCGACAGCTGACAGGAAGAAAGACAGTACGCCAGTCACCCAGAAAATGGTACGTAGCGTATAACCACGAGAGACCAACCAGGCACGCAGTGCGTCAAACACACCACGCTCCTCCATCGTATTGATGTACGTCATCGCAGCAAGCAGGAAAAGGAACAGCTCACCGAATTCCAGCAGGCTGTGATGAACTGCTGCCTCGGCATCTCCGTTCAGACCAGCTTCCAGATAGGCAACACCTACCAACGCCCAGATAATGCCTGCTGCCACCATGACAGGCTTCGATTTACGTAAATGAAGCGTATCTTCAAGAATCACCAGTACATAGGCGATTACAAAGACGATCAATGCCGCCCAGCCCATCCAGGTATTCACAAAAGAGACAGAAGAGGTAACTTCAGACGCCAGAGCAGCAGGCGAAGCGCTGAGCAGCGCCAAGCCGCACAGACGTGCAAATTGTTTAATCATTTGTGATTTCCAAGCCGTTGGCCCGCTGACTACGGGCTCGTTGGGGCGCTATGGTACTTGCTGCAGTGCAGCAGTCAAGCCGACTTCTGATTTATTCGTATATAAACTCGACGCGTGTGGTCAGTCGGCAGAAAAGTTCATAGCTTATTGTCCCGGCTTTGCGAGCGACTTCATCTACGGAGATATTCTTACCCCAGAGTTCCACAACATCGCCCACCCTGGCTTCTGGAGTTGTCCTTAAATCCACACAAATCATATCCATGGATACGCGACCTATGGTTTCTACCTGCTTTCCATTGATCCGGACGGGCGTTCCGCTGGGTGCATGCCTGGGATAACCGTCTCCGTAGCCTATACCCACTACACCGACCAACATATCTTCCGGACAGTCCCAAAGCTGTCCATAACCAATAGATTCACCCGCTTTAATCTCATGCACGCTAATGAGCGTACTTTCAAGGGTCATCACTGGCTGTAAATCATGATCACCAGCAACACCATCCATGATCGGAGATGAGCCGTACAACATGATGCCCGGACGCACCCAATCCAGATGGCTCTCCGGACGGGTGATAATCCCTGCCGAATTAGCCAACGAACAGACAGTATTGCCATTGTTTACTGTTTCGTTGAAGCGCTCTATCTGCACATCAGTTAACGCATGACCCGGGTCATCAGCACAGGCAAAGTGCGACATCCAGCCTGTGACACTGATGTTTTCCAGTGCATCGAGTCGAGCTTTAACTTCAGGTACCTTGTCTAACGAAAAGCCTAAGCGGTGCATACCGGTATCCAGCTTAATCCAGACTTCAAGTTCGAGCATAGGTTCAAGTGACTCGATTAACGCGAGTTGCTCCACATCATGCACAACCGCCTGCAAGCGATGCTCGACCGCGCCATGAAGCTCATCTGAATTCAGTATGCCACCAAGCAAAACGATAGGCCTTTGCTCACCCGCCCATCGAAGTTGCATGGCCTCTTCAAAATGGGCGACTGCCAGAGCATCCGCTCCTGCCAGCGCATTGGCGATCTGGTACGCCCCGTGCCCGTAGCCATCCGCCTTGATCGCCACCATGACCTTGCTGGCAGGCGCATAGTCACGCACACGTTGAAGATTATGTTGAAGTGCGGCTAGGTCAATGCGCGCAACAGCGCGTTTAGCGCTCATGGGGATCAGGCGTAATCTTCGATGTTGTAATGGTCGGCCGCAAGATTTTCGAAACGTGTGAACTGACCTATAAATGCCGCTGAACACGTTCCTATCGGGCCATTACGCTGCTTGCCAATAATAATCTCGGCCACACCTTTCTGATCGCTTTCCTTGTTATAAACCTCATCCCGGTAAATAAACACGATCACGTCAGCATCCTGCTCAATACCTCCCGACTCACGCAAATCCGACATCATCGGGCGTTTGTTGGGACGCTGCTCAAGACTACGATTAAGCTGGGACAGTGCAATCACTGGCACATTCAGCTCTTTGGCCAGCGTTTTAAGACCACGGGAAATTTCCGAAATTTCATTGGTACGGTTTTCCTTGGTTCCGGATACCTGCATCAACTGCAGGTAGTCAACCACAATCAGGTCCAACCCATGCTCTCGCTGCAGGCGTCGGCAGCGAGCGCGGAGTTCTGCGGGACTCAATGCCGGTGTGGCATCAATAAACAAAGGGGCGTCCGACATAATCGACACGCTGGAAGTCACACGCGGCCAGTCGGACTCCTGCAATTCACCGGTACGCAGGCGCTTCTGGTCCACTCGCCCGAGTGAGGAAATCATACGTATAGCCAACTGCTCGCCTGGCATCTCCATACTGAACACTGCGGTGGGCTTTTTATCCCGGATGCAGATATGTTCCACCAGGTTCATGGCAAAACTGGTTTTACCCATGGATGGGCGACCCGCAACAATAACCAGATCTCCTTTCTGCAAGCCGCCTGTCATATCGTCGAAATCAGTTAGCCCCGTTGCCAACCCACTGATAGCAGTGCCGGAACGAAACATTTCGTCGATCTTGTCGATGGCTGTGGTCAATAACTTCTTGATTGGTTGAAAACCGCTGGTGACACGTCGACGTTCATCCGCGATTGCAAATACACGTGATTCCGCATCATTGATCAAGTCGTTACTTTTGCGTCCCTCACTGCTAAAGCCCAGATCACTTATTTCCGTGCCTACTTTAACCAATTCGCGGAGGATAGATCGCTCTCTAACAATATCTGAATAGGCCTTTATATTGGCAGCGCTTGGGGTATCCCTGGCCAACGTTCCGAGGTAAGCGAGACCGCCCGCCTCCTGCAAATCGCCCTGCTCTTTCAGCCATTCCGAAAGGGTAACAGTATCCCGCGGCTCCCCTTCTTCAGCCAGATGTGCGATTGCCCTGAAAATCAGTCGATGATCAGAACGGTAAAAATCTTCCTCACTGACCCGGTCTGCCACGGTGTCCCATGCCTCGTTATCAAGCATGAGGCCACCTAACACTGCCTGTTCTGCTTCCAGGGAATACGGCGGCAACTTGTTATCGGTCATTTTCCAGTCAGTTTCGATAGTGAGTACACGGTGGGCAAGGATAGCCCAGCTATATCCTTCCGTCACTTCGCAGCTAGCGTGT
Source organism: Nevskiales bacterium (assembly GCA_041622995.1). Classification (GTDB taxonomy): domain Bacteria; phylum Pseudomonadota; class Gammaproteobacteria; order Nevskiales; family CAJXLF01; genus CAJXLF01. The sequence continues at coordinate 14,293 of JBFJXR010000026.1, forward strand.
CAATTTCGCTTTATCGAATAACAGCCTCTAATTATTCAACTAATTTTTATTCCGGCATTTTGATATTACAAACAACGACTCAGATATTGCGCCGCCGATATAAAAAAGGCCCCAGTTAAGGAGCCTTTTTTCAGTAGAAACGAAGAAATTATTCTTCAGCAACTACCACTACTTTAATTTCCACTTTCACTTCAGGGTGAAGCTGAGCAATTACCGTGTAATCTCCCAATTCACGAATTGGGCCGTCAGGCATATCAACTTCACTTTTCTGCAATTCGACTTCCTGAGCGACAGCAGCTTTTTCAATTTCCAGAGGACCAATGGAACCATAAAGTTTGGACTCATCTGAAACACGTGCTGCAATTGTAAGCACCAGACCATCCATACCCTGACCACGCGCCTGTGCACGTGTCAGAAGGTCAGTTGCGTTCTTTTCCAGTTCAGCGCGACGGGCTTCAAAAACTTCCAGATTGGCCTTGGTAGCTGGCAGCGCCAAACCCTTGGGCACCAGAAAGTTCCGGCCATAGCCAGCACGTACATTTACCTTCTCACCCAGTCCACCCAGGTTGGTAACATTTTGGAGCAAAATAACTTCCATGATGTTCTCCGCCTAGTGACTATCGGTGTATGGCAACAGGGCCAGAAAGCGAGCGCGCTTGATGGCTGCGGCCAGCTTGCGCTGATACTGCGCTTTAGTACCTGTAATACGGCTCGGTACAATCTTTCCTGTTTCTGTAACGTACTGCTTCAGGACGGCCAGATCTTTGTAATCAATCTCGGTGGCACCCTCAGCGGTAAAGCGACAAAACTTTCTACGACGATTAAAACGTGACGACATGTTGTGTCTCCTTATTCCTTGATGTCGGCCTGAGCGGCCTCATCAGCGGTGGGTTCTTCCTGAGGTTCTTCTGCTTCAACTTCAACATCGGCTTCAGCTTCCAATTCGGCCTCTTTGGCTTCAGATGCTGCCGCTTCTTCAGCACGGCGCGCAGCCTTGGCTGCAGCTTCCTCTTCTTCTTCCTTGGACTTGGCCAATGGAGAAGGATCAACAACAGGATCTTCACGACGCATCACCATGTTACGAATAACAGCGTCATTAAAACGGAAGGCACTTTCAATTTCTGTCAGTACATCAGAACCACATTCAACGTTCATCAAAACATAATGTGCTTTATGTACTTTCTGGATTGGATAGGCAAGCTGACGACGGCCCCAGTCTTCAAGACGATGGATTTTACCCTCGCCGCCTTCAATGATGCCGCGATAGCGTTCCACCATTGCAGGCACTTGCTCGCTCTGGTCCGGGTGGACCATGAACACGATCTCGTAGTGTCGCATTGTATTTCCTTACGGTTAAAGCCCCCTGCCAGTGCTGTTGCACCGCAGTAGAGCAAGGTCACGGATGTCGTTATGCGCAAATCATCCGCGAAAGGGCGCGAATTGTACGCAAATTAAGGGGGTTCTGCAATCAGGAAGAGCGCTGACGAACTGCCTCGTAAATACAAACCGCGGCAGCCACTGAAACATTCAGGCTTTCCACGCTACCAAACATGGGTATTTTCACGAGTTGATCACAGTTTTCACGGCTTAATCGACGCAGGCCATGCCCCTCAGCACCCAGCACCAGCGCCATCGAACCTTTCAGGTCAGCCCTATACAGCGAGGTATCGCTTTCACCTGCCAGACCTACCAGCCATATCCCGCGTTCCTGTAGGCCACGCATACAGCGTGCAAGATTACTTACCTGGAATATCGGTACTGTTTCCGCGGCACCTGCTGCTGTTTTTCTGGCAGCAGCCGTCAGTCCTGCAGATTTGTCCCTGGGGGTGATGACTCCATGCACACCGGCAGCATCAGCAGTTCGAAGACAGGCACCAAGATTGCGTGGATCTTCTACACCGTCCAGTAACAATAATAGAGGGGGTAACTCAAGACTATCCAGATGCATATCCAGATCATTCTGATTGCCCGGCGCAGATTCTTTCACCCAGGCCAATACTCCCTGATGACTAAGCTCTCCCGCCTCCCGGTCCAGATCGGCACGTGACACCGTTTTCACTGTCACGCCAGCCTGACCAGCGAGTTGGGCAATGCCCTCAACACGATCATCACTGCGACCCGACTGTAGCCAGATGCGGTGCACAGAATCCGGCCGCCGGGTGAGCACTGCAGAAACACTATGCCAACCGGCGATTTTCTCTGAACTGGATTGTTGCCTGGCCTTCATGGTCACCTCCCCCCTTGCATAAAGAGGGATTGAGGAAAGTGTAGAAACAAAAAAGCCGGCGCCACCAGGCGCCGGCTTTTCATCATGAAATATTAACTACCGAGGTAAGGAGGCGGTGCATAGGCTTCATGCTCACGACCTTCTACGATTGGCTTGATCACTATATCCACACGGCGATTTTTCGTCCGTCCGGCTGCGGAGCCATTATCAGCTATTGGTTCCCGTTCGCCACGACCTTCCTGACGAATGCGACTTCCATCCACAGACTGGTGAATCAACTCTGTACCGACAGCGTTCGCACGTCGCTCGGACAGTGTCTGATTGTACTGGTCAGCACCCGTGCTATCGGTATGCCCGACAACATGAATAATGGTCTTGTCATAGGAAGACAATATCTGACCGATTTTCTGATAAGTCGGCAGCGCAGATGCCTTGATAGCAAATTTATCTACGTCAAAACTGACTTCACTGGCCAGGCCTATCTTCAGTGCATCACCGGGCAATTCAATAATCTGCAATTCATTACGTGCAGCTTCAGCAGCCAGTTCCTTCTGCAGTTCAGCATGCTGTTTGTCCATGTAATTGCCGACAGCGGCGCCACCAATTGCACCCGCGACAGCACCAATATACTTGCCTTTCTTGCCATCAACCTGATGACCGGCCACGCCGCCTACAATAGCGCCAATTGCCGCGCCCATTTTACTGCGCTTGTTGGGATCATCGGTTGCACAACCGGTTATAACCAGAACTGTGGATATACATGCCACGGTTAATATACGTTTCATCTTTACTTCCTCTTGGGCTTCTTGGCCCCATGCTTAGCTGTATGTTTCTTGCCAGTTGACCGGTTTTTCCCGGCTTTACTACCTTTACCCGACTTGGACTTCGACCCTGTTCTGGCTGGCGGGTTCCCTGATTTTTTTCCAGAGTTCCTGCCCTGTTTCTGCCCGGACCCACCTGGCTTCACTGCTGGCTCACCCACCAGATCGAAATCTATCTTCTTTTCATCAAGATCTACACGTACTACTTTTACGCGCAGACGGTCTGCCACATGATACTCGACTCCGCTACGCTCGCCACGTAAACAATGGCTGCGGGGATCATGTTGATAATAGTCACTACGCAGACTGCTGACGTGGATCAACCCTTCCACAAAGACATCATCCAGTTCAACGAACAACCCAAATGGCGTCACGCCAGTGATCAGGCCCTCGAATTCTTCGCCCACCCGGTCACGCATATACTCACATTTAAGCCAGTCAACCGCATCACGCGTGGCCTCATCTGCGCGGCGCTCCGTCATGGAACAATGCGCACCCAGCGCCTGCATATCCCCCATGCTGTAGCTGAAATCCTTCGGTTTGCCGCCATTCACAACATGGCGAATACCTCGATGTACAAGCAAATCCGGATAGCGGCGTATGGGTGATGTGAAATGCGCATAGGCATCCAGCGCCAGACCAAAATGCCCGGCATCGTCCTCTTCTGCGGGCGCATAAATCGCCTGCTTGAGAGAACGAAGTAATACCGTCTGAATCAGGCGGGCATCGGGACGCTCGGTTACCGAGGCCAGAAGCTTTGCAAAGTCCTTCGATTCAGGCGACGCTCCACCCCCCAGTGAAAGACCATGCTCAGACAGGAAACCGCGTAACTCTTCGAGCTTGTCGCTGGCCGGGGACTCATGCAGTCGATAAAGCAACGGCATTTTATGTTTGGCTAGAAACTTCGCCGCCTCGACGTTAGCAGCGATCATGCATTCTTCAATCATCTTGTGTGCATCGTTACGCACCACCGGCACAATTTTGTCGATCTTGCGATCAGTGCCGAAAACTATTCTTGTTTCTGTCGTCTCGAAATCAATGGCACCTCTCTGACGACGAGCCTTGGCAAACGCACGGTAGGCATCACGCAGGTCTTTCAGATGTGGCAGGAGATGTTCAATACCCTCGGCGGCCGCCGGCTTGATCAGCGCCTCAGCCACCTGGTCATAGGTTAGCCTTGCATGGGAGCGCATCACGGCCTGGTAAAACTTCGACTTTGTCACCTTGCCCTGTGCTGACAGGCGCATCTCGCAAACCATGCACAGGCGGTCAACCTTGGGATTCAGGGAACAGAGGCCATTGGATAGCTCCTCAGGCAGCATCGGAATAACCTGTTCGGGGAAATACACCGAATTACCGCGATTCTGCGCTTCCACGTCCAGCGCACTTCGTTCTGGCACATAGGTCGACACATCCGCAATCGCCACCCACAGGCGCCAGCCATCATCTTCTGGCTGACAGAACACGGCATCATCAAAATCTCTGGCATCGGCACCGTCAATCGTCACCAGTGGCAGGTCGCGCAGGTTCCTGCGCTTATCCGCAATCGCCCTGGGCACTTCCGAACCCAGTTCGGCCGCTTCAGCCTCAACGGCAGATGGCCATTCAAAGGGCAGTCCATGCGCACGAATGGCGACATCGATTTCCATGCCAGGCGCCATATGTTCACCCAGCACCTCCACTACCTTGCCGATGGGAGGACTGTGTTTACTGGGCTGTTCAACAATTTCCACAGTCACAATCTGCCCGGACTCGGCGCCGCTGCGTGACTCGGGTGGCACCAGGATATCTTTGTTGATACGCGCGTTATCCGGTATTACGAAAGTAATCCCACGTTCGTGCTTGAAACGCCCGACCACCCGAACCACGGCGCGCTCGAGCACATCCACCAGCGAACCTTCCAGGCGACCACGATGATCTTCGCCGCTGATCCGTACCAGCGCCCGATCACCATGCATCAGGGAACGCATCTGGCGTGGGGGCAGGAACAGATCATCCCCACCGTCATCATTTTTCAGGAAACCAAAACCATCACGATGACCAATCACCGTGCCTGCGACCAGACTCATTTCCCGCACCGGGCCGTAGATACCCTTGCGGTTCTTGACCAGCTGTCCCTGGCGCAACATCGCCTCCAGTCGGCGGCTCAAGGCGATTTCATCCACCTCTTCATCCAGACCGAAGTGCTGGGCCAGTTGCTTGAAACTGAGCGGGCCACCATCACCGGTTAAATGCTCGAGGATAAGTTCACGACTCGGTATCGGGCGCTCGTACTTCTGCGCCTCGCGGTCAGCTTCCGGGTCTTTATCCCGCCAGTTTGTTGATTTATTACTCACGAATCTCTCGTTAAAACACTGTTCAGGCATTGACAATACACGAGTCTGGCACTAACTTGTGCGCCCTCTCAAGACTGAGAGCGCATGCCCAGGTGGCGGAATTGGTAGACGCGCCAGCTTCAGGTGCTGGTTATCGCAAGATAGTGGAGGTTCAAGTCCTCTCCTGGGCACCATTCTCATTCTTATCAAGCCTTTTCCGGCGCAGAATAATGCTGTTTTTCCGTGATAGTTTTATAACAGCACCGCAAAATAGGCTTTTCGATCAATTACCGCCATTCTACATTGACCCAAGTGCCGCCCCCGCGTATTATTCGCGGCCTTGCGCAGGGCAACGTCTGGCGTAAATACGAAAATTCGGGGTATAGCGCAGCCTGGTAGCGCATCTGCTTTGGGAGCAGAGGGTCGGGAGTTCGAATCTCTCTACCCCGACCACTTCGTGACTTTTGAGCGCCTGTAGCTCAGCTGGATAGAGCATCGGCCTTCTAAGCCGAGGGTCGCAGGTTCGACTCCTGCCAGGCGCGCCATTTCTCGCTTATGGCTCGCCAAGGCTGGTTGTCATAAGATTGCACAGTTTATGTAAACAGTGGTGGGCGTAGCTCAGTTGGTAGAGCCCCGGGTTGTGATCCTGGTGGTCGTGGGTTCGAGTCCCATCGTCCACCCCATTCTTTACAGAACATGGGCCTCTAGCTCAGTTGGTAGAGCATCGGACTCTTAATCCGCTGGTCCGGGGTTCGAGCCCCCGGGGGCCCACCAATACAGCCTGCCAGTCTCTGACTGGTGGGCTTTTTTATTTTCATAGCTGCTCTCACCCCGGACTACGTCCAGGGTTGATGACGGCCATCCATGGCCGTCACCCTTAGGGCGCCTTGCGGCGTCCCGTTTTGTTCCTGACAAAACGGTCGAGCCCCCGGGGCCCACCAAATACTCAGCCTGCTTGTCCCAGACAAGTGGGCTTTTTTGTTTCTGGCGTCAGGCATGCGAAAATGCGCGCCTCATGTTAATCAGCAACGAGCTTCACTAAATGACAGCCCAGATCATCGATGGCAAGGCCATCTCAGCCAGCATCCGCACTCAGGTCAAAGCAGCAGTGGATGCACGTCATGAACAGGGCCTGCGTTCTCCGGGGCTCGCCGTCATTCTGGTGGGGGCAGACCCCGCTTCATCGGTCTATGTAGCGCACAAGGAAAAAGCCTGTAGGGAAGTTGGTATTGTTTCCAGGATTGTCACCATGAATGCCGATATTGAGCAGCATGAACTGCTTGAGAAAATCGACCAGTTCAATGCGGACCCGGATATTGATGGCATCCTCGTGCAGCTTCCATTGCCGGATCATCTGAATGAAGACACAGTCACAGAGCGCATCCGCCCAGATAAGGACGTGGACGGCTTCCATCCGTACAACATCGGTCGGCTGACCCAGAAGCGCCCGGAGCTACGCCCCTGCACGCCCTACGGCGTGATGAAGATGCTGGAGCATATAGGCGTTACCACGCGTGGCGCGCGTGCAGTGATCGTGGGTGCCTCCAACATTGTGGGTCGACCAATGGCAATGGAACTTCTGTTGGCAGATGCGACAATCACAGTATGCAACAGCAAGACACAGGATTTACCTGGCGTAATTGGTCAGGCTGACATCGTGGTTGTGGGCGTGGGTCGCCCCGGTTTCGTAAAAGGCGAATGGATAAAACCGGGTGCAGTGGTGATCGATGTCGGCATCAATCGTACAGAAGAAGGCAAACTGGTCGGCGACGTAGAATATGCAGCTGCAGCTGAGCGGGCCGGCTGGATTACGCCAGTCCCGGGCGGTGTCGGCCCAATGACCGTGGCCATGCTGATGCAGAACACGCTGGAAGCCAGCCAGCTACATAACGAGCAGCCACTGGACTAAAACCTCCTTACCCTGCCCTCATCCATCCAGGGAGAGGAGCCTGTAGCTAAGCTTCTGCGAATGACCGGAGTGCCGCTTCCGCGATTTCCGCACCCCACTCCTGCACGAAGTGACCGCCCTCTGCTACTTCCATGGGCTCAGGACAGCCCGGAATCAGCTTACGCATGTGGTGCATGATTTTGGGGCCAAGTACAGGGTCTTTCATCCCTATCGCCATAAAGCTCTTGCCCTGCCACTCGTTCTGCCACCAGTCACGGGCACGACGGGATAACTCGGCTCCGGGTGCATCGGGATGGTCGGGAACCAGTTGAGGAAACTTGCGCACTCCAGCCTTGTAATCACCATTCGGGAACGGCGCATCGTAGGCCGCGGCTTCTTCATCGGTCATTTTGGATGTTGAGCGTTTAAGCAATGGCCCGACCGGTAAATCATGGGTCGACGCGCAGTAGGCGCGCCAGTCCTCAAAACCCTTGCCCAGAGGTGCGTCACCGGTACCCAATGCCGTATTCATTATCAGGAGACGAGAAAAGCGCTCAGGCATATCCATCGGCAATGTGAGACCCAGCAATCCGCCCCAGTCCTGGCACACCAATGTGATGTTTTGCAGATCAAGATGTTCAATGAACCTGATCAGCATATTTCGATGAAATTCCCAGGTGTAGGTATCGTCATCAACCGGCTTGTCAGAGCGTCCAAAACCAAACAGGTCTGGCGCCACCGCACGATGTCCGGCCCCGGCGAACACCGGAATCATGAAGCGATACAGATAGCTCCAGCTCGGCTCGCCGTGCAGGCATAAGAAAGTGTGGCCGGCATCGGCAGGACCTTCATCCAGGTAATGCATACGCATGCCGCCATAACCCGGCAGGTCTTCTATGTAATGCGGCTGAAAATTGTAACCGGACAGGTTTTTGAATCGTTCATCCGGTGTACGTAGTGCCTCGACCATGCTCATCTCCTGGATATCTATTTATTCAGAGACAAAGAATGACAGAAAGCCGGATTAACCTCACCTGTTGTCATTTCGAGCGAATCTCAGATGAGTCGAGAAATCTCTAACTTTGAGATTTCTCCATTACGATGCGTCGCATCTCCAGTCGAAATGACCGACGGTAGACAAGGGTCTGGCTTAGACGCGGCTCCAGGTGGTGCCTTCCGGCCCATCCTCCAGCTTTACACCCTGCTCCGCCAATGCGTCACGGATACGGTCAGATTCGGCAAAATCCTTGTTTGCACGTGCGGCCTTGCGATCAGCAATGAGCTGCTCGATTTTTGCGGCGGTCGGCCCATCAGAGACTTCTGACTGGAAGTGTAGCTCGGGATCGTTCTGCAACAGGCCTAACTCACCACCCAAATGCTTCAACACTGCTGCCAGCGATGCGGCCTTGTCTGGATTGCCATCACGCTGACGATTGATCTCCCGTGCCAGATCGAACAACACGGCAACCGCTTCAGAAGTATTGAAATCATCATGCATGGCGTCGTGAAAGCGCTGTATGTGATCGGATTCTGCCGGGAGCTCGCCTACTGTCATACCGCGTAGCGCCGTATACAGCCGATCCAGCGATGCTGAGGCATTACCCATTTGTGTATTGCTATAGGCCAGCGGGCTGCGGTAATGGCTGTTCAGGATAAAGAAGCGCACGATTTCCGGACGGTACTCGGACAGCACATCGCGAATGGTGAAGAAATTGCCCAGCGACTTGGACATCTTCTCATCGTTGATCTGTACAAAACCGTTATGCATCCACAGGTTGGCGAACGTTTCACCTGTCGCCCCTTCGGACTGGGCAATTTCATTTTCATGGTGCGGGAACTTCAGATCCATACCGCCGCCATGGATATCGAAATGATTCCCCAGGCAGCAGGTCGACATAGCCGAGCATTCAATGTGCCAGCCCGGACGACCGTCACCCCAGGGAGAAGGCCAGCTGGGCTCACCCGGTTTGGCCGCCTTCCATAGTACGAAGTCGAGCGCATCATCCTTGGCCTCATCGACCGCCACACGCGAGCCCACGCGTAACTGTTCAGGGTCCTTGCCGGACAACTTGCCGTAACCTTCAAAATTGCTCACATCGTAGTAAACGTCACCATTATCAGCCGCATAGGCATGACCATTGCCCACGAGGGTAGTCACCATCTTGATGATGTCGTCCATATGATCCGTAGCACGTGGCTCCTGATCTGGCGGTAGCAAGCCCAGCGCCTCCGTATCCTCATGCATGTGCACAATGAAGCGCTCGGTTAATTCTTTAAAATCAATACCTTCTTCGCTGGCGCGCTTGATGATCTTGTCGTCAATATCCGTGATATTGCGTACATAGGTGACGTCATAGCCGCGGGCTCGCAGGTAACGCACCACCAGATCGAACACGACCAGGAAACGGGCATGACCGAGATGACAGTAGTCATAAACGGTAATGCCGCAGACATACATGCGAATTTTGCCGGGCTCAATCGGGATGAATTCTTCTTTTTTGCCGGTCAGGCTATTGTGAATTTTCAGCATGTTGCTCTGTTTAAGATCAAGGTTAGGTAACTGAAGACCGCGTATTGTGCCTGAAATACAGACCTGATTTACAGCAAAAGACTTACGCCGACGGCCAGTGTGATCACTTCGAAGCTGCGTTTTACCAACATATTGCCTTTAATAATGGCCAGATGCGCGCCGCTATAACCACCCAGAAGACTGCCCAGAATCAGGGCCGGTAACCAGTCCCAGCGTACTTCACCCAACCAGACCAGTGTCAGCGCACCGCTGCCGTTCCAGAACAGTCCCACGAGTATCAGCGTATAGGTCACTGCCTGCCGGTAACTCAGTCCGAACCAGCGCACCAGTAGCATCGTGGCGAAAAGCCCCGTGCCAGAAGTCAGTGAGCCGTTAAGCACGCCAACGAAAAATATTGCGGCACCTCCCAGAACATATCCCCGAACATCACGATTACGGCTTTCAATGACCTGGCCCAGCTGTGGCGAAAGGATGGAATAGATTCCCAATCCAATCGTCAGAATGCCGAGGGCAATCTCCCCTGCCCGGGGCGGCACGTCGAGGACCCACACGGCCCCCAGCACTACACCTGGAAGCCCACAGCCCAGAATAAACGCCGCGAACCACCAGTCCAGCGCGCCTTCACGTGCATGTCGTACGGTTGCGCCCACGCCGAGCGCCACAGAGGCAATTTTATGTGTGGCCAGCGCCACCTGAAATGGCAGCCCCAGAAATATGAGTACAGGGAACTGGATTAACCCGGCACCACCTCCGGCCAGTGCCGAGAAGGTATTGGCGACATAGGAAATAACGAAAAGCAGAAAATAGACGAGTAGATCGTTATCCAAGTAGCCGCCCGGATTTTCTAGAGGTAAAGCATAGCCAGTGCCAGTGCACCGGCTGCGTATACACCCGCGAGCAGGTCATCGAACATGATGCCGAAACCGCCTGGAAGTCGAGCGTCAGCCCATTTGATCGGCGCGGGCTTGATGATGTCGAAGAAACGGAATGCAAGAAAGGCCATAGCCAATATCGTCCATTCATTCATCCACGCCGCCTGCGGCTCTATGAAATACACCGGCAGCATCGTGATCAGGAAGCCGACGATTTCATCCCAGACGATGCCGCCGTGGTCATGCACGCCCAGTTTGTTGGCCGCATAGCCACAGAACCAGCAACCGATTGCAAAAAATGCGGTTGTGAGAAGGCTGAAGTGCAATAAAGACAGATCCTGCATCAGCAGGAAAAAGGGAATACCTACCAGTGTGCCAAAGGTGCCCGGCGCCTTTGGCGCCAAACCGCTACCAAAACCAAAGGCGGCCAGCATGACAGGATCGGTGAACACCAGTCGTGCACTTGGCTGGATACTCTTCGCGCTGGTGGTTGAATTATCTGCAGTCATGGGCGGCACTCTTGAAATGATCAAAGCTACTGCTGTCGAGCTTAACTGCTTGTCCCCCGGCATCCAACAATCGGCAGCCTGCTTCTGCTTCGATTTCTCCGATTACGGTTAAACCTTCAACTAATGCATTTTTTGGCAAAGTGACGCAGAGTTCATAGTCATCACCCCCGGTGAGCGGCAGACTATCGAATAATGTAGCCGGGCAATGTGCCTGAAATGCAGCAGAACGGGGAATAGCCGCAACATTGATTCTGGCGCCGGTCCCACTGGCTTTTAGCATGTGCTCAAGATCACCGACAAGGCCATCGGATATATCCAGCGCCGCATGGGCCATGCCTGCCAGAGACTGACCAAGGGCAAGACGCGGCAGCGGTTTATCCAGGCGCTCAAGCAACTCCGCTGGCACATCCACAGCCGACTGTAAAAGATGCAGAGCGAGTGCTGCATCACCAAGGTTTCCGGAGACTGCAATCACGTCACCTACCTGCGCTGTATCACGACGCAAAGCTTTGCTGGCCTCCACAAAACCCATTGCCTGGATAGTGACACTTAACGGGCCAGACGTGAGATCACCACCAATGACAGCCACGCCACATTGCTTGGCAAGGTCATCAATGCCATTGCAGAACGCTGACATCCAGCCATCCTTGTCTGCAGTTTCAGAAGGCATTGTCAAAGCCACCGTCACCCAGGCAGCTTCGGCGCCCATGGCGGCAATGTCACTCAGATTCACCGCAAGTGCTTTCCAGCCAATGTCATAAGCAGAGGTTTGTACGGGAAAGTGACGACCGCTGACCAGCGTGTCGACAGTAGAAACCAGGGATTTACCGGCAGGCACCTGCACAAGTGCTGCATCATCGCCCGAACCTAGGATGACATCACTGCGCTTGGCACCCTTGGGGGCGTAGCGGGCGATGAATTCAAATTCTCCGGCCATCAGGTTTAATCAGGCCGAATCAGAGGCCGGCCTTGATCTCGACCTTACGCAGCTTCTTGGCCATGCGGTCCATGATGCCGTTGATGTATTTGTGACTTTCGTTGGCGCCATAGCGCTTGGCGAGTTCAACCGCTTCGTTGATCACAACACGGTACGGAATTTCCGGGCGCTGCTGTAATTCATAGGCGCCGACCAGCAAGGCGGCGCGCTCTATCAGATCCAGTTGATCGACAGGGCGATCCAGCACCGACTCGAACAGGCCCTCGAGTTCTTCCTCATTACTGAGTACGCCCTCAACCAGTTCGCTGAAATACGCCGAGTCGCATTTGACCATGCCCGGCTCGGCACGGTACTGCGCCAGCAAGTCACCCCGGCTGGTGTCGGCCATTTTCCATTGGTATATCGCCTGCATGGCGTATTGCCGTGCTTCCTTGCGACTCGGTCGGCGGACTTTTTTAGGGGGGCTTTCGCCATCAGATTCGCTCATCACAGCTCGTTCGTGCTGAGTAAGCGAATCGTATTGTATGTCTGCAGTACCGCATGCACCGCTTCACGCCCTTTATTTTCAGGGCCGGCTACGGCACGTACCTCAGCCTGCTGCTGGTTGTCCGTGGTTAACACGCCAAAGGCGATGGGCAACTCATGTTTATGTACCACGGCGACCACACCATCCGTACAGGCACCTGCAACGTAATCAAAATGCGGTGTATCACCACGTACGATGCAGGCAAGTGCGACCAGTACATCGTACTGTCCGCTGGCGGCTGCCTTGTCCAGCGTTATAGGCACTTCAAATGCGCCTGGCACGCGGATGACGGTTACGTCACTGTCAGCGACCTGACATTCTGCGAGGGTTTCCAGCGCACCCTGCAACAGGCCATTGATTACGCCTTCATTCCACCGCGTAGCAACGATGCCCACACGCACGCCCGGAGCCTCAATGCCCCCTTCGAGTACACGTACATTGGCAAGCGCGGGGACGTTTTCGTCACCGCCCTGGTAATCTGGTCGATCAGTACTCATATCGTTCTCAATCGCAGTTTACGTATTCAACCACTTCCAGCCCAAAGCCGGAAAGTGCATGCATGCGTTTAGGGGCAGAAAGCACTCGCATCCGCCGAATACCGAGATCCTGAAGAATCTGCGCACCGATGCCGTAGGTACGTAATTCGTTATTCTCGTCCTGCTCCTCGGTATGGGGCACCCCCATGCCAAGGCGTTCGATTTTGAGGGCAAGATCCAGTGGTGATTCAGGTTTACGTAATATAAGCACTACGCCACTTTCCTCTTCTGCCACTCTGCGTAATGCGGAATCCAGAGGCCAACTGAAAGTTTCATGCTCAATACCCAGGGTGTCGCTCAGGCTATTTCGTACATGCACACGCACCAGTGTTGGGGTTTCCGGGTCAATTTTTCCTTTCACCATCGCCAGATGCACGGTACGGTCAATTCGGTCTTCAAATGCCACCAGACTGAAATCACCGTAACGGGTATTTACCTTGGTTTCAGTCACACGCTCGATACTGTGCTCAGTCGCCAGGCGATAGCGAATCAGATCAGCAATGGTGCCGAGCTTCATATCGTGTTCTTCGGCAAACTTTTCGAGATCAGGACGGCGCGCCATACTGCCATCTTCATTCATGATTTCGACGATCACCGAAGCAGGTTCGGCGCCCGCCAGTGCTGCCAGATCACAACCGGCTTCAGTATGGCCAGCACGTGTCAGTACACCGCCAGGCTGCGCCATGATGGGAAAGACATGACCCGGCTGAACAAGGTCATCCGGCTTGGCATCTGCAGCCACCGCTACCTGCACGGTCTTGGCACGATCATGGGCAGATATGCCAGTGGTCACACCTTCTGCCGCCTCAATGGATACGGTAAAGCGCGTGCCATGCGATTCACGATTTCGATCGACCATCAAAGGCAGATGTAGCTGGCGACAACGGTCTTCAGTCACGGTCAGACAGATCAGACCACGTGCATGACGCGACATGAAATTGATATCTTCCGGGCGCACATGCTCTGCAGCCATGATGAGATCTCCTTCGTTTTCGCGATCTTCATCATCCATGATGATAACCATCTTGCCCCGACGGATATCTTCGATAATTTCTTCAATACTGTGTAAACCCATCAGGCTTTTATTCCTATATTTTCTATCAGACTCGCCATCAGGAGCGGCGCTTCTTTGCTACTGTCATCACCCATCAATAATCTCTCAAGATAACGGGCGATCAGGTCGACTTCCAGATTCACAGGCGAATCAACAATCAATTCTCCCAGATTGGTTTCCTGCAAGGTATGCGGCACCAGATTGACGCCAAACCTGCAACCGTCGACTTCATTCACCGTCAGGCTGACACCATTAACGGTAATCGAGCCTTTACGGGCAACATAACGTGCCAGTTCAGTCGGCACTTCAAATTCCATGCGCAGTGACCGTGATTCATCCTGCATACCAGCCACGCGCCCAACGCCATCCACATGCCCACTGACCAGATGACCACCCAGCGGCTGATTGAGTGTCAGGGCGGGTTCGAGATTTACGCCATCACCTGCCTTCAGCTTGCCCAGCGTAGTCAGGTTCAGCGTTTCATTGGACACATCGGCCACAAATCCCTGATCACTGAATTCCACTGCCGTCAGACATACACCATTGACAGCAATACTGTCTCCCAGTGACACATTGGACAGGTCAAGACCAGCCGTATGAATCCACAGGCGTTGATCACCCTCGCGGACTTCACTGCGTTCCAACTTGCCAAGTGCTTGAATTATTCCGGTAAACATATCCACAAACCGACGATCTGGCCGACTATAATCTCATATTGCGGCTGTAACGCGCCTGAAATAGTTAAATAACTGTTTATATATCAGTGAGATACTTTTGCTGTGACGCACCAATCATGGCCGATAGCGCGCATATCTGTGATCTCAAGGGCCTGGGCCTGAGCAATATTCTGCAGGGATGGCATGACCAGTAACCCACGTCCTGCGTCCCCCAACAACTTGGGCGCCAGATAACAAACCAGCTCATCGACCAGACCCGACTCGATAAATGCACCTGCAAGCGTGGGGCCGGTTTCCACCAGAACCTCGTTGACTTCGACTTTTCCCAACCAGTCCAGTACAGCGCCTATATCCACACGCCCTGAATCCTCAGGCAGACTGACCACTTCTGCCCCGGCATCCTGAAGCGCCTGTGCTTTTTCAGCATCCATTGAACAGGTCAAAACCGAGGTGCGGCCTTCGAGTGAAAGCATCGCCGCATCCAGGGGCATGCGTAAACCGGAATCCAACACGATACGATGCGGCACATTGGCTTCGATATCTTCCAGTCTCACATTAAGTCTGGAATCATCGGCCAATACCGAACCAATACCGGTAAGCACGGCTCCATGCTCAGCACGCCGCCGATGGACGTCCTGTCTGGCAGCTTCGGAGCTGATCCATTGACTGCTGCCATCAGCTGCAGCGCTCCGCCCGTCCAGACTCATGGCCATTTTTACCGTCACCCAGGGACGCCCCACACACATACGCTTACAGAAACCGCGATTAAGCTTTTCAGCTTCAGCCGAAAGAAGACCATCGACCACCCCTATACCAGCTGCCCTCAGGGCATCCAGCCCCTTACCGGCTACTTCAGGGTTGGGATCAGTCATGGCAACGACAACCTCTGCGACACGTGCCTTAATAAGAGCATCGGCGCAGGGTGCTGTACGACCAAAATGACTGCAGGGTTCGAGCGTGACATAGGCGGTAGCTCCTTCTGCCTCGGCACCGGCCTTAACTAGCGCCATGACTTCAGCATGCGGACCACCGGCACGTTCGTGCCAGCCTTCAGCAATAATCTGCCCATCCTTAACCAGCACGCAACCAACGCGTGGATTCGGGTGGGTGGTCATCAATCCATGACGCGCCAGCTGCAATGCCCGCGCCATGTATTGGCTGTCAATCGTCATCGTTATTAATTAACGGTATCTGACGCCGTCGGGTTTCAGGATTCGGACTTTCTTCCAGACGGGCTATTTCTTCGCGGAAGGCATTAACATCCTGGAAACTGCGATAAACGGAAGCGAAACGTACATAGGCCACCTGATCCAGTTTTCCGAGCTCATCCATCACCCATTCGCCCACACGCCGCGCGGCCACTTCCCGCTCACCCAGAGTACGAAGGCGATGGGTAATGTGATCAATTGCCAGTTCCAGATCCTCGACAGAAACAGGGCGTTTATACAATGCGCGCTGCATACCGGTGCGCAGCTTCTGCTCATCGAAGGGCACCCTTGTGCCATCGCCCTTGAGAATATAGGGCATGACCAGTTCTGCAGTTTCGAAAGTGGTAAAACGCTCATTGCAGGCAACACATTCACGCCGGCGGCGCACCTGATGGCCCTCAGCCGCAAGACGGGAGTCAATGACCCGGGTATCGTCAGCCGCGCAGAAAGGACAATGCATGTCGTAGAGGTATAGTGGCTATTCAGGCAACTTGCTGTGCAACAGGCACACCGGAGTAAACCGGGAAACGGGCACACAGGTCTGCGACTTCCGAGCGCACACGATCTACAACTGATTCGGCGTCGCCCTGGGCTACAGCATCCAGAATATCGCACATCCAGGTCGCAATCTGACTCACTTCCTGCTCACCGAAACCACGTGTTGTTGCAGCCGGAGTACCGACACGAAGACCGCTGGTCACAAATGGGGAGCGTGGATCATTCGGCACCGCATTCTTGTTCACAGTGATATGAGCCCGCCCCAGGGATTCTTCTGCATCTTTACCTGTGATGTCCTGACGGATCAGGGAAATCAGCATCAGGTGATCATCAGTGCCCCCCGAAACCACGTCGTAGCCACGTTCAACGAATACAGCCGCCATCACCTGTGCATTCGCCTTCACCTGCTGCTGGTAGGCAGTAAAAGCAGGATCCAGAGCTTCCTTGAAGGCTACAGCTTTGGCTGCAATCACGTGCATCAACGGACCGCCCTGTGCACCGGGGAATACCGCTGAATTCAGTTTCTTGTGCAGATCTTCATCCTGACCTTTGGACAGAATCAGACCACCACGGGGTCCGCGT
The DNA here is from genome assembly GCA_041622995.1 of Nevskiales bacterium. Taxonomy (GTDB): domain Bacteria; phylum Pseudomonadota; class Gammaproteobacteria; order Nevskiales; family CAJXLF01; genus CAJXLF01. The sequence continues at coordinate 31,473 of JBFJXR010000026.1, forward strand.
AGGGTTTTATGTGTAGTGGTAGTCACCACATGTGCATGCGGCAGAGGGCTGGGATACTCCCCAACGGCCACAAGTCCGGCAATATGCGCCATATCCACAAACAGGTACGCGCCAACAGAATCAGCAATTTCACGCATGCGTGCCCAGTCAATGACGCGTGAATAAGCGGAAAAACCTGCAATGACCATCTTCGGCTGGTGCTCGTTCGCCAGCGCCTGCACTTCGTCGTAATTGATCAGGCCGGTATCTGCATCGATACCGTACTGTACGGAGTTGTAATGCTTGCCCGAGAAGTTTGGTTTGGCACCATGCGTCAGATGACCACCATGGGCCAGACTCATGCCCAGAATGGTATCCCCGGGCTTGACCAGTGCCATAAACACAGCAAAATTGGCTGAAGCGCCGGAATGAGGCTGCACATTGGCGTAGTCACAATCAAATAACTGTTTGGCGCGATCAATGGCCAACTGCTCGGCCACATCGACATGTTCGCAACCGCCATAATAACGTTTGCCGGGATAGCCTTCGGCGTATTTATTGGTCAGTACGCTGCCCTGTGCTGCCAGCACCCGGGGACTGGCATAGTTCTCCGACGCGATCAGTTCTATATGCGCTTCCTGACGTTTGAGCTCGTCATCAAGCGCCTGTTGTAATTCGGGGTCATAGCTGGGGATATCGAAACTGGCGTCGAACATACTGCACCTGTAAGCGTGGTTCTGGGTTAACGCTGCCAAGGCAGCAAGCTTAGGAGGCGGGCATTTTAACCCACTATGCGCCCAAACCCCAGATGTAGGGCGTAATTAGTGCAATCAGGGCCTACAGACGCGAGATAAGGTGGTGTTCTTCCAGATACTGAAGGATCTTACTGACGTTTTCTTCAAGTGTGGCCTGATCGGTATGCAGATGTATTTCAGGGTTTTCGGGTGCCTCGTACGGTGCACTGATACCCGTAAATTCAGGGATCTCGCCAGCTCGAGCCTTTTTGTAAAGGCCCTTGGGATCGCGCTTTTCACAAATCTCAACGGGACAGTCGACAAATATCTCGAGAAAGTCTCCATCATTACTCAGGCTACGTGCCAGCTCGCGCTCTTCACGATAGGGCGAGATAAACGCTATCAGGTTAATAACACCGGTTTCACGATACAGTTTGGCAATTTCACCGATCCGGCGAATATTCTCGACCCGATCCTCTGGGGAAAACCCAAGATCGCGATTGATGCCGGTACGTACATTGTCTCCATCGAGAATATAGGTACGGCAACCACGGTCATAGAGCGCTTCTTCCATAGCGACTGCAACAGTGGATTTCCCGGAGCCGGAAAGGCCAGTAAACCAGAGGGTAATGCCACGGTGACCGTTCAGTCTTTCGCGATCCTTTCTTGAAACCGTGCTCTTGTGCTTATGAATATTAGTTGCTTTAGTTTCTGTCACGAGTCTTCCTTTGCTAGTTTGATACTCTGAGCATGAGCTCTAAAGTACCACGAGCCTGCTCGGCCTCATCATCCGGCACTTTGATCTGATTAACAACCTTACCCTCGACAAGATTTTCCAGAACCCAGGCCAGATGCTGTGGGTCTGTGCGGAACATGGTCGAGCACATACACACCGTCGGTGACATAAATTGCACCTGGATATTCTTCGGCTTCATTTCATAATGCAGACGATTGACCAGATTCAGCTCGGTACCAACCAGCCACTTACTGCCCGGCTCTGCTGCACGCACTGTATTCAGAATATATTCCGTTGAACCCACAAAATCGGATTTCTGGCAGACCTCGAAGGAATTCTCCGGATGACTGATCACGATCCCATCAGGATTGTCCTGCTTCCAGTTATCAATATGTTGCGGTCGAAACATCTGGTGAACCGAACAGAAACCTTTCCACAGAATCATGCGGGCATTCTGGATTTCTTCTTTCGTAAGACCGCCCATTGGCTGATCAAAATCCCAAACGACCATTTCGTCGAGCGGAATATCCATGCCATAGCCTGTATTCCTGCCAAGATGCTGATCCGGGAAAAACAGCACCTTCTCACGCTGACTAAACGACCAGTCCAGAACCTGACGTGCATTCGTTGAGGTACAGACAATGCCACCATGACGGCCACAGAAGGCCTTAAGATCTGCTGCTGAATTGATGTAAGTGACTGGTGTGATTTTAGCATCGGCGTTGCCAAGCGCTTCGTTCAACTCACGCCAGGCACGCTCCACATTGCGCAGATTGGCCATATCTGCCATGGAACAGCCTGCAGCTATATCCGGCAATATTGCAATCTGATCAGGTCGCGAAAGGATATCTGCCACTTCAGCCATGAAGTGCACACCGCAAAATACGATGTACTCAGCATTACAGTTCGCTGCCTCACGGGAAAGTTTAAGAGAATCGCCCGAAAAATGGGCGTGTTTGAAAACTTCATCACGTTGATAATGATGACCCAGAATAACAACACGATCACCGAGCGCCTGTTTGGCGGCATCAATGCGTGCATCACATTCATGATCATCCAGGAGTGAAAACTCCTGAACATCCATAGCTCTAGCTGCCATGATTTACTCCTGGCCCTCAGGCCTACTCGCCACTATTTTACGCTTCACTAATAAGCGGCGATACATTGTCACATATCCAACAAACATCGTTATTTCTTATAAACAGGGAAAAGGTGCTGGAAATGAACATACAGGCGGCTCGGGTTCTGGCTCCGGTTCGGGCTCGGGTTCTGGCTCGGGTTCCGGTGCTGGCTCGACAACAGTGACTGTTGTTGTTGCAACAAGGTCTGTGATGCTTTCATCAAATTCCCTGAATAACCTGGCCGTAATCGTTACCGGTGAGCTGCTTAATTGACGCCCCAATATCTGACCGTTTCTGGGCACCAGATTATCAATAGCTACGACTTCAGGGTTACTGCTGGAAAATATCAGTGACGATGTGAGGTCCTGACCATTGTCCCCAACCACTTTCAAACGCAATTTTTTACCCAGTTCAACTTCTATTGTTGCCGGGTCAAAACTCATAGCGGTCAGGTTCGTACTATTCACTTCCAGTACTGCATCACCTTCACTATCCGATGCCGCAATAATTTCACTGTCTGTAAAATTCTGGCGTTCAGCGTCCACATTAACCTGACCATCTTCAACATTCGAGAAGGCTGCTGCCACACCCTGAAATCCTGCGGCATTACTGATTATCACTTTATCAGTATCATCACTCGACCAGGAGACGCTGCGCCTCAGGGTTTGAGTGCTAATGCTGTCTTCATTACCCAGGCCATCATCAAAACGACCGACAACGTTAAAAGCGACAGAGGTCGAAGGAAATACATTCTGTGTTGACGGCGAAATAGTCAGATCCAGAAGGTTGTCAGCCTTACCCTGGACAATGAAACGGTGCTCAAGAACAGCTTCGTCTTCCTTGTCCTGATCAAATTTGATAATCATTTCTGCAGTATCGGACCTTTCGTCATCTTCCGACTGACTATTCGCCAGTACCGTAACGATATCGGACAGTAAAAACCCGGCAGCAAATATTTCGGCATCAGGATCTGCCGGATCTTCGGCAGAAAGCACAGGTTCTGCCTCATCAATCAGGCTCTGCAAATGCTCACGCAAAATATGCCTGGTGATGTCCTGTCTGAAAAATGCATTTTCATCTTCGGCATCCTCATGAATACCTATGATGCGCATGCCTTCCTGTGTCAGCTGTTGCAGTACCAGCGGATTCGGATCAATGCCATTGTTCTCGGTTTCAACCTGCAAACGATTTATTACTTTGTCGTTAATTAACACACGCTGGCGAGCAACGATGTCCTCACAACCGGCAAGTCGTGGGTCAGCGATGATATCTACATAGTCATTGGCAGTAGACCCACCTTGTGTGAAACGAAGCAATGTACTGTCTTCATCGAATGCCGCTTCAGCGGTACCGTTATTCTCAATACTGTATTCAACCAGCAGATTGGCTGAGAGGGACTGCTTATTATCAAGAATGCCCAGTGTAACCATGGCTTCGGACGTGCCTTCAGTCACTTCCAGCAAGGTCGGGGAGAACTCAAGACGGCTATCCAGCACAGTGACATCCAGCACTGCTTTCAGGCTCAAAAAAGAGGCAGTAATCTGGGCAGTGGAACCGGGAGGGCCCACGGGTGTGAGCACACCCTTGGCCAGCACCTGGCCGTCAACATTGGTCTCCTGACCATCACTGACACGAACCACGTCCGGGTTACTGGAGGCCCAGGTCGCTCTCAGA
>JBFJXR010000027.1:0-35258 GCA_041622995.1 Nevskiales bacterium
AAATATTCGAAATTACATCGGATAAATATTTATATATAAAACAATAAGATGTAATTTAATGTATCTCATTGTATAAATACTTCACTACACTACGAACCGAGCGGTCGGGAGTTCGAATCTCTCCGGGCGCGCCATATTAAAAGCCTGTGCAGTTGCATGGGCTTTTTTTTACTCTTTTACTAATGAATTCAGTCCTGCGCCTACAAGGAAATGATGTAATGCCTCACGTGATGATTCAGGCATTATGTATAGACTGAACCTATAAATTCTAAAGGCTAGTGAATATGCATGAACTTATTTACATGAGTATTGAAACACGACAAATGTCAGACCAGGATTTATTGGACTTGCTTTCAGAAGCAAGAGAAAAGAACGAGAGGTTGGGTATTACTGGCTTACTGTTTTATTACAAGAAAGAATTCGTACAAATACTGGAAGGTGAAAAAGAGGCGATATTTTCACTTTTCGACACGATCAGGTTAGATAAACGTCATAGAGGTGTTGAATTATTCTGGGACGCACCAATAGACAATAGAGGCTTCCATAACTGGAGCATGGGCTTTGCTGCAAATGATCAGGCAAAATTACTGGGGCAAGAAGGCTACGCAAATTTTGTAGAAGATGGTATTGCAAGCGTGAATGTCACGGAACACCCGAATGAAGGGAGGACTATGATGCTAAAGCTTAGAGACCTCCTTTTGAATGGCCAATAAAAGTATCATCAGTCTATATTTTCAGGCGGTATCTTTAAATTCCGTTTCTCCCGACTGGCGCATAACTCGATCTTCTCAGAACTGACTGATGAAAGTCTTAAAGAGGTAAAGACCTCTACCTGGCTACTGGTCCCCAGCCTGCTGTCCGGACTATCAAGCCCTGATAATTCATAGACCGAAATTATAGATAACGTCCAGCCCGAAACTCTGTGGTTCGCCCCAGAGCACAGCACGGTCAGCATGCGGCAGATTATCAATGGCATTGATCTCGTATTCTTCATCGAGAACATTCTTTCCCCATAAAGCTATTTTCAGGTCGCCATTGGAAAAACGTACATCATTAATGCCGATGCGGAAATTCAACAGACTGAATGAGGGCAGTCCCACAGGCTGACCTACACGGGCACCGCCATTACGTTCATCACGGGAATTCCACGACAGGTGCAGATAGCTGTTACCCCAGGGTCTGCGCAGAAAGGTCCAGTCCGTCGAGAGAGTGCCACTATGCTCGGGGGCGGAATTGAACTGAAAGGCATTCGCCACGTTATTTCCATTGGCATCGATAACTTCGGTGATCTCTGCGTCAAGAAACGCATAGCTCAGGTTGAACAATAAATCGCTGCTGGCCAGCCAGGTGGCATCAAGTTCCAGGCCATTCATGTCGGCTTCACCGGCATTGGTGGTCTTGGTGTCAATGACGGTACCAATAACGAGAAAGTTGATCTGCATGTCTTTATATTGGGTGTGAAAGATATCGGCATTAAGACGTAGTCGCCGGTCAAACCATTCACTTTTGATGCCGGTTTCGATGGTGGTGACCAGCTCCGGCTCAAAGCCCTCGGCGAAACCGAATCCGTAGTCCGTGCCGTCCGAGGCTTCACCCGATTCGCCAGAAATCTGAGGATCACGAATGTTGAAGCCGCCGCTTTTATAGGCTTCTACATATTTGGTGTAAACATTCAGATTGTCTGTCCAGTCATACTCGCCTATCAGCGTCCATGAGTCATTCTTGAAGCTAAGGCGTCCTTCCACATTGTTGAATTTCTCTGTTGCCAGGGGGTTGGCATCGGCAACACCCGGCAGGCTGCCAATGGGTTCAGCTAGCCCCAGCAGGGTGGCAACACCCTCACCACCGGGCGCAGTCACTTCGACATAGTTGTCACTGGAAAAGGTTTTGGAAGCGAAGCGTTTGTCCTGGCTATGGCGATAACCAAGGGTCAAGTGAAGTTTCGGATTCCAATGGGGTGTCCATGTGGCTTGCCCGTAGATGGCCTGGGCATCGTTCTCGATCAGGTTGAAGCGTTGGGCAAATGCAACCAGACGGGGACTCACACCGAGTAACTCACCAGTATCGAGTGCAGCCAGCTCATCCGGGTTGACCGGCGAACTAAGCTGATGGTGGAACGGCCAGTCTTCTGTGGCTGATTCGTTGAATTTATATAAGCCGGCTATGAAATCAACAGAGTCCCAGAGGTCACTGCCGATGAACTGAATTTCGTGTGAAGTCTGCTTTTGTTCAATCAAAGGAATCATGAGGGGTACAGGCCCGCCATTCGCCATATTTGCCGCAGGCCCGTCATAGCGGTTTGTGTCCAGGCGATATTCCGTTGAGCCCGCGCCGCCGCCCAGGTCTGTGTAAAAAGCGTCTGAAAGATTTCTCTTTGAGGCGATGTACTTGATCTCGAATGGGTCGTAATCGCCTGTAAGGGTCAGCCCATAGCCATCGATACTGACGTTGGAGGGTTCTAGGGGCGCGCCGGTGGCCAATGCGTCTAGCCGATCCCGTGCAAAGCGACTACGTGCCTGGGCAGGACGTTTGATCAGATCAGCCGTCCCTTTATCGCCCTCAGGCGTGAGTTGTGCCTGATAGGCCATGTTGAAGTAGCTGATCGTGCTGTCATCGTAGCTGGCATCCAGTATCCAGCGGTCTGTTGCCAGCCAGCGAAGATCCAGACGCTGCCCTTCAACTTCACGGTCTCCAAAATCCCCCCCGGGACCGAGGTTGTCCATGAAGCCCAGTTGCTCGGTGAAGATCACGGCTGGTTTGACAGCCAGGGTCTTCCCAATGGGAATGTTAAAGCTGTTTTTTACCACCCGCTGGCCGCGTTTGCCGGTCGTCAGCTTGTGCTGCATGGAGAAGGCTTCTGTGGAAGGTCGTTTGGTCACAATGTTCACAGCGCCGCCTGTCGTGTTGCGGCCATAGAGTGTTCCCTGAGGCCCACGCAGCACTTCGATGCGTTCCACATCAGCAAGATCAAATGCCGCCCCCACAGACCGGGAGATATAAATGCCGTCGTAGTAAATCCCGATGGCAGGGTCCTGTGTAATCTGGGAGTCTATAATGCCGATGCCGCGGATATAGAGCTGCAACGTGGCATTGCTGGTTGGGAAGGGTTCCAGACTAAGCCCGGGAACCTTGCCATCCAGGTCGGCAAGGCCATCAATGCCCATGGTTTCCAGGTTCTCGGCATTGAAAGCCGCAATGGATATAGGCGTTTCCTGCAGGGATTCCTTGCGTTTCTGTGCAGTCACCACGATTTCTTCCAGAGTGGTTCTGGAAGGTTTGGTCGTAGGGGGCTTCTGATCGACCGGCTCAGTCGTAACCGACACTGAGGCTTCTTCCACCGGTTCTTCAGCCGACGTGCCTAATAGTTGATCCAACTCATCATCCACTGCCAGAACAGCCTGGCTGAAGATGAAACAAACCACGGTGATCGAGCGAATTAACCCGTTCACAATTTCTCCCTGATTTTCCCCCGCAATGTAAGACTGCAACACAGATTTTGAATACCTTCAAGCATCAGGTCGACAGCGCCGCACTTGTGTCGCATCATTGACTCAATATTTTCTTTGTTATGTTGTTGTCATAGCGTGGCGTACTCATAATGATGGTTGTTCATAATAGCGCCTTTAAAGTCACACAGCGGAAAGATGTGGTGGTTACATTGAAGTTGGATGTGGCAGAAAGAAGCGCATTGATTTAGGTCGCCGGACATTAAAGACTGTTGCTCTATGGCTTGCCAAGGGTGGCTTAAACTGTCTTGAGGTGGTTGTTAATGGCGGGGGAGGCCAATGACCAGAGTCATGACTCATAGGGTTGCGAAGGTGCTGCGTTTATGCGGACAGCTTCTGTGCGCTCTCTTACTGGTCACATCATCGGTTTATCCGGCCTACGCTGCAACTGATAGCGAAGCGGCAACACCTGAAGTCACTTCTTCTGAGAAATCCACTCAGTCTGAAACCTCATACAAGGATGTCAGCCTCGATACTGTATACAAGGCAGTGCAGGCCGATCTGGAAAAATCAAAAGCCCGAATGAAAGCGCGTGAGGCTGAGTTTGCCAAACGTCGCGATGAATCCAAACAACGTCTCGCAAGATCCGTTGCCAAGATGCAGGCTCTGGAAAAAAGAGGCCGAGAGCTGGAAGGTACGTTCGAGCACAACCGGGTAGAGCTGAATACCAAGGCCAAGCTGTTAAAAGACAAGCTCGGTGCCTTGAAGGAACTGTTTGGTGTGTTTCAACAGAACGCCAGCGACCTGATTGGGTCGTTCAATAATTCCCCAACAAGTCTGCAGTTCCCCAATCGTGATGAATGGCTGGAAGGATTTGCCAATCGCATGCGAGTGGCCTCGGAAGTGTCGTCGGTCGATGACATCATGGGTCTCTGGTTTGAAATGCAGCGTGAAATTACATCCTCCGGCGATATTGTCAGTTTGCGAGCACCGGTCGTGACTGTGGAGGGTAAATCCACCGAGCGCGATGTGGTGCGTATCGGCAACTTTGGCCTGATTACCAAAGAGCCACAGCCGTCCTATTTGCTATGGTCAGACGCCGGGCAGGAAATTGTGGCACTGGATCGTCAGCCGGCCAGCGAATACCTTGCCCAGATTGACGGTTATCTGTCTGCGAAGGATGGTCTGCATACCGTGAGCGTAGACCCGACCGGTGGCACGCTGGTGTCTTTGCTGGTGCAGAAGCCGACACTGATCGAGCGAATTCATCAGGGCGGGCTGGTGGGTTACATCATCCTGGCGCTGGGTGCCTGGGCGCTGCTACTGGCAGCATTCAAACTCATCGATATTTCACAGATCAATATGCGGGTACAGGTGCAGCAGCGTGCCATGAATTCGCCCAACACAAACAATGTATTGGGCCAGTTGTTGACCGTATATAAAGACAATTACCAGCTGAATACGGAAACCCTTGAAATGCGCCTGCATGAGGCGGTGGCCAAGGCCAGCATCAGGGTCAACCGCTTTACGGTATTCCTCGGCATCATTGCCGCGGTAGCTCCCTTGCTCGGTCTGCTCGGCACAGTGGTCGGCATGATCAATACTTTCCAGGCCATTACCCTTTACGGCACAGGTGACCCTCAAACCATGGCAGGTGGTATTTCACAGGCACTGATTACAACGGTACTGGGACTTGTCGTCGCTGTGCCAGCGGTGTTGTTGCATTCCGTTATCAGTGGTCGCTGCAAGCGGATTGTGAATATGCTGCAGCGACATTCCGCAGCCCTGACCGGTGACCAGATGCAGGCGCAATCGGTATCGAGCCCACCGGCCAACAAGTCTTCGGGTTCCGGCCCCGATCTGGCGCCCGTGCCGGCTTAAGCCAGGCTGAGAAGGAACAGATATGCAAGATTTTTTAAGTGATACAGACGTAGCTGAAGAAGAGGGTGGTATCGACCTCACGCCGATGCTGGATGTGGTCTTTATCATGCTGATTTTCTTTATCGTGACCGCGACCTTTATCAAGGAGGCCGGTGTGGATGTGGATCGGCCCGCAGCCACGACTGCCGAGCGCCAGGACCTGGCGAATATTCTGATTGCAATCACGGATACGGATGACATCTGGATTGACGGCAAGGCCGTCGACCCACGTGATCTCGCCGCTATCGTCAAACGCCTGCATCTGGAGAACCCGCAGGGTTCTGTGGTGATTCAGGCGGATAAGGCATCTACCCATAAAAAACTGAAAGTCGTCATGGACGCCGTGCAAAAAGCCGGTGTCGGACAGGTGGCAGTTGCCGCCGAGGATGAATACTGATGTACATGTTAAATAGAAATCGCAGCACCAGAAATCGCAGCACCGGAGGACCGAACATGCTGTCCACAAAGCAACTCAAGAGAATCACTTCCCCCATTCTTGGTCTGGCTTTAGGGCTGGTCATGGTGAACAGCCAGGCGGCCGGTGTCGGTGAACTGGTCGATTCGGGTAACACCTGGTTGGCGGCGCAGAAGCAGTCGCAGGAGCGTGTGAACAGCCTATCCGGCGAGACGCGTGATCTGGATGCAGAATATGAGCGAATCGTGCGTCAGATTGAAGGGCTTGAGGCTTATAACAGTCAGCTCGGCAAGCAGATTGCGGCACAGGAATCCGAAATCGCCAAGACCGACGATTCTATCTATAAGGCAACCGAGGTCGATCGTCAGTTGCTGCCATTGTTGAACAATATGGTCGGTACTTACGAAAAGCTGGTTGAAGTCAGCATCCCGTTTGCACCGAAAGAACGTGCCGAACGTATCAGTTTCCTGAATGAAACGATTGATCGTGCGGATGTGGCCGCAGCCGAGAAGTTTCGTCAGGTACTCGATGCCTACATGATCGAGATGCAGTACGGCAGCACCATTGAGGCTTACAGCGACCTCTTGACAGTGGATGGTGCCGAGCGTGAAGTGAATGTATTGCGCCTGGGTCGTGTAGCGCTTTATTACCAGACAGCCGATCGCGAACATACAGGTATGTGGGATGCTGCCGCCGGTCAGTGGGTGCCACTTGATGGCAGCTTCCGTAATGGTGTTTATCAGGCCATCCGTGTGGCAAACAAGCTGACTGCGCCTTCATTGCTGAGCCTGCCGCTGCCCCAGCCACAGGGCAAGGTTAAGGATGCTGCCCTGAAAAGGGATGAAGCCGTTGCCAAATCCCTGGCCATGCTGAGGGCCGAATAATGAATTTCCATGGCTCAATCAAAACAGTCACTGCCACGGCAGCACTGTGTATGGGGCTGGCGATTTCTGCCGTGTCACAGGCCGCAGGCAGTGAAGAGTCATTGCTCGAACAGGTGCGTACCGGGCAGGTCGGGGAACAGGCTGCTGTCACAAAACGTATAGCGTCGTTCAAGCGTGCTTCCGATGCCGAGAAGGCCGATCTTTATGAGGCCGCCGTTGCCGAACGTGATGCCCTGCAGGCCGAAAGTAAATCCCTGGAAGAAACGGCTCGCGACAACAAAGCGACTTATACCGAGAAGATCAATGAATTACGTACGACCCTCGGCCCGACAGCCAATATGTTTGGCATTCTGCAGCAGACGGCGACCGATCTGATCGGTGTCTTCCGTAGCTCGCCGACCAGCATTGAATATCCGAACCGTGAACAGTGGCTGTCTACATTCATTGCCCGCATGCAGAAATCTTCCGAGATTTTCACGATCAAGGAACTGGAAAAAATCTGGTACCTGATTCAGCAGGAAATCACGGCCTCCGGCAAGATTGTGAATGTACAGACAGAAGTGCTGGGGCGTGAAGGCGGTCGTGCAGACCGTGCTGTCGTACGTATCGGCAAATTCAACCTGATTACCGATACGCCTGAGCCGCTGTATCTGGCATGGCAGGCAGAGAGTCAGCGGGCTTCTGTGCTTAAACGCCAACCTGAAGGTGGGCATCTGTCTGAAGTCGGCGATTATTTTTCTGCAGATAGCGGCGTGAATGCCGTGGGCATTGATCCTACCGGCGGCTCATTGCTGACTCGATTGGTTGACGCGCCGACACTGGCGGACCGCATTGAAGCAGGTGGGCTCATCGGTAACCTGATTCTCTGCCTGGGCGCATTCGCCATCCTGATTGCGATTTACAAGCTGATCGAGATTTCAATGGTCAGTATCAAGGTCGATGCCCAGCGTCGTAACCCGGCAAGCCCCCAGTCCAACAATCCACTGGGACGCCTGCTGAAAATCTATGATGCCAATAAATCCGCCGATACCGAAACACTGGAAATGCGACTGGGTGAGGGCATTCTTGCAGAACGTCCGAAGGTGGACCGGTTTGTCGGGCTGCTGAAAGTCATTGCGGTGGTTGCACCGCTGATGGGACTAATGGGTACCGTGCTCGGTATGATTGCCACCTTTCAGGCCATTACGCTATTCGGTACCGGTGATCCGAAAACCATGGCTGGCGGTATTTCACAGGCGCTGGTGACCACGGTTGAAGGTTTGACCGTGGCTATTCCTGTTGTGCTGTTGCATTCAATTGTAGCGGCACGTGCCAAGTCAGTGATCAATACGCTGAAACACCAGACCGCCGGCCTGATTGCCGAACGCATGGAGTCAGGTGCCCGCTAGGCGGGTAATGGGCTGACAGGAAGGTAGCGCCAATGATTCAACAACTGCAGTTCTGGATCGGGGATATCACATTCCAGGTGAGTAATTTTATGACCCTGGGTGGCGATGTGCTGATGCTGATCGCGCTGACCATCTTCGTGATGTGGACGCTAATCGTAGAGCGCATGACCTATTTCTACATTCGCTATCCGAAGCGTGCCCAGATGATTAAATCCTTGTGGGACAGGCGTGGTGATCACGCTTCCTGGCAGGCGCACAGTATTCGTGAAGCGCTTATCGAGGGTATGCGTCAGCAGACGGTGACCTACGTAGCCACCGTGAAAACGCTTGTTGCCATCTGCCCGTTGCTTGGGCTGCTGGGAACAGTCACCGGCATGATTGCGGTATTTGATGTGATGGCCTCGGCAGGCATGGGTAACCCCCGCCTGATGGCCGATGGTGTGGCCAAGGCAACGGTACCGACCATGGCTGGCATGGTTGGGGCGCTGTCTGGCGTATTCGCCATCTATTGGCTGGAATGGCAGGCCCGTACACGCATCAGCGATCTGTCAGATCATCTCGAAACCGAGCATGAATCGAAAGCCGGGAGCGCCGCATGAGAAATTTCCTGCATGAAGGTGATGATGACGCAGATGAAAGCGCCATCGACCTCACGCCCATGCTGGACGTGGTGTTCATCATGCTGATCTTCTTCATCGTGACCGCATCCTTCGTCAAGGAATCCGGCTTTGATGTGAACCGACCTGACAACAAGCAGAAAAACGAACAGCAGGATAAGAAGAAAAACATCCTGGTCAGTATTGATTCCAAGGGGCAGTTATATGTGAATCGTCGGCCGGTTGATGTCGGCAGCCTTACCCCGAATATCAAGCGGTTGTATGCCGAGAATCCGAAAGCAGCTGTCGTGGTACAGGCGCATGAGGACTCGACCAACGACCTTCTGATTACCGTGATGGATGCAGCTCGCAAGGCCGGTGTCTATAACGTGGCAATTGCCACGAATTAGGGGAGGATGATCTCATGACAGACACAACCTCACCCGCAATCACAATCGCCTCGGCAACCCGTGAAGGTGGGCCTGGTCTGGCCATCGCCCGCATGCTGGCTGGCGTAGTGATTGGCAGTTTTGTGACCTTTCTTCTTTACCTGTTTATGTCGGCCCTGGTTGCGGCAGGCGTGAACGCAATGACCGAAGCGCCGAAGGGGCGCATTGTGGATTTTGTGCGTGTGCCTGATCCTCCCCAGTTACGTACCGAACAACCCAGACCTGAAAAACCGCCGAAGCCCGAGCCGCCGCCCGAGGTGCCGAAGGTGCAGGCTGAAACGATCAAGCCGACCGGCAATACGGTTGATATTGGTGATATGAATATTGATTCGAGTCTGGCGGTGGATACCCGCGCTGGCCTGTCTGCCTCGGATGGCGAGTATCTGCCTATCGTTAAGGTCGCACCGCAATATCCCTCACGTGCCCAGTCACGTGGCATTGAAGGCTGGGTATTGCTGAGCTTCACCGTGACCCAGACCGGCGCAGTGATCGATCCTGTCGTGCTGGATTCAGAGCCGCCGGGCATATTCGACAATGCCGCACAGAAAGCTGTACTTCGCTTCAAGTACAAGCCAAGAGTGGTTAATGGTGTAGCGCAAGAAGTACCGGGTGTTGAGCATCTCATCACCTTTGAGTTAGAGAAATAGGTCGGCATGATGATGAGAATATTGGCTGTTATATTCATTGCTGCCAGCTTGTTGGGTGCGGGTGCTGTCTCAGCAGCGGATGAAAAAGCCAGCCGCAAGCCGCCTACCCAGAAAACCGAAAAGCTTTCACGTAACGTCTACGAACAGCTGCAGTCTGCACAGACATCCCTTGAAGAAAAGAATACAGCCGCAGCCAAAGAGACGCTGGACAAGCTGCTGTCAACGCCGGACAAGCTGAATAACTACGAAAAGGCACAGATATATAATTTCTATGCTTCATTACATTACGAAGTGGGCGATATAGCAGCCACTATTGAAGACTATAAACAGATTCTGCGTTTGCAGAATGTACCGCAGCAACTGCGTGACAACGCCCTGTTCAGATTGGCGCAACTGTTTTTTGTACAGGAAAATTACGCAGCATCTATCAAGGTGCTGGATGCATGGATGAAGCGGCAGGAAAGTGTACTGCCCGATGCCCATATTTTGAAGGCACAGGCCTATTACCAGTTAGATAATTTCGAAGGTGCAAGGGATGCCGTCATGGAAGCTCTGCGTGAAGCACGCAAACGGGAGCAGGCACCCAAGGAAAACTGGCTGGCCCTGCTAAGAGGTGTGTATTACGAGCTTGAAAACTACCCTGCCGCGGCCAAGGTGCTGGAAATGCTGGTCGCACGTTTTCCGAGACCTGATTACTACAAACAGCTGGCGGGCATGTATGGCCTGCTTGATCAGCAGAGAAAACAGCTTGCGGTGATGCACGCCGCCTATGTAGGCGGGATGCTTGAAACCGAAGGCGAAATTCTGAATATGGCTCGGCTGTACATGGCTGAAGATGCGCCGGCTCCTGCAGTTATGATTCTCCAGGCTGCGATGGAGAAAGGTCAGATCGACAAGGATAATCCTGATAATTTGCAACTGCTAGTACAAGGCATGTCGCTCGCTCAGGAGAATGAAGCCCAGATTCCCATTCTGCGACGTCTCGCAGAAGCGACAGGCGAAGCCACGCATTATCTGTATCTGGGGCAGGCCCAGATTGCGCTCAACCAGTGGGGCGCCGCAGCGACTTCACTACGTTCTGCCCTGGCGGGTAAAGACCTGAAAGATGCCGGCAATGTACAGATTCAATTGGGCATGGCCCTGTTTAATGCGGGACAGCTTGCCGAAGCCCGCCGGGTCTTCATTAATGCTTCCGATGATGCAAAAGTGGGTCAAAAGGCCAGCAACTGGTTGAAATACGTGGATTCCGAAATTCTGCGGAAGAAGGCTTTGCAGGACAGTTAAGCCTGTATATCAAATAATATTAGAAACCTGATGGTTAATTGAAGGGATAATTTCACCATTAAGGTGAAAATTTCCAATGGGATAAATTAAAGTTGTAACCCGACTTATGTTTCTATCATTTGGTGACTCGGTAGGCGCGAACATTAATGCCAATCGAGAAGGCTCTTGAATAATTATTTCATTTACTGGGAATATATCTGTTTCGATGGTCAGATAGCTTGGGTTATACAAAAATAGTCAGGAGACTGAAACGATAATGGCACTGTATCTGGTAACCGGAGGCGCCGGATTTATTGGCTCACATACTGTCGATGCCTTACTCAGGCGTGGTGACAGTGTTCGTGTTCTCGATAATCTGAGTACAGGCAAGCTCGCAAACCTGCCCTCTGAGTGTACATTTATGGAAGGTGATATTCGTGATGCTGAAACGGTCAGGCATGCGATGCAGGGTGTGGCTGGCTGCATTCATCTGGCAGCGATATCGTCTGTGCAGCGGTCGGTTGAAGCATTGGCCGAGACACATCGTATTAATATGTCAGGTGCTGTGCAGCTTTTTGAACAGGCGATTGCCATAGGTGTGCCTGTTGTATATGCATCTTCTGCTGCGGTGTACGGTGATATGATTGAAACAATGACAATCCAATTGTTCGGCCTAATCATAGGCTAATTTGATACATCAATGATAGTGATTGTTATTGTTTACGGAATTAATTTATGTACTGAGGCTCCCCTATGAATGTCACTCTCCTGGAAGACCAGCAAAGGTTGCTTTATGAAGTCCCTTCAGAGTTTGATGCGTTGGCCGTTCGGGAGTGCCGGCAATTCATTGAAGAACAAATTGAGGCAGAACAGAGTATTCATATTTTCGATTTTTCGCGAACGAACTTTCTTGATTCATCAGGGATTGGAGCTGTGGTTTTTTTATATAAGCGACTGAAAGCTCGTGGTAAAAAAATGTATATAATCGGATTGACAGGGCAGCCCGAAGAAATAGTTAAATTATTGAAGGTTGATAGTGTCATCAAAACTTTTAAGGACATTGAATCTGTTAAGACGCCCTGAAAATTACCTTCCATTTAATTGTTAATGCTGGCAATGTTTTGTGGATGAGATGCAATCAAAAAAATTAAATCTGGATTTGCCGGGAAGGCTTGATGTGATTCGTGGCGCAACTGCTTCAGTGTGTGCATTTGCAGAGAACTTTATAGAAAAATTCGAATTTAAATTGGACGGTCTGGCTTTATGTGTGTCAGAAGCGCTTACCAATGGCATCGTACACGGAAATCTGGAAATGCCTACCATGGGAGCATTCGAAGGTGATTTGGACAAGTTTTACGAGGAAATTGAGCGACGAGAAAAAGATGAGAAATACAAAGATCGTCGAATTCAACTGTGTTGCGAATTCAGTGAAAAGGAAATGCTATTCCTTACAATTTCAGACGAAGGCTCTGGATTTGATATCAGCTCACTTGCAACCGAGCTAGATATTGTTGATCTGGACTCGAGTGGCAGGGGGCTCTATTTAATTAAACGATTTATGGATCATGTTGAGTGGAATGAAACTGGCAGTGAAATGCGTATGCTTAAAAAGCTCTCTTCAAAATAATAAGCCAGGCTTTTCTAGGCCTAAGCCAGCTTGTCGTCCGCTACTCGATAATTGGGATCTTCACGATAATTTACTTCAATCATAGCCCTGGCTTTGTCGAGCAACTCAAGGCAGTCAGGACTCAGATGACGAAGTTTTAACTGCTTTCCGGCACGTTGATATCGCTCGGCCAAAGCATTGACAGCCTCAATAGCTGAATGATCCATGAGTTTGGCGGCCCGGAAATCAATGATGACTTCATCAGTGTCGGTATGGGGTGTGAACTGTTGCTGAAACTCCGTAATGGAAGCAAAGAAAAGAGTGCCGATGACTTCATATGTCTTTGAAGTATCGGATTCCTTAGTGGTCTTCACATCGACGTGCTTGGCATGTTCCCAGGCAAATACCAGCGCTGACACAATGACACCGACCACGACGGCAATGGCCAGATCAGCATAAACCGTAACCCCGGCGACCAGCAAGCCAACAAATACGTCGGCACGGGGGACTTTGCCAAACAGTCTGAAACTGCTCCACTCAAATGTCTTCTCTGCCACGACGAACATGACGCCAATGAGAGCAGCTAAAGGAATCTGTTCAATCAGCGATGAACCAAACATAATGAAAGAGAGTAAAAAGGCTGCGGTAGCAATGCCCGATAGTCGATGTAGTGCACCGTTATTGATATTGATCATGCTCTGGCCAATCATGGCGCAGCCACCCATGCCGCCAAAGAAACCGGTGATGACATTAGCGGCACCCTGAGCTGCACATTCACGGTTGGGTCGCCCACGGGTGTCTGTCATATCGTCGATAAGGGTGAGGGTGAGCAAGGACTCAATCAAACCGATGGCTGCCAGTATCAGAGAGTAGGGCAGCACAATCTTCAGGGTTTCGAGATTGAAAGGTACTACAGGCAAGTGGAACGAGGGCAGGCCGCCTTTGATTGAACCCAGATCACCCACTGTCTTGGTATCGATATCGAGGCCAAGGACAAGTAATGAAACTGAAAGAATCGCAACCAGTGTTGCAGGAACCGCCTGTGTGAGTTTTGGTAGAGCGTAGATCAGCAATACGGTTAACGCGATCAACCCGATCATGATGTAGAGAGAACTGCCCTGCATCCAGCTTGTTTCGCCGTCGACACCGTTGACTTTGAAATGCCCGAACTGAGCCATAAAGATCACGATAGCCAGCCCATTTACAAACCCGAGCATTACCGGGTAGGGCACCATACGAATGAACTTGCCCAGTTTGGCCGCGGCAAATAACAGTTGTAGCAGGCCCATAAGTACAACAGTCGCGAACAGGTATTCTACGCCGTGCTCAACGACCAGTGCCACCATGACTACCGCTAGCGCGCCTGTTGCCCCGGAGATCATGCCAGGGCGGCCACCAAAGACGGATGTAATGAAAGCCACAATGACTGCGGCGTATAAGCCGGTCAAAGGCGATACATGTGCGATAAGCGCAAAGGCAATGGCCTCGGGCACCATGGCCAGCGCGACCGTCAGGCCGCTGAGTATATTGGTCTTGATGTCTTTGGCGGGCAGATTAAACAATGAACGCTCCATTTGCATAGGCAAGCGCCGTGCAGCCGGCAACAAAGGCAGACACGGTCACAATGAGTAACTGATTGAACGGTTAGATCATTTATTCAGGCGTATGAAAGCCTGATGGTCAGCTTTCCAGACGGTGAGCCAGAATGTCCCGACCTGAAGAATGAATTGCTGCAATGCACCATTATGGAGGCTGTAGCGTCTATAGTCCAGTTAAATTAAGGAAGTCGCTAAGACAGTTATTCGTTACGCGGCAGTTCCAGCTCGAATTGTTTAACGGGTTGCATGTTGTCATCCAGCGTATAGGCTGCCCCAATGAGCTTGTCCGCCTGCAACTGAAACCAGAAGAACCCTAATGTCTGATCCTGCTGCCAGAATGTTTCATTCCGATTGGCATCAGCGAATGGGCGTGGCAATTCACCAGCACCGGAGACGACAAACTGGGTTTTACCGCAGCTTTCTACCGGTTTGATCCACTGCAGGTCATGGTCATGACCCTGAAAGTAAATATCAACTTCTTCGGCGCACAGTGTGGCTTCAATAAAGCTTTTCCAGGGTGCGCCATTGGCCGTTATCGGTAGTTCTTCAGGTATCTGATCGTAATTTCCGGCATTACCATGCACACCATTGGAAAGGTACGGGTGATGGGCAAAAGCGATTTTCCACTTGGCTTTTGAGGCTTGTAGAGCATCGCTTAGCCAGGTCTGTTGCTCGGCGCCATAGGTGACAAAATTAAAGCTGGGGTCGGGGTCGGGCACGATGGCGGTCAGCGGATTGGAATCCAGTGCATAAAACTCTGCAACAGGGCTGTCTCCCTCCAGTGGCCAGGTGAAGTTGTAATATCGTGCTGGCATGTTCCATTTGGTGGACTTGCCTGAGTAGTGGTAATCCACCTGGAAGTTACCCCGGGCATTGCTGGAGCCCTCGCCAGGGCCATTGCTATTGTCATGATTACCCAGTGCAGCATAAATCGGGTAATTGAAGTTGGCGTAAGGTTGCTCGAACTTGGTTTGCCACTGCTCATCTTCAACACTGTCCACGCCTGACAGATAAATGTTGTCGCCCAGTTCCAGTGCCAAATCGCAGCCACGTTGCTCACAAACCTTGGCCATGGCATCACCAACGGCGGTTTGTATGTCTGGGCCCCCCCCGGATTGCTGACCCGCGTCGCCAAAGGCTACAAAAGAAACTGACTCTCCCTGGTTTGTGGGAAGAGAGGGCAGGTTGTTGTCGCTCGCACTGTCTCCACCACAAGCAGTGAGCCCAAGAGCCAAGCTCAAAAGAATAATTAATTTAATGTTCACTGTTTCCCCCCGGATGAAACTGTAGATGCATCCATTATTGATTATCTGTTTGAGGTTTATATGATGCTTTCAGATTAGATTCAGCCTTTTAAACCAACGGAATCACTAGAGAAACCGTAAAAATTTATACGCTTGATCGAAAAATGAATCAGGTTCATAATTTGGTGTTCTGTATATTGGAGCTGCCGTGGGCACTAAAGAGCGCCGTCAACGCGAATTCGCTGACCGGGAACAAAAGTTCCTGGTGGCCGCGCGTGAGCTGATTCAACAGGATGGATTATTGAATCTGGCCATGTCGAAAATCGCTGCCCACTGTGACTATTCCGTAGGCACGCTCTATCAGCACTTTGCAAGCAAGGAAGATTTGCTGATTGCATTGGCGACGATAAATGAGCAGTACAGGTTAGAGTTATTTCGACGTGTTATTGAATGGAAAGCTCCCACCCGGGATCGCATGTTCGGGTTGCCTGTCGCTGATATGGTGTTCGTGCGACAGTATCCAGAGCATTTCAGGCTCTCGCAATTCGCCTATACCGAGGTCGTCTGGGGGGCGGCTTCTGAAAGTCGGCGTCAGGAAGCGTTGGCTGCGAGCAGACCTATAGGGGAGCTTGTTGCTGCCCTGGTTCTGGAAGCGAGCGAATGTGGTGACCTCGAACTGAAAGGCCTTAAGCCTAACGAATTGGCTATGGGTCCGTGGACATTAACATTGGGGACGCACAACCTCATACATGCAGAAGGTGTGCTGGAGCAATATGAGATGCGTGAGCCCTACAGGCTTATGTTGCGGCACGTACAGAATATGTTGAACGGCTTGGGCTGGCTGCCCTATTACGATCCCAGTGACGATGCGGCACTGGACTTAAAAATTAAACAACTATGTGATGAGGTATTCCATGATCTGGATTGCAAACAAAGTTAATCAGTATTCTGCTGTTGGCAGCATGCTGCTACTGGGGATTGCTTTGTCATTGCCAGCGCATGCAATGAGCCTGAGCAAGGCACTTGATCTGGCGCTCAAGCATGATCCACTCGTACCCTTGTCTGATGCGACCTATGAAGCAGACCTGCAGTTGGGTAAACAGGTAAGTGGTAACCGCTTGCCGGTCGTGAGTATTGATGGAAATGTTTCGCGGCATGAGAACGAAAGTGAAAGTCAGTTCTTCGGTAACTTTGAGGAAGGCTATACCAGTAAAGGTGCAAGTATTAATGCCCGTCAGCCAGTCGTGCGTCTTGACTGGTTTGCCAAGGGGCGACATGCCGATGCATTGACTGCACAGGCGGAGTCGGCCAATACCGAACGTAAAATGATCTATGGCGTCAGGCTGGCCGAAAGATATTTTGCCGTGCTGGTGGCTCAGGACGAATTGGCCCTGGCTAAAGCAGAGGCGCAGGCGATTGGCGAGTCTCTGTCGGACACTAAAAAACGTCATGAGGTTGGGCTGGTGCCAGGCACTGATCTGAAGGAGGCCCAGGCTCGTGATGACCTTGCCAAAGCAAGAATCATCCTTGAACGTCAGAAACTTCTGAGTGCGCAGGATGCCCTGAACGAATCTACCGGTAATGGCTATGTGAGTCTTCCGGTATTGCCTGCCGATGTAAAAATCCCGCCCCTGAATCCTGCCGATATGAACCTGTGGGTAAACAAGGCCAGAAAGGCGAACCCTGCTGTTTTGCAGGCCAGGGAAGCTGTGGTTGTTGCCGAGTCGCAGTCTGCGGCTGCATCGGCTGATTTATTTCCTACTCTGGATGCGGTCGCCAGTTATCGCTATGAAGATGGCAGTGAGTCCAGAGTGGGCTCTAAACGCAAAGATGGTCGCGTAGGCCTTGAACTGAGTATTCCTATTTATCAGGGAGGCATAAAACGTGCTCGCTCACGTGAATCACAGGCAAGACTCGAGGTCGCACAGGCTGATCTGGCTCGGATAGTGGCAGAAACTGACAGTCAGACAAGGCAGCAGTACCGGCAGGTGGAAACCGGATATGCACAGGTACGTGCCCTTGAGTTGGCCGTGGTATCAGCTACGGCAGCCGAAGAGGCCACGCGAAACGGTTACCAGGCCGGCACACGAACAATAACCGATGTGCTTAATGCGCGAAGTGCAGTGATCAGTGCACAACGGGATTTGTCACGGACTCGTTATGACCTGCTGCTAGGTCGAATGCAGTTAAAACAGATTACTGCCGAGTTGGCACCGGAAGATTTTGCGGCAGTTGATTTGTTGCTGCAGGCATCAGAATAAGAAAGAGGTCCAGAAATGATATTACGGCTTGTCATAGTTTTAGTGGGATGCACCGTCCTGTTTGGTGGTGTATTTGGAATGAAGTACATGGGCAGCAAGGGCATGAATGCGTATTTTGACAGCATGCCGATTCCGGCCGCGACAATCAGTGCTGCGGAGGTCAGTCAGGCGAGCTGGCCCAAGGTTATCGAGGCAGTTGGTACGCTCACAGCTGTGAATGGCATAGAAGTCACCACCGAAGCGGCAGGCATAGTGAAATCCATTCGCTTTGAATCCGGCGACCATGTCAAAAAAGGCGATGTGCTGGTTACACTGGATGCGGATACAGACCGGGCTGATCTGAAGAATCTTGAGGCACAGGCAGCATTGGCTGGCACCGAGCTTGAACGATTACACAAGCTCTACGAACTGGAGAGCATCTCCAAGGCTGAACTGGACCGGGCCCAGAGTCAGTCGACCCAAGCAAAGGCAAAGGTACAGGCCCAGCGTGCCCGTATAGAGCAAAAAATCATACGCGCGCCATTCACTGGGGAGTTGGGTATACGTAAAGTTGATCTGGGTGAATACATTTCGCCGGGTACGCCCATGGTGAGTCTTCAGGCTTTAAATCCCCTGTATGTTGATTTCACACTTCCTGAGCAGAAGATCAATCGGGTACAACCCGGTCAGACAGTCAACGTTCGTGTTGATCTCTACCCCGGTGAAGTGTTCACAGGAAAAGTACAGGCCATAGATTCAGTCGTGAACTCGGAAACCCGTAATTTCAAGGTGCGGGCGACGGTAGACAACGAGGCCAGATTACTCAGGGCGGGTGTATTTGCGAAGGTAGTCATAGAACTGGATGGCGCCGATGAAGTACTGATGGTTCCCCGTACCGCGATTAGTTATAACGCCTATGGAAATTCGGTCTTCGTGCTGGTTGAAAAGCCTGCCGCAGAAGGGTCAGATGCAGAACCCACACTGATCGCCCGCCAGCGATTTGTAAAAACAGGTGAGGGCCAGGGTGACTTTGTTGCGATTACTGAAGGCCTCAAAGCCGGAGAACTGATCGCAACATCCGGATTGCTGAAATTGCGAAATGATCAGCCAGTTGTGATCAATAATGATTTTCAGCCCGGTGTGAGCCTGAAACCCACGCCTGAAGATACCTGAGGGGCGGGCTATGCGTTTTACCGATATTTTCATCAACCGTCCCGTACTGGCGACGGTTGTGAGCCTGGTGATTCTGTTGCTCGGGGCCCGTGCCTTTACCGAATTGACCGTGCGTCAGTATCCGGAAATGCAGAATGCCCAGATCAACGTCACGATTGCCTATCCGGGCGCAGGAGCATCACTGGTTGAAGGCTTTATCACCACCCCGGTAGAACGTGAAATTGCGGCAGTGGATGGTATCGAATATCTGGTGTCGAACACCGGTCAGGGTGCTACCCAGATCACCGCCAATTTGCGTCTGGATAAAAACCCAAATGAGGCGATGACGGAGATATCTGCCAAGGTCAACAAGCTGAGAAATGAATTTCCGGAAGGCTCTGAAGACCCGGTAATCGCGATTGCAGAGGCCGGCGGTACGGCTGCCATGTACCTGTCGTTTTTCTCCGAAGTGCTGAACGAAAGCCAGATCACGGATTACCTGACGCGAATCGTCGAACCACAACTGGCGACGCTGAACGGTGTGGAAAGGGCCCGGATTATCGGTGCGCGTACTTTTGCCATGCGTGTTTGGCTTAAGCCTGACCGCTTGGTGGGGCACAACATAACGGCGAGTGAAGTGATCGAACGCCTGCGTGCCCAGAATGTGCTGTCAGCCGTCGGAGAAACACGTGGCAATTACGTCAAGATTGCAGTGCGTGCGAATACCGACCTGAACACGCCTGAACAATTCCGGCAGCTGGTGGTGAAGTCCGAGGGCAATAGCATCGTACGGTTGGCGGATGTGGCGGATGTGGTGCTGGGTGCAGAGAATTATGACCAGTCAGCCGGCTGGAATGGCAGTCCGGCCATATTCATCGCGATTTACGGCAGACCCGATGCCAATATTCTGGATGTGATTGATCAGGTTCGTGAAGTATGGCCGGGCATCGTATCGGCATTACCGGAAGGCCTGAATGGCGCCGTTGGCTATGATGCGACCGATTTTGTGCGGCAAGCTATCAATGAAGTAGAAGTGACCCTGCTGGAAGCAGTCGCCATCGTAGTCGTTGTGATCTTCCTGTTCTTGGGTTCTGTACGCAGTTCACTGATACCGGCGGTGACCGTGCCATTGTCCCTGGTGGGGGCATTGTTCCTGATGATGCTCATGGGTTTTTCCATCAACCTGCTGACGTTACTGGCTATGGTACTGGCCATCGGTATGGTGGTGGACGACGCAATTATCGTGCTGGAAAATGTACATCGGCATATTGAGGAGGGCATGCAGCCGCATGATGCAGCCATAAAGGGTGCGCGTGAACTGGTTGGCCCGATCATTGCCATGACCATCACCCTAATGGCAGTGTATGCGCCTATTGGGTTCCTGACTGGCATTACCGGCAAGCTGTTCAGCGAGTTCGCCTTTACCCTGGCAGGTGCGGTACTGATTTCCGGCATTGTGGCACTGACGCTCACACCCATGATGTGTGCACGTATTCTGCAGGACTCCAGCCATAACAGCCGCCTTGCCATCTGGCTGGATAAAAAATTTGATAGCTGGAAGGATGCCTACCAAAGACGCTTGCACAGTGCGCTGGATACGGTGCATGTCATTGGCCTGTTCGGCCTGATTGTATTAGTTTCCTGTTATTTCCTGTTTATTGGCACGCCGGCTGAACTCGCGCCGGGCGAAGATCGTGGGTTTGCTATTGCCATTAATGAAATTGATGGTTTCGCGTCGCAGGAATATCTGCAAGAAGTCTCCAGCCAGGCGCATAAGGTTGCATTGGCACATGAGGAAATTTCTCATATGTTCACCTTCAGCAATGATGATGGTGGCAGTACCAATCGCAGCTTCATGGGCATGATTACGGTGCCCTGGACCGAGCGTGACAAAACGACGGAAACCATCGTGAATGAACTGGCGCCCGCCATGAAGAATATTTCCGGGCTGCGCAGCACCGTGATTCAGCCGCCACCCTTGCCTACACCCGGCCAGGGCTATCCGGTTGAATTCGTGATCAAGGGCACGACAGACCCGGCAACCATGGCAGACATCAGCAACGAGATTATTGGCCGGGCCATGGCCACCAAGAAATTTATATTTCTTGTGCCGACACTGCGAATTGATCGCCCTGAAGCCCTGATTGAAATAGATCGCGACAAGGCGGCCTTGCTGGGTGTGGATATGAATAGTCTGAGTGCTGATTTGTCGGCACTGTTATCCGGCGCTTCGGTTAACCGCTTTTCCTATAACGATCGCTCCTACAAGGTGATCGCGAAGGTTAAACGTGAGGATCGTCTGAACCCGCAACAGCTGGCAGGGTATTACACGCGTGCAGCCAACGGCGATCAGATTCCGATTTCCACGTTGGTGAAAATTACCGAGCGTATTGTGCCGCGTACGCTGGAACACATGCAGCAACTGCCCGCCAATAAGCTGGTCGGTGTACCACGCCCAGGTGTGCCGCAGGGCGAAGCACTGGATGTTCTGGATACAATTGCGGCAGAAGTGCTGCCAGCAGGATTCCAGGTGGACTATGCCGGGCCATCACGTCAGTTTAAGCAGGAAGGCTCGGCTCTGATCATTACCTTCTTCTTCGCACTGATCATCATCTACCTGGTACTGGCTGCCCAGTTCGAGTCATTCACCGACCCGATCATCATGCTCGTGACCGTGCCAATGTCCATATGTGGCGCTTTGCTTGTTCTGAATATCCTGGGTATTACCAATGGCATGGGGGTATCAAATTTTCCCGGCATGACAATGAACATCTATACACAGGTGGGGCTGGTGACTCTGATCGGCGTAATTTCCAAGCACGGTATCCTGATCGTGGAATTTGCCAACAAGTTACAGGAATCCGGGATGCCCAAGAGACAGGCTATTGAGGAAGCCGCAGCCATACGCATGCGCCCAATTCTGATGACGACAGCTGCATTGGTCATTGCCATGGTGCCATTGTTGATTTCGTCAGGTCCGGGCTCCTCAGCCCGCTTTGCAATGGGCGTGGTGATTGCAGCCGGGATGACCATTGGCACCCTGTTTACGCTCTATATTGTGCCAGCGATGTATATTTATATTGGTCGGGATTATGCAAAGGGCAAGCGGGCGAGTGATGCCGTCGCAGTTAGCCAGGAAAGCTAGTTAGGTCATTGCGAGGCTTTGCCGAAGCAATCTCCAACATTGAAGTTGGGGATCGCCGCGATGGCTAGCGATGACGTTCTTAACTATTCAATACGGATGATAGAGCTAGCTTTCTTCAGTCGCTAATTCATCATCCTCAATGGAAGCATGATGTACTTTCTTGCGTTTGAGTCCGAGTTTCTGACTGATACGCTCACCCAGTACCAGGAGGCATGGCGTGAGTATCAAGGTCAGTACGGTGGCAAATATCAGGCCCCCGACTATCGAGGATGCCAGCTGAGCCCAGTACTGGGTTGAAGGCGCGCCAAATGTGACTTCACGTTCGAAGATATTGACGTTCATCTTAAGCACCATGGGCATTAATCCCAATACAGTTGTAACTGTCGTTAGCAGCACCGGCCGTAAACGTTCAGCACCTGTTTGAAGGACAGCCTCAATCGCACCCAGTCCTTCATCACGTAACAGATTGTAGGTATCGATCAGCACAATATTGTTGTTCACAACGATGCCTGCCAGTGAGATGACACCAATGCCGGACATGACGACACCAAAGGGCTGACCCGTGACCATCAAACCTATCAGGACACCGATGGTCGAAAATATGATAGCCGTAAGTATCAGAAAAGACTGATAAAAACTGTTGAACTGGGTCAGAAGAATGACTGCAATCAATGCCAGAGCGGCCATAAATGCTTTGCTAAGAAAGGCCTGGGCCTCGCGAATATCCTGATCCTCACCCTTGAAGGCGACCTGTAGCGCGGGGTGCAATCCGGCATCCTTGTAGTTTTCCTTTACCCAACTGTCGAGTAATGCCAGCTGCGTGGCTACTACCATTCCATCATCTACGTAGGACTCGACAGAAATACCACGATGCCCCCGGATTCGATTGATGTTGGATACTTTCTGGGCGGGAATACGTTCCATGAAATTTGAAACCGGAATCTGTCCACCGGGCGTGTTTACACGTAATCGGCTCAGCGCATCGAGATTGCGTTCACTTTCGTCAAAGCGAACGCGAATATCCATTTCATCCTTGGCATCAGGTGCACGGTATTCACCCACCTTGATGCCCTGGGTCAATAACTGGATGAACTGGCCTACTGTCGCAATATCAGCGCCGTATCGCGCAGCTTCGGCACGGTCTATATCAATGCGCCATTCCAGGCCGGGGTTAGGCAGGGTATCTGTGATGTCGATAAAGCCGCCGACCTCATTCATGCCTCTTCTGACCCAGAGAACTGCTTTTTTCAGTTCCTCAATATTCGGGCCATACAGTTCGATCTGAACCGGTTTACCTTCCTGGGGGCCGCCCTGTGGTTTGAGTATTTCCACTTCGATACCCGGTGGATTGCCGATCCTGTTTCGTATTTCGGCAAAAATCTGGTCGCCCGGTGGACGAACCGTCCAGTCATCAAACTGAATCTGGATCTGGCCAATGACATCTTCCTTGTTGTCACCACGTCGGAAGGCCAGTCCTGATCTGGAATAAACAGACTCGATGCCATCGATATCAAACAACTTGCTTTCTACGTCGTGGACCAGGCGGTCGATTTCATTGACAGACAGGGCGCCGCGGCCATGGATTTTGATTACGGCATTATCCATATCGACATCAGGGAAGAATTCAACGCCTTTACCCACCTGACCGTATATCCAGAATGTACCGACCAGGGCGCACATGGCAATGAGCAGTACTTTGCCGGCATGGGGAAGTAGCTTGTTGAGTACGGCAAGGTATCTACCAGTCCAGCCTGTAAATGCTTCGCCGGGTCGCCATGCCGGTTTACCGCCCGCCGGTGGAGTACCGCCAATGACTGCGCCAAGATTGGGAATGAACAGCAGAGCCATGAACAGCGAGGAGGTGAGTACGCAGATCACTGTGATCGGCAGGTAACTCATGAACTCGCCCATCACACCGGGCCAGAAAATCAGGGGTGTGAAGGCAGCCAGCGTTGTACAGGTGGAGGCTATAACAGGCCAGGACATGCGTTGTGCAGCATGCATATAAGCTGAAGTCTTGCTTTGCCCTTCGGCCTGATAACGGTCTGCGAGCTCAACAATAATAATTGTGCTGTCGACCAACAGACCAAGAGCTAGGATAAGACCAAACAGCACTACCATGTTCACGGTGAATCCAAGAGCGCCAATCACCATGATGCCAAGCAGGAATGAGCCGGGGATGGAGATGCCAACCAGCGTGCCTGCTCTCAGACCCAGAAAGCCGACCACAACTATCATCACCAGAAGTACGCCGGAGAGCACATTGTTCTGGAGATCATTAAGATTTCGCTGGGTATTTTCCGATTTGTCCTGCGAATAGATTACCTGAACGGCCTCCGGCCAGGCCTTGCTGGTTTCGGCGACTACGGCGCGAACCGCTGCACTGGTTTCTATGATGTTGGAGCCGAGTCGTTTTGATATTTCCAGCGCGACGGATCTCTTGTTGTTAAGGCGTGCGTAGCCATCGGGATCAAGGAATGTGCGTCTGACAGTTGCGACATCCGAAACCTTAACCACCTCGTTATTGGCTTCCTTGATGGCCAGATTCAGGAGTTTGTCGACGTTATCGATTATCCCTGGCACCTTGATGGAAAAGCGACCGCTACCAGTCGTGACGGCACCTGCAGCAACCAACTGATTATTTCGTTGTACGGCATTTAATACCGCTTGCAAAGAAAGGTCGTAGGTTTCGAGGCGTATGGGATCAATGTTGATTTCGATCATTTCATCGCGATCACCGGCGATGTCCGCTTCCAGCACGTTCTCGATAGCTTCCAGCCGATCTTTCAGGTCGCGGGCAATCGTAACCAGGGCTCGTTCCGAGATGTCGCCATATAGATTGATGACCATCATCGGCAGCAGGGCAATATTTACCTCCTGCACCGTGGGCTCTTCTGTTTCGTCAGGCAATTCTGCCTTGGCGAAATCTACTTTAACCCGCACATCGTCAACGGCTTTGGCGGGGTCGAAACCAGATTCGAATTCAAGCTTTACACTGCCATAGCCTTCGGCAGCAGTTGAGCGCATTTCTTTCAGGCCTTCAAGTGAACGTAACTCCTGCTCCATGGGTTTGATTAGCAGCCTTACTGCATCTTCAGGCGAAATTCCCTGATGCACCATGGAGACATATATGGTCGGGAAACTGACGTCGGGTTCCGCTTCCTTGGAAATATTGGCGTAACTCATTGCACCCGCCACCAGAATGGCAAACAGCCCTACCAGTATGGTACGTGGCCGGGTAAAGGCCAGGCTGAGCATGCTATTCATTATTCAGCACCCTCAACCATGACTTCTTCAGTAACAGCGCTTACTTGTTCCTGATGCTTGTTGGCTACCTCTACCGTGTCTCCTTCAGTGACATAATCCTGTCCAATGGTGATAACCCTGATGTCATCCGGCAGACCTGCTAACCAGACCATTTCATCCTTGTTACGTACTATTTTTGCTTCATAGAAGCGGACCCTGTCGTCACTATCGACAGACTTGATACCGAATTTCCCATCCTTGTTCAGAGTGAGGGTGGCGGGTTCAAGTTCATGCGCTTTGACTGTTTCGAGCGGCAGGCGCATCAAAGCAGAGGTGCCTGCAATCAGACGACCGTCGGGATTGGCAACCAGCAATTCAACGGTATAGGTGCGGGTCTGTTTGTCAGCTTCGCCTGCAATATAACGAACGACGCCTTCCTTCACCTCGTTATTAATCAGGGTGACGCTGCCTGGCTGGCCGATTTCCAGGTAACCGATGACATCTTCTGAAACGCTGCCACGGACAATAAACGGGTCCTGTTCAATGATGTAACCGATTTCATCTCCGACTTTTACATAGTCGCCGACTTCTACATCACGTGATTCCAGAACGCCTGAGAAAGGCGCCCGGATAACGGTGTGATTAATGTCTTGTTGAATGCGCTCGACATCGGCAAGAGCAATCTCGTAATTGGCCTTGGCCTGGGCAAGTTCAACTTCAGTCATGTAGTCGCCTTCACGCAGGCGCTGTGCCGCTTCGTTCTGCAAGCGACGCTGTTGCAGTACGGCATTCGCCTGACGTAACTGGGCCTTGCGTTCATTAAGTGCGAGGCGGGCAATAATGCCGCCTTTTTTGATTTTGGCACCGCGACGGGTAACGACTTCAATCACACGGCCTGATGTTTCTGCACGTACACGTACACTGCGTACGGGTGCGGTGCGACTATTCACTTCAGCTTCTTTTGTGATTTCTTGCGCCTGGCTGCTTGTTACTTCGACCTTCACGATGCTTGCCTTGGCAACTTTAACCGGCTTTTCTGCCTCATCCGCTGTGTCAGCATTGTCGGCGCCCACGCCGGATAAAACCCAAAGTGTGACAGCAACCGCAATGATGCCGGCAATCCAGGCAGGGTGCAGGTTCTTAATTGTGTTCATTCCAAAGCCTTTTAATTACGAAGACTGACGCAGCAACCCAGAGGGTGCGGCGTCATCTGTTTCACTTTCTATTTTGGTTTCTCGAAGTTCCTGTATCAGAACCTCGGTCGTTTTCACGGCGGCATCATAAAAGCGGTGCATTTCATTAAGCCGGTGCTCTGCGTCGTGCCAGCCCTGGGGAAGTCCGGCAAGTGCTTTTTCCACATTCTGCGTGGATTTACGCATGCGTTCGACATAGCCCTCCAGCATCTGGTCATAGGGACTTTCTGCCAGCTGGTAATAATCCTGCCGGTCGCCTGGACGGGTAACGCGTTCGATAATGCCAAGATCCCGAAGAATGCGGGCATTAGTGCTAATGCTGCCTCGGGAAACTTTTAATTTCTCTGCGAGTTCGCCAAAACTGCAGGGGCCGCCATAAATAATAAAGAAGCCCCACATACGCCCCGCGATACGGGGCAGGCCATCTGATTCGGCAGATAAGCCCATTCGTTCAACAAACTCTTCGATAGCCTGAGTGTTTTGAGTATTCATTCGGCTATTATCGTTACGTATAGTATGTTTAGTCAATACTGAACAATATATACGTTAATTCTATGTAGAAAATTATAATAGGGTGGTGTCGATGGAAAGCGCGATTATGCGAGTGAAATCACACTCTTAAGCAGAAGGCGAACCAGCATGGTCTGACGAGAGACACCGGTTTTGCCAAAAATTGAGCGAAGATGGGTTCGAGCCGTATTGCGCCTTACATTCAGCAATTCAGCAGCTTCATCCAGGGTGTAACCCCGGGCAAGGTGAACAGCGAGTGCGGCTTCCATTCGGGTAAGACCGAAAACCCGCTGTACAACTTCCTGAACAGGTTCGGCGCTGTTGTAATCAGGGTCGCGCAGGAAAATAACGGCGGCAGGGCGGCGGGCCCCCTCGGACCATTCACCCATGGGAACAGTTCTGACAACAATGCCCAATCGGCTACGGTCAAATTCACGGGTAATCGACATGGCTTCAACGACAGAAGGGCCGCTATCAGTAATCCCTCCGGCAACGGCATCCTGAATCAGTTTCTGCAGGTCCTGATTTTCGCTGCGTTTGCTGGCAGTAATTCCTTTGCTGGTAATGGCCAACCCATCCTTTTCGTCGAGGATGCGTTGAGCTTCCGGGTTCATTTCAATGATGTTGCCATGTTGGTCAATACTGACAATCCCCAGCAGCATCTGGTTAAGCGTACCCGTGAAGAGTTGCCGCTCACATTCGAGATAATCCAGTTTGGCGTGCAGCTGAATCGAACGTTTGAAATGCGGCAATATTACCTTGACCAGATTGATATCAAGCGGCGAGAACTTTTTACCTTCAGGTGAACGCGTCACGCGTAGCCGACATTCAATACCGTCATCAGTGCAGATATCGGCACCGAGTAAATGGCGTATGCCCAGGTGGCTCAGGTACTCCTTGTACATGGTGCTTTCGAGCCATTTGTCCTTGCCCAGCAGATCCTCTGCTGAAATCACTTCACCCTCAGGCAAGCCTACAAAAGGATCGATGGCGAAAAAATGGGTTTCATAGGAAGCTGTGGCTTCTTCGTTCACATCGCCTGCATTAATCATTACTCCAGTCGATTCCGCAGAAGGCGGCCGTAACATCAGAGTGACGTGGGCGGCATCGAGTACGTTACGCAGTTGCTCGATAGCCGACTTCCAGGGCGGTGTTTCAGTGATGCCTTCGTAGATTTCGCCGAGAATAGTATCCAGACAGGCCTGGCCTACCGGATAATCGGCATCCTTTAGCAAATTCGCATCACGATTCTGACGCGACGCTGACAGTAATTTAGGGGCAGAGGCCATGCAGTATCCACTTAAAACGCGTACACGCTTGTGGTTGTAAATGTTTGATCGATTTCATATTAACTGATGCTGAACATTTATAGCATAGGTGTTTTTGTGTTCAAAGGGTGAAAAACCCTCAACAAGAACTCAACCAATCGCAGTAGGTAGGTAGCATGTTGTCCCTGTTAGAGTGAATCTTTGTGGCTTGCATGTTTACAAGAACTAATCCGGGAGAAGTGTTTCATGGCAACTGAAGAGCAAATGCGTGCAGGAATGCAGGCTTATATTGATGCGTTCAATAATGAGGATTTGGCGGCCATCGTTAATCTGTATGCAGATGATGCCACCGTTGAAGACCCGGTAGGGTCAGAGCTGAAGAAAGGCCGGGCAGAGATTGAGGCCTTTTATAAAGTTGCGCTTGAATCCGGAGCTAAATTAACGCTATCTGCGCCGATTCGTGCATCTCATGGTAATTCTGCTGCCATGGCCTTCGAAGTGGCTCTGAACTATCAGGGCGCTGATATGGTGATACATGCTATTGATGTGATGACCTTTGATGAAGAAGGCAAATACACGTCGATGAAGGCCTATTGGGGGCCAGGGGACATGAAGGCCGCGTGATTGTCGCATTGGCAAAAAAAAGCCCGCGTAAGCGGGCTTTTTTGATTGCAGGATGGTTATTCTGCAACAAGTGAGCCAATGAACAAGCCCACTTCCTTTTCTCCCAGGGATGTATCCTGATAAATTGTGCGGAACAGGATCATGTCTGCGCTTTCGGAAACGAAGCCATCGATAGTGACTGTTTCTCCGGCATCCAGCAGCAGTTTGGAATTGAACTTGCCGTTATTGCCTATGGTAAAGGCAGTGTTCTGGGCAATGATGCCCATGTTCCCGGCAAAACCTTCAAGGTTCGAGTTGTCATTGTCCCTGCTGACTCCGCGTACTTTGTTTGCTGAAAGCGTCAGATTGCTACCGTTTTCAAATGACAGTAACCCGCCGGAAAAACTGCTGAGGGTGGTATCGGTATTGCCATAGCCAAACATCAGGTTATAAAGCTTGTAGGATTTACCAGCCATACCGGGCGTCGTCACAGGAAGCTTAACTCCTGTCACCAGACCATTTGATGCGGTAAGAATAGTCGCCGGGTTTTGGCCATTATCCTGAGTTTCACTACTAAAGGCGGCAATTAGATTGCCGTCAGCGCTTACGAAACCTGAGTCACTTTCCTGACCGAATGAAATTACCAGAGTGCCGTCATTGGCAACTGTATAAGAGAAGTTTTCCAGCGTGGTTTCTGTGACTGTATTGGGTGCTGAATTTGGAGCTCGATTGATACTGTAGCCATTGAAATCGGTTTCAGTCGCATTACCTGCACCATCAAAATTTTCAACAGCATAGAAGCCTTCAATTTCTGTAATGCCTGTCTGGTGTGCTGCGCCAGCAAGCAAGCCGATCATGCCATATTCGCCACTCAGACTGGCCTCAGACATATCTGTGCCTTTTTTGGCTAACAGGGAAAGAGCATAAAAGACTTCATCGCCGGCTTTATTGTTTGGGTCCAGTACCTTATCGGACGTCAGGTGATACCGTATGCTGGCATCAATAAATCGACCAACGTAAAGTCCGGATGTGCCTACCGGTTCAATACGGTAGGTGGCGGCCGGAGTGCGCCAGCCGAAACAGTTCTGTTCCGGATTGGGTTCGTCACAATCCTGGATCTCTTCTTCAAAGTCTGCTTCGAATACAAGTGCGCCTGTGCCATCTACAGTACCCGCTTCCTCTTCAGGGAAGTTTTCAATGGAATTTGCCAGATAAAGCTGGTGATTACCTTCCGGTACATATTGCAGGTTGAACCAGGTATCAATTCTCTGATTGTCAAAAGTTGCAATGATATTTGCACCGTCTTCTGCACCCAATAAAACTGATTCCTGAATCAGTTCGGTACTGAATGTGCCATAAGGATCAGCATCACTATCATGCAAAGACAGGGCAAATTCACCGAAATGGTAGTCACCGGCGATGTTGTTGGCGTCGCCATCGCCGTTATTGACCGTCTGGATGCTCTGGTCCATGAACTCGCCGGTAGCTTCTTCCAGAGCAGCAAGCATTTCGCTCATGTCGTTAGCTGCGGTCAGATCAAACTCTTCGAGCTTGCCTTTAAGCAGAAGGACCTCGTTGGTGGCAAGTGTGTCCAGTTGTGTGCCATTCTCAACCAGTTTGTCGAGCAGGTAATCGCTATAAGGGTCAATGTTGACCGTCTGACTGACCACCTGCGCATCAAGCGTCTGGGTCAGGTCGGTTGAGGTGATTCGCAGCACCAGATTGGCGGCAAAATCGATTCCGGCGGGCAGGCTGATTTGGTAATCGCCTGTCACACTCGTCTGGGTGGATGCCAAGACCTCGCCTACCTGATTGCCGTCATTATTTACCTGTATAAGTTCTACAGTCGCGTTCTGAACGGGTTGCAGTCCGGAAATTTCCGCGCTAGCCATCGGCATCAGGAAGTTCGCGGCAAGCTGTATAACCGAAGTTTCCTGAAAATAGACCACTGCGCCTCCGGGGGCTGATGCCTTGCCGGATATCGCAGGTGCAACCGTGCCCCCGGAGGATCCACCTCCGCCGCAGGCAGCCAGAGCTGCAAATAACAGTCCTGCTGAAAACAGACCTAAGACCTGACTGGTTTTTTTGTTAGACATATCGATTCCTTAAATTACTATCCGTGTAATCCATACTAATAGGATTGGGTTGCTTTAAACAAAAAAAGCCCCTGATCAAGGGGCTTTATAATTTTTGTTGCCTAGAAGACTAACACTTATTTCTCAAAGGCGTGCTTGACGGGTGGTCTGACTTCGTCAGGTACACCTTTGTCAATTTCGAGTTCCTTGCGTTCTTTCAGTTTGGGGGAGACTTTGTCTACATCCTGATAGAACTGATCGTACCACTGGCGCAGACGAATGACGGGGCCATCACTGTCACATAACAGTGGATTGTCGATTCGCACCTTGTTGTGCCAGATTTCGACATCCTCACCAAAGGCCTTGTTGGTGGCATCCACGTAGCCCTGAACCATGCCGGCACAATCCTCGTCTGACATGCCCGGGAATTTCTTTACGATAACGCCGAAACGCAGTTCGAAACTGTCTTTGTCTACTGGCGTATGTGAGTTCATTAAAATGGACTCGACCGGTACGCCCTGCATCTGTCCAAACATATGAGTGATCTGGTAAGCAGGGCCGTAATAGGTGGCCACGGTTGTCAGAAAGTCATTTTCACTCAGGTTGGGGAAGGTGCCGACCATCACCTGTGTAGCGAGATGGCCTTCGAAGATATTGGCAAAATATACGGTTCCAGTTCCGCCATGCACCGGGCCGAAATGAGCCATGTCAGCGACATTGTCTATAAGCTCGCGACAGTTGATGTTGATGTTCCATTTTACCATTGACCAGTCTGACCATTCATCCGAGAAGCACTGCGGCATATGCGGAATGGCGACATCGTCGGTCGGGCCGTTGCCTTCAGGGTCGTTCCAGACGAACAGGAACTGGTTTTCTTCATGCAATTCCCAGGTTTGAATCTGTGCCTTCGGAGGGATGGTGTTTGCATAAGGGATATTGTTGCACTTGCCTTCACTTCCCCATGACCAGTTGTGGAATTTACACACCACTGAATCATTTTCCACATGGCCCAATGCCAGATCGGCACCCATATGTGGGCACCATGCATTCATGGAAGAAAGACTGCCGTCGGCTTTCTGGAAAATGATAATACGGGTGCCAAAAATATTAATGCCGTGGATCTTGCCGTCTTTAAAGTCCGAGGCCAGTCCAAGGCAGTGCCAGCCGCGTGCGAAGCGTTCGGGTGGGGTTTCAGCTTCAATCTTGTAAGCTTTGGTTGATTTAAGAGCGGTGGCCATGGCAGATTCCTGATGTGATCATTAGACGCGGATCAGTTTGGCTCTGCCTAATCAACTTGGCTTCATCCATTTGAGTGAATCAGGTTATTCCATTAAATGGGTAATCTCTGTTTCGTAGAAAAGGGTAAAGTGCTGAGTGTTTCCAATCTGCTGCTTTCGGAGTATGTATAAGGTGGCGTGACAGGGCATGCTATAACTTGATTACCCTTTTAAGAATACCCTGTTAGCAGGGTGCGAATTTCAAAGTGTCGCCCGAAGCGACGCTTAATGACCAGGAGAGAAGATTGTGAGTAATTCTCATGCAGAGCTGAATAAAGGTGCCAAAGATCTGGCACGTTGCCCGTTTCCCATCCCAATGGGTTGGTTCTTTGTGGACTATTCCGAGAATCTTGGCGACAAGGAAGTGCGCAACGTAAATTTACTTGACCAGGAATGGGTTCTTTTCCGTGGCGAAAGTGGCAAGGTTGGCATGACCGACCCTTACTGCCCGCATCTCGGAGCACATCTGGGCCACGGTGGTGAAGTATGTGGCGATAATATTCGTTGTCCTTTTCATCACTGGCAGTATGACGCCGAGGGCTGGAACAAGGATATTCCTTACGGCACTGTCACACCCCCGATCTGCAAGAAGCAGCCGATCCTGCGTGCACTGCCAGTGTTCGAGCGCTGGGGACTGATCTTCTGCTGGTACCATCCAAATGGCGAAGCGCCTATTTGGGAAATGCCTGAAATCGAGGAGCTGGAAGATACCGAGAATTACGTCAAACCTCATCGCGGCGAATGGACTGCAGCAACAGCTGTACAGGAAATTGCCGAAAATGGTGTGGATTTCGCACACTTGCGCTTCCTGCATGGCGAGAAGGAAATTCCGCATGCAGAGTACAGCTTTGACTGGCCGTACTACAACGTGGACATGAACCATGGTCATATTGTCGGCAAGATGTTCGGGCCAGGTCTGAATATTTACAAGTTCAGCCATGAAGGCGTGACTGCCACCATGGTGAACTACACACAGCCGGTGGACCGCGAAAACAGCATTATTCGTATGAGCTTCACGCATAAAAAATACGAAGAAGGCACCAAGGAAGCCATGATTGCCCAGCATCTGGTGCAGCATATGGTGGGTTCTGCAGACGGCGAAGACAGTGCCGGCTTCGAAGAAGTTGACTTCATTGTGTGGAACAACAAGAAGTATCGTCCAAACCCACTGCTATGTGATGGTGACGGACCGATCATTCAGTACCGTAAATTCTTCAGCAAATTCTACGAAGGTTCTGACTATTCAGAGTAGAATTACCAGGATTTAATCCATTAGCTGCCCGGTCTATTGGCCGGGCACTTTTTTATTGAACGTGAAATATGGCTAAAGTAAATATTATTGACCGCGACGGAAATCAGCAGATGCTTGAAGCAACTGATAGCAC
Source organism: Nevskiales bacterium (assembly GCA_041622995.1). GTDB lineage: Bacteria > Pseudomonadota > Gammaproteobacteria > Nevskiales > CAJXLF01 > CAJXLF01. Next base: position 33,551 of record JBFJXR010000027.1, read on the forward strand.
ACCGTTGATGGAACTCCTTCGTGATGAGGATATGGATGTAGAGGGCACCTGTGGTGGCATCTGTTCCTGCGGTACCTGCCACGTATACGTGAACGAAGCCTGGCTCGGCAAGTTGCCGGCTGTAGGTGAAGACGAAGAGATGATGCTGGAGGCTATTGCCGAAGTGGTTGAGGTGAGATCCAATTCACGCCTTTCCTGCCAGATTCCCATGGATGAATCACTCGATGGTCTGGAAATCGAAATCGGGCCTGTTGCCTGATATCCAGCGAATCCGATTAGGATGCCCTTGTGCAAAGTCCTGATCCCAATGTCGAACTATTGGCTGGCACTGAAAGTTGCTGGACGGCTGAAGATATTCCGGATTTAACAGGCAAGCGTGCCCTGATTACCGGTGGGGCAGGTGGACTGGGTCTTGAAACAGCAAAAGCATTGGCCGGGCATGGCGCCGAAGTTATTCTTGCTGATATCAATGATGCTGCCGGACAACAGGCTGTTGATGAGTTCAGCAGAAATAGTCCTCAATCCAAAGTGCAATTTAAACACCTTGATCTGGCGGATATTGGCCAAATCAGAACGTTCGCTGCTTCAATATGTGCAGAAGACGATGCGTTAGACATACTCATTAACAACGCCGGCATCTACCCGCCAGTACAGCGGGCCACAACCAAAGACGGGTTTGAGCTGGAATTCGGCATCAATCATCTCGGTCACTTTGCATTAACTGCTTTGTTGTTGCCCGCCTTAAAGAGAAGTAATGCACCCAGAGTCGTCGGTATATCCAGTATCACCCAGGCCTATGGGCGCATTAACTTTGATGACCTGCAGTCGGAAAAGAAATACAACACACAGAAAATTTACAGTCAGACCAAGCTGGCTTGCCTGATGTTTAGCCTTGAACTGCAACAGAGAGCGAAGGCGGCTGATAGTCATCTTGTAAGTCTCGTGGCACATCCGGGAATAGCAAGAACTACACTCGGCAATGAACGTAAGAACCAACCACGGCGCTCCCTGCGCGCATGGCTGGAAGATACAGCGCAGGCGTTTGCAATGCGTTTCTTTGGGCAAACCCCGGCAGAAGGGGCTCTACCTATACTGTATGCCGCAACCGCAGCCGAAGCAGTGGGTGGTGGTTTTTACGGCCCAGATGGATTTGGTCAGTTTGCAGGTTACCCAACACAGGTCAAGCCTTCTGCAACAGCCAGGGATGCCGCTCAGAGAAAACGGCTTTGGCAAGCATCTTTGGAGCTGACCGGAGTCGAGTTTAACTTTTGAAGTGTGCAGAACTGGCTTTAAGCTGTTGCCTCTTCCTGAACTCGTGGAGCCTGAACATCCTTAAGGCTTCATTTCATAATATATACGAATTTTTTGCCCAGTTTCTGAATACACTGACAATTTCTATTGAGTATTAATCGGAGCATCCAGTAGGTAGCCTGAGGCACTTGCGTCAGGAAATAATTGCAGCACTGGATTTCGCAATAACGGGAATCTGACCTCTAATCAGGTAGTCCATCCTCATTGCAGTCACGCACCCCTGCATCCAGCCAGCGGTTGGAGGCATTTTCTACCCGCGTCATCAGGTCATCAGCATCGGCCGATAACAAAAAGCCCTCTGCCAGTGATGCTTCAGTCGCTGCCTGCATCTTGCAGTAGTAATCCGCGTGGGTTGGGTAGAGACCAACCAGTTCAAGTTCAGTGAAGGGAACGGTAA
>JBFJXR010000028.1:0-34647 GCA_041622995.1 Nevskiales bacterium
GGCAGACAAACTTTTGCTGATGCATGAAGGCCCCCATGTGCACGAGTTACTGGATTGCGCCGCACAGCTGTCACTCGCAGAGGCGGGAGAGGTTGCGTCAAACGCCAGAGCAGATCAGCCTGCAGCATCGCATCTACTGGATATAGCCATTAATGCCTGCGATCAGGGTATAAAGCGTACCCACCTCATAAGTCAGGGCGATAATGGTGCCTTGTTGCAGGAACTCTACAGCAGGGACGGCGCAGGCACCCTCGTATCTGTAAAAGAATTTGACCAGATTCGTCAGGCCAGCATCGAAGATGTTGGCGGAGTCATGCAATTGATAGACCCAATTCAGAATGAAGGCAGTCTGTTACCCCGTGGCCGGGAACAACTTGAACTCGACATTGATCATTTCCTGATAATGGAGCGGGACGGCCTGATCACAGCATGTTGTGCTCTGTACCCTTACTCTGAATCCGGCATGGGAGAGCTGGCCTGCGTGGCCGTGCACGCAGATTATCGAAAACAGGGACGAGCTGTCGCCCTGCTAGAGAATATCGAACGGCAAGCCAGTCACCTTGGCCTTTCCCGACTATTTGCCTTAACGACACATGCTCCGCATTGGTTCGTTGAACATGGATTTTCTGCAGCCGGAATATCTGACTTGCCGGCTGCCCGGCAGAACGGTTATTGCATAGAGCGAAATGCCAAAGTATTTATCAAAACGCTTTGAGCAATTAGCCAGACATGTCACGCCACATTCCGCGCCTCTTCGTAGACTCACCCTTGAATGAGGACAGCGAGATAGAACCAAACGATGCCCAAACGCATCATTTGCTGCATGTATTACGTTGCCAGATAAACGACAAGGTCATGGTGTTCAATGGAGAATCCGGAGAATTTGAAGCCCGGATCATAGAACTGAATAAGCGCAAGATTAAACTCAGGTTAGTCGAGTATATTGAAGTCAATCGTGAATCCACCCTCAACATAACCCTTGCCCAGGGCATTGCCCGTGGCGAGAGAATGGACTTTCTAATTCAAAAAGCCATCGAACTGGGTGTGCAGGCCATACAACCAATACACAGCGAAAAAAGCCAACGCTTACCCGGTAATCGACTAGGAAAAAAGCTTGAGCATTGGCGCTCGGTCGCAATATCTGCAACTGAACAGTCGGGGCGTTGCAGACTTACAACCCTACATCCCCCACTGGCGATACATGATTGGCTCGGCAGTCTCTGTAAGAATAAAAACCCCGAGTTAAGAATAGTGCTATCACCGGACGCCAGTGAATCAATGCTCGAGTTAGGTCCACCTGAAAATGTTTTACTGCTGGTCGGCCCTGAATCCGGCCTGTCAGAATCTGAAGTGGGTATGGCTTACAGCCACGGGTTCTCCGGGGTTCAACTGGGACCGCGAATATTGCGCACCGAAACTGCTGGTCTGGCGGCGATTGCATCGGCGCAGACGCTCTGGGGTGACTTTAACGGATAGACGCTTCAGCCCGGAGTGGCGCCGGGTTGCCAGTCTGGCAATGGCTCTGATAGATCACTTCGCTGGGCTTTCAATATCAGCCGCTCGATTTCTTCCAGATCAGGGATAAAGGCAGACAGGTTGGCTATTCGTGCCCGTGACAGAACCAGTTCTAACGGATCACGAGATTCCAATGGTGCCGATTGAAGAGCCTTGGCATTTAATGGAGTCAAATGAGGCTGCCCCTGTGTCATAAGCATCCATCCACTAGCTCCCGTCATGGAAATAATACGAACCATTCTTGAACGCGTACTGCGTACTGGCATGGGCCGACCCAAAAGCCCTTCCATTGAGACCACTGGCAACTTTTTATCACCCAGCTTTGTATAACCCAGCAACCACCCGGGTGATCCCGTATTCAGATCAATTCGATCCATTTGCAAGGCTTCCTGAACAGCAACTGCCGGCAATAGCACTCTGTCCTCTTCAATAGGAAGTAACTGCCCGTAAAATTCTTCGTGTACCTGTGCTTCCATTATCAGTGCACCTTATTGGCATGTAGAACGGCTTCCAGGTTCGAAAGTAATTCATCTTCCTGATAGGGCTTGATCAAATAACGATCCACGCCGATTTCAGCTGCACGCTGACGATGCTTCTCACCACTTCTGGAGGTAATCATCAGGATTGGCACATCGTGCAAACCTTCGTTATTACGCATGTAGGTCGCAACTTCAAAACCATCAATACGTGGCATCTCCACATCAAGTAAAACGGCATCAGGGCGTTCGGACTGTAATTTGGGAAGTGCGTCCATTCCATCTTTCGCAGTATCAATACGAAATCCATGACGACTCAGGAATCGTTCAGTAACACGTCGAATGGTAATTGAATCATCTACAATCAGTATTAATGGACGCTCATCCTTAACACGGGTTACCTGATCAAGTGGCGCTGAAACGGACAGCACTTTTCGATGTCGCGTCTGGTACAAGGTCGCAACGTCAATAATTAACACGACACCACCATCTGCCAGAATGGTTCCACCACTTACCCCCGGAATGGCACTCACCTGTGGTCCCAGGGACTTCACGATCAGTTCTTCACCCCCTAATACCTGATCAACGACCAGTGCAAACCGGGTTTCACCTGAATGAATAAGTAACACTGGCACATTCTTGCTTTCTTCTTCTTCAGATTCATGCACTGTGGCATTGATCAGATCAGCCAGTCGCAAGGCTGGATAACTATTTCCACCATACAAAACCTGCGGACCATCTTCGGCAAAATAACGCGGCAACTCAGTACGTGGAAGACGTTCTATGCCATCAATACCTGACATGCTGATTGCAAATGATTCATGACCCACACGTACAAGCAGTGCATTCGTCAAAGCAAGAGACGACGGGATGCGAATCACGAACTGGGTGCCCTGACCGGCTACGAAGCTTACATTTAGGCTACCACCCAATTGTTTGATTTCCGCGCTCACTACATCCATGCCGACGCCACGACCTGCTTCATGTGTCAGCTTAGACGCTGTACTGAAGCCTGGCTCAAATATCATTTGCACCAGCTCCTGGTCATCCAGCTCGGCATCGGCGGCGATTAGATGTTTCTCAATACCCGTCCGACGAATCGAGGCAAGATCAAGCCCACGTCCGTCATCCTTAACTTCAATAATTGATTGCGTACCATCTCGTCGCAGACTGACCCGTATACGACCTTCACGATCTTTAGCTGCAAGCTGCCGGTCGTCAGGTGTCTCAATACCATGAATAACAGCATTCCTGAGCAGGTGCTCAAGTGGGCCCACCATGCGTTCAAGGACATTTCTATCCAGTTCGTTTTCAGCACCTTCAAATTCAAGTCGTACCTGTTTGCTATTGGCCGTAGCTGTTTGACGTGCAATTCTTTGTAGTCGCTGAACCAGACCCGAGAAAGGCACAAGCATGGTATTCATCAGACCATGCTGCAGGTTTGAAGTAATGCGCCCCTGTTGCAGTAATAGAGTTTCATTACTGCTATTCACCTCTTCCATCAAGGTCTGCAAACTCACAAGGTCAGCCGCACTCTCGTTGAGACTCCGTGAGAGCTCATTCATGCGGGTATAACGATCCATTTCCAGCGGATCAAAAGACTCTTCGTAACGATCCTCATCCATATTCGCGTTACGTAATTCACGACCAGCCTGCATCTGTTGCTCGGCTTCAATATCGAGAAGTCGCAAACGATCCCGAATCTGGGCAATCGACTGCGACATTTCCTTGAGGTGTATTTTTAAATCGGTTTGCTGTTTCTCCATGCGCCCGAGGTTAATGCCCACCTCACCCGCCTCATTAAACATGCGATCAAGCTGCGTCATTGAAACACGTGCGGTTTCAGCAGTGGCGGCTGCCCTGGAAGGTTCGGGCCTTACGTCTGCGGGTTTTCCTTGCACCTCCGCATGCGCTGGATTTTCCAATACTGCAGCAACCGGTGGCGTTTCAGGTTCTGGTGCAGGCTTGGGAGTTGCTAGTGGTTTCTGGTCTGGCTCCGAAATAAATTCAGGTTCCGGAATCGGTTCCGGTCCAGACGCCGATTCAAACTCAGGCTCGGATACAATTTCGGGTTCAGGTTCAGGTTCGGGAGCAAATCCAGACGACTCTTCAATTTCCGGTTCTGACGCACCAGACAGGTCAATTTCCGGAGAAAACGCGTCATCTCCGGAAACCGTTTCAGACAAGCCCGCTGTAACTGGCTCAGTTAGCGTTGGAGATGGTTCTGTTTCCTGGGTCTGGAAGTCATAATTAATCTCGGATGCCTGCACATCATCACGATAAATCGCCGACTCCTGTATAACTTCAGGCTGAGCAGGCTCCACAACTTGCTCGTCGACTACCTGCACTGCTGATGCAGACTTACCAAGCCGATAATTTTCCAGAGCGTCATGAATCGCATCGCTCTCGATACGTAGTTTTCCAAAAAATTCCGGGCTGGCAGTGTTCCCCTCCCGAGCAAGGTCAGTTAACTGATCTTCAAGCCCATGGCTTAAATCACCGATATTATTAGCACCGGCCATGTGTGCACTGCCCTTAAGCGTATGCAGCAGTCGCATTAATTCGATTAGTGAAGCGGGGTTGTCCGGATTTTCTTCCCAACGGTCGAGTTCATGTCCAACAGCCTCAAGAATTTCTTCACCTTCTTCGACAAAGAGGGCAAGAAGTTCCTCGTCCATATGCTCGGATACAACCTCAGCCTGCACCGGTTCACTAATGGCTTCCTCAGCAGCTTCAGCACTCTGATCAGATGTAGATTCAACTGGTTCGGTAACATTAAGCGGTTGATTCGCGTCTAAAAAATCCTCGAATGAAATTCCTTTATCGATAACCTCGGAAGTGCTTTCAGTTACCTGATCTTCGAAGGTTGTTTGAACTTCCGGACCAGACGCTAAATTTTCCGATTCTTCAACCTGTGGTTCGTGATCCTGTTCGGAAAGATGCTGCAATTGCGAGAGTAACTCACCTGCCTGTTCTATCTGCGCTCCATGACGCAAGCGATCCAGCATGTCATAGATTGAAATCAGGATTTGACCCAGACTTTCTATTAACGATGGGCTGACCCCACCTTCCTGCCAGTCATTTACCAGCCGACGCATTTCCTGCGCCACCATGGCAAGAGGCGCAACCTTCGCTGTATTTGCAGATTCAGCCAGGGCATCACAGTGCCGAATAATTATCTGGGGATGATGAACATCATCAGTCGCTTCTTTCCAGTCCTGCAAACTTGCATCAATATTATCGAGTCTGTCACAGGCTTCATCAGTAAAGATAACCATGAGTTCACGATCTGTTGCACCCGCCTCATCCGGCAGGCTTGCAACAAATTTCTGTGCCCGCTCTGCAAGCTGATTCAGATTTGCACTGATTTTAGAGATATCGCCTTTAACGGCAAGCGCCTGATCCAGTCCATCAGTCACTGTGGATATCAACTCAATCTGTTCTGTACTCAGATTGCGTCCAGTCGAACGAACAGCATCTGCAAGCGCCTCCATTTCGGCTGCAAGATGAGACATTTCATTGGCCCCCACAATACGGCTTCCGCTCTTCATAGTATGGAATGCACGTACCAGTTCAGGAGTAACGAGTTGTGGTTTAAATTCATGACCTGAAACTTCAAGGAATGATTTCAGATTGGCAATATGCTGAGCCGCATCTTTACCGAATATTGTCCACAGGTCCTCTTCCTGACTCTGTGGCTGAACGGCAGCCACTACGTTAGCAGGAGGTTCTGTATTGGTCAGACGATGTGCTTCAAGAATAATCTGGCGGGCGCTTGCTGGTAATGCCAACGACTCTTTATAGGCAACGACCAGTTCACCAAGGTGCTCTGTTGCATTTTTTACCAAGGTGGTAACTGCATGATCCACGCTGAGTGAACCATCAAGACAACTATTTAATAGTTGTTCAATAGACCAGCCATAATCACCAATGGCATTCGCCCCGGCCATGCGACCACTGCCCTTGAGAGTATGGAAAGCGCGCCGTATATCCCCCAACACATTGCTGTCATCGACATTATGGGTCCACTGTGGCACCTGAACAGCAAGGTTCTCCCGGATTTCTTCAACTTCCTCCATGAATATTTCACGGATCTCCGGATCAACTTCCTCATTAACTACAGGAACTTCTGGCTGAACAACTTCGACATCATCAGCAGTTTCTGAAGGTATATCTGCTGGCGACTCTTCGAAATCGGCAGGGATTGCCGGCAGCCTGAGCCCCTCTATGTAGACATTACATTTTTCAAGCAGATCATGCGTATTGTTCTGCTTGGCCTGCAGGGCAAGCAAGTAGAACTCCAGAGCTGAGACAGCATCCGCAAATTTTCCGACCAATTCCTCATTACTGCCAATGAAACGGAAGGCAGGGTTCTGCACATATTCTCTGAGTCGTTGAACAATTGCTGTATCTGTTGACTCAACACCAATGACGACCAGACCTGAACTCATTTCATGAAGCAAATGGGCGATTTCATCTACAGATTCGGCCTGATACGACATCAATAACGAATTCGTAAGTTCTTTAATATGGGCGATATTTACAAGTGCTTCACGAAGTATGGAAGCAGCACCCTCTCGTAATTCCAGGGGTGAAATGGAATCGGTCCCGGGCTCTTCACCGGGCGCATCACCCTGTACGGCATCTGGATGAACATGTCTGAAGAGCAACTCGTCAAGACTGTGCTCCACCCACAGAAGTGATACTGCTGCATCCAGCCATTCAGTCTGGTCTGGTTCGGACTCATGACGCCGGCGATCAACTATTTCAGCCTGACGTAGAACAACCCGTTGCAAGGCCGTCATACCCAACATATCCAGCGTTGTGGCGATACGCTTGATTGTATTGACGGTTTCATCAAGGCGATCTGGAGCCTTGTCACCAGCCCGGAGCAGCAAATCAAGGTTGTCTTTAACTGCTCCGATATCACTGCGGATTTCCATCGACAATGTCTGTAGCAAACCTGTATTCGGACCGCGCAATTTTTCCCGAACCGCTTCAAGCTGTTCTATATCAGGTAGCAACCTTTCCAGATCACAGGCAGTTCTGACAGCCGTAACTTTCTCGCCTTTGCTGGTAGAACGACCCACATAGTACAACAGGGCATAGGCAACTTCGCCATCATGTGCATTGGGAGAATCCTGTCCTTCAGAGGCCAGATATTTCAACAACATACCCATGCGCCCAAACAGGCGTTTAACGTCCAGACTGGTATCCAGTCCGCGATCAACAAGCGCTTCAAGCACGGCCTCGGCAAATAGCCATTGTTGATAAACCAGTGGCTGACTGATGCCCTTTAATACCTGCTGGCATATCTGGGTCAGCCTCAAAAGGTTCGATTGCGTTTCACGATCCTTTAACACACCCAGTAGAGCTGACTGGAAATGCATCTGGAAGGATTTGGCATCTCGGCTTGCCGCTTCCTGATCACGATCACCAAGGAATGGCAATTCAACTTCAGGGGGTTCAAGCACCAGAAAGCGAACAAACAATTCGCTCTCATTGACGACCGGTTTCCCTCGCGCAACCCTTAATTCATTGATGAGTGGATGGAATATCAGTGCCGAATCTTTTGATTCAGCCTGTATAAAATCCAGATAATCTGTTAGTTGTACAGCACCACCAAGAACGACTTCAAAGACAGATTCAATATTATCGGTCACGCCATGAAGTACATCGTGCACAGCCTGACGCAATTCTTCGACCAGCAGGGCGGCGCCATGCAGTCGCACCATCGCAAGTATGCCGCGTGCCTGATGTAATTCGATGACACTACGCTGAAGAGGGAGCTTGTCCTCCGGGGATTCCAGATAGGCCTCAATAAAGTGATTGACCCTTTCCAGATTCTGGTCAAGCTCTGTCCTGACCCATTGCAGCCCACTTAAATCGACAACTGATTGTGACTCTGCCATTAGCTGCCTCCGATATTATATTTTAATTATCTAAAAATCAGCAGGTTACCGATCAGGCATCCTGGGGAAGCTTGAAGCCGGCAACCGAATCTCGAAGCTGCTCGGCCAACTGGGCCAGACGACCAATAGCCTGTCCGGTATTACGTGTGCCTATTGCTGTTCTCTCAGTCAATTCCCGAATCCCCCCAATTGTCTCGGACACCCCTGTAGCTTGCCCTGCCTGCTGCTGGGCAGATGTCGAAATTCCTCGCACAACATCTGCTATCTGACGGGACACAGTTTCAATTTCTTCCAGCGCCTTACCGGCATCCTCAGCCAGATGCGTACCACCCACCACTTCTGTAGTGGTTTTTTCCATGGAAACGACAGCCTCGTTTGTATCTGCCTGAATGGTACGAACAAGATTTTCAATCTGTTTGGTGGCCGTCGCTGATCGTTCAGCGAGTCGCTGAACCTCATCAGCCACCACCGCAAAACCACGACCGGCATCACCCGCCATAGCTGCCTGAATAGATGCATTCAGCGCCTGGGTATTCGTCTGTTCCGCAATATCGTTAATCAATTCCACGATATTTCCGATTTCCTGCGAGCTTTCGCCCAGTCGTTTAATACGTTTCGCAGTTTCCTGAATCTGCTCACGAATCGCACTCATACCCTCAATGGTACGTCGCACAGCATCACCGCCATTCAGGGCTACCTCAACCGACCTGCTGGTTACATCAGCAGCCTGTTCAGCATCACCAGATACCTGCTGAATCGAAGTCACCAGGTTCTGAATCACTTCAATCGCGGAAATAATCTGTTGCGTCTGACGTTCACTGGCAGCCACCAGCTCCTGTGAAGTTGACAGGGAGTCTGTCGAAGCACTGGACAGCTGTTCAGCCGTGGCGTTAATTGTGACAACCAGTTCACGAAGCGCTTCCACAGTAAAGTTAATTGAATCTGCAATCGCGCCGGTCACATCTTCGGTAACCGTCGCCTGCATAGTGAGGTCACCATCCGCCAGAAGACTCATTTCATCCAGCAAACGCAGAATGGCATCTTCGGTGGTTTCACTGCTACCGGATTGAGTTGCAGCAGGCGTTTCCGCGGCAGCACTGATTCCAAGTGAAAGCCACACAGCTCCGCAAACCAGCAACAAGCCGATCAATCCCACGCCATAAACCAGTGCATGTGGAATATCTGGCTCACTCACAGGCGGCCCGCTCAGAGCCTGACCAACAAGTAAAAGGGCTGCGCCACTACAGATAGCAGCGGCCACCAGTACCATCAGCATAATATTACTGCGATCACTGAAATCGAATTTCTCGTTAAGCGCCACTCTTCTCACTCCCCAGGGCATTAAAATTTAATGCCCAGTTAAAACCTAATTTGGTCATCAGGCCGCCATCTGAAAGATGGGGTCCTCCACTAATTTGTGTAAGCTCAGTACAGGCAGGACATTCTCGCCGTCGCCATAGCCACCGGTAACGAAAACGCTACAGGCAGCTGGCAAATCCACCATGGCATCAGCTTTCTTTTGACTGGCATCCAGACGCCTCAAACCTTCTACCCTGTCAACCAGAAACCCGGCTGGGTACTGTCCATGCCGAAGCACCAGAATCCTGCTATTCAGGTCTAGTGCTGTTGATCCATCCAGTAAAAGCTCTTTAACGTTCACGATCGGTATCAGTTCACCACGTATATTGGCCATACCCATCAGCCAGGGCTTGCTACCTGGCACACGTGAATAGACAGGCAATTCGACAACTTCAAGCACCTCCTCCTGAGGAACAAGAAATCGTTGCTCTCCTAACCTGATCGCGACACCTGCCCAGCTCTCCGTCGTAGAAACAACGTGATCTGCCGATAATTTCAATCGCCTTTCAAGTGCCTGCAGGAGCTCCATTGGACGGTCGCGTAAAGTTCGTAAATCGCTCATGCTTCTAATACCGGGAAGACGTTATCCGCCAATCGCCTTTTCTACAGATTCAAGCAACACATTATCTTTTAAAGGCTTGACCAGATAATCCACGGCCCCTTGCCGAAGACCCCAGGCCTTATCGGCAGACGTACCCTTACCACTGATAATAATGACCGGAATGTGAGCTGTTTCAGCGTCCTTGGAGAGCTTCCTCACACCCTGAAAACCACTGGTGCCTTCAAAAACAATGTCCATTAAGACCACTGCCGGCTGTAATGCCTTGGCCATCTCAACGCCTTCCTCTGCAGCATTCGCCACCGTGACGTCATGACCGCCTTTTTCCAAAGCCATCTTCATTGCTTCAACATCTGTTGGTGAATCATCCACTACTAAAACATGCGCCACTACACCTACCTCTTAGTTTTTACCGGCATGGCTATGAACAGCCCCTACCAGTTCCTCTTTAGTGAACGGCTTGGTCAGATATTGATCAGAGCCAACGATTCTTCCACGCGCCCTGTCAAACAGACCATCCTTACTTGAGAGCATCACAACTGGAATATTCTTGTAATGCGGATTGTTCTTAATGAGTGCACACACCTGATATCCATCCAGACGAGGCATCATGATATCTACAAAAATAATACTTGGATGATGGTCTGCGATTTTGGCCATGGCTTCAAAACCATCGTTCGCAGTCAATACCTGACAGCCAACACCGGCAAGCAGTGTCTCTGCAGAGCGACGAATAGTCTTGCTATCGTCGATTACCATCACTTTCAGTCCGTTTAATGCTGAAGGCTGCTGGGCGGCCGTCATGTCACCTCCAAATGTTTCACACCGTAGAGCACTCCGGCCCTTTAACGCTAGGTTACGCTAAATTTTCGCTATAAGTATCCGTTTTTTAGCACATTATCGCCACACTGCATACCGTTAATATAGGAATGGCAGCATAGTATCCTGAACTACGCTAACATGTCGCCACATGAATAAACTGGAATTTCTGGCATGGTTACAAGCATCGCCGGCGCCGTTGCAGTACCCCATTTAACTACTGCTCAACGCGGCCCCCTACTCGCCCTGGAAGAAAAGCTACTTGCAAGCCAGAGTGAAATAGAAACCTGGTTAAGAAGACAATGGCTGGAAACACCACCGCCGTTTTATGCCTCAGTAGACCTGCGAAATGCGGGTTACAAACTCGCGCCCGTGGATACCAACCTTTTTCCGGCTGGTTTCAATAACCTGAACCCGGCATTTGACTCACTTTGCAGAATGGCATTACAGGCGGCAATCCAGCGTATATGCCCTGCTGCTGCAGGCATTGTTCTCATCCCTGAAAAGCATACCCGAAATCAGTTCTATCTTGAGAGCCTGGCACGGCTCGCCGAAATGATTACCACTGCCGGCTTTTCTGTGAGGATAGGCAGCCTGTCCTCGGAAATTACCGAACCCACCACACTGAACCTGGACTCGGGTCGACAACTGGTACTTGAGCCACTGGTTCGCAATGGCGACAAAATCGGCGTGGGCGACTATTTTCCCTGCGCAGTCCTCCTGAATAATGACCTGAGTGGCGGCAGACCCGAGATACTCAAAGACATCGAACAGCCCATCATTCCCCCACTTGGTCTTGGCTGGGATAATCGCCTCAAATCGCAGCATTTTGGCGTTTATCACCAGGTCACAGCAGAATTTTCCCGTTTACTGGATATTGATCCCTGGCTCGTCGATCCTTTATTCCGGAATTGTGGTCAAATCAATTTCAAGAAGAATGAAGGCATCGAATGCCTTGAAAGCAATGTCGGCATGCTGCTCGAAGACATTCGTGAGAAGTACGCAGAGTACGATATCGAAGACGAGCCATTTGTTATCGTAAAAGCCGATGCCGGCACTTACGGCATGGGCATTATGACGATCAAGCATCCCGGCGAAGTCAGTGCACTGAATCGCAAACAACGCAATAAAATGTCCTCTGCCAAAGAGGGTATGGACGTAACCGGCGCAATCATTCAGGAAGGGGTGTACACCTCGGAAACCTGGGGGCCGGAAAATGCTGTTGCCGAACCCGTGGTTTACATGATCGACCACCACGTCGTGGGTGGTTTTTATCGGGTACACAAGGGTCGTGGTGCGCAGGAAAACCTGAACGCCCCGGGCATGCACTTCGAGCCCCTGGCATTTGCTGTGGCCGGTGACAGCCCAGACCCCAGTTGCGCTCCGGATGACGAACCCAATCGATTTTACGCCTATGGCGTAATCGCACGACTGGCGCTATTGGCCGCCGCCAGGGAGATTGCTGCCGTCAGGCCAAAGGATCAGCCATGAGCATCCGCATCGGGGTGGTGATGGACCCTATCCAGAACATAAAGCCTTATAAAGACACCACCCTGGCAATGTTGCTGGAAGCACAGGACCGTGGCTGGTCGATTCATTACCTTGAGATGGGCGACCTTTCAGTTCGAGACGGCATTGCCTACGGAAACAGTCGATCACTCTCTGTACAGGACGATACCGAGCAATGGTACAGCTTTAATGGCAACGCTCAGGATAACCCTCTATCGGACCTAGACGTCATTCTGATGCGCAAGGATCCACCGTTCGACACCGAATTCATTTACGCCACATATGCACTGGAACTTGCTGAACGTGCAGGCACGCTGGTGACCAATAAACCCTCAAGCTTGCGCGATGCCAATGAAAAGTACTTTGCCCAGTACTTCCCGCAGTGTTGTGCCCCTACCATGATCAGTTCTGACATGGCTCAACTACGCCGTTTTTACGACGAATACGAAGACGTCATCCTAAAACCGCTGGACGGCATGGGCGGCGCCTCTATTTTTCGCATCCGGCCGGACGATGCCAACGTCTCCGTGATTCTGGAAACATTAACCGCGCATGGCAGTCGCTATGCCATGGCCCAACGCTTTGTGCCTGAAATATCTGCCGGCGACAAACGCATACTGATGATTGATGGCAAGCCTTTCCCCTATGCCCTTGCCCGCATTCCTGCCAAAGGCGAAACGCGTGGCAACCTTGCAGCCGGCGGGCGCGGCGAAGGCGTGGATTTGTCTGATCGTGACCACTGGATTTGCGATCAGGTCGGCCCTGCTTTGCGTGAAAAAGGCCTGCTCTTTGTCGGCCTGGATGTGATCGGTGATTACCTCACTGAAATCAATGTCACCAGCCCGACCTGTGTACGCGAACTGGACGCAATATATGACGCCAACATTGCTGGCCTGTTTATGGACGCGATTGAACTACGCTTAAAATAACAACTGCAGGATTTATCCTGTTTCAATAGTCTTGTGTGACTTGATGACGGGCGCTAAGATCACTGCAATGACCGAGATACGCTATTTTAATAATCAGTTTCTTGTCGCCATGCCCGGTGTCGTGCAGGGTGAATTCGATCACAGCGTCACTATCCTCTGCGAACACTCAAAAGAAGGTGCCATGGGACTGGTAATCAACCGTCCCACCACACTGCGTCTACGCGACATGTTCACTCATATGGAGCTTGATGCCAGTGAGCACGTTGATGAAGCCACCCATGTTTACTGGGGTGGACCGGTACAGACAGAACGCGGATTTGTCCTTCACAACAATGAAGGTGACTGGGATTCCACGCTCAGGATTAGTGATGAAATCTGGCTCACCACATCCAAGGATATACTTGAAGCCATTAGTCAGGGCAAAGGCCCTGAGCGTTATATGGTGACACTTGGCTATGCGGGCTGGAATGGCGGACAGCTGGAAAATGAAATCATGGAAAACAGCTGGTTGAACACGCCGACTGATTCAAAAATTATTTTCACTACACCGCCTGCCTCTCGCTGGTCTGCTGCCGCACACCTAATAGGCATCGACCCTAACCTGCTTAGCAGTGAAGCCGGTCACGCGTGAAGCCCGCAAGCGCCACAGACAATTTGCTCGGATTTGATTTTGGAACAAAGCGCATCGGTGTTGCAGTCGGTAACCGATTAACGGGCACTGCACGGGGCATTAAAACCATAACCAATAAAGACAGGCCTGACTGGAACACTATCAGTGAACTTGTGAATGAATGGTGTCCATGTGAATTCATAGTCGGCCTGCCATTAAATATGGACGGTACGGAGCAGCCCGTAACCCAGGCGGCAAAAAAATTTGCCGCCTCACTCCAGCATAGATTCTCGATTCCGGCCTACATGATGGACGAACGCCTTTCGTCAGTTGAAGCCGTCGAAACACTCAAGAACCAGCGAAACAAGGGGCGCAAGAGCAAAATCAGGAGCGGTGAAAAAGACAGTGAGGCCGCCAGGGTAATTCTGGAGGACTGGCTGAATCAATGACTCACCGATTAAATCAGCTGCTGCAAAAATTCGCTGAGTCACGCATTACCCTTTACACTTCATTTCCAATCCACCCTGAGTGGTGCCAGAAACAGTCTTCGGATTCGATTTTAAGATGAGTAAAGCCGCAGAGATTCAGCTAGACACACAGGGCCGTCTTCGCCATCTTTTGACAACCGAAGGGCTTGATAAAGAAAAAATCACTGCCATCCTTGATGCTGCCGAAACCTATTTGCCAGGCAAGAACGAGCAGATAAAAACCACACCCCATCTCAAAGACCACATGGTCGTTAATCTTTTTTTCGAACCCAGTACACGCACACGTACAACTTTTGAAATTGCTGCCAAACGGCTGTCTGCAGACGTACTTAACATGCAGCTTGAATCATCCTCGAAGAGCAAGGGTGAAACAGACATTGATACCCTGCTGACCCTGCATGCCATGGGCGTGGACATGTTTGTTATACGCCACCCTGACAAAGGCGCCACTGCGGGCTTTGCCGAGGAAATTGGGCACGACGTAGCGATACTTAATGCAGGTGACGGCTCCAATGCACATCCAACACAGGCATTGCTGGATGCCTTCACGATTCGCAAACACAAGCCTGATTTCGAAAATCTATCTGTCGCCATAGTTGGCGATGTTTTGCATTCCAGAGTGGCGCACTCGAATATCCATGCACTCAAGGCCCTTGGCGTACCTGACATACGTATCGTGGCGCCTGACAGCCTGATGATGGAGAACCCTGAGTCTCTGGGCGTCAATGCCTACCACGATCTGGCCGATGGCCTGGCGGGCGTTGATGTCGTGATGGGACTGCGCCTGCAGCATGAACGCATGCATGAAAAGAAAGTGGATGATCTTGCCGCTTACCACCGTGATTACGGCATTACTACAGAGAACATGAAGTTCCTTAAGCCCGATGCCATTGTCATGCACCCCGGGCCTATCAATCGCGGCGTGGAAATCGACAGTGCAGTCGCCTACGGTGAACGCTCGGTAATACTGGAACAGGTCAAAAACGGTATCGCAGTGCGTATGGCCGTAATGGCCATGATTACGGGAAACCGCTAGCTGAAGTCGAGTATGGCTTCGAGGTTAGCTCTGGAATCTGACTGTGACAGGGCTTCTTCTCTCTCAATCACGCCATCCTTAAACAACTTGGCCAGGGACTGATCAAAGGTCTGAATATCCGGGTGCTGTGATTCAATCATCACATCCTGTATTTCTTCAAATTTCCCACTCATGATCAGTTCTGCAATATGCGGCGTGATAATCAAAACCTCAATTGCCGCAACGCGCTTGCCGCTCTTGCCCATCACCAGACGTTGCGAAAGCATCGCACGTAGGTTCATGGACAGATCCATATAGAGTTGCTCGCGAAGATCAGGCGGGAACATTTTTACTACACGCTGGAACGCCTGATAAGTATTGCCCGCGTGTAACGTAGACATCACAAGGTGGCCTGTACCCGCCAACTGCAGACATACCCCCATCGACTCGGGGTCACGGCTCTCGCCCATCAGCACCAGGTCTGGCGCCTCACGCACAGCACTGCGTAGTGCACGGGGCATGCTTCGGGTGTCGACCCCCAGCTCTCTTTGATTGACTATCGATTTCTTGTTTAGGTGTACAAATTCAATCGGGTCCTCAATCGTCAGGATGTGCCCTGTTGCCTGATGGTTCCGGTGACTAATCATTGCGGCCAGCGTGGTGGACTTACCACTGCCCGTGGCCCCTACCATCAATACAAGTCCCCTCTTATGCATTGCCAGCTCTTTCAGGGCTGGAGGCATATTGAGATCGTCTAATTGTGGAATTTCTGTCGGTATGCGTCTGAAAACCGCAGCCACCCGACCTCTTTGCATAAATACATTGATGCGAAAACGCCCAAGACCGCTGGCCTCGGTTGCAAAATCCAGCTCCCATTCTTCGTTAAAGGCCTCAATCTGCTCATCCGTCATCACAGAAAAAATAAGATCCTGAACTACCTGAACAGTTAAATTATCCTTACCAACAGGACGATGTTTACCTTCGATCTTCACGATAGGGGGTGCATGCGCGGTGAGATATAAGTCAGAACCTTTCTGTTCTGACAACAATTTCAGTAGGGGTAATAGTTTCAGCATCTTAATTCCGGGTGACTAGAACGACTGACCCTCTTCCTCATCTTCCTTGAGCGACATACTCCTGACCACTTCATCTTCTTCGAGCGTCTGTGGCTGACGCTTGCTTTTCAGCTTGATGTTCAACCGCAGCTCATTCTGGGAGTCAGCATTCTTGATGGCTTCTTCATAACTAATGATATTTTCTTCAAACAACTTGAAGAGGAACTGATCGAAAGTCACCATGCCCTGCTCATTGGAGCGACTCATCACTTCCTTGATCTCGGACACCTCACCCTTGAAGATCAGGTCGGAAATCAAAGGCGTGTTTATGAGAATCTCCATGGCGGCTGTTCGCCCCCCGTCTTCTCTTTTCACCAGACGCTGGGAAATAATGGATTTCAGATTAAGCGACAGATCCATGAGCACCTGCTCACGCTTTTCCTCACCAAAAAAGTTAATGATGCGATCAAGAGCCTGATTGGCACTGTTGGCATGTAGTGTTGATAGAACTAGGTGGCCGGTTTCAGCAAAGTTAATGGCATGTTCCATCGTTTCGGCTGTACGAATCTCACCGATGAGAATGACATCAGGTGCCTGTCGCAATGTATTCTTCAATGCGTTTTGCCAGCTATCTGTATCTACGCCGACTTCGCGTTGAGTCACCACACAATTTTTATGCGGGTGCACATATTCGATGGGATCCTCAATCGTAATGATATGGCCGTAGGAGTTCTCATTCCTGTGCCCGACCATCGCCGCAAGCGAGGTCGACTTACCACTACCGGTCGCGCCCACGAATATCACCAGACCGCGCTTGGCCATCACTATGTCTTTCAGCACCTCCGGGAGACTCAGTTCCTCGAAGGTGGGTATATCAGTCTGAATCGTACGTAACACCGCACCCACGCGCCCCTGTTGCACAAAGGCACTGACACGGAATCGACCGATATCACCGGGTGAAATGGCGAAGTTACATTCCTTGGTAGCCTCGAACTCTTTGGATTGCCGGTCATTCATGATAGCTCGCACCATCATATTGCCCTGCTCCAGGGTAAGAGGCTTGTCCATCACGGGCTGCAATTTACCGTCCACCTTGATCGCAGGTGGAAAACCGGTGGTCAGAAACAGATCCGACCCGTTACGTGATTTCATGTGGCGCAGTAAGTCCTGCACCAGTTTGACCGCCTTATCCCGTTCCATAATTCATCTCTGCCTGACTAGAACATTTCCTTGTTAACCGCTTTACGTTTCGCATCCTGCGTTGAAACCTGTCCTTTTTGTACGAGCTCGAGCAAACACTGATCGAGAGTCTGCATACCCACATTCTGACCGGTCTGAATCGCGGAATACATCTGTGCAATCTTGTTTTCCCGAATAAGATTTCTGATCGCAGCCGTACCAATCATGATTTCATGCGCTGCCACACGACCACCGCCCTTCTTCTTCATGAGTGTCTGAGCAATTACCGACCGTAGTGACTCCGACAGCATGGCCCTGATCATGTCTTTTTCCGCAGCAGGAAACACATCAATAATACGGTCAATGGTTTTGGCCGCAGATGAGGTATGCAAGGTGCCAAATACCACGTGACCGGTCTCCGCAGCACTCAATGCCAGACGGATTGTCTCAAGGTCACGAAGCTCGCCCACCAAGATAATATCCGGATCTTCACGCAACGCTGACCTGAGTGCCTCGTTAAATCCCAGGGTATCGCGATGTACTTCTCGCTGGTTAATCAGGCATTTCTTCGATTCGTGAACGAATTCAATTGGATCTTCAATCGTCAGGATATGGCCCATTTCGGTTTCATTGAGATAGTTCACCATAGCCGCGAGGGTGGTCGACTTACCCGAACCGGTTGGCCCGGTTACCAATACCAGCCCACGGGGAATATCGACGATTTCCTTGAACACTGAGGGCGCATCCAGTTCTTCAAGTGTCAGAACTTTGGAAGGAATGGTTCTGAATACAGCAGCCGCACCACGGTCCTGGTTATAGGCATTGACTCGAAAACGCGCAAGGTTCTCGATTTCGAATGAAAAGTCTCCTTCAAGGAATTCTTCATAAGTCTTGCGCTGCTTGTCATTCATGATGTCGTAAATCAGATCATAGACCTGCTTATGCGGCATCTCTGGCAGATTGATGCGACGCATATCACCATCGACACGAATCATAGGCGGCATACCCGCTGACAGATGCAGATCCGATGCACCCTGTTTAACGCCAAACGCTAATAACTGCGCGATATCCATCTTAATCCCCTACAATGCGCTCGCACTCCAAAGCATAGACGTTATCGGCATTCCATCACGCAGGCAACTGATTTTGAACACTTTGCAGCAGCGATATACATCTGTTCGGCAGCGCATACACCGCAGTGCCGTGAAATATGGCCGCGATCCTGCCGAAATCAGGCTGCTCGCCGTCAGTAAAACCCGGCCAGTTGACGACATTATTGCGCTCTCAGAGCTGGGACAGATTTGTTTTGGTGAAAACTATCTTCAGGAGGCTGAGCATAAAATTCTTGCATCAGCCAATCGGCGACTTGAATGGCATTTTATTGGCCCGGTGCAATCTAACAAAACCGCCGCCATCGCTGAGCACTTTGACTGGCTACACAGCCTGGATCGGTTAAAAATTGCTCAGCGGCTCAGTGCCCAACGCAACCCTGAGCAGGCACCACTGAATGTTTGCCTGCAGGTGAATATCAGTCAGGAAGCCTCCAAGTCCGGCATCAACCCCGACCAGACCCTTGAATTATGTGAGTCACTCACCACTCTGCCCGGTCTTAGGCTGCGCGGTTTAATGGCTATTCCAGCGGCAAGCAACGACTTCGATGAACAAAGACATCACTTTCGTCAGTTACGGGACCTGCAGGAGAGCCTCATCGCATCTGGCGTTAAACTGGACAGTCTCTCAATGGGCATGTCAGGCGATCTCGAAGCTGCGATTGCAGAAGGTGCCACTATAGTAAGAATTGGCACAGACATTTTTGGCCCTAGAGTCTGATGACCAAAATGCACAGCACGGGCATCCTGCCTATAATTCCTCCAACCGATTAAACTTTACCGGAAACCAGAAATGACCCAGGACGAACTAAAACGTCAGGCAGCCGAAGCTGCGATGGCCTATGTTGAAAGAGACATGATTATCGGTGTGGGTACAGGGTCGACAGTTAATCATTTCATAGACTGTCTAATTGAGCGCAAGGGCGACATTCAGGCTGCCGTTTCCAGCTCGGAAGCGTCAACAGCCCTGCTTAAGGCAGCCGGTATCCCGGTGATGGATCTAAACGCAGCAGGCCCGATTTCCCTTTATGTGGATGGTGCGGATGAGTCCAATGAACATCTGGAACTGATCAAAGGCGGTGGCGGCGCACTGACCCGAGAAAAAATAGTGGCTCAGGCCAGCGAGAAGTTTGTATGTATTGCAGACCAGAGCAAACTGGTCGATCGTCTGGGTGCATTTCCACTGCCAGTCGAAGTGATACCCATGGCACGCAGTATGGTGGCCAGATCATTGGTCAAAATGGGTGGGCAGCCGGAATGGCGTGAGGATTTTGTAACGGATAACGGTAATCAGATACTCGATGTTTACAATTTTAACATCGACAATCCGATCAGCATGGAAACGCAGATTAACAATTTACCTGGCGTAGTGACGGTAGGCCTGTTTGCCCACCGTCCGGCAGACATCCTGATTATAGGCAGCCAGGAAGGGGCGAAAACGCTCACACGCTAGCTAGCATACTAGGCCGGATATTCAGGCAGCGGATCTGGGTTGCCTGGAATATTCGTCGATAACATGCTGACGCATGGCTTGCTTAACAACTCTCGGGAAATTCCAGGCATTACAATCGATGGCCAGTGAATTCATATGCTGAGCAATCAACATGAGTTTTTCATTTGCTCCACAGGTTTTTAATTGAGAGCCCGGCCGTGTCACACGAGTATCATAAAGCTGAACCAGCAGACTGATATCCCTTGATAATATGCCTGTGCCCTGTTCATGCTCCAGGGCCCTGCGTACAAGATGATCATAAATAGATAGCACTGCCATGGTGCCATAGGCATCACCAAAATCTATTATGGTAATCCCGCCCAGATCATGCGTTGTACCTGCAGCGGTCGCTGCTGTATACAGATTCATCGTCTTAATCCTCGTCTAATACTTTTTCTTTGAACGAGAAAAAAGCTTAACTCCGGAACTAACAATATGTAATCGGAATACCCAGCACATAATTGCAGGCGATTACTTACAGTTTACAGGCTATGCCTTACAGTAAAAACCATATATACCTCGACACGGATTAGTGGGATTCAACAGGTACTTTTGTCCCCATCATCAACCGGTCTGTGACTGCCATCGTCAACGCAGAAACCAAGAATGTGACATGAATGATCACCTGCCACATAAGCGTTTCGGACGTCATGTTGGGTGCATTGATAAAACTCTTCAGCAGATGGATTGAGGAAATGCCAATCAAAGCCATGGCGAGCTTAACTTTCAGTACGCCCGCATTTACGTGTGACAACCATTCCGGTTTATCCGGATGCGCTTCCAGGTTCAACCTGGAGACGAAGGTTTCATACCCGCCGACAATCACCATCAGCAACAAATTGGCAATCATGACAACATCTATCAGCCCCAGCACCACCAGCATAATCTCGGTTTCACCCAGCTCGGTGGTATGAGACACCAGATGCCAGAGTTCATGCAGAAAGTGATAGACATAGACGCCCTGGGCGACAATGAGTCCCATATACAGCGGCGCCTGTAACCAACGTGACCAGAACATGAAATGCCCCAGGGTGCCGACTAATCTTGATGACATGAACCTAACCTCGATTTTGAACACAGACGGCGCAGTGCCGCCCGCAGGAAGTCGGCTATTCTCCCTACTGCAGACAGTAAGCTCAAGTACTTCTCACAACTCGTCGTGATTTTTACCTATTCCCATGGCGAAACAGGCGGCAGACAAGTACTATTTGGGGTTCGAATCCGAATAACGCAATACCCCTGTCCCGGAGATTGAAATCATGTTTGAAACATTCAGTATTTTTGTAACCGCAATGCTGGCACTGGCAATCGTCGGGATATTCATGAGCGTGAAATCAGTACCACAGGGTTATCGCTGGACGGTAGAAAGGTTCGGGCGATTCACGCGTTCACTGGAACCCGGTCTCAGGTTCATTGTCCCCATTGCTGACTCCATAGGTCGCAAAATCAATGTCATGGAACAGGTCATTGATATTCCTGCCCAGGATGTCATTACACGTGATAACGCACAGGTACAGGTCGACGGCGTGGTTTACATCGTTGTGGGCGATGCGTCAAAAGCCGCCTATGAAGTCAGTGACTTGCACAGGGCGATTGTGAATCTGACCATGACATCCATACGTTCGGTACTTGGTGAAATGGATCTGGACGAGGCGCTGTCAAATCGTGACCGCATCAATACCAAACTACTGACCATCATCGATGAGGCCTCCAGCAGCTGGGGTACCAACATTCGTCGCGTGGAAATCAAGGACATCAGTCCTCCACAGGATCTGATCGACTCCATGGCACGCCAGATGAAAGCTGAACGCGACAAGCGTGCCAATATTCTTGAAGCTGAAGGTCTGCGCCAGGCTGCCATTGAACGGGCCGAAGGTGAAAAGCGCGCCATGATTCTTGAGGCCGAGGGTCGACTGGAATCAGCACAAAAAGATGCCGAAGCCCGCGAACGACTCGCCCTGGCTGAAGCCAAAGCCACACGTGATGTATCGCTTGCGATATCCGAAGGCAACATTCAGGCAATCAATTACTTTGTCGCGACAAAATACACTGAGGCCCTGCAGGCCATTGGCTCGGCAGACAACCAGAAAGTCATCATGTTGCCGATGGAAGCCAGCAGCCTGATTGGTTCTATTGAGGGAATCAAGGAACTGGTTAAGGAATCCTCTCAGGGCGGGGGTAAGCATGGAATTTAATCCGGAACAGGTTCACTGGTACTGGCTTGCGGCAGGTGTTGCGCTTGCTGCGCTCGAGGTTGTCGCACCGGGGGCAGTATTAATCTGGTTTGGCGTAGCTGCACTAGTGACCGGGCTAACCTGTCTGTTTGCCGACATCAGCATTAACCAGCAGTTTCTGCTGTTCAGCATTCTTTCCATAGCCATGACAGTGAGCTTCAAATTCTGGCAACGCCGGCGTCCCGAGGACGTACCCACAGATGATTCCGGCACCAAACTGAACCAGCCCGGAAGCCAGTATCTTGGACAGGAATTCTCGCTGGCCACCGATATACAAAACGGTCATGGCCGCATCAAGGTGGCTGACACTTCCTGGCGCTGCTCCGGCCCTGATTTACCAGCGGGCGCGCGCGTGCGGGTGGTTGCTGTAGAATCCGGGACTCTCAAGGTTGAACCCACCGAATAAGCAAATACCCATACATGCCAGATCTGCAGATTGATCTTTTTCCTGTCCGCCACCGGTTACGCGTCCGCTACTCGGAAATTGATGCACAGGGTGTCGTTTTCAATGCCCATTATCTGACCTATTTCGATACAGCGATTAATGAGGCATTTCGTGGTTCAGACATCGACTGGATCAAACAGGCCAACGACAGTGGCTGCGATGTGCAATTAGTGCGCTCAGTCATTGAATACAAGGCATCAATATATTTTGATGAGGAAATTGATATCTGCTTGCGTGTTGCAAATATTGGCCGTTCCAGCATTACCTGGCAGATGGCAATATTCGGTGCCAGGGAAGCCGACCTGCGTACTACCGGAGAAATAGTCTGGGTTTATTCAAATCTTAAGGAAAGCCGCTCTGAACCGGTTCCTGAATGGCTTAAACAAATACTGGAGAGTCTTGAATGAGTAGCCAACGCTACCAGGCACCACCGTTACCCGACATAGATGTGGAAGAGTTCCGCAAAGTCGTTATTAGCCGCCGTTCCGTCAGGCGCTTCACGGATGAACCTATTCCCGAAGCCATTGTTCAGGACTGTCTGGACATGGCCTTGCTCGCCCCGAATTCTTCCAACCTGCAGCCCTGGGACTTCTACCGGATCACCTCGGAAGACAAAAAAAACAAAATGCCCAAGGCCTGTCTCAATCAGAATGCCGCCAAGACAGCGGCTGAATTGATTGTGGTTGTTGCCCGCACCACCACATGGAAAAAACACTGCGCCGAAGTACTTGAGCATTGGCCGGAAGAAAGCATTCCCCGGGTTGTCGAGGACTATTACAAAAAAGGCGCCCTGGTACAGTACGGTCGCCTACCCCTGGATCCCATGGGCAGACTCAAAAAGCTTATAAGAAATGTGGCCGGCATTTCACGTCCTATCCCACGCTGGCCAAACAGCCAGAGCGACATGCAGCTTTGGGCCTGTAAATCCACAGCACTGGCTGCTGAAAATCTTATGCTCGCTTTCCGGGCACATGGCTTTGACAGCTGCCCGATGGAAGGTTTCGATGAAAAAAGGGTCCGCCAAATTGTCAAACTGCCCCGTGATGCGTTAATCGTTATGATTGTGGCTGCCGGTCGGCGTGCTGAGAATGGTGTGTACCACGATCAGATTCGATTTGACCGCGATCGTTTTATTCACGAAGTCTAGATAAACCCGTATGGCACCTCACGCACTCAGATATTTAATAACCCTTACGGTACTGACCGGGCAGTTTTTCGTTCAGGCATATGCTGTCCAGCCCCTAAGTAAAATCCAGGAGCTGGCCGGAAAGAATGTAAACCTTTCTGCTCTTGTCGTGGACCTGAGCAATGGACGGGTACTGGCCGAATTCAATCCGGACAAACGTTTAACACCCGCTTCTGTCACCAAGTTATATATCGATGCGGCGGCTCTGACCCATTGGGGACCCAATCATCGATTCAAAACACCTCTTCTGACCAACGGCAAAATTAAAGACGGCATTCTCTCCGGTCACTTGATGTTGCAAGGCAGTGGTGATCCGGGGCTGAATACGGAGAAATTATGGACCCTGGTGATGCGCCTGCGTCAGATGGGCATAGACCGCGTTGATGGAAACCTGATCGTTAATGACAGCCTGTTCGGTCCGGTTGAGTGTGATACGGATGACCGTTGCGATGCGCTACGCGCCAGCGACAGTGGATACGATGCACCCATATCCGCCGCGGGCAGCAACTTCAGTACTGTGGAAATATCTGTTCGGCCGGCCAAACAGATTGGTCAACCGGCCCAGCTAAGCCTGCTACCGCCTGCACTGGACTTCCCTTTGGAAGGGTCCATTTCAACCGCCTCACCGCGTAATCGTCCTTTGTATGGCATTCGTCGCACGACCGACGATGGTGAAGATACCTTGCATGCTTACGGTAAAGTACCGCGTAATGGCGGGCCCTATCATGTCTATCGATCGGTGTCCGACCCGGCACGTCACACCGGTGACTTAATGGCTGCATTAATGAAGGAATCCGGCATCAAATTTACCGGCCAGGTATACGTGGACTCCAATCCGGTGCCGAAAGGCTATGTAAAGATTGCCGACACACAAAGTGACACTTTATCGGCGCAACTAGGCAGCCTGATGAGTTACAGCAACAATTACATGTCCGACCTGCTCACCATGGACATCGCAGCCGAAAAACTCCCCAGCTCACGATTTACCCTGCCACAAGCGGCAAAAGTGCTGGAGGAATTTGCAAATCACATTAATGCCAAATCACCGCCATGGCTGAAGGCTCATAACGAATCTGCGACGCCATTAACCCTTGAAAGCGGAAGTGGCCTGAGCATCACCAACAAACTGTCCGCACGTGACCTGGTGGCATTACTCAACCATATGCATAACGACTACAGCCTGTTCCCTGCGTTTGTCGGCAGCCTGCCTGTACCGCGGCATGCAACCTCACGCATGTTACGGCGTAGCGGAAATACAGACTGGAAAACCCGTCTGACTGTCAAAACGGGGTATCTGTCCGAACCGGTTTCAGTGTTCGCGCTCTCCGGATATTTCAGACTTAAAAGTGGCGGCTGGGGCGCATTTGCCTTTTTAAGTAACGGCACCAAAAAACGAAGAAGCGTATCTACACGCCACTCTCTTGGTGCCTTGCGAGAAGACTTGCAAGCCATCATGGCCAAGTATTAAGCGCGACTGCATTCACGGCGGCAAACTTCTGATGACTAAAAAATCCCTGGGCGAACGTGACCTTGAAGTAGTCTGGCACCCCTGCACCCAGATGAAAGATCATGAATCCATTCCCCTGATTGAAGTGGACCACGGCAATGGAATATGGCTCTACGACACTGCAGGAAAAAAATACCTGGATGCCATCAGTTCATGGTGGGTGAACATATTCGGACATGCACACCCCTATATTGCCAATGCCATCAGTGAACAGGCGCAGAAACTTGAACATGTGATTTTTGCAGGGCACACACATGAGCCAGCCGTAACATTGGCCGAGCGCCTGATCAGGCTAACTCCTGCAGGATTCGGCAAAGTGTTCTTTGCCGACAACGGCTCGGCTGCGATTGAAGTCGCCCTGAAAATGAGCTTTCACTACTGGCATAACAAGGGTGAAAAACGCAGCAAGTTCATCAACCTGAGTAATGCCTATCACGGGGAAACTCTGGGCGCCCTGAGTGTCGGCGATGTGCCTCTGTACAAGGAAACCTACGCCCCGCTACTAATCGAATCCATTACTGTGAGTGGGCCAGACAACTACCTGCTTGAGGATGGCGAAACTCCTGTTGAACACGCCCGGAGAAAACTGCAGGAAATGCGGACGGCACTTGAGCAACATGCCCATGAAGTCAACGCAGTCATTATAGAACCTCTCATTCAGTGTGCAGGCAGCATGCGCATGTACAATCCGGAGTACATCCGGGGCCTGCGAAAACTCTGCGATGAATTCAGAGTGCACCTGATCGCTGATGAAATTGCTGTTGGCTTTGGCCGTACCGGCACGATGTTCGCTTGCGAACAGGCTGATATCAGACCAGATTTCATGTGCCTGTCCAAAGGGCTAACAGGCGGCTGGTTGCCACTCGCGCTCGTACTTACAACCAATGACATGTATGACGCCTTCTATGATGAATACCAGACACTGAAGGCCTTCCTGCACTCGCATTCCTATACGGGTAACCCACTCGCCTGCGCTGTAGCCAATGCCACTCTGGATCTGTTTGAACAGAACCAGACCATCGAGGCGAATAAGCATCTGGCGAGATGCATGTCTGAAGCTGCCGCACCTCTGGCCGACCACCCGCACGTTGCCGATGTTCGCCAAACCGGCATGGTGGTCGCGATTGAAATGATCAAGAACAAAAAAAGCCGTGAGCCCTATGATTGGAAAGAACGTCGTGGATTACGCGTCTATCGTCATGGTTTGGAGAATGGCGCCCTGCTTCGACCGCTAGGCAACGTCGTGTATTGGATGCCGCCCTATGTCATCACTGAAGATCAGATCCAGTGGATTTCACAACTCAGTCGTGAAGGGATTGATCTGGCAACCCGCGACTAACCATGACCAAAACCGATAGCGGTTTTCTTACACCCTGGGCCGTTAACTGACAGATTCAGCCTCCAATGCATAGGCCCCATCAGCGTTATGCACTTCCTTGCCATGTAATGGCGGATTAAACACACAGGCCATCTTCATTTCGGTCTTCGCTTTAAGAATGTGCTTGTCGTTCTGATCCAATATGTAAATTGTGCCCGGCCCAACCGGATAAGACTTCCCATCCGCCAGGGTTTTCACCTCGCCTTCACCTGAAATGCAGTACACAGATTCGAGATGATTCTGGTAATGCAGATGTAGCTCAGCATCCTTATATATTGTGGTGATATGGAATGAAAACCCCATGTTGTCGTTTTTCAGAAGGAGTCGAGTGCTTTCCCAGCCATCACTGACGATACGGCGCTCCGACTGTTCGGCTTCCTGCAAGGTTCTCACGATCATCAGCAAGCTTCCTCTGTGGCAAAAAAATCCCGTTCGATGACGATCTCCCCACTACCGCCAAGCACCTCGGCCACGCTGTCTTCAATGATTTGCAGGCCCTTGTCCAGGCTCTCATCGCTGATAATGAGTGGGCACAATGTCTTGATCACCTGATCATCCGCGCCGCTGGTCTCAATGACCAGACCGCGTTGAAATGCCTCATGGGTAATCTGCCCCGCCAGCTCTCCGCTGACGCAGTTGAGACCCTGAAACATACCACGTCCCCGTTCGGTGAAATTACCTTCACCATATTGATCAACAATGCCCTGAAGACGTTGTCTGATGATCTCGCCCTTGCGGTTTATTTCGGTAGAAAATTTATCGTCTGACCAAAACTCGTCAATGGCTGCCTTGGCGGTAATAAACGCCAGGCTATGCCCACGGAAAGTACCGTTATGCTCACCCGGTCGCCAGGTGTCCAGTTCCGGCTTCATCAGCACAACTGAGAATGGCAACCCATAGCCACTCAGCGATTTTGACATTGTCACGATATCGGGCTGTATACCGGCTTCTTCAAAACTGAAGTAAGTCCCGGTACGACCACAGCCTGCCTGAATATCATCCACTATCAAAAGTACGTCATGTTCACGGCATACCGACTGCAGGTTCTGTAACCATTCAAAACTGGCCGTGTTAATACCGCCCTCACCCTGTACGGTTTCTACCAGAACCGCGGCCGGCAGATCGATGCCGCTACTGGAGTCAGACAATACCTTGTCGAGATAAGCTGTAGTGTCAATATCATCACCAAGGTAACCATCGTAAGGCATGCGGAAAGTACCACTCAGGCTGACGCCTGCTGCACCGCGATGATGGGAATTGCCCGTGGCCGCCAGCGATCCGAGTGTTACCCCGTGAAAGCCATTGGTGAACACAACAATATTCTCGCGACCCTTAACGTTACGGGCGATCTTCATCGCTGCCTCTACCGCATTCGTACCGGTCGGTCCGGTAAACTGCACCACGTACTCAAGACCACGCGGCTTGAGTATCTTTTCATTAAAAGTTTCCAGAAACTCACCCTTGGCACGGGTATGTAAATCCAGACCGTGAGTAATACCATCGTCTTCAATATATTCGAGCAGCTTAGCCTTGAAGACCGGATGATTATGCCCGTAGTTCAGCGTGCCGGCACCGGCCAGGAAGTCGATATATTCGTTGCCCTCTTCGTCGTAGAGAAACTCACCCCTGGCCTTGTGAAACACACGTGGAAAAGCACGCGCGTAGCTTTGTACCTCTGATTCGATTTCTTCAAATATCTTCATATCTTTCTCTCTTCCATACCAAATGGGCCAATGCGCATGAGCATTTCGCTTTCATGCTGACCACTAAAATGCTGTTCTTTATCAAACATGACCGATTCTTCACAAACCGAAACAAGATCTCTGGCCAGACCACGGAACAACGCCCATGAGGCCTCATTCCCAGGTGTAATCGTGGTTTCAAGACTATTGACTGATGCCTGCCCCGGACGGGAAAGGATGTGCCGGATCATCTGCGATGCAAGCCGCATCCCGCGAGCCTGCTCCGCGACCGCAACCTGCCAGACAAATAACGTATCGGGTCGGTGCGGGATGAGATAACCGGAAACAAAACCGCATAATTCGCCATCCATTTCAGCTGCTACGGAGGTATCCGAAAAATGCGTGCACTGCAGAAGGTTGCAGTACAGGGAATTGCCATCCAAAGGAGGACAGAGTGCGATCAGATTATTAACTGACACCCCATCATCAGAATTCGGGGAGCGAAACCGTAGTTTCGTTGTCATTTTACATTGGGCGACATCTTACGCGGATGCTTCGACGCCAACCTTTGAGATTGCCGACTCCAAGCCAATGCAATCCATGAATTTTTGGTGCGTACAGAGCAAACTGTGACACCTTGAGATGGTCTGTTTAGGCGGCTTGACCAGTTACGGCAGCCCGTCCCAATTGCAGTCCATAAAGTTCATCAAGAACCGATGAGGCGCTATCTTAACATCCTGCTGGACCGCTGGCTAATGAACCTAGAATCCAACCGCCTCTAATATATATCTAATATATTGATTTTAAAGCTATTTTAACAGCTCTTCTTCAAGTTCAACGATAGCTTCCTCTGCATAACCTACAAGTTTCTGCACATGCGGCAGAGAATTGCGACAAGCGGTGTACACAATATTCAGCATATCGTCATAGGTGAAGATTGTGATATTCAGCGCCTGCCCCTGAAAGATCAATGACACTGGCTGCGAGCTCAGCAATTTCGCTCCGCCCATATACAAAGTCTTCTTGGGCCCCGGCACATTAGAAATAGTGACATTGAACATCGGCTTGCGTCTGCGGTTACCAATGCCTGCCACCTGTCCGATGGCGAACGGTGCCATGACCAGCGCCGAGTAATTAGCCAGCTCGGTTTTCGACATGCGTCCCAGAAAAGTCTTGCCATCCGACATGGACTGCTTGACCGCGGCTAATTGCCCCAATGCATCAGGCTCGTTCGTTCCCAGGTTCGCCTGAATAAAACTGATGGCATTGCCCTCGCCCGGGTCGTCCTTGGCACGCACCGAGACCGGCACCTGTGCAATGAGTGGCTTATCGGGCAAGGCATCTATTTCCTGTAGATAACGTCGCAAGGCTCCACTGCAAATGGCCATCACAATATCGTTGACGGTGGCATCTGCTTTATCGGCCAGCTTACGAATACGATCGAACTTGAATATCTGGGTGCTGACCCGGCGCTGGGGCCCGATTGGCAGATTCAACACTGAATCCGGTGCTGCATACGGCGGAACCAGCCCTGGCAGGTCCTTGTTTCTGTGCCCTTTCAACAGGGTACGTAGCGACTTGCCTACGCCTACAGCTGCCTTTGCCTGTTCCGCACCCTGCTTGAATGCAGCCAGCATCGGGTTTTCTTTCTCTCGTTCCTTTCTTGTTTTCTTCTCTTCCGGCAACCCCCAGAAGGCAACAAATTTAGCCTTGGGTGACTCCGACATGGACTTCTGCAACATTCGGGAGCCAGCAACACCGTCGATCAAGGCATGATGCATCTTGGCATAAAGTGCGAAGGTGCCGTCCGCAAAACCTTCAATAATGTGCATCTCCCATAACGGACGGGACTTATCCAGTGGAATGCTATGCAGGCGCGAAATTAACACCGCCAATTCACGTTCACCGCCAGGCTGTGGCAAGGCTGAATGACGAACGTGATAATCGATATCTATTTCGTCGGCTGTTTCCCAGGCAGCATTCCATTTACCCAGACTGGTCTTGGCCAGCTTCAGATTAAATGGCGCCTGATTGACTGGCGTATTGCGAGCGGTGTCTACAATACCCTGAATAAACTCCAGACCTTTGCCTTTCGGCAGTTTAAAGCGATTAAGCAGACCGATATGCATGGGCGCGTTCTCGCCCTCGATCTGTAAAAAAAATGCATCTGCTGAACCCAGTTTCTTCTGCATGGCTCCCCCGCCAATATTCCAATTGTTCAGGCGTTATGACTTATCGTCTTCGCCCTCTTCGTCCACATTGTTTCGTTTGATAACTACGCGCTTTGGCATAATTTCGTCCCAGACATCTTTTGGAAATGTCCAGTCAGACAATTCCAGACCCGCGCTTTTCATTTCTTTTGCTAATCCTATCAGACTTGAGGTATGACCCTTGGTTGCCAACGCAGATCCGGAGCGCGCGACGCATAAATCAAAACGATCCAGAAACAGATTCAGATCCCGATATTCGATTCCCGTCGCCGTGCGTGATTCAGTCCATTTTCGAATTCCGATGAAATCCATGCTTGGGGTTATCAATGCGCCACGTCCACGACCTAAAACAATAATAGTAATCGTGCCAACTGAGCGGATATTACCGCCTTCAGTCATTGCCGCTAATAGGCTCGGGGTACTCATAAAAATGTAATCCAGATTGACACTTCACGAATCGGCCTAAACACAGACCGTAGCGGGTCTGAAAATCGACACCAGACTGGCATGAACATCTCCATGTTGTGTATAAACTTGAACACGCACTCTACAGCTTACAACCCGCCCCAACCAAGCAATTAATTTCAGACACAAAAAACCCCGCGAAAAGCGGGGTTTTTGATGACTTCTTTTTAACCGCTTTGTTAAACCGGCTTGAAGTCTATTTTCTCGCGAACAGCACAATCAGGACAGGGCCAGTCATCCGGAATGGCTGCCCATTTAGTACCTGGGGGGAATCCTTCGTGCTCACAGCCTACCGCCTCGTCATAAACATATCCGCAGTCCGTACAGCCAAAGCGTGTTCCACCGGCCACATTGACGGGAGAAGATTCTGTAACAATATTTTCCTCAGGGAAATGAGCAGGGCTGCCATCATCAAGCACAGCGTCTGCCCAACGGGCAAGCAACTTCTCTCTCGCCGGGGGGTAAATATTCGCCTTGCTCAAGTCGCCCTTGTAATGCTTCACCACCAATGGATCCATCTGCCGGAACCACAGGAATGGAATATAGGCAGGAATCAGCATGGAGGCATACCCTGAAGGTAATTGCGGACTGTCGTCAAAATGTCGCAACGCCTGAAAACGTCGTGTCGGATTGGCATGGTGATCAGAATGCCGTTGCAACTGATAGAGAAACAGGTTTGTCACAATGTGATTACTGTTCCAGGAATGCTCGGGCGCACAGCGAACAAATCGCCCATTTGGCTCTTTCTGACGCAGGAGGCCATAGTGTTCAATGTAGTTAATCACTTCCAGCAATGACGCTCCATAGAGCGCCTGCAATAGCAAAAATGGCAGAACAACCACACCCAGCCATGCTGTAATCATGGCAAACAGAATGACCGTCATTGCCCAGGATTGCAGGATTTCATTATCCATACTCCAGACTGATTTATTCAACCGCTGTAGTCTTGTCGCTTCAATGCCCCAGGCCGAGCGAACACTGCCCACCATCGTACGCGGCAGGAATCGCCAGAAACTTTCACCCATCTTGGAACTTGCCGGATCATCTGGCGTGGCGACATTCTTGTGATGTCCTTTATTGTGCTCGACAAAGAAATGCCCATAGGCCACAGGCGCCAGCGTCAGTCTGGCCATCCAGCGATCAAAACTCTCCTTTTTATGCCCGAGTTCATGTGCTGTGTTTATGGCAATGCCGTTAATTGCACCAACACCGAAAATCACGCCCACGATGTCGAATACAGTCAAATCGTAACTAGCCACCAGCCAGGCGCCCAGCAAAGTCATGATGTATTGCGAAGGAATATAGGCATACACAATGACCCGGTAATACTTGTCATTTTCGAGCTGGGCCACAGCGGACTCGGGCGGATTGGTCTGGTCAGTGCCAATCAGCCAGTCCAATAATGGAATCACGCCATAGATGAGGATCGGCGCCATCCATAGCCAGATACTCCATTCAGTCAGAAAATAAAACCCGAAACTGATCAGACCCAGCACGGGTAGCAAGGGACTCATCAACCACAGATACCGCTTTCCGTCCAACCATTCCGAAGACATCGTCGCCGTAGTCATTTCTTACCTCGACATTGCTCAATGACACATTAGACAAGCATTTTTAACCTAAACAGGATCATTGTGAAGGCGTTATACTCTAATATTCTATATCATTGCGCCATTTATCTATTAAAACGCCACGAGACACCGTCATAACACCAATATGGATACCCTAAGCCTACTCCTGGATGATATTAGTCTGCACGGCGCGGAGTTCATAGAAATGCGAATGGGCGCTCCCTGGCTGATACAAGTCGACAATCAGGATCAGGCCTGCTTTCACATACTCATCTCGGGCCATGGCCTGTTAGAGATGAAAGGCCAGGCGCCGCAGTCCCTCACGCCTGGAGATATTGTGATCATTCCGAATGGCATGGCACATCGTGTAAGTGATAGTCATCGGGAAACCCCTCAGGCGATCGACCTGCTGGCACAGCAAAAAACGCACCCCTCTGAAACACTCGAACTGGGCGGTTCAGGTCGGTCTTCAAGAATGATCAGCGGACATTTCCGCTTCAACATGGATATGGCGCGACCCCTGATTGACGCCCTGCCCGCTCTCTTACACTTGCAAAGCATCAGCAACCGTCCGCCCGCATGGCTGAATATCGGCCTCATGTTCCTGGCCGATGAACAGGCACAAAAAAGACCTGCACAGCAGGCTATCCTGAATCGTCTCGTGGATATACTTTTTATTGAATGCCTGCGCAGCTATGTCGAAAGTATTCCTGAAGGCTCGGGTAACTGGCTATTGGCATTACGCGATCCGGCCCTGTCGACAGCCCTGTCCGCCATGCACAGCAAGCCGGAGAAAAACTGGACCGTCACCATGCTGGCTAACCTCGCCCATATGTCTCGTTCGGGTTTTGCCAACCGCTTCAGCGATGTACTCGGCGAACCCCCGCTCACCTATCTCACCCGCCACCGAATGAGGCTGGCCAGCTGGCAACTCTGTCATTCCCGTCAGCCGGTGTGCCGCATAGCCGAGCAAGTCGGCTATACGTCAGACACCGCCTTCGGGCAGGCATTCAAAAGGCAAAATGGCTGCAGTCCCAGCCAGTACCGTGAAAAACACCTGTTTGGAAATAACTAGCCGTTAGCTAATTTCTGGGCCAGCTTCTTATTAAAGGCTTTATACGCACCGGGCAAGCCTTTACCAATCGCCTTCCAGCTGGCATCAATCACCACACCGCTGAAAGTTTCACCATGAGTCAAACGAGTGCGATCATTCGGTAGTGACTCAAGCTTAAGAAAGTGACTGCCGTGCACAACCGGGCCAAATCCCCCAGCCCAACGCAGCTCCTTCTCCTCATCCACAACCTGGAATTTGACTGGCAGCGGCACCTGAAAAGGCGCACCAACCTTGGCCCAGAGGATGGCGCGGCCACCCACTTTAAGGTTCGCCCTGGTAAATTTGAAAATGCCGTTCCAGTCTCCGTATTTCTCAACGTCTTCAAGGATGGCCCAAACTTTGGCAATGGGAGCATCCAGCTCGATTTCTGTACTAACATCATGTGACATCTTGAATTCCTGAGTTTGTGAATGGCGCACATAGTAGCGCTTTGGGTCACTTTACGAAATGAAAGCAATAGCAATAGACCGCTGGTCATCAACGCCTGACCAAGGCATGCTTATATCAGGGCAGGATCAGGGGAAATGGGAAATGCTTAATAAACAGCTGTTGATAGCAACACTGCTGTGCTGTGTCAGCTGGGCAGTCGTGGCGGATGAACTCGATTTTCTCCTGGGTGATGGGTCACTGCCACCGGAAGAAACTTCTATCCCTGACAATCAAGCCAGCAATGCCGGCGACACTGCCAACTCAACTTCAGCATCCCCCTCAATCCGGTCACCGAACCGGGCAAGGCCTCGCGTGCTGGAAGAAATCGTTGTCACCGCCCAGAAAACCCAGCAAACCCTGCAAGAAGTCCCCGTCGCCGTCAGTGTAGTCGATGGTGCAC
>JBFJXR010000029.1:0-34247 GCA_041622995.1 Nevskiales bacterium
AGCCAGAACCTGTGCCGGAACCTGTGCCGGAACCTGTGCCGGAACCTGTGCCGGAACCTGTGCCGGAACCTGTGCCGGAACCTGTGCCGGAACCTGTGCCGGAACCTGAGCCGGAACCTGAGCCGGAACCTGTGCCGGAACCTGAGCCGGAACCTGAGCCAAAACCTGAGCCAAAACCTGAGCCGGAACCTGAGCCGGAACCTGAGCCGGAACCACAACTTGAGCTGAAACCGGCTCCAGAGCCTGTGCCTGTATCAAAGCCAGCGCCTTCCCCGAGACCCGCCATAAAGCCCAGACAACCCGAAATTGGCAGTGAAGACTGGATGACCGGGTTTTTACAATCCAGGGGCTTTCATCTCGTTCCGCCACAAAATCTACAGAGTGTTTTCTTCAAAATGGAAGAAGTCGAAATGTCACCTGGCGAGATAATTATTAAGCAGGGCTCGACTGATAACGAATATTTTTATGTCATTGCCAGTGGAGTTGTCGACGTGGTCAGGGAATCAGACACTGTAGGCAAAAATGTCAGTCTTGCGGCTTTTGGGCCTGGCTCCTGTTTCGGAGAAGACGCCTTAATTTCAGGCAATCCGCGTAATGCTACCGTGCTGATGAGAACGGGCGGCAAGCTCATGCGTCTACACAAAGATGATTTTATTAAACTGCTGAAAAACCCGCTTGCAAGAAAACTGAAGCCGGCAGAGGCAGAGAAAGAAATCGAGCAGGGCGCCGCCTGGATAGACGTCAGGATGCCACCTGTTGCAAACAAATCCCCAATCGAAGGCGGCACCCGCATACCCTTCCCGTTGATTCGAACCCGTCTGGCCGGGCTTGACCAGGAAAAAACCTATATTGTGGCCTGCTCAAATGGTAATGACAGTTCAGTAGCTGCCTTCATCATGGCGAAACAGGGTTTTGATGTTTACTACCTTGATGCCGGACTGGATGCATGGCATCCGGATCAAGGCTAATGCGTAGGCTGATATAAATAATCACCTGTCTTAAAACCAGCTAATATTTTCAACATCGCCATAAGATTGTGCTGCACGTTGTCGCAACGTATTTCGTTGTTATAAAGCGTTGTTCTCATACCTCCCCGCACACGATCCCGCTGGGCTAAAGGCACGTAGTACATATCTGTATCATCTACAAACTGAAGCTGCATTACGCTTCTGATCCCACGTTGAATGGCCGTTTTATATACCAGCTCACGATTTTCATCTTTAGTGGTGCTGGCTAATAAATAAGCGTCTATGAGACCTTCAAGATATACACCTGTCGAAGATACATGGGGAGGACCATAGGGCCGTTTGGCATTATAAAAACGCCCTAATGCATCCCTGTATCGCACTTCACCCTCCCACTGCTGCATCTCATCAACCAGCCAGTCATTCATTTGAAAAATGAAGTGCTTCAGTTCTTCATTAGCTGTCAGTTTCCAGACCTTATAATAAGCCTGCGTATGCCAGGGTATGAAGGCTGGATTACGATTGGCAGGATCAAGGTGCCATTTCCGGTAATACCTGAACGAGGACATGATCTGTTCGAGCAATTTTTCGTCGCCCGTACCCTCATAAAGTGTTGCCCAGTAAAGCAGCGCTTCACCCGGATAAAAATTCTGTACATCATTCCTGAAGGCGGGCTTATAAAACGTAAGGAACGCACCGTCAGGCTTCCACAGATATTGAATAGTACGTTGTAGTGCCAGTTCCTCTTCCTGCCAGCGCGAACGCCAGGGGTGCTCGGCCAGAGCGAGTGCCGCCAGTGCTACTGCACCGAGTTTAACTTTGCTATTCCAGTATATGAGACCCAATTCCTTGTCTGTTCTATAAAACTGACTGAGGTTGTAGTCGATATTTGCCGCTGCTCTGTTAAGGAGTTTTTCATCCTTAAAATGCTGTGCAGCCCTTACCAGTGCAACAGTTGCCATCCATTGGCGAATCATATTATTGCCGGTTGATTCCTGATTCGGACTGGGCCAGAACTTATAAGTCATGCGCCCATCGGGATGTAGGTTATTTGCAAGCCAGTCCTTCGCTAACCGGGCTGTTTCTTGAGTGTTTTCTTCCGTCACCGCCTCTATCGGAACAAAGATATTACCTCGCTCAAGCTTCACTGCGTCAGGTTGACCATCAGGTAAAGCTCGCAGATTAATTAACCACTGATCAGCTGCAAATGTCTGGATCTCAACTTTGTCCTTTTCGGCGTCTTTTCTGATTTTGTATCTGGTTTGAAACATCTGCCTGAGTTTTGTGGGTGACCTGTTTGTCGCCAGCATATAAGTCGGGCCGTATTTTTCCGCTACATCCTGATAGCGGAACTCAATTCCCCGAACACCCCGATGAATATTGGCTGACCAGTGCCTTTTCCGACTATTCACTTTCTCAAAGTCATAGGCAAAAACAAGTTCAAGCGTATCCACGGCAGCAATTTTGCGTTGATCTGCAATCTTTGCCTTTAAAAGTGATATGGCAGATCGCAATGAATCCAGCGTTTTACCCTCGGCTGACCATTGGTCCGCTAGCTTGCGACCACGCCTTCTTGCGGCCAGATAGACTGTTGATTGCGTAGACTCAAATTGACCAGGTATTTCATGCCTGAATTCATCTCCTACCCACAACGATGAAACCATGCCTGCTATCGTTAAATCATCTGACTGCGAAAATGGATAAAAAGCATTATCCACAGCACTGTCTTCAGATTTAAAGAATCCAAGGAACGCAGCTGTCATTATTAGCAGCAACAGTGTGAACGTCAGGATGTATTTCAGCATAGGTAAGCCCATTCAGGGCCTGCAGTTATTCAATAAAAGGGAGCTTATGAAATAAGTCTTGGTCTTTGAGCTGCAGCGAACCCATGACCATGAGTCAATAAATAATCGAGCCATTTATACAAAAAAAGATTTCTCGCCCAACGTGCATCGAAAGCGGAATTCTTCGTGTAGTTAAAGTCACCAAAACTCAGGCGTCGTGGATGTATTTCACAGGCCAGCACTTCAGCCAGTGATGCATCATGAAACAGACGTAATTCCATATCGGGATCGGCCTGCGTATCACCCTCATCTTCAAATAAGTAGGTCAATCGAATAGAGGTAGTATATTTAGTTCGCTCCAACACAAAAAGATGCAGCGTTCTGTCAGCCTGCGTTCTGGATACTGCCTTCTCAAATGGAATTGGCCATTCAGGAATAAGTCGGGTTAACCGCAAATAGTTTTGTTCATATAAGGCCATCAGACCATTCAGCCCGGGCTTTTCATATACTGCTTTACTTGTAACTTGAGACATAGTCCGACTATACCTCATGATCATTACGTATATAAATTGTGATGAACCATGCTAAAACAAGCGTACGTAAACACATTCTGTAATAATCCATATTCGCAATAGCCGCATTTAAATAATCCAATCTTATGTATCGCACTCTCACAGCATTTCAGGATCAACGGCCCGGCACAGCCGGATTAAGAAAAAAAGTCACTGTTTTTCAACAGCCGCATTATCTGGAATCTTTTATAGAAGCCGTATTCCAGTGTTACCCGGGTCTGAAAGACTCCACCCTGATCATCGGGGGAGATGGACGGTTCTACAATAACAAAGCTATTCAAACCATTGTGAAAATGGCTGCAGCAAAATCAGTCAAAAAAATTGTTGTCGGGAAGCATGGTTACCTTTCGACCCCAGCCGCATCCCATCTGATTCGGGAATATAACGCAGCTGGCGGTTTTATTCTGACCGCAAGCCATAATCCTGCTGGCCCAAAAGGTGACTTCGGAATCAAATTCAATGTATCCAATGGTGGTCAAGCATCAGAACAGTTAACTGAAGCCATATTTGCCTGCACACGATCACTGGAAAAATATGAACTGGAAGAACTGGACGATATAAATATTGATCATATCGGCATCTGTAAGCTTGCAGGCACCGAAATGGAAGTCGAAGTAATTGACCCTGTAGAAAGTTATGCATTACTGATGCAGAGGCTTTTCGACTTTACTGCAATACGTAACATGCTTGCTGGAAACTTCAAATTTCGGTTTGACGCAATGCATGCAATCACTGGCCCATATGCAAAACAGATTTTCAGGGAGTTATTAGGCGCTGATGAATCCAGCCTTATGAACTGCCTGCCTCAGGAGGACTTTGGAGGCGGCCACCCGGATCCCAATCTGGTATATGCCAAGGAACTGGTCAACATAATGATGCCAGAGGATGCGTCCGGTAATGTGCCAGACTTCGGCGCCGCCTCAGATGGTGATGGTGACAGGAACATGATTCTTGGACGTGGCATTTTCGTATCTCCGGGGGACAGTCTGGCGGTAATTTCAGCAAACGCTCACCGTTTCCCGGGTTACAGCGATGGGCTACCCGGTGTTGCGCGTTCCATGCCAACGTCGCGGGCAGTTGACGCTGTCGCTGCCGAGTTGAGTATCCCGTGCTTCGAAACCCCAACTGGATGGAGGTTTTTCTGTAATTTACTTGAAGACGGTCGTATAGGCATTTGTGGCGAGGAGAGTTTTGGCACTTCATCAGATCATGCACGTGAAAAAGATGGTCTTTGGGCAGTGTTGGCCTGGCTGAATCTGCTCGCCCTGGAAAGAAAGCCGGTATCTGAAATCATGCAGGCGCACTGGAATCACTTTGGGCGGCATTATTACCAGCGTCATGATTTCGAAGAGCTGGACGCCGATGTTGCAAATAAACTCATCGTGGGATTACAGGAAACCCTTCCAAAACTCGTAAATACCACCTTATGTGGCCACAATGTAACTGTTGCTGACGAGTTCAGTTACCTTGACCCGGTAGATAATTCAGTCAGCCATCAGCAGGGAATACGCATTGTAATGGGTGATGCCGCCAGGATAGTTGTACGCCTATCCGGTACAGGCACACAGGGGGCAACACTGCGACTCTATCTGGAACGATTTGAGCGGGAAAATATCACTATGGCGCCCGAAGCGGCATTATCGGATTTGGCAGCTACTGCGCGCAGTTTATTAAATCTCGAGAACATGGCAGGTAGAAATGCACCTGACCTGGTGACCTAGTACCTGCTTTTAAACAGAGCTGCTATCAAGCATCGCTGCCCTATTTTCAGTTCGCTCTACTTCAAGGGCCAAGGTGGTATTTTCCAGTCTGATGGCCTGAATATGATTCAGGTTTCGATAGACGATTGCTGCGATTCGTGCATATTTTCGACTAATGCCCTCAAGCTTTGCCGGATCAAACACCAGTACCTGTAAATCAGTAATAGCTGTGGCATTTGCAGTTCTGTATTTCACGAATGCCGACTGCTCACCCAGAATTGTCCCACGTGAGAATTTGCCCAGCTCTATTTCCTGACCCTTTCTTTCAACCCACACGCGTGCCTCACCGTCCAGTATCACGTACATATCCTGAGTCGTTTCAGATTCCGTGATAAAAGATTCTCCGGCATAAAATGTTTCTATACGAGCAAGGAGTGCAAATATGCGTGCCTGTCGGGTCGTCATTCCCTTCATTAATGGAATGGTTTCCTGTGGCTTGCTACCCAGATCAAGATTCAGCACTTCCCACAAAGTCACAATCGAGCTTCTGGCACCAATTGCCGGCGTCACATACATGTCGCAAACCCAAGCGAATACCAACGTGGTGGCTGCAAGAAGTCCAAACAATGCCTGACTAGTAAACTGGCTGGTCGTTAACGTTAGCAGACAGAGACACAAAACCAGCGTCGTTAAACTTACAGGCTGGATTAATTGCCTCAATGCCAGCTCTGCGCCCCATTCTTCATTAGCAGTTACGCGTGCAGCACGATTAAAACGCATGAGGTAAAACATGGTGTCATCAACAGCGATACCAATAACGATGCACGACACCAGTGCCATTGTGGGACTCAGCTGAATTCCCGTTATACCAATCAATCCATAGAAAGCTGCAATAGGTAATAAATTCGGCAACATGGCCCTGAAGCCCATCCGGAATGATGCGAACAACAAGGAAATCATGAGATATATAACGAGTAACGCCAGCCCGAGGGATTGCACCTGCCCTGTGGTCAATTTCTCAATTGTCGTCGTTAATGTAATTGCATCACCTTCCAGGCGCGCAGTTAAACCTTGGGGGAGATCACTCAAACGCTCTTCGATTTTATTAATCAAAACTGCCAGTTCTGCCGTTTCATCAAGCGGTGTCTGAATCTGAATGACGAGGATTGAATTGGAGAAGTTGGTAAAACGCTCAGCTTCAGAAGACGCAGCAATGATGAGCAATTGCTTGATAAGAAATATATCGTCCGGGATAGTGTAGGACTCTGATGTTCCAGAATTAAAAACCTGATTCAGGCGTTTGACATAATCCACCAGAGACGTGGTTTGACCAATTTCAGGCTGCTGATTCAGCCATGTCTGCAAGTCATCAGCTGCACGAAGTACACTTGGCAATAAAATAGAATCTTCGGCGCCTCCCTCGATGATGAGTTTAAATCCATTACCACCCCCCATTGATTCAGCAAATACATCGAAGTTCTTTCTCACCTGATGATCATGAGGCAGGTCACTGATATAACTGCCACCAGGAACTATT
Organism: Nevskiales bacterium; assembly: GCA_041622995.1. Lineage (GTDB taxonomy): Bacteria > Pseudomonadota > Gammaproteobacteria > Nevskiales > CAJXLF01 > CAJXLF01. The sequence goes on from JBFJXR010000029.1 coordinate 6,559, forward strand.
AACATGGCAAACAGCAATCCTACGACCAAAGCCGCACTGGCAATCCAGATAATCTTTGACCTTAATTTTGAAACCACTTGAACAGTCGCCTCGGTCATAGGCGTGAATACTGATTCCAGCCATGGCCTGGGTTTTATGGCAGAAAGCATATTGCGGCTGCCCAGACAAAGTATCACTATGATCGCTGACACCGAGCAAAATACCGCGAATGCGCCTGCGAGACTGAATTGCTTGATAGCTGGCACAGACTGCAGGTACAAGGCTAAAAAACCGGCAATAGTTGTTGCACCGGTAGCCAGAAACGGGCCCAGGAATGACCACAAGGTAGATGAACTTCCCCTATGCATTTCTGCATAAAACGCATGCATTGTGTATGCGAGACTCAGGGCAATGACCAGAGGCGGAATCATGGCAGTGACCAGATTCAGTGGAATGCCCATAACGACCATACCTGCCGATGACCAAATGAGTGCGATCGCGATTGTCATCAGAGGAAGAATCACAGCGAATATATGAGTAAAAGCGAATGCGAGCACTACAGGAACAATCAACAGGGAAATCAACAACATTCTGATCAGGTCGTCCAACATCAGATCGCTTATTTCCCTTGAAACAATCGGTGCACCAGTGATGATGGTTTCTATATTCTGCTGAGCAATGTCATAGGCATTAATTTCCTCAAGAATTAAATCAACAAGACCCTCCAATTGCGCCTGTGTGCCACGGTTTACGCGTATCCTCGCGCCAATGTCCAGACTGTCATTACTGATTAATCGACCCGCTACGAGAGGCTCCTCAAAAGTCCTTTGAATCCAGGTATCTGCCTCTTCAGGCGATTTTTTAATTCGCTCATCAAGTGAGGCAATATCAATATCAAAACCTGAAACAAAGGGCAGTCTTGCTGTCACAGGCGACTCTAAACCTGTGACGCCCTGAATTGACTTGAGTGATTGCAGAAGCTGGGCCAAATCCAGAATATGCCCTGCGTCCCATGCTTGGGCGCTCCGGAATAGTACGAATATTTCGTTGGTCTGTTTGGATTCGTTAGCGCCTGAATCAATTAACGCTTCGATTGATGCATCAAACTTCAGTCGAACATCTCCATCAGAATCGACCAGAAGCAGGCCTGACAAAACCGTCAACAGCAGTACGAGTAACCAGTAGCGCCAGTCCATGATGGTTTCCGCAGTGCTTACCTGGCCCCTGAAAACAACTGTGGATGAAATGCAGCATTGGGAATACTTTTGTCGAATACAATTTCCCCCAGTGTTACTTCCGTCTTGGTCGTGCTCATTAAATCATGCATCGTGTACTTGCTCATAAGATGCCGCCCTTCTATTTCCAAATTACTGGAAGGATCTGCCTCGAGTTTTTTAAGCACTTGCTTGTCTTCTACCCGGAAATGAACACCGAGAACCACACAGGTCTCGGCATCTATAAAAGCGAGTAAATCTGTATACGGCGAAGCTTCTTCTGCGGTGGGAACAATCTCAATTTCATGGGCCGGTCGTTCAACAAATTTTGCCTTTGATTTATAGGTCGCAGCACCGTCAACAAATGCCCCATAGAGTTGCTTGATATCCAGATAGCTGAAATCGGTAGCCAACATTTTGGTCGCCGCCATGCTACCTGTGACATTCTGTGAACGTCTGATACTGGGCAGGAATATCCGAACAATATCCTGACCCTCACGTTCCTTAAACAGAATTGCGGTTCCCGTGAGTGAGGCAGGGTTCTCAACATACAAGTTAAGGTTCAGTGCATCTTTAACCCGGGCTCCCCTGATTTTGACACTCATATCACGACTTGAACCGTCGGAATGATAAGTCTTGAAATCAGCCATCTGGGAAAATGTCTTCTCAGGTCCGTTGGCCGCAGAACAATCAAGCACTTCCTGAACATTGACCTCATCGGCAAATGCTGACTGGCCGATCATTATGGAAATGAAAATTATTAAGGCTTTTTTCATGAATGCACTCCCTTTGTTTGTGCATACAGTATCAGCCTGAATAATATTAAAGAATACTATTCAGTAATGTGACCTTCATCACACTTCACGATATGAAAACGCGTCACACCACGAAAATAACAAACGCCAAAGGTGCCTGATGTTATTCAGCACATGAAGAATCCGGCACGGGCGATTCCATACCTGATACGCAACCTGAAAGCTTCAAAATTTGATGTAACCCTGGGGTCGTCTAAGTAATCGGGTCATGAAATGTTTTGACATGCCAAATCGCACTTTTTCTTACTCTAGAAACTCTGTTTTCTCAGGCGCTTGTCCTGCATGATCACAGTGGCAATTTCCTCAATAGAATGATTAGTGGAATCCATGCTTGGAATGCCATTGCTCCTGAAAAGTTGTTCTGCTTGCCTGATTTCATAATTCACTTGTGCAAGGGAAGCATATTTACTGCCTGGCCGGCGCTCGGTACGCACCTGATGTAAACGTTCAGGGTCACTCACCAGTCCATAAAGCTTTTCTTTCTGTGACTGCAATACCTTGGGCAGCCGGTGATTTTCCAGATCTTCTTCAGTCAAAGGATAATTGGCTGCAAATAAACCATGTTGCATTGCCATATAGATACAGGTTGGCGTCTTGCCACAACGTGATGGCGCGATAAGAATGATATCAGCTTTATCGAATTCACGAATGCTGCTGCCATCGTCATGTTCAAGAGCGTAGTGCATGGCGTCTATGCGTTCACTGTAGGCAGCGCTATCCACAACGCCATGTGCCTTACCCTCCACATGCGCGGACTTCTGCTGTAACTCAGCCTCAATCTGACCAATATAGGTATCAAAAAGGTCTAGAAACAATGAGTTAGAGGTTCTGAGCACTCCCCTAATCTCGTCATTCACTGTCGTGCTAAATATAATAGGTCGCTTCCCGCTCTCCTTGGCGGCCATATTGATATATTCGACAGTGGCTTGTGCCTTGTCGGTCGAGTTGATGAACGGTAACGTCATCTGCTTGAACTCGGACAGGTCAAACTGTGTCAGGAGAGAGTGACCAAGATTTTCAGCCGTAATACCTGTACGGTCGGACAAATAGAACACCGTACGCTTTTCGTTGAGCGACATGCTTCAAGCCTGTTTTAAATGTTAACGTACAGTGTATCAACCCACAGGCACAGGGGACGAGAGTGAACAGCAAAAACGTAATTTGGTTTAGTGAATTGGGCATGGACGACGTCGAAAAAGTCGGCGGCAAAAATGCATCCCTCGGTGAGATGATCAGCAATCTGGCTGGCGCCGGCGTTTCGGTGCCTAATGGATTTGCAACAACAGCAGATGCCTACCGGGAATTCCTCAAGCACGAAAATCTGGCAGATCGAATCAATGCTGCACTGGATGCCCTGGATGTCGACGACGTTGACGCACTGGCGAAAACCGGTGCGCAAATTCGTGAATGGGTGGTGAATGCTCCCTTCCCCGATGGTCTGGAGGCTGAAATCAATGAAGCCTATCAACAACTTGTGAATGAATCCGGTGCCGAGATATCTGTTGCTGTGCGCTCCTCCGCCACGGCTGAAGATTTACCGGATGCCTCGTTCGCGGGCCAGCAGGAAACATTTCTAAACGTTGATGGCCTTGATAATGTCATGGCTGCCATCAAGGACGTGTTTGCATCCCTGTTTAACGACCGCGCCATTTCCTACCGTGTTCATCAGGGTTTTGAACATAGCCTGGTTGCCCTGTCTGCCGGTATACAGCGCATGGTGCGATCTGACAAAGGCTCATCCGGCGTGATGTTCACCATCGACACTGAATCCGGTTTTAAAGATGTCGTGTTCATCACCTCTGCCTATGGACTCGGTGAGGGCGTTGTGCAGGGTGCCGTAAATCCCGATGAATTTTACGTCTACAAGCCAAACCTTGAGGCCAACCGTCCGGCGGTACTACGACGAAATGTCGGTGCCAAGGCTACCCAAATGGTCTACACAGCCGACAAGACCATCGGCAAGACCGTTGAATTCATAGAGGTGCCTGAAGAAAATCGTGGCCTCTTCAGCCTGACAGATGAAGATACTGAATCACTCGCCCGCCAGGCGGTTACGATTGAAAAGCATTATGGCCGCCCGATGGATATCGAGTGGGGTAAAGACGGTGTGGATGGCAAGCTGTACATTCTGCAAGCTCGTCCGGAAACGGTTAAATCCCGCTCTTCTGCAAACACCCTGCAAAGATACAAACTCAATGGTACCAGTACGATACTGACTGAAGGCCGGGCTATTGGTCAAAAGATCGGTGCGGGGCCTGTTCGCATCCTGGATGACATCTCACAGATGAACAAGGTACAGGAAGGCGATGTACTGGTCACTGATATGACTGATCCTGACTGGGAACCGGTCATGAAGCGTGCCAGCGCCATCGTCACCAACCGCGGTGGCCGTACCTGCCATGCTGCCATCATTGCCCGTGAGCTGGGAATCCCGGCTGTTGTGGGATGTGGCGATGCCACATCCAGCCTGGAAGATGGTCAGGATGTGACCGTGTCCTGTGCCGAAGGTGATGCCGGATTTATCTACAAGGGCAATATCGAATTCAAGATTGATGAAATCGAGCTCAGCGACATGCCTGAAGTGCCGCTGAAGATCATGATGAACGTCGGCAACCCGGACCGTGCATTCGACTTTGCTGGTCTACCGCATAAAGGTGTAGGTTTAGCCCGCCTGGAATTCATCATTAATCGCATGATCGGCATTCATCCCATGGCGTTACTGGAACTCGACCAACAGCCTGCGGATATACAGAAGACCATCAGACATCACATTGCAGGCTACGCCAGTCCGCGCGACTACTTCGTCAAACGGCTTGCGGAAGGCATCTCCACGATTGCTGCAGCATTTTCACCAGAACCCGTCATTGTGCGCATGTCAGACTTCAAGTCGAATGAATATGCCAACCTGATTGGTGGCCGCGCCTACGAGCCACATGAAGAAAATCCAATGATAGGTTTCCGTGGTGCATCCCGTTATATTTCCGAATCTTTCCGCCCCTGCTTTGAGATGGAATGCGAAGCCCTGCGATATGTTCGCAATGATATGGGCCTTACCAACGTCAAGATCATGATTCCTTTCGTCCGTACTCTGGGTGAGGCAGAAAAAGTCACGCAGCTATTGGCCGAGAACGGTCTCGAGCGTGGCAAGGATGGGCTGGAACTCATCATGATGTGCGAGCTACCCTCCAATGCCGTACTTGCTGATCAGTTCCTCGAATTCTTCGATGGCTTTTCGATTGGCTCCAATGACATGACACAGCTATCGCTTGGTCTTGATCGTGACTCAGGTCTGATCGCCCATCTGTTCGATGAGCGCGACCCTGCGGTCAAAGCCATGCTGCATATGGCCATTCAGGCTTGCCGCAAAGCCAACAAGTACATCGGTATCTGTGGTCAGGGCCCATCTGACCATCCGGATCTGGCGCAGTGGCTGCTGGATGAAGGAATTGAAAGTGTTTCCCTGAATCCGGACACCGTCATAGAAACCTGGATGTATCTGGCTGGCCAGACACCTGCTGGCAGCTAAGACAGGAAACGGTGTGTCATTACTCATAGTAGTCAGGCAGCCGTTTAAACTGTCTAAGCGCATAAGACTGGCAATAATTGCGGGGCTCATGCTGTTTTCCCAGTTGGCTTTAGCCAACAGCTGTGATGATGTCGACAACGATAATGACGCACTGTGCGTAGAAATCACGGGCGGTGTTGTTGATCAAAACTCGCCTGAAGCCAAATGGGCGCGCGGTGAGGAACAACGCCCTCCATCACGGGCTCGTTCATGGGACTTCATAGGCAAGTACGACAAGCATATTGAATCCGGAAAATGCTGGGCGGTCTCCCCCACCGTATTTGTCGGCAGACTGGCACAGGTGTTCTATTTCACATCGATGAGTGTTGGTGGTACATGGGAAAACCCTCGCATACTCATCCAGAGTGAGGCAGGGCTTGAGAAAGCCCCGACAAAATTCCATGCCTATAAAAACAACCTTGGCTTATGGACCGAGACCCTGCCCTTTCAGGCCATCAACCGGGAAATTGGAGAGCACAGTATTCTGCTCGGATTCGGACCGGAACGGGCTCGCCGGATTGTGAATAACCTCTCTCAAATGCTCAGCTTTCGCCTGCGATTGCGATTCGCGCCGGTGGATGGCGCATTTGATAGCCCGAATATTACCTTGAATGGCTTTGTTCAGGCTTTTAAGCGGGCAGATAAATGCAATCGCCGCCTGAATCAACGTTAGCCACAGGAGACACAGATATGTCACTTGAACTATCAGCCGTTATCAGTGCCGCCGAACTCAGCTCGATAGTGAATGATCCGGCAATTCTGATTATTGATGTCAGTGCTGAAAATGAATTTACTGCTGGCCATATCGAAGGTGCCGTGCAACTTGACTATGCTGCCTTTGTTTCCGCGCACCCACCCGTCATGGGGCTGCTACCAGATGCCGACCAGCTCAGTCTCGTATTCTCGTCAATCGGGCTGACAACCGGGCATCATGTCGTTGCCTATGACAGAGACGGTGGTGGCAAGGCGGGACGACTTATCTATACACTCGATGCCATCGGACATACCAAAAATTCATTATTGGATGGAGGCCTGCAGGCATGGATAACAGAAGGCCATGGCACAGTATCAGGCTCTGACCTCCCGGTGCATACCCGTTATCAGGCAGGCACCCGAGGTAATAACATTGCTGATAAAGACTATATACAGTCAAAACTCGGTGAAGACAGCATTATATTACTGGACTGCCGCACAGCTGATGAATTTTCAGGTGCCGATGTTCGGGCTGCAAAAGGCGGGCATATTCCAGGCGCGGTGAACTTCAACTGGACCGATGCGATGGACCCGGCCCGACCTCCACTCTTGCGACCTGAGGTCGAGCTGACTTCCATGTTCGAATCCATCGGAGTGAGCAAAGACAAGGAGGTCATCGCTTATTGTCAGACCCATCACCGTTCATCGCATACATATGTAGTACTTAAACAACTTGGATACCAAAACTTAAAAGGTTACCCGGGTGCCTGGTCAGATTGGGGAAATGATCCAGATACACCTGTAGAGACTTAATGGAATTCGGTGAGTTAGGAAATCTGGAGTCTAAAAAAGACAATAAGGGTTTATCCTTTTAATGGCATCCAATATCCAACAAGGTGCCCTGTTCGCAATAGCCGGCGGTGCATGCTTCGCCACCATGGGCGCACTGATTAAAAGTGCCTCGCCAGATTTATCCACTGAAATGGTGGTGTTTCTTCGCAACCTGTTTGGTCTATTGACCCTGTTGCCCTGGCTCTTGAAAGTACGACTCCCCTCTCTCAAGACCACACGCTTTAGAGGACACATGCTGCGTGCAGTATTTGGCTTGACTGCCATGTACTGTTTTTTCTATGCCATTCATCACATGCCACTGGCGAATGCAGTATTACTGAATTACAGCGCACCAGTATTTGCTCCGGTGATTGCCTATTACTGGCTAAAAGAAGACTTCAGCATATGGACCTACCCGGCAGTGGGAATTGGCTTCATTGGCATCATGTTCATATTGCATCCTACTGTTGCATTTTTAACGACTGCGACACTGGTAGGCATGATATCCGGGATATTTGCAGCCTGTGCCATGATCAGTATTCGTCGCATGGCTAACACTGAACCCGCTACAAGAATAGTTTTCTTTTTTACTTTATTCAGTGTGATTTTCTCTTCGGTTCCCTTGCTTTGGGCGTGGGAAACACCCCCCGTTAAAGCCACTATCGCCATGGGATTCGCAGGCATGTTCGCCACTTTTGGCCAACTGTGCCTCACTAAAGCCTATGGACTGGCACCGGCGGCACAGATCGGTTCTCTCATATACAGTGCCGTCGTATTCTCAGCGCTATGGGGTTGGCTGATCTGGGATGAGAATCTCGATAAGTATTTCTTTATCGGTACCACACTGGTGGTCGCGGGAAGCTTCCTCGCAGCAATGGAAGGACGGCGCAAACTCACACCCGTCTCCTGAAAACCCTGGCGTTAATTTTTCGCTTTGGTGGAAAGCAACCATCCAAAAAACACCGCCGCAAACATTAAATCACCGACGGTAAATAATACAGTCATCCCGGAAGCATTCCCCTGAACCCATACCAGAAACGCAATAATGAACACGCCTGTTTTCACTACGCCGGAAAAGCACACTAATGGCCGGTCAATCTTCTTCTGCAGAGACAGCCAGCCATAAACAACACCAAAGGATGCGATCAGGAATGAAAGCAAACTGGCATTCAACACATCCGAATGATCAGACAAGCCCATTAATCTGCCCATGAAAGAAGTGGGTACGGCTACGGCATATGCCGCCAGAAAATTGAACGGGACACTTATTCGCAATGCCAGGCGTATGAGTTTTTCCGAGACCATTTCAGGCTCCTGTATCAATGGATATATTAAGATACTTGAGTAATTTTGCCGCTGATAGCTTCTTATCGACAAGCTGAACCTTTTTTTCCCTGGCTAATTGCTTGATCCTGTACTCCACTTTTGAGGCAAGGTCGCGACCACCAATCTTTCGTTTATACACGACTTCCAATGGTCCTTTTGAACGCAAGTACTTGGCCCCCTCACGCCCTCCGGCCTCATGTTCTGCAAGTCTGCGGTTTACGTCTGTTGCAATGCCGGTGTAGTAGGTATTCAATCGGGTTCGAACAATATAGATATACCAGTCCGTCATTATTTGCTCACGACGGATGACATCAAAACCTTGGATCCCATACGTGAAAGCAGCATCCAGAATGAGATGAACAATAACCAGACCAGTGCGCCGGTGCTTGCAGCAACCAGTAAAGCATCCGGCGTAAAAGTGAATGCCGGTTCAAAATGGCGGAACGTCGAATTCAAAATCATGGTGTCATGATGTGTGACGAGATATCCCAATTGATGTGCAATATCTGTATTAAGAGCAGCCAGCATCTGCTGCAGGCTGGCTGCGGAATCCACCATAGCCTGAATGGCTCTTCCTTCAGCATGAAATGTAGGATCAGAACTGGATAAATGATGTTGAATCAGCGCATCCATACTACCGTCATGGTATCGATCCGCAATTTTCTGAAAAGGTGCCAGATCAAGCGTGACCTGATCAAGCCGTCCACCCACTCGCTGCAGATACTGATTCACAAAGCTAGGCACACAACCACCGGCAACCACTGCCAACAGTAGTACTGCCCTGTCTAGCAGCCCCCTGATCAGAATCATTTATGAATTAAATTTTTGGGATAAACACGAGCTAACGATCACGGCACATACAACCATTCCTTACCAGCACACTGTGGGCAATCAACAGATTGATCATCACCCTTGTCACGACAGGCCGGACAGGCCTGCCAAAGCGCCTCATCACGTGCATCCCTAACAATGCCATTGCATGCATCACCCTGATGGTGCGCCTGGCAGCGCCCTTCTACCTCATCGACATGGAAAGCGTAGTTTCCACAGATACTGCATATCCCTATTGGTCGCTGGCGCATGGTGCTCTCCTGTAGCCTTGCCTGTATTGAACATAGGAGAAATCACCTAAGCTTGCAATGTGTACGCTACATCTGTTGCTCGGTTACTTCCCATAGTCGTGAGGCTAGCTGTGCATCCCGGCTGGTTCTTGAACCTGCTTTTATTTTTCTGCGAACGAAATATTCACCAGAATATTGTGCTACCTCCGGAGAGGTGGCCAACCACACAGCTGTATCAGCACCCTTATCAGCATCAATCAGAAACAGACCAATAATTTGCTGATGCCAGCCTGGCATTTCTGCCCAGATACCGGTAGTCACCGCACCGGGATGAAAGGCGTTGACGGTGACCTTCGTGCCCTTCAATCGCTTCGCCAGTTCCCTTGTAAAGAGTAGATTGGCAAGCTTGGCTTGAGCATAGCCACTGAAAGGATGCCAGTGTTTGGAGATATCCTTAAAACTGGCCTCGTTGATTTTGCCACCGTTGTGCCCTACTGAACTGGTCACCACAATACGGCCTTGCTCTGCAGCCTCTATTGCTGGCAATATTTTCTGCGTTAACCTGAAATGACCAAAGTGCATGATGCCAATCATGGCTTCAAAGCCATTCGACAGTGTTCTCATGTTCTGTGCATATAAACCCGAATTCATCATGAATACATCGATCACCGGCATTCTGGCCAGCAATTCATCTGCAAAGCGATCAACATCATCAAAATCGCCCAGGTCCAGCGGCATGGCTTCAACTTCGGCGGCAGTATTACCAGCCTTGATGGCATCAATTAGCTGATTCGATTTGGCGACATCACGGGAAGCTATGACCACACGATAGCCCTTGGCGACCAGTGCCTTGGTCATCTCCGCACCGATGCCACTATTGCCGCCGGTAATTAATGCATTCTTACTCATGGTTCCTGTACCCCATCAATATCTTTTAACTCCAGCCCCTGAGCTTTTGCACGTTTCGTCCACTGCTCCCTGGCCCAGAGTTGCATATCCTCGACCTGATCCAACTCGTCAACAATTTCTGCGCCGAGTAGCGTTTCCACCACATCTTCCATCGTCACCAGCCCCCGGGTACCGCCGAACTCGCCAGAAACAAGTGCTATTTGCTGGCGCTGGTTAAGAAGCGTTTCCAACAATTCAGACAAAGGCTGTTCTGCACTCACCGATGAAAGTTCACGCTTCAGAGAACTGAGTCTGACGCCCTCCTCACCTTTAGCTGCTAACAGCAGCAAATCGTTTTTCATCACGAAGCCGGTAATGTGATCGATGCTATCGGCATAAACCGGCAAGCGTGAAAAAGGCGTAATCGCCTCGGATTCAAGCACCTCTGCCACGCTTGTGTCTTCTGCAAAGCCCACAATGACGGTACGAGGCGTCATAATGTCCTGCACCGTCAATGATTCAAAACGAAAAAGATTTTTGATGATCTGCGACTCCCGCTCATTAATATGACCGGCCTTTTTACCTACACCTGCCATGGCAACAAATTCTTCCCGGTTGAAGGCATGTACCTTTTTGCCTCCGGAGACGAACTGCGTGAGCTTTTCTGTAACCAGAATCATTGGATAAAGCAGGGAAATAAGCAGATTCACAAAGTGAGCCGTCATGCCCGCAAGTCTGCGCCAGTAAACCGCGCCCAGTGTCTTGGGAATAATCTCTGACAGGAACAGGATCATCAAAGTCATTACTGCAGAGAACACCCCGAACCATGCGCTGCCAAATACAGCAGTCGCCTTGGAGCCAGAGCCAATGGCTCCAACCGTATGAGCAACAGTGTTCAATGTGAGAATTGCCGCCAGTGAACGATCAACATTCTCCTGCTTCAGTTTGCGAATCAATGCAGCCTGTTTGGGATTCCTGTCCTGCAGCCCAGCAATAAATGAGGGAGTAATGCTCAGCAATACCGCTTCTGCAATTGAACAGAGAAAAGAAAATACCAGCGCAAGCAACACATAGGTGATGAGCAGGATCAGATCGATGGTCATACTATTTCCTCAAAGCACTCATAGAACATCTTAAGAGCAAAACTCGATCGGATTCACTTCATTCGAGCGATGCAGGAACGTAGTTAAGAAATCTCAATGATGGGAATTTTTCCAATCGTTCATTACATACACTTCGTCGAAATGACGAAGCGCTAAGCAGCTACGACAGGAATACCGGCAATCTTGCCCTTCCAGATGGCAGGTCCTGTCTGGTGCACCGATTCACCATTGGAATCCACAGCAACGGTGACAGGCATATCCTCAACAGTGAATTCATAAATGGCTTCCATGCCAAGATCTTCAAACCCAACCACTTTGGATTCCTTGATTGCCTTGGATACCAGATATGCAGAACCCCCTACTGCCATCAGATACGCCGACTTATGTTTCTTTATCGCCTCGATCGCGACCGGACCACGTTCCGCCTTACCTACCATCGAAATCAACCCGGTTTCGGCCAGCATCATCTCGGTGAACTTATCCATCCGTGTAGCCGTTGTCGGGCCTGCAGGGCCCACTACTTCAGCGCCGACCGGATCAACTGGCCCCACGTAGTAAATCACACGATTCTTGAAATCGACAGGCAATGCTTCGCCGTTATCAAGCATATCCTTGATACGCTTATGGGCCGCATCACGACCAGTTAACATCTTGCCATTCAGCAACAGCTTCTGACCCGGCGTCCAGGTGGCGACTTCTTCTGGCGTCAACGTATCCAGATTCACCCGTGTCGCCGTGGCCGCATCGGCCTGCCAGGTCACATCCGGCCAGTCTTCCAGCTTGGGAGGTGTCAGCTTTGCTGGCCCTGAGCCATCCAGCCAGAAATGGGCATGGCGTGTCGCTGCACAGTTCGGAATCATGGCAATAGGCAGGTTGGCCGCATGTGTCGGATAATCGAGAATCTTCACATCCAGCACTGTAGTCAGGCCACCCAGACCCTGCGCACCTATGCCGAGTGCATTGACCTTGTCCATGATTTCAATACGCAGTTCTTCAATCCTGTTCCTTGGACCATGTTCACGAACTTCGTGAATATCGATCGGCGCCATGATCGATTCTTTGGCCAGCAGCATCGCCTTTTCAGGCGTACCACCAATACCAATACCCAACATGCCCGGCGGACACCAGCCAGCGCCCATCGTTGGGACCGTCTTGATCACCCAGTCGACTAAAGAATCAGAAGGATTCAGCATCGCAAACTTGCTCTTGGCTTCCGAACCACCGCCCTTGGCCGCCACGATCACTTCAACCTTGTCGCCCGGCACGATCTCGTAGTGCACAACGGCAGGCGTATTGTCCTTGGTATTAGTACGTTTACCGGCAGGGTCAGCCAATACCGAAGCACGCAATACGTTATCCGGATTGGTATAGGCCTGACGCACACCTTCATTAATCATTTCCTGAACGGACATGGTCGCATCCCACTGCACATCCATCCCGACTTTGATGAACACCAGTGCAATGCCAGTGTCCTGGCAAATCGGGCGCTGGCCTTCAGCACACATACGGGAATTCGTCAAAATCTGGGCAATGGCATCCTTGGCTGCCGGGCTTTCTTCCTTCTCATAGGCCTCGCCCAGAGCCTTGATGTAGTCGAGCGGATGGTAGTAACTGATGTACTGGAAGCCATCGGCGATGGACTGAATTAGGTCGTCTTGCTTGATTACTGTCATGACTGGCTGATATTGCTATGAAACAGGGGCGCTATTTTCCCAGTCCAGACACGAGAGCGCCAGTTATTCCTTAGCTGGAAGTGAAAATACTCGGCTAAAGTAGCTACCCAGTTCTTCAACGACATCATCGGGACTGCCGTCAACATTAACGCCTGCCAGCACCTTCGCCAAACGTTTTTTATACTCCAACTGCATCGTACGCCCGATTTCAATACGCTGAGCCTGAGGTGAGCCGGCGCCGTGCATAGACTCGGTTAAGTAGCCGACGGCGTTGCGTCCCAGGGTCATGTTTTCAATCAATCGCAGCACGCGCAGTCGCTCTTCGGTGCTGAAATCGTCCCGGCCTTTCAGATATTTGTGAATCAGCTTGCCAATTTCCGGATGATTAAGCTCCTGCTCGGAGGGCATGGTCACCATCAGCCCCCCCGCCAGGTCCTGTGCAATTCGTCCAATTTCATAGGGCATCTTGGTGACATGGTGTTTGCAGACATTGGCAAGCATGTCGTCACAAATATAGGCGCCGGACTTGGTTGCATGTCCCTGGTAACTGGCTGCGATACCGGTGCCGTATATGGTTTCATTCAGGTGGGTCATTTCCACCAGCTTGTCTTTCACATGGCTGGCGCCATCCACGCCGTTCATCTCAGCCACCTGTGCAGCCGCGCCGATCAAGACATCCCCTACCCCAGATTTACAGACATAGCTGCGTCGATGATAGGTGGTGAAGCGCTGCACCAGCATGGCGGCAAACCCGGTTTCACCATCCATGAAGATATGCTCATTGGGAATGAATACGTCCTTGAAGATGACCATGGCCTCCTGTCCACTGTATTCAGCATTGCCTACATCCATGTCACCTTCTTCCATGCTGCGGCTGTCACATGACTGGCGCCCGTAAATATAGGTAATGCCTTCTGCGTCCACAGGCACCCCACCAATAATGGCGAAATCCTTATCCTTTGGACCCAGACGCATGGTGGGCATAACGATCATCCAGTGCGAGTTCACACAGCCGGTCTGATGCGCCTTGGCACCACTGATGTAGACACCCTCGTCGGTACGTTTGCTGACATGCACAAACATGTCGGGATCAGACTGCTCATGCGGTGCCTTGCCACGATCACCCTTCACGTCGGTCATGGCACCGCCAATCACGTAGTTGTAGCGATGCATCTCGGTCAAGAAGGCTTTCATGCGCTCGTGATACGACGTGCCGTGTGCCTCATCCATCTCGAATGTGACGGAATACAGGGAATTGAAGGCATCCATACCCACACAGCGCTGAAAGCAGGTGCCGGTTAGCTGGCCGAGGCGACGCTGCATCTTGTTTTGTAACACCAGATCATCAACATCTGTGCAGACATGCAGAAAACGGCTTATGCGCTCGCCGGTAAAGGGCGAAATTACTGAGGCAAGATCAGGATTGGAAACGGCCAGATCATAGGTTTTGGCAACAGCATTTATCGATGGACGGATCATGGGATGATCAACCGGTTCATCCACTTCTTCGCCAAACAGCCAGACAGTTAATCCGCGTCCTTTCAGGCTGGCAATATAATCTTCACCTGTAGTGATCTTTTTTGAAGATGTGTCTTGGGGTACTGCTGCGTTCATGGTCTATCCGGGAAAATAGTTATTCTTTCATTATGGCAGTTTCCATACCTAACTACATAGCCGTATGTGAAAAGGGGTTGGCTTGAAATGCAGCAATCACAACAATGTCATTTCGACGGAGTGAATGGAATGAGCGATTGGATAAATATCATCGTTTAGATTTCTCCATTCCGTCGATTTGCGACTACAGTCGAAATGACATAATTGAGCTAATCCTCACCTGTCCGGAAAGCATCCCGCCAATCAGCTGCAGGAGGTCCAAGCAACGTCATACTTTTAATAGATGCAGAATTCTGCTCTTTTCGGCTTTCATGAATTCGAAGCTTGAACATGGCGTCTTCATCCGGCCCATCTGTACGGAATTCCATTTCCTCAACAATGTAATTACCCAACAGCTCTACGTCCTTGATTTCCCAACCATCACCGAGCTCTTTGCCTCCGAAGACTTCGAAGACATAGGATCGGGGGTTACGGTTGTATGTCGCAAAACGTTCTACAATCATGCTGCCGGCATTGTAGCGAGCCAGTCCAAGCTGATTCTTGTAACCATCATGCGGCTCGCGACTATAGCCATCATTGCCAACACATTTGGCATCATCTCGATCATCGAAACACATGCCGTACTGGATCTTAAAGGTAAATCCACTCTGGGAGGCGACTTCCCAGGCAATATCGCCAGGTACGACATAAACCTGATCAGTATCAGAGTCCGCTATTGCTGCAGAAGTAAACAGTACTAGAATGGCTGCGCCTAGCCAGCATGATTTATTGGTATTCATTGCGCTTCCTCTCCATAGGAGTGTGAAGCACTAAGCATAGAAGAATTAACCCTTGATGGGAATTCCGCCTTCTCTACCAGTCAGTCACTTCGCGATTTGCGAAGAATCTGCCATTCGGGCCGCCATCTTCCAGTGTGGCAAGCCAGAGAATGGTATCGGCACCCTCTTCTACGGAAAGCTCGGCATCGGGACCACCCATGCGCGTCTTCACCCAGCCTGGAGAAGCTGCATTGATAAGGATATTCGTCTCTTCAAGCTCTTTACCCAGAATGGCCGTCAGTGCATTCATTGCAACTTTTGATGAACGATAAGCTGGCCAGCCTGCTTCGATGCTGCTCAATCGTGCCATGCCAGTCGAGACATTCACGATACGACCGTATTTCTGATCCTGCATCATTGGCAATACGCCACGAATGATGGCCATTGGGCCATAGAAATGTGTTTCGAAGCCCAGTTCATAGGAAGAGCGATCAGTTTCCAACATGCCTTTAGGTGCGTCCTGCACACTGCCATCCGGCACTACACCCGCATTATTCACCAGGACATCGCAACGACCATATTTACGTTTGATCCAGTCGCCGATGAAATTACCATCAATATTTTCACCATGCTTGATCTCGGTCATATTGGAATCTGTCACATCCAGCATGATGGTATCGACCTTCAAGCCCTCAGCGGCAAGATCAACCCTGGCATGACGAAGGTTCGCCTCATCGCGACCTGTCATCACTACGCGATAACCAGCTTTCGCCAGTCCGCGGCAAATTTCCAGACCTATTCCACGATTACCACCGGTGACCAGTGCAACCCGTGCTACTTCACTCATGCCATTCCTTAATATCAGCTTCTGGACAACGTATGTCCGTTAATTCGTAATTTCTTTCTTTGAGCCCGGCGTATAACTGGCGATAAGCTGGCGCGGCAATCCCAGGCAGACCGCGAACACTCAACTCAACAAACAGACCGGTTTCACTGTCCGGTAAACTGGACAATTTTAAACCATCGTGAGCAGCCAGTACGGCATTCATCAAATCCAACAGCTCGCTTTCAGCCAGCTTATGCACCTTCATGCCGTACTCGACATTAAATTCTGTGGGAAACAGATGGGCGTAATGCGTATCCAGTACCCATTCGATCATGGGCCAGGCCATCTTTGGAAAGCCCGGTACAAAATGGTGATGAGCAATACTGAACCCGGGCACCTGACTCACCGGGTTAGGAATCAATCCTGCTCCTTCCGCAATCTCAGACATCAGAATGCGATTCGGGTACAAACTCTCACCGAACCGTTCTTCCATGATAGCCACAGCCTCAGGATGTCGCACCATTGGCAAACCGGCTGCTTTAGACGCGGCTTGTCGAGTTCGATCATCAGGCGTAGCGCCTATACCACCACAGGAAAACACCAGATCATCTGACGGCATGGTTCGACTGAGTAGCTCAACAAGCCCAACTTCATCGTCACCAATGATCTGGCACCAACTCAACTCAAGACCACGCTTGGTAAGTGCTTCAACTACCCATGGAAAATGCTTGTCCTGACGCTTGCCAGACAAGAGTTCATCACCAATGAGTATTAGACCGATGTTCATTTCTAACTTTGACTAGCCGAGGGCCCATTTCCCTTTTTTCGATACGCCGTAAACCCATCCATGGGGGCTCTCTGGCGACATCCATGTCGCCAGAGGTCGATAAAGAAAATCTCAAACATGCCGGTGAATTATGTCGGTAAGCACAATGTTAAAGAGACTTAGAAGCCAGGGCAAAACGTCATGAGCGGGTGGCTGAGAGTGAACGCCGGAGCGCAGGAACCGGAATGTACATGTAGTACATGAGGATTCCGAGCACCGCCGAGCACTTTCAGGCGCACGCGCAATAGTTTTGAATGGTTTCTATTCGGGTTGCCAGCCGAACTCTTCGATCGTCTGGAAAATATCGGTTTCCGTAACAATCCCTATCATTGCCCCATCCTGTTCGATTAACAGACGACTGATGTTCTTGTCAGACAAGACATCGGCAGCATCATGCAGGCTGGTACCCGGCGCAACAGCGACTACCGGACGACTGGCTATTTCACCAACGGTGACATCGGTCGGCGACTTATTGCCTCGAACGATTTTGGTCACGATATCGCGACGGGTCATGATGCCCCACTGCCCCTGATCATCGGCTTCGGCCACAATGCAGGAAATGTCGTTCTTACGCATTTCATGCATGGCGTCTTCAACTGTGGTGTCGTTAGGCACGGTAATCAGTGAACGAGTCATGATTTCGCCGACAGTGTGCGGAGTGCGGCCCGAAGCAATCATTTCTTCCATAGGTTCCAGCAGACGACGAATTTCACGCTGCTTGCGCTCTTTCGCCAGCTGGGCCTGACGCTGTGCACGCTTGGCTTCCAGATCGATGCCGCCCTGAATTTGCTGAATCAGTGCATCAGCAAACTGGCTGGTACCCACTTCTGTTGCATCATCAATCTGACGGGCAAAGTCATAAGTCACGATCTTGTCTTTAATGACTTCAGGATAGCTATGCGTAATCAAATCAGCTGCTTCCTGCCAGCCAATGTACTCGAGCATCATTACACCCGAGAACAACAGTGAACCGGGGTTAACCTTGTTCTGGTTGGAATACTTCGGTGCCGTACCGTGCGTGGCTTCAAACACAGCAATGTGGTCAGCAATGTTGGCGCCAGGTGCGATACCCACACCACCCACTTCAGCCGCAATGGCATCAGACAGGTAGTCACCGTTCAGATTCATGGTGGCGAGCACGTCGAATTCATCAGGGCGTAGCAACATAAGCTGGAAGATGATGTCGGCAATACGATCCTTGATGACAATCTTGCCTTCAGGCTGCTTGCCGGCGTAATCATTCCATAGTTCGTCTTCAGTAATGGTCACATCACCAAATTCTTCACGGGCCACTTCATAGCCCCAGTTACGGAAGGCCCCTTCCGTGAACTTCATGATGTTGCCTTTATGCACGAGAGTCACACTCTCGCGACCGTTATCTACTGCATACTGAATAGCCTTACGAATCAAACGTTTGGAACCAAAAGGTGAAATGGGCTTTATTCCCAGACCTGCATCTTCGAAGAATTCGACTTTCATCTCTTCACGCAGGAATTTCGCCAGCTTGATGTTCTCTTCAGTGCCTGATGCCCACTCAAGACCAGCATAGACGTCTTCGGTATTCTCACGGAATATCACAACGTCAACCTTGCCGGGTTCACGCACGGGTGATGGCACACCGGCGTAGTGACGTACAGGACGGACACATGAGTACAGATCCAGATCCTGGCGCAAGGCGACATTCAGTGAACGAAACCCACCACCTACCGGCGTGGTCAATGGTCCCTTAATCGCAACGACCAGATCTTTAATCGCTTCAAGCGTTTCATCCGGGAAATAGTTGCCATCGTAGATGCCGGCTGCCTTTTCACCGAGAAACAACTCTGCCCAGTTAATCTTCCGCTTGCCACTATAGGCTTTTTCTACTGCAGCGTCCCAAACACGCAGGCAGGCATTGGTAATATCCGGTCCAATGCCGTCACCTTCCACGAAGCCAAGAATGGGATTATCCGGGACCACCAGTTTGCCGTCTTGGATTGTTATCTTCTCACCGGCTTCCGGTATCCGAATGTGTTTGTATCCCATGCTTTACTCCTAATTCTCAGTGATTACTCTTATCTCTGCCCCGGTTTTGTCACGGGACAGCGATCTTCTCGTTCGTTACAGTCGGCTAGTTTAGCACTTGTAAACTGCTGGCTGGAGAGCCTTAAGGTACAATAACCATGCCAAATGTCATCATTAGTTCAGACGACTGACGTAAATTGAAGAATTTAGCCGTGACCAATCCTTTAAGTCTTGAAAACTTCGAACGCCCCAACGACCTGGCACCACCACAGGGCGAGAAAAAGGTGCTCTTGCACTCCTGTTGTGCGCCTTGTTCGGGTGAAGTGATTGAAGCCATGGTGGCATCGGGTATCGAACTAACAATATTTTTCTACAATCCCAATATTCATCCAGCAAAAGAATATGAAATCCGCAAGCAGGACAACATCAGGCAGGCTGAATTGCTCGGTGTGCCCTTTATCGATGCCGATTACGATACTGATAACTGGTTCGAGCGCACCAGGGGTATGGAATGGGAACCCGAAAAGGGCAAACGCTGTACTGAGTGCTTCGATATGCGCTTTGAACGTACGGCTCTATACGCCCATGAACACGGCTTCAATGTCTACACGAGTTCGCTAG
Organism: Nevskiales bacterium; assembly: GCA_041622995.1. Classification (GTDB taxonomy): domain Bacteria; phylum Pseudomonadota; class Gammaproteobacteria; order Nevskiales; family CAJXLF01; genus CAJXLF01. The sequence continues at coordinate 26,356 of JBFJXR010000029.1, forward strand.
GCATCTCGCGCTGGAAAGACATGAACCAGATCAATGGTTCTGGCGAGAGGGCCGCCGGCCGTTATGAAGGACTGAGCTACTGGACCTATAACTGGCGGAAACAGGGTGGTGCCAATCGCATGCTGGAAATTTCCAAGCGTGATGGTTATTACCAGCAGGAATATTGTGGTTGCGTGTACTCGCTGCGCGACACCAACCGCTGGCGCACGCTTAACGATCGAGACAAGATTGAAATTGGTGTGAAGTTCTATGGGCGGGACGAGATTAATACTTAATCGTCACCCACTCAGCTACGCTCAGGATGACATAGTTACCTAATCCGCCGACTTTCACCCTTCTGGAATAAACGCAATTCGCCCTTCACCATCGGCGTCCATTCTTCGTTATCAGTTAAGGGCTGAGTAGCCACTACCGTCACCACATCCTTCGATGTCGTTTCGGATGCAAAATTTACTTCCATGTCCGTATCAATCAACTTCGCTTCACCAAATGGCGCACGACGCGTAATCCAGCACATTCTGGTACTGCAATGGGCATAAAGTGATCGTGAATCACTGAGCAGAAAATTGGCGACACCCAGGCAATCCAGCTCCCAACCCAATTCAGCGATATAGCTGTGAAGAATTTTCTGACTGGCGGGTGGCTCTGGAAACTGTTCACGCAATCGGTCAAGTAGCCAACAGAATGCATGCTCACTATCGGTAGTTCCTACAGGCTGAAAGTATTTCAGACCACGCTTCTTTATCCCCTTGAGCTGTCCGTTATGGGCAAAGCACCACATACGCCCCCAAAGCTCACGTACAAAGGGATGCGTGTTTTCCAGGCATATCTTGCCGCGATTGGCGCGGCGGACATGACTGATCACGGTTTTACTTTTGATCGGATAACTTTTAACAAAACCGGCAACTGCTGAATCGGTACTCGGGGCCGGGTCACGAAACAAACGGCAGCCTTTGCCTTCATAGAAGGCAATTCCCCAGCCGTCGCGATGCGGCCCCGTGCGCCCGCCCCGCTCTATCAGCCCGGTAATGCTGAATACGATATCGGTGGGGACATTGGCACTCATGCCGAGTAATTCACACATGTGGAGACATTAGCAAATTTCCGGGATCGGGGCAGTCACGAGTGAAAGAGACCAGAAACAAGAACGCCCGCATAAGCGGGCGTTCTTAATAATATATTCGATATCAAATCTAGGCAGCCTGTTCCCCAACTGCCTCATCTATCATTTTCTTCAATTCACCCTGCTCGTATAAATCCATGGTGATATCACAACCGCCAATCAATTCACCCTTGATAAAGACCTGGGGGAAAGTCGGCCAGTTGGAATAACCAGGCAATGCGCGGTAAACCTCTTCGTTTTCGTAGATATTCACGAAGGCGAAGTTCTGACCGCAGGCTTTCAGTGCCTCGCTGGTACGAGCAGAGAATCCGCATTGCGGGAAATCTGGCGTGCCTTTCATGAAGATCACAACCGGATTATTCTCTACAGTTTGTTTAATGCTTTCAGTGGCGTCCATATAAACCTCTTGATAACTGGATTGGGCGCATATTCAATCGAATATTATACCTTACTTATTAGATTGCCTGCCCCATCCCCCACCGCCGGGCGTTTCAATTCGCAGACAATCTCCGGCTGATAATTTCAATTCAACCTTGCACGGGAGCAAATCTCCATTAAGTGTATTTCGCCCCGCACCGCCACCTTCCGCTCCCATCAGCCCCCACGGTGACTGAGTACGCCGCTCGGTCAGGAGTGTCGCCTGGGCCGTTGCCAGAAACTGATACTCACGCACAGTGCCATCACCACCCCGATGCTGCCCTCCGCCTCCCGAGCCTTTACGTATGCCGTAATGATTTATCCGCAGAGGAAACTGTCGCTCAAGCACTTCAATCGGCGTATTCAACGTATTGGTCATATGCGTTTGCACAGCACTCAGACCATCTGCACCTGAGCCACCGCCCATGCCGCCGCCAATGGTTTCGTAATAATCCCAGCCTTGCTCGCCACGGGCTCCCATAGCGATATTGTTCATACTGCCGTGGCTGGCGGCAGGAATCCGGTCAGGTAGGGCCTCACTCAGTGCCCCCAGCACAACATCGACAATTCTTGTACTGGTTTCCACATTGCCGGCAGCGACTGCCGCTGGCCGTTGGGCATTTAACAGGCAGCCCTCGGGCGCAGTGATATTCAAGGCCCTGAAACTGCCTGCGCAGGCGGGCGTATGTGTCGGCATCAAACAGCGAAATACGTAATACACGGCCGCTGCCGTTACAGAGAGTGGACAGTTGATATTTCCGGGGACCTGTCGAGCTGTGCCGGAAAAATCCAGATCAACCTTGCCCTGTTCGACCGTAAGACTCAGCTTAATGAGTATGTCCTTATTACCAAGTCCATCATCATCCATGACATCTTCAAATGAATAACGCCCGTCTGGAATTTTATCCAGCGATTCACCTGCAAGACGTTCAGCATAGGCATTCAATGCGATAAGCTTTTCGTCAAAAACCCGCAGGCCATCGATTTCCATCAGCTTATGCAAACGAGCCTCACCAAGCTGGTTAGCGCTGATCTGCGCCGCAAAATCTCCTCGCATCGTGACCGGATTGGTTGTCTGGCGCAGCATGTCATTCATGACATCTGCCTGTTCCTCACCCGCCCGTACCAAAAAGGTTGGCGGCAATATCATGCCTTCTTCTTCAAGACAGGTTGAGATCGGCATTGAACCTGGAGACTCAGCACCAATATCTGCATGGTGTGCGCGATTAGCCACAAAACCGGACAGAATTTCGCCCACAAAAACAGGCGTAATCACTGTCACATCAGGCAAATGCGTGCCACCCAGAAAGGGGTCGTTCATCACCACCATATCGCCGGCCTGCCAGCTCAGCTTCGAAACGATGCCCTGCATGGCATAGGCCATACTGCCCAGATGCACCGGAATATGCGCAGCCTGGGCACATAACGCCCCCGAGGCATCGAAGACGGCGCAGGAGAAATCCAGCCTATCTCGGATGTTGGGCGAAAAAGCTGCTCTTTGAAGCAAGGCGCCCATTTCATCGCAAACTGCATTAATTCGGCTGGCAAAAAGACTCAAATCGACTGGATTCATACCCCCTAGATTAGCAGTTGCCATGCGCCTGTGTATGGCGGCTTATATTGAAACAACAGGCACTCTGTTCTATGCTTTTGCGGAATTTGCAGGGCATTCCGTCCTGAATATCGTTTTCGTTGTCTTTCGGGGAGTAAAGCATGAATCCATTGGATACCATCAAGGGCACCATCATTGCCGGTTTTGTACTGTCTGTGGTTCTCACATACGCCATCAAGTTGCTGGCTGGCGCATAAGTCAGCCGACGAGTATTGACCCGTATTTAATTATTTTTTAAGGACTACATAATGGATTTCAATCTTTTCCTTATCGATCGCTGGTTTCATGTAATCGCTGGTATTACCTGGATTGGCATTCTTTACTATTTTAACTTCATTCAGGCCCCTGCACTTGGTGCAGCTGCAGCTGACAAGGAAGGCCCTGGCGGCGCTGGCATTACCAAATACGTAGCCCCGCTGGCACTGGTCTGGTTCCGCTGGTCTGCACTGGTTACCTGGATCACTGGTGCGGTCATGCTGCATCTGAAAGGCTGGTTACTAGGTGCCTTTGCTCTCGGCTTTGCGGGTGCAAGCGGCATTCAGGTTGTAACGATTGGCGTAGGCGCATGGCTGGGCACTTTCATGCTCTTCAACGTCTGGGTCATTATCTGGCCTAACCAGAAAAAAGTTCTGGGCATGGTCTCTGCAACTGATGACGAAAAAGCCAAAGCAAAACGCACAGCTTTCCTTGCATCACGTGCTAACACGATGATGTCGATCCCCATGCTACTGTGCATGGTTGGGTCGGTTCACGGACTGGCCTTCTAACCAACCGTTAGAGAAATATGGAAACCCGGCCCCTTCCAGGGCCGGGTTTTTCTTTTTTAGGACGCCATAAATAGATATGAGTAATTACCTGTTTAACAACTATGCCCCGCTCGACGTGACCTTCAGTCACGGCGAAGGGGTGTGGCTGTGGGATACGCAAGGCAAACAGTACCTTGATGCCCTGGCAGGAATTGCTGTGTCTTCACTTGGCCATGCGCATCCGCGCCTTATCCGGGCGATTACAGAACAGGCCAACTGCTATCTTCACTGCTCCAATCTGTATCGCATTCCCGAGCAGGAAAAACTGGCTGAGAAACTATGCCTGTTAAGCGACATGGATCGCGCCTTTCTTTGTAATTCAGGCACAGAAGCCAACGAAGCTGCCATCAAACTTGCCAAACTGCATGGTCATGCCAAGGGTATAGCGACCCCGAGCATCATCGTGATGGAAGGTGCTTTTCATGGCCGCACATTGGCGGCATTGGCCGCCACTGCAAACCCAAAAGCCAAGGTCGGGTTCGAGCCACTGCCTGAAAGATTCCTGCGGGTACCCTATGGCGATGCTGACGCAGTTGCGCAGCTTGCTGATGACAAACAGGTCTGCGCCGTATTGTTGGAGCCGATTCAGGGCGAAGGTGGCATCAATATCCCGCCCAAGGGTTATCTCAAGCAATTACGTGAAATATGTGATGCCAACGACTGGCTGTTAATACTGGATGAAGTGCAATCCGGCGTGGCCAGAAGTGGTCAGTGGTTTGCATTCCAGCATGAACAAATTACGCCCGATGCCATGTGTCTGGCCAAAGGCCTTGGTGGCGGTGTGCCCGTAGGTGCCCTGCTTGCCAGTGGCGCAGCCGCCGGGTTATTTGGCCCGGGCAGCCATGGGTCAACCTTTGGCGGGAACCCATTGGCATGTGCCGCAGCTATGGCTGTATTGGAAACTGCAGAGTCCGATGGCTTGTGTGAGCATGCCGCTGCGCTTGGGAAATATTTCCTGGATCAGTTTGATCTTATTTTTGACGATCAGGATGGCATTTGTGATATTCGAGGTCGTGGCCTGTTGATGGCAATCGAACTGGACCGGCCCTGTGCAGAGCTGGTCACAATCGCATTGGAAGCCGGTCTTCTGATTAACGTTACTGCGGGCAACGTCATCAGGCTATTACCGCCCTTGACCATGACCCAGGCTGAGGCCGACCTGCTTATCGGGCGGCTTTGCCCACTGATAATCGAATTTCTCAAGGAGGATGCAGCATGAGCAATACTGTTCGGCATTTCCTGACACTGAATGATGCAAACCCCGATGAACTCCGGGGCATGATTATGCGAGCCATAGAGCTTAAGGCGATGATAAAGCGTGGTGAAATTTACGAGCCACTTAAAAATCGCACCATGGCAATGTTGTTCGAGAAATCATCAACACGTACCCGTGTGTCGTTTGAAGTCGGTATGGCGCAGTTTGGCGGTCATGCCCTGTTCCTCTCGCCCAAAGACACACAGATCGGTCGTGGTGAACCAGTTGCCGATACTGCCAAAGTCTTATCGAGCATGGTAGACATCATCATGGTGCGTAATCATTCGCATGCCATACTTGAAGCACTGGCTGCGAATTCCAGTGTTCCCGTGATCAACGGCCTGACCGACCGTTTCCATCCCTGTCAGTTGCTGGCCGACATGCAGACCTGGTGGGAACAACGCGGTGACATTGCCGGCTCAACGGTTGCATGGATCGGTGATGGCAATAATATGTGCCAGTCTTATATTTATGCAGCCATGCAATTCGGTTTTCATCTGAATATCGGCTGTCCGGATGGCTACCAGCCTGATGCAGATGTACTGAAGAAGGCCGGGAATTCCGTTTCTATCATGCACGACCCGCGCGATGCCGTGAGTGGGGCTGACCTGATTGTGACGGACGTCTGGGCCAGCATGGGTGATGAAGAAGAGCAGGATCAGCGTTTATCCGATTTTGATGGTTTCATCGTGGACCAGGCGTTAATGAGCCTTGCAAACAAAGATGCCCTGTTCATGCATTGCCTGCCCGCTCATCGTGGCGAGGAAGTCGCTGCCGAAGTCATAGATGGTATGCAAAGCGTTGTATGGGACGAGGCAGAAAACCGCCTGCATGCCCAGAAAGCACTGATTGAATTTCTGCTTTGTAACTAAGCCTCAAGCTGCTTTGGCAGCTTCTGAATTCGCCTCAAGCACATGCGTCCTCATGAAGGCTTCGCAATCACGCCAATAGTTCGGTGTTTGTGGCTGGGACATCATGAGTTGGAAAGCATGCGGTTCGTCCGGATAACTGCGCTCGTCAACTACCACGCCACGACGCCGTAATGCTTCGGCCAGATCAAAAGTATCCTGCTTGATAATGTCTTTGTCCCCGACCGGGGCAAATACAGGTGGAATGTCACGATCAGATTCTGGTGCCTGTCCTAGAAATCTCACAATATCCACCAGTAAATTATCTTTAGAAGCCTCTGCTGCACTATTACCCAGATAGGCAAAGGCAAAACTATTCACAATTTTCAGCACGAACCTGACAATGGCAGATCTTGCTTTTGACAAACCGGCATAACGAATCTGGGGCTCCGAAACATGCAGGTAACCGCAAATCACCTGAAAACCTTTAGGCATAACGCCTGTATCCCATACCTGCTTTAACCATGGCTCTGAGCGTTGCCAGCATGCACCCAGCATGATGGTTGCTGACAGGTTCCCACCTGCAGATTCTCCGGCTACAGTAAGTCGGTTAATGTCACCTCCATACTGGCTGGCGTTATTTACAATCCATTCGTAGGCCGCGCAAACATCCTGGGCGCCGGCCGGATAAGGATGCCCAGGTGCTAGACGGTATTCCACATTGAAAACAAGATAGCCCAGTTGGGCATATTTCTCGGCGGCTATACGATGTGAATTTTTAGAACAGGTACCAAAACCGCCACCATGGATATACATAACGACGGGAAGTGTCTCTTCCGGTGAATCCGGCTTGTAGATATCAACTAAATTTGCGCCATGCGCGCCATAAGACACATTGCGTATACGTTGCGTATTTTTCAGCCCGGGCTTTACGGAAGGATGCTTTAATCCCCGGCTCAATATCCAGTAAACCATAACATTGAAGAAGGTGGCGAAAGCTGACCACTGCCACCCACGTAAAACGTTACTTGATAATGCTTCTTTTGGACTCATTTTTCTGCTTCTTTGTTAAGCGGGTTAATCAGACTGTCAGGAGACGGAAGGTTCTGCTGGGCCACCACCTCAATCTCATCCATGATGGCCTCGCTCATCATTGGTGCAGTCATTTCAACTGCCATTTTCCTTAATCTTTTCATCGTGTCGATCATCATGGGTAATCGTTCTTTCGGCATGCCCGCAGCCATATAGGGCAACCAGATGTGATTGTTGTAAAGCTCAACAAAGCGATGAGCGATTTTATGCGCATCCTGTTGCACCCTTTCAAATTCTTCCAGCAGAACATCGTAGGGTATTCCGGCCATCTGTGCGTCCAGTCCCATAGCCAGTACGGCAGGGTGTTTTACTCGATAGTTTTGTCCGTCCCGAATGATCAGACCCAGCCCGCGCATACGTTGAATAAGCTCCTCGGCATCCATTCCGTCTGGCAGAGCGGCCAGTAACTCGGATTCGCTAATGATCTCTGATTCATCATCTTCGGATTCGGCCACTGCCGCTTCCATGCCCAGCACCTGCTCCAGACTCTTACCCTCTTCAAGGGCTTCGAGAAGATCAGCGATACCCGCCAACGAGAATCCACGCTCCTGAAGACGATTTATCAGGCGAAGACGACCCAGGTGGTCAGAGTCATAAAAACTCACACGCGCGCCTGCCTGACTCTGGGGTGCGGTCAATAACCCACGGCTTTGATAGGCACGAATATTCCGACTCGTCACACCCGAACGGATGGACAATTCCTCAATAGTCATTAGTTTATTCTGACTCGATGACATGA